>CAJTRL010000012.1 GCA_910578715.1 uncultured Lachnospiraceae bacterium | reverse complement strand
GACGCGAAGCGTCATTTGTTTTTCTTGCAGTCGAAACGAGCAAACGTCCGATGAAATCGGACAGAGAGCGCGAAGCGCGAGTTTGCGAGTAACAAAGAGTCGAAGTCAAAACAGCAAAGAGAGCGCGGAGCGCGAGTTTGCGAGTGGCAAGAGATAGAAGTAAATTCCACAAGCGACGCGAAGCGTCATTTGTTTTTCTTGCAGTCGAAACGAGCAAACGTCCGATGAAGTATTATAATAAAATAGTAAGAAAGCGTTACAGAAAATGAATAAAGTTATCAATAGCCGTCAGGCAATCTGCGGAACGGTCTGGCTCATATGCCTGTGCATCATCATCGCATTATGGCCGCTCCGGCTTGTGACGGAGAAAGTCGTTTCCGGAAGTAACCGGCAGATGTCCATGCAGTCCGAGGCGATTACAGAAGAATATGTCGTCGAGCAGATGTTTGTTGCCCAGTACGACCATCTGGAGAACATCCGGGTATTTTTGCTGAATGAGTCTGCGGGAGAAGAATTTAATTTTATTCTGCGGGATGCGTCAAGAAATATACTGATGCAGCAGATTATTTCCACGGATGATATGAAGGAAATGCCGGGATTCTGCACGGTACGGGTCAATCAGGAGACAGAAGTCGGCAAGGAATATTATTATGCCATCCAGGGAATTTCCACGGATTTTTATGTGGCCTTCGAGGACACGGAAACTTCCGGCACGATTTATAACGGAACGCTGTATTATGGCAATGTAGAAGATACGGAGCATAATATTATCACAGAGTATGAATATAAAATCCCGCTTAGAAAGGGCAGAACACTGGTGTGTGATGCCCTGCTTGTGTTACTTGGAGCAGCGGTGACCTTTGTTACCGGGAAGTATTATGGAAAGCACCCGGATAAAAACAGGCTGCTGACGGTGGAAACGGTATGGAAGCGGGCGGCGTCTCCGGTTATTCTTGTGGCGGCGGTGGTCTCTGTCGCGGCGGTATGGCCCTGTAAGCTGTTTTCGCCTTATGCGGAGAACAATCTGTTCTTTATCGCGGGAATCCTGATTACGGCGGGCATTCTGCTTTATGGAGTGTGCCATAAAAGGCTGCATAAAAGCAGCGACATGGGATTATCCGTTCTGCGGGAACGGTGGACGGATTATCTTCAGATTGTTTTTCTGGCGCTGGCGGTTCAGGCGGGCGTGCATTATATGAACGGCCTGTATGAGATACATCATATGATTGCATACAGAGAAATGCTGGTTTATTTTGGACTGGCGGTTATTGCGACTTATAAACGGCGGGAGATTTTCAACTGGTGGAATCTGGTTTATCTGGTGATTGCGGCTTTTGCCGGATATTCCTATTATCAGAAACAGCTGGTATCTCCCGACATGGTCATGCCCGGAACGGAAGAGGGCGTACAGGTGGTGAAGCTGACCGTGTGGGCCGGCATCATTGCGGGAATCGTGATTCTCAACACAATTTATGGCATAGTGCATTCCGTGAACGGATGGAGAAAAGGAAACCGGGGCGGAGGAAGAAGATTCAGCATCTGGTATGGTGCGGTTCTGGCAATCTTTTTTGTTCTTTTGCTCGTATTCCGGAACACGAGGGGATGGCCCATCTATCTCGTATGCGCTTTTTCTTTGTATTATGTGCGCGTGGCAGTCTGGGAGAAAAGGGAGCGGCTGCTTTCCAATATCTGTAACGGTATTCTGCTTCACTTTCTGGCGTCGGCGGGTTATTGTCTATTGCACAGACCGTATATGTTTTATCAGTATTACCGCTATCCGTTTACCTTCCATACGGTGACGATTTGCGCGGTATATCTGGCGTTAGTCGTATGTGCGGCGGTGGTGAAGCTGCTGGACGCATATCGCAGAGAACAGAAACTTTCCTGTATCTGGAAGGAACTGACGGTGTTTGGAATTTCTGCGGTATATCTTCTTTTTACCTTATCGAGGACAGGCTATCTTGCGGTTGCCGTAATGGCGCTTGTACTTATGCCGGTTGTCTGTCTTGGCATGCGGAAGAAAATAAAGTCCCTGCTTGTGGCGGCGGGAATGATGGCGGCGGCCGTTCTCATTTGCTTTCCGGCGGTATTTACGGCGCAGCGTCTTGTTCCGGCGGTGGCGGCACAGCCGGAAACGATGGAGATAGAAGAGCTTCCGGACGAGATTCTGCATGACAGGGATTTGGATTCCAATTATTATATGACTGTCCGCCGCTTCCTTCATGTATTCCAGTCGAAGGTGCTCGGAATCCCGGAGGAAGAATGTATCAATCAGTATAAAACGGTAAAAGATGATAGAAAGAGCGATAATGGATATTATGCAGGCAGAGAACCGTGCAGCCTGTTGAAAGAGGAAAATCTGACAAATGATAAAATGCTGGTAGCGTCGTCGGATTTTTCAGGAAGTGAAATATCCGAACAGGAAGAAGAGCAGATAAGCGACGCGGAGGCTTATACGAACGGGCGGCTGGATATTTTCAGATTGTATTATGCGAATCTGAACAGGGAAGGGCATGACGATATGTACATTACGCTTCCGGACGGGAATCTGATTGTACATGCGCATAATATCTATCTTCAGACCGCATACGATTTTGGCGTTCCGGTGGGGATTGTATTTGTTTTGTTTGGCGCTGCCACGCTGATACAGTCGGCGGTTTACTATAAGAGAAGAAAAAATGACAGAGTGTGTAGTGCGCTGCCGCTTGCTTTGCTATTACTTTTTGCGGTGGCCGGACTGACGGAATGGATTTTTCATCCGTGCAATCCGATTGCATTTTGTCTGTTGTTGACGCTCGCTCCGCTTTTATCCGATATGGGGCGTACTGCAGAAGGAACGGGTAAGGTTGAAAATGAAAAAGAGACGAAAACCGTTTAATGTAAAATTATTTTACCGGAGAACCGCGTTGATTATCTATGATGTAATCAGCATTGTCATTGCGAGTTATCTGGCGATTCTGATTCGATATGACGGCAAAGTGGATTTGATACCGGAGCATTTTATTCAGCCGATTGAGCACTTTCTTTTGCTGAATATCCTGCTGACGCTGCTAATTTTTTATGTATTCCGTTTATACAGCAGCCTGTGGGCTTTCGCGGGAGAAACGGAATTGCAGAATATCGTCGTTTCCTGTGTGATTGCGGCGGTGGTGAACAGCGTCGGGCTTCAGTTTTTTAAAACGGCGGGACAGGCCGTGCCGAGGAGTTATCATTTTCTGTATTTATGTCTGCTTATCAGCTGCATTTTTGCCAGCCGCTTTTCGTACCGTTTTTTCAGGGGAATCAAGCATAAGCAGCAGAATAAAAAGAATAAGATTTCCGTGATGGTCGTCGGTGCCGGAGAAGCGGCAAATGCCATTATCAAAGAAATCGTGAACAGCAATTTTTCCACAATGGTCATCCGCTGCATCATTGATGACGACAAAGGCAAATGGGGCAGATATATCCAGGGAATCAAGGTGGCCGGAGGCCGGGACAAAATCGTGGAATGCGCCGACATATACAATATCGATGAAATCATTGTGGCGATGCCTTCCGCTTCCCGCGCGGAACTGAAAAACGTGCTGGAAATCTGTAAGGACACGAACTGTAAGCTGCGTTCCCTTCCCGGCATGTACCAGCTCGTGAACGGAGACGTCAGCGTCAGCAAGCTGCGGGATGTGGAAGTGGAGGATTTGCTCGGAAGAGAGCCTATCAGCGTCGATATGGATTCGATTCTCGGTTATGTACAGGGCAAAAAGGTGCTCGTGACGGGCGGCGGCGGTTCCATCGGAAGCGAGCTTTGCCGGCAGATTGCGCAGCACAGGCCGAAACAGCTCATTATTCTCGATATTTATGAAAACAGTGTCTATGATGTGCAGCAGGAACTGAAAATGAAGCACCCGGAGCTGGACCTGGTGGTGCTCATCGCATCGGTACGGAATACGAACCGGATGAACTGGATTTTTTCACAATACCGGCCGGATATCGTTTATCATGCGGCGGCGCATAAGCATGTGCCTCTGATGGAGGACAGTCCGACGGAAGCAATCAAAAATAACGTGTTCGGTACGTTTAAGACGGCACAGGCGGCGGCGATGACCGGAGCGAAAAGGTTTGTCATGATATCGACGGACAAGGCGGTAAACCCGACGAATATCATGGGAGCGAGCAAACGTATCTGCGAAATGATTATTCAGATTTTTAACAGGCATTACGATACGGAATTTGTGGCGGTACGATTCGGAAACGTGCTGGGCAGCAACGGAAGCGTCATTCCGCTTTTCAAAAAGCAGATTGCGGAGGGCGGCCCGGTAACGGTAACGCATCCCGACATCATCCGGTATTTTATGACGATTCCGGAGGCAGTGTCGCTCGTTTTACAGGCGGGCGCCTATGCGAGGGGCGGCGAAATCTTTGTCCTGGACATGGGAGAGCCTGTGAAAATTCTTGATTTGGCCCAGAATCTGATTCGTCTGTCCGGTTACCGGGTAGGCGAGGATATCAAAATCGAGTTTACAGGGCTGCGCCCCGGCGAAAAATTATACGAAGAACTGCTGATGGATGAAGAGGGAATGCGAGATACGGCAAATCGCATGATTCATATCGGCAGGCCGATTGAACTGGATGAAGAAGAATTTTTTGTACAGCTAAAAGAGCTGAAAGACGAATGTCAGATTGAAAGTTCGGATATCAGACCGCTGATTCAGAAAATCGTACCGACGTATCATTATGGAAGCGGCGGCGATTCCGCATATCGAAATCCGGATGATAAAGGAAGCGGGATTAGGAATCGGGAAAAAAATGGGTATGCCACATCACGGCGGAATCAGAGAAGCTGAGGAAAGGAAAGTTCCTATGGATAAAAAGGAGAAAAAGAGAATATACCTGTCTTCGCCAACCATGCACGACGAGGAACAGAAATTTGTAAAGGAAGCATTCGATACCAACTGGATTGCACCGCTTGGACCAAACGTTACGGCTTTCGAGAACGAAATGACGGCATACACGAAAGCGGCCCATGCCACGGCGCTTAGCGCGGGTACTGCGGCGATTCATCTTGCACTGAAACTGCTGGATATCGGTCCGGGGGATGTGGTGTTTGTGTCGGATTTGACGTTTTCCGCAACCTGTAACCCTATCGTATATGAAGGGGCGACGCCGGTATTTATCGATGCGGAGCCGGACACCTGGAATATGTCGCCTGAAGCGTTAAAAAAAGCCTTTGAAAAATATCCTCATCCGAAAGCGGTTCTCTGCGCTTATCTGTACGGTACCCCGGCGAAAATTGATGAAATCATGGCGGTCTGCGAGGCGCATCATGTGCCCTATATCGAAGACGCCGCGGAATCCCTGGGCAGTACTTATAAAGGGAAGCATACGGGAACGATGGGGAAATTCGGAATCTACTCCTTTAACGGCAATAAAATTATCACGACTTCCGGCGGCGGCATGCTGGTATCGGAGGATAAAGCGGCTGTTGAAAAAGCGCTCTTTCTGGCGACGCAGGCCAGAGACCCGGCCAGATTTTATCTGCATTCCCAGATTGGATATAATTATAGAATGAGCAATGTAGTGGCGGGCATCGGCAGAGGGCAGTTGCTGCATCTTGACGAGCACAAAGCGCGTAAACAGGCAATTTACAGGCAGTACAAGGAAGCCTTTGCGGACATCCCGGAGATTACCATGAATCCGCTGAATCCGGACGGCGACGCCAACAACTGGCTTTCCGGCATGCTGATTGGGAAAGGCTGTGATGTAACGCCGGATATGGTTATGGATGCGCTGGATGAGGAAAATATCGAAAGCAGACCGGTCTGGAAGCCGATGCACGAGCAGCCCGTTTATGCAAAATGCGATTTTATCCCGCACAATGGCGATGGCAGCAGCGTGGGCAGCAATGTATTCGCAAGGGGCCTGTGTTTACCGAGCGATATCAAAAATACACCGGAGGATATGGCGTTAATTATTGGGATTGTCAGGAAGTGTTTTGGGAGATAGTTGGGAATTGCGAAAGAAAGGAATATCATTTACGGATGATTTACGCGAAATATATTAAGCGAATATTGGATATCGTATTGTCATTGTCGGCGATTATCGTTTTAAGTCCGCTGCTTCTCATTCTATATGTTCTTGTCCGGGTGAAGCTGGGAAGCCCCGTTCTGTTCCGCCAGGAACGGCCGGGCAGAAACGGTGAAATCTTTACGCTCTGCAAATTCCGCACCATGACGGATAAACGGGACGAGAAAGGAGAACTGTTACCGGATGAGGAGCGGCTGACCGGGTTCGGGAAAATGCTCCGTTCTACCAGTCTGGATGAACTGCCGGAACTGTTCAATATTTTGAAAGGCGACATGAGCCTGATTGGCCCAAGACCTCTGCTGGTGCGTTATCTGCCCTGGTATACAGAGGAAGAGCGGCACAGGCATGATGTGCGGCCGGGGCTTACGGGGCTGGCACAGGTAAACGGGCGAAATGCTCTCGGGTGGGAAGGCCGTTTTGCTTTCGACTTGGAATATGTTAAACACTGCAGTTTTCTGATGGATTTGAAGATTATCGGAATGACCGTCGGAAAAGTGCTGAAACGTTCCGGAACGCTTTCAGGCGCGGAACAGACGGTGGAAGACTTCGATGTATATCGGAAAAAGCAGGCCGGAGGAGAATGCCCATGAATAAAATTCCCGTATTGGAAAAAGAACTGGCGCCTACCTGTATTCAGGAGCTGTCGGACAGTTACGGAAGCAATCATATTTTCATGAAACGGGACGACCTCGTGCCTTTCAGCTTCGGCGGGAATAAAGCGCGGAAGGCGGCTGAATTTTATCGGGAAATCAGACGGGAAGCGCCCGATATCGTGATGACCTACGGAAGCAACAGCTCCAATCACTGCCGCATTATCGCGAATATGGCGGCGGGGATGGGGCTTTCCTGTCATATTATTTCGCCGGAAGAAAACAGAGAACTGTTGAACAATACAAAGCTGGTACAGGATTTCGGGGCTGTGATTGAGACCTGTCCCGTTACAAAGGTGGCGGAGACTATCGAGAAGCGCCAAGCCGCATACCGAAAAGCCGGGAAAACGCCTTATTTCATTGCGGGCGGCGGGCACGGCAGCTGCGGGACGGAAGCCTATGTTAAAGCCTTCAGGGAAATCGAGGCATACGAAAGAGAAAACAATCTTTATTTTGATTATCTGTTTCACGCTTCCGGCACGGGAACCACACAGGCCGGGCTGGTATGCGGAAGTCTGCTCTCCGGCGATGAGAAGCGGAAAATCGTGGGCATCAGCATCGCGCGGGAGGCGGAAAGAGGAAGAAACGTCGTAAAAGAAAGCATCCGGGAATATCTGGGTGAAAAGTTTGAAACCCTGTATCGGGAAGAACGCCTGATTTTTACAGACGCGTACCGGTGCGGCGGGTATGGGCAATATACGGCGGAGACTGTCGGAACCATTGAAAAGGTGATGAGGCGGGAAGGCATTCCGATGGACACGACTTATGTCGGGAAGGCTTTTCACGGTATGCTCGCTTACCTGGCGGATAACGATATTCGGAATAAGAGGGTTCTTTTCGTGCATACGGGCGGCGGGCCGCTTTTCTTTGACGGACTGGAAAAGAACGTTCTGTTTTCAGAAAAGACCGGTACGCCTTATTAAGCGGAGTGGAAAATAAAAAAAGGGGAATAACAATGAATATTCTGATTTTGAGCGCGGGAACGCGGAACAAAATAGTGCAGTATTTTAAGAAAGAAGTGGGAGCGGAAGGATGTGTTATCGCCACCGACTGCAGCAACCTGGCGCCCGCCGTCTATGATGCGGACAAATTTTATCTCGTACCCAGAATCACGGCGCCCGGTTATCTGGAGCGGATTCTGGAAATCTGCGAAAAAGAACGGATAGACGGCGTTTTTTCCCTGATTGACCCGGAACTGAGCATGCTGGCGAAGGAAAAAGACAGATTTCTGGCGGTCGGAACGACACCGATTATCTCGCCCTATGATTTGGTAGAGACATGCTTTGACAAATACCGGATGTACCGGATGCTGTGCGAAATGAAGATTCCTACAGGAATGTGTTTTGTGGAGAAAGAAGCCTTTTACGAGGCGGTGGAAAAAGGAGAAATCTCCTATCCGGTATTCGTAAAGCCGGTTAAAGGCAGCGCCAGCATCAATATCAATAAAGCAGGAAGCAGAGAAGAAATCGAGCTCTTGTTCCGGCTGTATGACGATTTGATGATACAGGAATATCTGGACGGCCAGGAATATGGCGCAGACGTCTATATCGACATGATATCGGGGAAATGTACGTCCCTTTTTGTCAAAAAGAAGATTAAAATGCGGGCCGGGGAAACCGATAAGTCCGTGTCGTATAAAAATGAAGAACTGTTTGCCCTGATAAAGGATTTCGTGGAAAAATGCGGATTCCGCGGCATGATTGACATTGATATTTTTGAAAAGAACGGGACATATTATATTTCGGAGGTCAATCCCCGTTTCGGCGGCGGTTATCCGCACGCATATGCCTGCGGCGTCAATATGCCGGGACAGGCGCTTGAAAATCTGGCGGGCCGGGAAAATCCGGTTACGATTGGGAACTATAAAGAAGGAGTCTGCATGATGAAATATAATGAAATTGCCATCCGGGATATGAGCGGGGAAACAATCAGAGAATAAACGCTGGTAGTCAGAAAATAGATGCAGACAATCTAGGAAACAGGCGAGAAATAAGACGCGGCAGCAGTAACATATGAGGAAAAAGAAATGGGAAGAGTATTGATTCTGATAAATTCTTCCGGCGGGCTTTATGATTTCCGGAATGAGTTTGTGGAAGCGCTTTTAAAAGACAATCAGGTATTTGTCAGCGTGCCGGACGATGTGAAAACAAATGAACTGATGGAAGAAGGGTGCCAGATTATCAGGACCCCCATTAACCGCAGAGGGATTAATCCATTCGAGGATTTGAAACTTTATCGGACCTACCACAATATGATGAAAGAACTGAAGCCGGATTTGGTCGTTACCTATACGATTAAGCCCAATATTTACGGCGGATTTTGTGCGGGCAGAATGAAAATACCCTATATCACGACGATTACCGGACTCGGCGGCGCTTTTGACAGGACGGGGCTGTTTTTACAGCTCATCATTCATATGTACCGCGCCGGAATGAAAAAGGCGGACTGCGTCTTTTTCCAGAATGAAGAAAACCGGGGAATTTTCCGAAAATTCGGCATTGTGGGCAAAAAGGACAGGCTGGTTATGGGTTCCGGCGTCAGCTTGCCCAGGCATCCGTACGAGCCTTATCCTATGCGGGAAGAGACGCATTTTCTGTTTGTCGGCCGTGTTATGAAGGAACGGGGCATTCTGGAATTTCTGGAGGCCGCGAGAAGACTTCATAACGATAAAGTTTTCTTCGATATCCTCGGATATTGTGATGAGGATTATCAGGAAACCCTGGCGGAGCTGGAAAAAGAAGGCGTCATTCACCAGCTCGGTTTTCACACCCAGGTGCATCCCTATCTGGCGGATGCAGACGCCATCGTCGTCGCGTCTTTTCATGAGGGAATGTCCAATGCGCTTATCGAGGCGGCGGCCACCGGAAGACCTGTTATCGCTTCCAATATCAGCGGCTGTATGGAGGCCTTCGAGGAAGGGCGGACGGGATTCGGCTTTACGCCCGGCAATGCGGAAGAGCTGATTGCGGCGATGGAGAAATTTCTCCGGCTGTCCGGTGAGGAACGGGCCGCTATGGGACGCGCGGGACGTGCGAAGATGGAAAGAGAGTTCGACAGGAAGCTGGTGACGGCGGCCTATATGGAGGAAGTAAAGCGCATAATCGGATGAGAACACCGCGCTTTCAGAGACAGATGCGGATGAAAAATATCCGCGCATAGAAAATTGTAAATCCAGGAAGGGAGAAAAATTATCATGGCAATGAATTTGTATGAAAGTATCGTAAAGGGTGACGAGAAAATATCGCTGGTCGGCCTGGGCTATGTGGGAATGCCGATTGCGGTCGCATTTGCCAGAAAAGTTAAGGTTGTGGGTTTTGATTTAAACGAAGAAAAAATCAATCTCTATAAAAGCGGCGTTGACCCGACGAAGGAAGTGGGAGACGAGGTCATCCGCAATACGGCGGTGGAGTTTACGGCGGACGCTTCGAAACTGAAAGAAGCGAAATTCCATATCGTGGCCGTGCCGACGCCTGTCAAGAGCGACCATACGCCGGATTTGTCTCCGGTGGAGGGAGCGAGCCATATTCTGGGCCGGAATCTGACAAAAGGCTCCGTTGTCGTTTATGAATCGACGGTATATCCGGGCGTGACGGAGGATATCTGCGTGCCGATTCTGGAGGAAGAATCCGGTTTAAAATGCGGCGTGGACTTTAAAATCGGCTATTCGCCGGAGCGCATCAATCCGGGCGATAAGGTACATAGGCTGGAGACGATTACCAAAATCGTGTCGGGTATGGACGATGAAACGCTGGATACGGTTGCAAAAGTATACGAGCTCGTTGTGGACGCGGGCGTTTATCGGGCAGAATCCATTAAAGTGGCGGAGGCTGCGAAAGTCATCGAGAACAGCCAGCGTGATATCAATATTGCGTTTATGAATGAACTGTCAATTATATTTCACAAGATGGATATCGATACACAGGCCGTATTAAAGGCGGCTGGAACGAAATGGAACTTCCTGAATTTTATGCCGGGACTTGTGGGCGGACACTGTATCGGCGTTGACCCGTATTACCTGACTTATAAATCGGAGGAGCTCGGTTATCATTCCAGAATCATTCTGGCGGGCAGGCGCATCAATGACGAGATGGGCAAATATGTGGCGGAAAGCCTCGTCAAAAATCTGATTAAAGCGGATATTCCGGTCAAGACCGCGAAAGTGGCGATTCTCGGTTTTACTTTCAAAGAGAACTGCCCCGACACGAGAAATACAAAAGTTATCGATATTTATAACGAGCTGGGTGAGTATGGAATCTGCCCGCTCGTTGTGGACCCGGCGGCGGATGCGGCGGAAGCGAAACATCTTTACGGCCTCACGTTCGGAAGTCTGGAAGATATCCGCGATATGGACGCGGTCATTATCGCGGTGGCGCACGAGGAATTTAAGAAGCTCGGCAGAGAAGAACTGGACGGATTTTTTAAAGCGGAGAATGCGAAAAAAGTGCTTGTGGATATCAAAGGACTGCTGGACAGAGAAGAGTATATGACCGAAGATTATCTGTATTGGAGACTGTAATTGTCAAAGGAATGGAGCCGGAAAGGAAGCAGGCGCATAAAGATGAGTAGAAAAATTGCCGTCCGGATGGATGATATTACGCCGGACATGAATTGGGAGAATTTTCGGTTTTTCCAGGAATTGTTCGAGAAAGCGGGCATAACGCCTCTGCTTGGCATCGTGCCGGACAACCAGGATGAAGAGTTATGCTGTGAGAAGCCGCGGGAAGATTTTTATGAGGTCATGCGGGGATTGAAAGAAAAAGGCTGCTGCTTTGCCCTGCATGGCTGTCATCATCTCTATACGACGAAAAAGAGCGGCCTTTTTCCGCTGAATACTAGTTCTGAATTTGCGGGAGTTCCCTATGAAAAGCAGAAAGAGATGCTTGCTTTCGGAAAAAAGAAACTGGAGGAACAGGGAATAGCGGCGGATATTTTTATGGCGCCGTCTCATTCTTACGACAACAACACGCTTCGGGCCCTAAAGGAGCTTGGCATTACGAAAATTACGGATGGTTTTGGAAAAGAACCATATACATACGGTGGAATGACTTTTTATCCAATATCGTTTTGGCTTGGCTGCAGTCTGAAACAGCGAAACGGCGTGACTACGCTGTTGATTCATGCCAACACTGTAACGGAAGCGGACAAAGAGCGTTACCGAAAAATTTTTGAAGAATATGGAAAAAACATGATTTCCTATTCGGAATATCTGGAAAGAACGCCTGTGAAAAGAATGTTACCGGGCAGAATCGGGGAATATCTGCTGGCAAAAGGCAAGAATCTGCTTCGCCGCATCCGGCGGTGATTTTGACAGAAAAATGGATGGTCTTTTGGTCTGTGCAAGTTGGAGGAATGTTTATGACAGGCTGGATATAGAAGACGGAGACTGCTATGGAAGAACCAATACGCATACTGCATGTGCTCGGCGGCGTCGGACTCGGCGGCGCGGAAAGCCGGATTATGGACTTATACCGGTGCATCGACAGGGGAAAAATACAATTCGATTTTCTGGTGCACCAGAGCGGGCCGGGCTATTATGAAGAGGAGATTCAGGCGTTGGGAGGGCGGATTTACCGCGTTCCCCGTTTTCGGTTATATAATTTTGTGCAATATCGGAAGGCGCTTCGGACATTCTTTGTAGGGCATCATGAGTTCCAGGCTGTGCACGGGCATATGACGAGCACGGCGGCCCTGTATCTTCCGATTGCAAAAAGCTGCGGGATTCCCATGACGATTGCGCATGCGAGAAGCGCGGGCGTCGATAAAGGAATAAAAGGAGTCGTTACCAGACTGCTGCGGCTTCCGCTGCGAAAAAAATGCGATTATATGCTGGCTTGTTCCGTGCCTGCGGCAGAGGCGGTTTTTGGAAAGAAGAATGCGCTTGCGGGAAACGTGAAAATTGTTCCGAACGCCATTGACGCCGGGGCGTTTCGTTTCTGTGAGGAAATGCGGACCAAAATGCGGGAAACGCTTTCGCTGGAAGGAAAATTTGTGGTCGGGCATGTGGGCAGATTCCATTATGCCAAAAACCACGAATATCTGCTGGAGGTCTTTGCCCAAATCGCCAAAAAATGGGATAACGCAGTATTGCTTCTTCTGGGAGAAGGGGAGCGCATGGAAGAGATGAAACAAAGGGCGGCGGCTCTTGGCATAGCGGGGAAAGTTCGTTTCTGCGGCAATCAGAAGGAGACCTGGAAGTACTATCAGGCGATGGATTTTTTTGTATTTCCCTCCCGGTTCGAAGGGCTTCCGGGAACGGTTATAGAGGCCCAGAGTGCGGGACTGCGCTGCCTGATTTCAGATACCATTACGAGGGAATGTATTGTGACGGAGCTGGCAGTCAGCCAAAGTATAACGGATGCTCCGGCGGTGTGGGCGGATTATGTAGTTACGCATGGGGAATATGAGCGGACGGACAGATACGAACAGGTACAGGCCGCCGGGTTTGACGTGCAAAAACAGGCGGGATGGTATGAGCGGTTTTATCTGAACCGGGGCGCAGACCGAGGAAAGGATATGGAAAACAGGTGACAAAAGAACGCGTAAAAAAGTTTGTATTTTTTCTTTTTATATTGCTGTTTTTTCTGGGAACGCTCGCGCTCTATGGTGTCGGCATTTATAATGATTCCGAGCAGTATATTACGATGCACATCCATAGAGAGCCGCTCTATCCGCTTTTTCTGGCTTTTTTCAGGTTGTTCGCGGGGCCGGAGACGGGCCTTGTGCTGGCAGCAATTATACAGAATGTGCTTACCGCATGCAGTATCTTTTGGCTGATAGAATATCTGACGCAGAAGTTTTCTCTTCCTTTGGCGGGAGAGCTGGTGCTTCTTGCGCTGGAGCTGGCGCCCCATCTCGTGACCAGGTACGTTTCGGCGCTTGGCATCTTTCTTGAAAATTCAATTATGAGCGAGGCGCTCTGCATTCCGCTTTTTCAGTTGTTCCTTTTATTTATGCTGCGGATGGTATTTGAAAAAAAGTGGAAAGATATGGTGTTTAGCCTGGTTTTCGCATATCTGCTTTCAATGACGAGAGGGCAGATGATGACGACGATTATCATCTGGCTTGTGGTTATCAGTTTCCTGCTTTTATCCGAAAAACGGTATAGAAAGCTCATAATGCCGATAGCCGCAGTATTCTGTGTTTTCGGCATCCGAAGCCTGACGGTGCATACTTATAATTATTTTGCGAACGGCTATTTTATGGGCAATACCTATGGCCCGGTCAATACGCTGACCAATGTTATCTACGCCTGTGACGAGGAAGACGGAGATGTTTTTGAGGAAGGAAGTCTCGAACGGGAATTTTTCGATATTTTTTACAGAGGGGCGGATTCCATTCAGGCCAGTTACCGCTATGCGTCCGATGCGCCGGAGGGCGAAGCCGCATATCTGGAAGGGCATCACGATATGCTGAAGTTCGATGTATTGGAAAGCAATCTGTCCAGATATTTTTTCGGACTCGGTAAAGTGGATTATTACCAGCAGAGCCGCATGTCCGACGTAATGGCTGGCAGAATGCTGCGAAAACTGCTTCCGGCCTGCTTTGGACAGTGGTTTTATGACTATCTGCTGTTATGCCGGAACGGATTTATCAGGAGCATTGCGGTCGTGAACAAATGGATTAACTGGGCGGCGCTTGCGATTTATCTTTCCGCCGCCGCGTTTTCGGTCATGGCGCTTGGAAAAGATAAAAAAAGCGGAGCAGCCCGCGTAATGGGCCTGGCGCTGCTTTTTATCGCGGCAAACGTCTGCGCTACTTCCCTGACGATTATGTGCCTGTCGAGATATATGATTTACGGTTTTTCCATTTTTTATATGGCGCTCTTTCTGCTTGTCGTGGAACTTGTGAGGGGAAAACTGCGTCCCGGAAGGCATCCGGACAGCATGTAGTTCTCTGACGGACGCTTTCCGGGACGCAGTTTTCCGCAGTATAGGACTGCTTTCGCATGAAAACGTTGTACATCGCGCAGAATTAGTATATAATCAGTTAAGAATTCAGATGTCTGCCAAAGCAGACGGATAGGAGTAACTATGGGATATCGGGATATTACATTTGAAAAGAACAGTGTATTTCTGGTTGGCGGCGGCGCGGGCTTTATTGGTTCCAATCTTTGTGAAGCGCTGGTGGAAATGGGATACACGGTGCGCTGCCTGGATAATCTCTCCACGGGAAAATATGAAAATATTGCGCACCTGACGGAAAAAGAAAATTTTACGTTCATCAGAGGAGACATCCGGGAGCTGGATACCTGTATGGAAGCGGCAGAGGGCGTAACTTATGTGATGAATCAGGCGGCCTGGGGAAGCGTGCCGCGCAGCATCGAAATGCCCCTTTTATATGAAGAAGTCAACATCCGGGGCACGCTGAACATGATGGAGGCGGCGAGACAGAGCGGCGTTAAGAAGTTTGTATACGCTTCTTCCTCCTCCGTATACGGCGACCATCCGGTGCTGCCGAAGAAGGAAGGACAGGAAGGAAAGGTTCTTTCTCCATATGCGCTGACCAAAAAGGTGGATGAAGAATATGGAAGGCTCTACAAAGAATTATACGGATTAGATACTTACGGGCTCCGGTATTTTAATGTATTTGGCCGCCGTCAGGACCCGGAAGGCATGTATGCGGCGGTGATTCCCAAATTTATCAAACAGCTGATGGACGGCGAGGTTCCTACCATCAACGGCGACGGCAGACAGTCCAGAGATTTCACTTATATTGATAATGTCATCGAAGCGAATCTGAAAGCCGCTCATGCGTCTTCCGACGCGGCGGGACAGGCTTTTAACATTGGCGCGGGCGGAAGGGAATATCTGATTGATATTTACTACGACCTGTGCGAAGCGCTCGGAAAGAAAACTGAGCCGAATTTCGGCCCGCCGAGAAAAGGGGATATCCGGGATTCCAACGCGGATATTTCGAAAGCGCGGGAGCTTCTCGGATACGCGCCGGAATATGATTTTAAAAAAGGCATTGCGCTGGCGATTGACTGGTATAAAGAAAATCTGTAAAGTTTGAGGGAGCGGGCGGCATACAATACCTTCAGAGGCACGCTTTCGCTCCACGAGAAATCGTAGCGGTACTAAGTTCAAAAGCTATAAAATAGCTTTTTCACTAAGTGCCGACGTTTCTCCAGGGCCTCCTCAGGTATTGTATGCCGCCCGCTCACGGAACAGACTGAAGTATGAACATAATATGATGTAGGAGAAAAATCATGAAATATAAAGTAGTCGTATTCGGTGTGAAAGATACTTCGGAAAATATCGTGGAATTTATTCATCATTCGATTTGTCCGGTCGATTTGGTGATGACGATAAGCCCGGAAGTGACGAAGAAAAATCAGATTGCAGGGTATAAGGGATTGTCTGTTTTGACGGAAAAATATGGGATTCCGGTACACGAAGCGGACAGTTACTTTCTGACGGATGAAAAAACACAGACTTTTTTACGGGAGAATGAATTCGATATCGGCATTTCCATGGGCTGGCAGCGGCTGATTCCCGCTTCGGTGCTGGAACGTTTTCGATTCGGCATTTACGGATTTCACGGAAACTGCGGTTATCTGCCCTTCGGACGCGGACGTTCGCCGCTTAACTGGTCGATTATTCTGGGGGACAGCAGATTTAACCTGAACTTATTCCGTTATGATGAAAAGGCCGACAGTCCGAATATTTTTGCGACGGAAATGTTTTCGATTACGCCTCACGACGATATCCGCACGGCACAGTATAAGAACCAGATTTGCTCGAAAAATCTGATTCGGCGGCTGTTGAAGGCATATGAGGAAGGGACGATAACGATTCGTACTGAATCGAAGGATTTTGACTCCTGGTATACGAAACGGACGGCGGCTGACGGTAAAATTGATTTTCATGAGCGGACAAGAAATATTTATAATCTGATTCGCGGTGTGGCGGCGCCTTTTCCTGGGGCCTTTGCCCTGTGCGGCGAACAGAAAGTAACCATATGGGAGGCGCATCCGTTTGATGAAATTATCGATTTTTCTGCCTATGCGCCGGGAGAGGTCATCGATGTTTTCGACGAGAAACCGGTGGTGCGGACGGTGGACGGCTCTCTGCTGATTGACCGCTATGAATGCGGTGCCAAACTAAAGCCTGGAGATATTCTGGTATGAAAAAAATCCTATTAATCGTGCCTGCGCTGCATCAGGGCGGCTTCGAAAAAGTATGCGTCGTCACGGCGAGACTGCTCCAGCCATATTATCAGGTAAAAATCGTGATTTTTGACTCACAGGATATCGCATACGATATCCGGGGGCTTGAAGTGGCGGACCTTCATCTTGCCAGCCGTCCGGGGAAGATTGCCAAGCTGTGGAATGTGGTAAAGCGGGGCTTTAAATTGCACCGGATTAAGCAAAAAGAAGGATTTGACATCGCATACAGCTTCGGTCCGACGGCCAATATTGCCAATATCGTATCGATGGGAAAGGCGAAGAAATGGCTCGGCATCAGAAGCTATATGGATATGGGCAATCCGAAGCAGATAAAGTGGTTTAGCAGGGAGGCGGACAGAGTTATTTGCTGCTCGGAGCAGATACGCCGGGAAATACAGGAAAAATACGGCTGCAAAAATGCCGTGACGCTTCCGAATCCTTTCGATATGCGGGAGATAGAAATGCTGGCGGAAAAAGAGGAAGCATTGCTTCCCTGGACGGAAGGACGCATTCTGGTGTCCATGGGGCGGGAAGATGTGGTAAAAGGTTTCTGGCATCTGCTCAAGAGTTTTGCGCTTGTGCATGAGGCACTGCCAGATACGAAACTGCTGATTATCGGACAGGGAGAATATACGGCATATAAAGAACTGGCATCCGCTCTTGGAATCGACGATGCGGTATGTTTTACCGGACTGAAAAGAAATCCCTATCCTTACCTGAAAAAAAGTTCTCTGTATGTGCTGACTTCTTATAATGAAGGATTCCCCAACGCGCTTGTGGAGGCGATGGCGCTCGGCGTACCGGCCATTGCAACGGACTGTATGACGGGGCCAAAGGAAATTCTTGGGAAGGAATATGGCATTCTCGTGCCGAATATGAGCCCGGAGGCGGACTTTGAGCCGCAGCATATCACGGACGAAGAACGGATGCTGGCGGAGAAAATTATTTCACTGTTGGAAGATGGAGAGAAGATGGCGCATTATCGGGAAATGGCGAGAAAACGCGCCGGG
The DNA here is from genome assembly GCA_910578715.1 of uncultured Lachnospiraceae bacterium. GTDB lineage: Bacteria > Bacillota > Clostridia > Lachnospirales > Lachnospiraceae > UBA3282. Next base: position 53,810 of record CAJTRL010000012.1, on the reverse strand, counting down.
GACTATACGACAGAAAGCTATCTTTCCAGCATGCGGCGTTGGATTTCTGAGGAGTAGTACTTATGAAGAAGCAAATCAAATTACCAACGAAGCGGCAGTTCATTACACTGATTCCTTTTGCCGTTCTATATAGTTGTTTTATTATTTTCGGCAATTTGGAAAAAGCGGAGGAACTTGGCGTTGTCCGGAATATCGGCAGGATTCTGTCATGGCTGGCAATTAGCTATGCACTCCTGCTTTTGTTGTGCGTTCTGCTTTTTAACAGGGAGGCGCTTTTTTCGTATCTTCCGGAAAAATTCCGGCTCTCCGTACCGCGGAAACGGGAGGGGAAATGGTATATTTTTGTCTTGTTTTTTCTTGTCTGTCTGCTCTGCTATCTGCCTTTTTATCTGATGTATTATCCGACCTGGTACAGCAATGACGCAGTCTGGCAGACGCAGCAGATACTGGGTATGGTTCCTAAGTCAAATCATCATCCTTATTTTCATACACTGCTCATACAGTTTTTCTTTAGAATTGGTTACCGCCTGTCCGGTACGATTACGGGAGGTCTGGCTTTTTATACATTCTGGCAGATGACTGTCATGGCTCTTGTCTTCGCTTTTATCCTGTACAAACTTTATCAAAGGGGAACCCGGCTTTTGTGGCTTGTTCTTGCACTGCTGTTTTATGCGGTGCTTCCTTTTAATGCGGTTCTGACAATCTGCATGGGCAAAGATGAGTTTTTTGCGGCCGCCCTGTTTTTCTATACATGGACGACGGCGGAATATGCCGTTCCCGGGCGGGACATTTCAGGAAAGCATGAAAATCTGCGGTATGCCGTTTATTTTGCATCCGGCCTTATGGTCTGTCTTTTGAGAAGCAACGGCATATTTGTCTTTTTGGGAACGACTGTTATTTTATTAATATCGGACTGTCTGACAAAACGCAAAGAGAGAAAGAAATATCTGTGCGCCGCGTTTGTGCTGCTTTGCTATCTGATATGGCAGGGGCCGGTGTTAAGGGCGCTGGATGTACAGCCCCCGGATATTATCGAAAGTCTGACGATGCCGGTTCAGCATCTGACCTGTGCTTATTTAAAGGGCGGAGAACTGACGGAAGAAGAAATAGAGATGATAGAGCGGGTTGTTCCCACAGAGCGGCTGGAAGCGGAATACAATCCCTATCTGTTTGACCCGGTGAAGGCGCTGATTCGGGAAGAGGGAAACCAGGCGGCTATTGAAGAGCAGAAATGGGAATATCTGAAGCTCTGGTTCCGCGCAGGACTGCGCAATCCCCTGCAGTATGTGGTGGCGGAGGTGCGGCAGACCATGGGGTACTGGGCTTACCGGGTCCGGGATGATTTATTCGTGTACGGAGAATATTTTATGGTGGACAATCCTTTCGGCGTGACGACGGAGAGGAAACTTTTTTCCTACAATGACAGTCTGGCGATGGGAAATTATCTGACGGGTTTCCAGAACTTTTTCAACCGGGTATGGAGCCTGGGGCTGAATACATGGCTTATGCTGTTTGCGCTTGCTTATGCGGCGTATGAAAAAAGAAACCTGATGCCTTTTGTGCCTTCGCTGATGCTGTTTGTTACGCTTTTGCTGGCGGCCCCGGTTTATAATGAGTTCCGCTATGTTTACGGGATGTTTATTACGCTGCCGTTTTTATTTAGTTACAGTTTTGGAACCGGGGAAGGCGGAGCGCTTTCCGGAGAGGAGGCGGCCCATGAAAAAATGGTGTAAGGCGGCGCTTTTTCTTCTGCCGCTTTTCCTATTGGTGGCTGTGGTGAACTGGTATGTGGATTCCTATGCCTATCTGCGCGTAACGTATGATGAAATCGCAGATAAAATGACGCATATGTCGCAAAATGTCGTCGGATTGGAAGAGTCGGATTATAATGACAGAAACCTGACGCTGGCCTGTCTGAATGCCCAGGAAGAGGCGAAGGAGGTTGTTGTCATCGGTTCCAGCCGGGTATTTACGTTTGACCACGAGATGTTCGGCACGGATTCTTTTTATAACGCGGGACTTTCCGAGGCCACCATATATGATTTGTGGGCGGTAACGGGAATCCTTGCGGCGGACGGCCATCTGCCGAAGACGATGGTTATCGGCGTTGACGCCTTTTTGTTCAACGCGGCGCATAACAATGACCGGTGGAAAGAGCTGGAAGGCTATGTGCGGTACCTGGAAAATGAGACCGGGCAGAGTGCGGGGACAGGAGCCGGGGAAGGAAAGGGAGCCGATGGAAAACAGGAGCCGGAGTATGAACCGGCGGAAAAAAACGGTGGAAACGGCACGAAAGTCTCCGGTAAGGATTCGGAAGGATGGCCGAATACAGGCAGAAATCATGACAAGTGGCTTTCCCTCGATTATTTCCGTTATAACATCGCCTGTCTGCCGGAAGGAAAACGGTTTGCGGTTTCTTATACGGAGGACTGGGAGACGGAGCTGTATACGAAACATTATGACGGAAGCGTCTCCTATCAGAAGGAACTGCGGGAGGTGGACGCAGAAGACGTTATCACGATGACCGGACAGGCGATGGAAGAACAGGTGGTTTACCGAATGACGGATTACCGGGAAATCGACGGGGAAAGTATGGAGATGTTCGTTACGCTGCTCGATTATCTGCAAAGCCAGGATGTGGAAGTAATATTATACTTGCCACCGTACTCGCCGATGATGTATGATTACATAGAATCGGAGGCGGCGTTTCAGATTACTTTGGAAATAGAAAAACAGGTGAAAGAAATCGCGTCCGATAAAAAGATTGCACTGTACGGTTCTTATGACCCACAGATGAGCGGGCTTGCGATGTCGGATTTGTACGATGTATATCATGTTAAAGCGGAAAAGACGCCGGACACTTATTTTCCGGTGAATATACCATAAACTGCGCCATGATGCAGCGCGCGGATTGAGAGAAGGACATCGCATCATGGCGCATGGATTGCGATTTTGCAGGCAGAATTGTGGAGGTTAAGATGAAAGCAAATGTGACATACTGGCTGGATGAAAGTGCCGGAAGGCTGCCGGATAAGGCGGCTTTTGTAGATGAAGAAAAAGCCGTTACGTTTCGGGAACTGCAGAGCCGGGCGAAGGCGTTAGCCACACAGATAATTGAAAAGGGGCTGTTTAAAAGGCCTGTTGTCGTTTATATGGAAAAAGGAGTGGACGTTCTCGTTTCCTTTATGGGCGCGGCTTACAGCTGCAATTTTTATTCCCCGATAGACGTGGATATGCCCGCAAGCCGTGTGAATAAAATATTGGAAGTGCTGGAGCCGGAGCTGGTCATTACGACCGCCGCATTGAAAGAAACGTTTGAAAGCTATGCGTACCGGGGCAGTTTTCTGCTGTTCGAAGAAGCCTGCCATGCCGAAATCCGTGAGGAAAAAATCGAAGCGGCAAGAGCCAGGGGTATCGATACGGATTTGCTTTATGTGCTCTTTACGTCCGGCTCCACCGGAGTGCCAAAGGGCGTGACGATTACGCACCGTTCGGTCATCGACTATATCGACTGGGTGACGGAGACCTTTGCCATTACGGATAAGGACAGTTTCGGCAATCAGGCGCCTTTTTACTTTGACAATTCCATTCTGGATATTTACAGTACGCTGAAAACCGGGGCGACCACCTATATCATCCCGAAAAAGCTGTTCGCGCAGCCGGTGCCTTTGCTGGAATATCTGAAAAAAAAGGAAATCAACACGATATTCTGGGTTCCCTCGGCGTTAATCGTGGTAGCGAAGTTAAAAGCATTTCGGAACGTGGATTTGTCAGGGACGTTACAGCGCGTGCTTTTCTGTGGGGAAGTGATGCCGAACAAACAGCTGAATGTCTGGCGGAAATTTCTGCCGGACGTGTTGTATGCGAACCTGTACGGTCCCACGGAAATAACGGATGCCTGTACTTACTATATTGTTAATAGAGAATTTGCGGACGACGAGCCGCTTCCTATCGGCGTTCCGATGGCGAATACGGACATTCTCGTGCTGAATGAGCAAAACGAGCCTGTGTCAGGAGAAGAAATCGGAGAACTATGCGTTCGGGGAACTTCCCTTTCCATGGGCTATTACAATAATCCGGAGAAAACGAAAGAGGCTTTCGTACAGAATCCTCTGAATCCTTTCGTACCGGAAGTCATTTACCGGACCGGGGATTTGGTGAAGTATAACGAGTATGGCGAGATTCTTTATCTTTCCAGAAAAGATTTTCAAATCAAGCATATGGGACACCGTATTGAACTCGGAGAAATTGAAACAGCCGTTTCTTCTTTGGAAGAGATATCCCTCTGCTGCTGCCTGTATGATGAAAAGAGGCAGAAAATCGTGCTGTTCCTGGAGGGAGAGCTGGAAAAATCCTACATCAATCAGCGGATTTCCGGTCTGGTGCCGGAATATATGCTGCCGGGTAAAGTGATTTCCCTGGAAAAAATGCCGATTAACGCGAACGGTAAAATCGACAGGGTGAAATTGAAGGAACTTTTGTAAGAAGGATAAAAGTATATTAATATAGAAAACATACGTTATTTATTATGCGGAACGTTTTCCGAAATAGGTAAATGGGGTGATAAGGCTGGGTACTGCATTCAAAAAAATCATTATCATCGGTTATGGTAAAATAACGGGCGAAATTTTAAAATACTGTATCGAAAAGCAAAGTGATTACGGATATCGTTTGGAATGTATCGAGCATGAAGTTCATCCGTTCGGAACCATGGAGAAAATCTGCCACGAACATCGGGTTCCCTTTGTTCGAATCGAGAATAAAAAAGAGCTTGCGGCATATTTGGGGGCAATATCGGAAAAGACGCTGATTGTCAGCGCGAGCAATAACTTTTTATTTCCGAAAGAGCTGGTGGAAAAAGAGAATATTACGATTATGAATTTCCATAATGCCCTGCTCCCGGACTATCCGGGCAGAAATGCGCCGAGCTGGGCCATTTTCATGGGGGAAAAGGAGAGCGGCATCACCTGGCATTATGTGACCGCCGGCATAGACGAGGGAAATATCATTATTCAGAAGCGCTGTGAAATCGGTCCCGACATGAAGGCTTATGAACTGGCCGGACAGTTGATGGAGCTCGCTCTGGAAGCGTTTGTCGAATGCTTTGAACCTGTTCTGGAAGAGCGGGCCGGGGCGAGAGCCCAGCGGATTTCTAAAGAGCGGCGCATGTACCGCTCCTATGAGGTGCCGGGAGACGGATTTTTTGAGCTGTCCCAGGAGCCGGAAAGCATATACCGCCTTCTGCGGAGCATGGATTATGGCAAGAGCGGCATTTTTCCTCCGGCGCAGACGAGCATAGACGGCGAGAGGGTGGAAATCCTGAGGTATCGGAAAATTTCCGGAGAAGCGCCGGAAAGCGGGGAAGGCTTTTATTATCTGCCGCTGGGGGAAAACAGCGTTTTGAAATTAAAATATAAAGCCGTGGACTGACGGCAGTTCGGCATGGAAGGCTTGTGTCGTTTGTGATGACAGGTCTGGAAGAGGTTGTAAATGAATAAAATCAGAAATTGGCTAAGTAAATACAGTGTTGAACTGATGGTTGGAATTTTTTTGTTATATTCCATTTATATTAACCGGGCGGATGCGGTTTACGGTTATGTGAAAGCGTGGTATGTGATAGATTATTCTTACGGGTTTGGTTCCAGACTGCTGATTGGAAGCCTTCTGCACCTGCTTTGCGGCGAAGTGGTGACGGATGCCGCGGCATATTGTTTCGTCGTGGTCTCGTTATGCCTTTTATCCGCCGCCGTTGCGTTGTTTGCGGGATATATCTACCGGAGAGGGAAAAATCCGGAAATGAAGAAAGCGGTACTTTTTCTGATTGTATTTTATATTGCGTCGCCCGCGTCTCCCGAATATTTGTGGACCGCTGAAAATATGGGCAGACTGGACACTTATCTGTTCCTTTTGACGGTTCTCATTGCGTTCGTTTATTTCGGCGTCAGGAATATTGTTGTCAGATATTTGCTTTTTACGGCGCTTGGTGTTATGGCGGTTTTTATCCATCAGGTTTATTTCTTCCTGTTTTTCCCTTTTTTATGTGTCATCATATTGCAGGATTTATGGAAAAGCGGATGGAAGAAAAGAAATGTAATATGCGCTGCTTGTTCTGTTTTCTGTATATGCGGCGTTTTCCTGTATATGCAGTTCGGCTCCGGCATCTATGACGATTATGCGACATTGATGGCTGGGCTGAATGCGCATACCGACCAGCCCGTAGACGGCGCGCCGATGGAAGCGGAATACTTCTGGACGTTGAAAGACCATTTTTATAAAAATATGGTGCCGGAGATACCGCATCACCTGAAATATGGATTTATGCTGGTCTGTATGCTGATTCCCGTCTGGGGGACATACTTATGGATATGGGTGCAGGCAATTTGGCACAGTCCTAAGCGGCAGAAGATAAAATATATCCTGATGATTTGTACAAACGTCGCATATCTCCCGGTGTTTATCCTGATGAACGACTGGGGGCGCTGGTTTGCCGCACTGTTTATCGTTGGTTTTCTCGATATCATGCTGCTTGCCGGGGATGAGGATGAAGGCATATGTTATGCGCTTGAAAAATTGGGAAGAGGTATTTCGCGTTGTCCGATGCCGTTTATCCTGGTAGTTTTCTATATTGCGACCTTTGAAAAATTTGAAGGGCTGAATTTCCCGGAGCAGGTAACGGATTTTTATTATACCACCTATCATCTTAAAAACTGGCTGTTTAATCGTTAAAACGGAAAGGAGAATAACATCAATGGAGAAGTATATGGAAGAGAAAATTTTGGAAATTCTGGAGGAACACTGCGAAGAAGCGCTGGATTATGACGGCGACAGCATGATGGAAGACGGCGTCATCGACTCTTTTACGGTCATCAATGTGGTGAGCGACTTAGAGGAGGAATTTGATATCGAAATCGACGCAAAATATGTGATAGCGGAAAATTTCAGGAACAAAGAAGCGATTATCGCGCTTGTCGAAAGACTTTTGGAGGAATAAATGCAGTTCTTATCCGGTTCTTTTATCATACTCTGGATGACGGCTTTTGCCCTGTATTACCTGGTTTCGCCGAAAATGCAATGGTATGTGCTGCTTGCGGCGGGCCTGTTTTTCTATGTGTTCGGAACGGGCGGGATTCCGGCGGCGCTTCTGGCGACCGCGTCTGCAACCTGGGGCTGCGGCCTTTTTTTGAAGAATAATCTGGAAAAAGAAAAAGAGGCGTTAAAATCCTGTGACGGAAAAGAGCAGAAAAAACAGTTAAAAGCGGTATTTGCCGGAAAACGGAAAAGGATGCAGATTCTGTATTTTACCGTGAATCTGGGTCTGCTGTTCTTCTATAAATATACGGTGCTTACCTTGCCTTTCTTACAGAAAACGAGTATTTCGACGGATTTTATGGGAAAAATTGTGATGCCGCTGGGGATTTCTTTCTATACGCTGACGGCGATGGGGTATGTCATCGACGTGGGAAGGGAAAACTGTGAGGCGGAGCGTAATTTCCTGAAAGTGCTGTTATTTCTTTCCTATTTTCCGGCGATTACCCAGGGGCCGTTCAACCGGTTCCGCCCGCTTGTAGAGGAATTTGGGCGGGAACATGAATTTGATTATGGCAGAATGCTCCGGGGAATACAGCGGTTTGTCTGGGGCGCTTTTAAGAAACTTGTAATTGCGGACAGAATCGGTATTTTTGTGGACAGCGTATTTCGGAGCGAAACATCATCCGTGCCGGGAAGCATTTTCGCCTGTGCCGTCGTTTTGTATATGCTTCAGCTGTACGCGGATTTTTCAGGCTACATCGATATGGCGATGGGCGTCAGCGAAAGTTTTGATATCGTTTTGCCGGAGAATTTCAAACGACCTTATTTTGCCAAATCGGTAGCGGAGTTCTGGCGCAGATGGCATATAACGCTGGGAACATGGTTCAAAGACTATGTGATGTTTTCCTTTATCATGTCGGGAACCGGGCGTAAGATTGGAAAAGTTTTCAAAAAGAAATGGAGCGGAATGGGAAGGCATGTGGTGCCGATTATCGGGACGATGCTCGTCTGGTTTTTTACAGGAGCCTGGCACGGCAGAACGTTAAACTATATGCTCTGGGGCGTTTATTATGGCATCATTATGAGCGTTTCGCTCGTATTGGAGGCTTTTTATCCTGTCTGGAAACAAAAACTGCATATCCGGGAAGGAAAGGGCTATGCGCTCTTTTGTATGGTCCGGACGTGGTGCATCGTTTTTGCGGCGGATATTCTGATTCGGAGCGAAAGCCTGGCGCAGGCCGGTGCAGTTTTCCAGGCAATCTTTACCCGGCCGGAGGTGCGGGCCTTATTGTCAAAGCTCATTACGTCTTTTGGTTTAAGCAAATATGATTTTCTGCTGTTACTGCTTGCGTTGTGCATCTGGCTTGCCGTTTCGGTATGGGAAGAAAAGGGGAAGGACGTGCGCGCATATCTGGCATCGAAACCGATTATTTTCCGGTGGGCCTGTTATTATGGCGTGGTCCTGTTGTTACTGATAACCGGCATTTACGGCGGCAGTTACGATACGGCGGCGTTTCTGTATCAGAGCTTTTAAAGCGGAGTTGGAGTGTCTATGCGTAAAATTGCGTTTCATTTAAATTGTCTTGAACAGGGCGGCGCGGAACGGGTTGTTACCAATCTGGCCAGTCAGTTTGTGGAAAAAGGGTATCAGGTTCTGATTGCGACGGAGTGGTACGGTGAAAATGAATTTCAGACGGACGCGCGTGTGAAGCGTGTGCATGTGGGACTGCGGGAAGGCGACGAGAAAAAGCCTCATCCGCTTCAGATTTTGCTGCGCATTAAATATCTGAGGGACTTTATCAAAGAGGAAAAGCCGGATATTCTGATTCCTTTTGCCAGAAAGGCACTGTACCGCGGCCTGATGGCGGCTTATTTTACCAAAATCCCGGTGTTGATTTCGATTCGCACCGACCCGGCGGGGCATTATGAGGAATTTTCCGATAAAATACAGATTCCGCTGCTTTTTCCGAGGGCGGACGGCTGCGTGTTCCAGACGGAGGGCGCGCGGGAGTTCTTTGCGCCCCGTTTACAGAAAAACTCCCGCATTATTTTAAATCCGATTAATCCCAAATACATCGGCGTTCCGGCTCCGGAAAAGCGGACAAAAACCGTTGTGCAGTCGGGGCGTCTGGTGGATTTCAAGAACCAGCCCATGCTCATCCGGGCTTTTGTGAAGGTGCATGAAAAGCATCCCGATTATGACCTGAAAATATACGGCGGGGATTCTTTTGACGGCACAAAAGAAATATTGGAAGGGCTGATTGCCAAAAATCAGGCTCAGGACTATATCCGGCTGATGGGCGCCAGCGATACGCTGGAAAAAGACCTTGCGGATGCGGCGCTTTTTGCCTTCACTTCCGACTGGGAAGGGCTTCCGAACGCACTGATGGAGGCGATGGCTCTTGGACTTCCCATCGTGGCGACGGACTGTCCCTGCGGCGGGCCGCGCACTGTTATGACGGACGGGGTGGACGGGCTGCTGATTCCGATTAAGGATGAAAAGGCACTGGTGGACGGCATGAACAGGCTGATAGAGAACCCGGACCTTGCCGAAAAGCTGGGCCGGGAGGCGCGGAAGATTGCACAGCGCGCCAACGGCGAGGCGGTATTTGAGCAGTGGCGGGATTATATTGAGGAGTTGTGCGGGGCAAAGTAAGGAGGAACCTCTGATGAACTGGAAGAAATACGGGAAGGGCGTGCTTGTTGCCGCAAATTGTCTTGTGATATTTTTTATGGTTTATGTTATCGCGGCCAGCGCCGGGTATACGGTGCTGGTCGGGGACGATTTTACACACGGTGTCCGTGTCGGCGCGTTTCACGTTCCCCTTTTTCAATATTTTGCGGCGTCGCTTCGGTATATGAAGGAAATATATCTGGACTGGCAGGGCACTTATTTTGCGATGTTCATCCAGGCGCTTTTGTCGCCAATCAATAATTTCGGGCTGCCGCAGCTTAAGGTTGTCATGATTCTGAATGTACTCCTTTTTGCGGGCTCCCTGTTTGGCGTGGTATGGAGCGCGTTTGATTTTATTTTCAAAGACAGAAAAATGCCGCATATCAGGCTGACGGTCTATTCAATTATCTTGTTTTCCATTCTGGATGCGGATATTTTCACGGAAATCTTTTTCTGGTATTCCGGCGCGGCGGCATACAGCATTCCTCTGTCCTGTATGCTGTTTGCGGTGATGTTTTTTCTTTTGTCAAATAACAATAGTTACTCAAAGAAAAAGAAACGGGTGTTTTCTATATGCTCGGCTTTTTTTCTTTTCTGTGCGTCGGGCGGTTCGCTGGCGGTAACGGGAACCGGATGCTATGTGGTTTTGCTTCTTACAGTTGGTTTTTATCTGGCTTCCCGGAAAAAATCGAACACTCCAGGAAAGGTTCCGGGGAAGATTTCCTTAAACAATATCATCGTGACCGCTATCGGCATTATCGGCGCGGTAATCAATGTGGTTGCACCGGGGAATTTTTCGAGGCATACGCAGAACAGCGGCGGGGAAGGCTTTATGCTGCTACAGTCGGCGAAATGGACGGTTAAAAATGTCTGGGCGGAAACGGAACGGCTGACGAAAGAGACGATGTTTGGTGTGATGCTCTTAGCGATGCTGCTCTTCGGTATTTATTTGGCGGACAGACTGCGTGGATTCCTGAAAGAATATGGTATTATCAGTGTCCTTGCGCTGGCGGCCGGATATGTGACGGCCCTTCCAGTTGCGGTGGGGTATGCCGGGCCGCTTTTTCCAAACAGGTGTTGTTTTATTCTGGATGTGGTGCTGGCAGTTACTTTGCTGAATTTTGCAGTATTTGTCGGCTGTTGTCTGGACAACTGGGCCGGACTCAGGGAAAACAGGAGCGCCTGCGCCGTTTTATTTGTCGTTTTGTTTGCTGTTTTTCTGGCGTCTCCGGAAAGCAGCGCTGATTCACCGCTGCTGACAGTAGCAAAGCTGATGCACAACGGGACATACAGCGGCTATTATGAAAAATGTACGGCGATATATGATTATCTGGAAAACTGCGAAGAGGAAGATGTTGTGATTGCCATGCCGGATTATATCGATGGTTTTGAATGTTTCTATTTCGACGAAGACGAGACGGCATGGGTGAATGTCGGGATAGCGGAGTATTACGGTAAGAAATCTGTGCGGCGTAAGGAAGAGTGAGGATGTGGACGACAGAAAAAAGCAATAGTTAATTCGTGCAGGGAATGGTATAATAGATAAAAAGTGTAAGGTGGTCTTATGGGTCATGGAAAGGAGAACGGCATGTCAACACTGGAGAAAACGATAGATTTGCTAAATGGTTTACCAGAAAACCAGATAGAAACGATATATAGCTTTGTGCAATTCCTTAGCTCACAGCAGACAAAAGGAATGCCGGGGGATAAAAAAAAGCTGGATGATATTTTGGAGAATATTGTAGGGGCAATACCGGATACTGGGAAAACGCTTGAGGAATATAGAGAGGAAAGGGTAAGGGAACGGTATGAAGCTGCTAATTGATACCAATGTGCTCCTCGATATGGTTCTGAAAAGGAACGGGTATGAAACTTCCGTGAAGTTGTTCAGAAAGATTAGGGAACGGGAAGCTCTTGCATGTATAACCGCTTCTTCTGTAACAGATTTGTTTTATATTATCCGTAAAGAAACACATGATACAGAACGGACATATGCTATTATGGAAAATATTTTTTGCCTGGTAACTATTCTTTCTGTTACGGAAAAGGATATTCAGGATGCGTTTGGACAGAAATGGAGAGATTTTGAGGATTGCGTGCAGTATATGACGGGACAGAATAACCGGATGGATTACCTTATTACGGCAAACCAGAAAGATTATAAAGATGTTTCCCTGCCTGTTCTGACTCCGGCTGAATGGCTGGAAGCGGACAGACAGGCGTAAGAACGAAGGAATCTGCCGGGCGGCGGACGGTGTGAGGAAATGACTCGTAAACAGTTGATACAAAGTATTATTTTCATAGGAATTTTTCTGCTGGCCATCGTCCCGGTTTCTTATATTGTCCGGACAAACGGCGATGTCAAGGACCGGTTTTCAGGATTTTATGCGGAAAAGGACGATACGATTGATATCATTATGATTGGCTCCAGTCCGGTTTTTCCCTATTATGCGGCGCCAATGCTCTGGGGAGAAACGGGCATCGCGGCCTATCCTCTTTCCTCCAATGTACAGCGTCCGGCGGCCATGAAATATCTGGTGAAGGAAGCGGAAAAGACGCAGTCCCCGTCATTGTATATTTTTGAGATGCGCATGTATACGATGGGGGATGCGGGATTGTCAGAGAATATGGCCTATACGAGGGGCGTGACGGATAATCTGAAATATTCAGGAAACCGCGTGGAAACGATACAGGCGCTTGTGCCGGAGTCAGAGGACAGGCTCAGTTATTATATCGATTTATTCAAATACCATACGAACTGGAAAATGTTTGCTTTTCCTTCTGAATGGGCGAATTGGCGGTATGAGAAAGAGAACGAACTGAAGGGCTTCCAGTTCAAGGATGGAGTGGGACCGACCGCCAGGCCGGAAGCCGGGGGAGCGTCGGGAGAACTGGCGATTCCGCCGGAACAGGAAGTGGTTTTAAGGGATTTGCTTCAATTTTTACAGGAAAATGAATTGCAAGCGTTATTCATAGTATCTCCTTACGGGGAGAGTATGGAAGACCAGCAGATGTACAATTACATGGGAAAAATTGTAGAAGAAGCGGGTTATCGCTTCTTAAATATGAATAATTATTATGATGAAATCGGCATTGTTTTTGAAGAGGATTTTGCCGATTATGCGAGCCATACCAATGCGGTCGGTGCGGAGAAGTGTACCGCGTTTCTGGAAAAGTATCTGCTGGAAAATTATCATTTTACGGACAAAAGAGGTAACAGCAGTTATGCTTCGTGGGACAGGGCCTATGATTTATGGCTTGTGAAGAACAAAGAGGCCGGCGATATCATTGCGGAACATATTGCCAATGAGGATTATGCGGTCATCGAAGAATAGAAGAGCAGCGATGGGGAATAAGCACAGAGCAAAAGCCGGCGGGATGGAGAACCGCGCAGCGCCGAAGAGGGAGTGAAAATGGCAGGAGCTGGCAGAAAGACAGAATATGAAATCATCAGAGTATGCGCAATGTTTTTTATGGTTGCGGTGCATTGCTGCGGTTCGCTCGGAGATTATATAGATACGGCCGGGGAAAAATATTTGGACGATGTACTGAGACTTATTTTTTTCACGACCAACAGCCTGTTCTTTATGCTGAGCGGTAAGTTTGCGCTGAATACAAAGTGCGAGACCTTTTCGGAGTATTATGATTATTATGTGAAAAAACTGACGAACATAGTGATTCCGGTTCTGCTTTATATGTTCCTTCGAAGCCTGTATGATAATGGCGGCATGTTCTGGCAGATATCTTTCTGGAAAACTTATGTCAAAAACGTCTTTTTTGAATATGCTGGAAAAGAATACTGGTTTTTGTATGAGCTGGTCGGTTTGCTTGTGCTTGCCCCTTTTTTGAATAAGCTGGTCAGGAATCTGAAAAAAGGGGAAATGTGGCTGCTTCTTGCTATTGGACTGCTATATCATGCGATATGCACTTATGCGCCGTATGTGAACCTGTCGTTTTCATGGAATTATATTTTCGGGGGATGGGCGTATTATTTTATGCTCGGTTATTTTCTGGAAAAGGTAATTGATACGGCCAAAAAGAAAAATATCATATATATTGTGGGCGGGGCTTGCTTTGTCATATCCTTTGTACAGAAGCAGTTCGGGCTTATCAGAAACGTCCATGACCTGGCGCCGACGTTTACCATGATTTCCTGTGCAATGTTTTTTCTTCTGAAGAGGGACTGGTTTCAGGAAAATCGGTTTGCCAGAAAATGTATTTTTACACTTGGAAAATATTCGTTTGGAATCTATTTGGTGCATAATCCGGTAAGATATTTTCTAAGCGGGTGCATTCCTTTTGTGGCGGAAAAGTTTTATCTGCCTAATCTGCTGGAACTCGTGCTCTGTACGGTGGCGGTAAGTTTTATTCTGGCTTTTATTTGTGATAATACGCTTATCCGGGCCGCTAAATGGGCGGCCGGAGCGGTTGCATATCCGAAAAAGAAACAAATCTAATGAGAAAGGAAAGCACGACCATGTTTTCATTTGAGGATTACAGAGAAATTATCAGAATTATCAAAGCGACGGGCCGGCATGCCAATTATGCCGACGCGCTTGGAAAGGACAACTTCATCATCATGCGGCATGATGTGGAATACAGTGTGGAAAGAGCGTATGAGCTTTCCAGGGTGGAACAGAGCATGGATTTTGTTTCGACTTATTTTTTCCAGTGGACGAATAATTCCTACAATATCCTTTCCAGAAGAAATATGAATATGATTAAGGACATGCACGAACGCGGCCAGCACATCGGGCTGCATTTCGCATTGAACGGCATGACGGATATGGCGGAGATTCGCAGGCGGATTCAGAAGGAAATGGAAATTTTAAGCGAGATGTTCGGTTTTGCCATCCGGGAATTTTCCATTCACAGGCCGTCCAAAGACGTGCTGCGGGAGAATATTAAGCTGGACGGATATTTAAACGCTTATCAGGACGATTTCTTTACCTTTGCGGAACAGGTTACGGAAGAGACGCCCGTCGCCGTAAAATATATGTCGGACGCGAACCATATCTGGCGCTATGGCTATCCCGATGAAAAGAACATCACCGGGTATGAGAAGGTTCAGATTCTGACGCATCCTTTTGCGTGGTGTAAGGAAGGGTATAATAATTTTAACAATTACCGTGCGCTTGTTCAGGAAAAATACGAGGAGTTAATCGAATCCATCGACCAGGAATGTAAGGATTTTGGCGAGTATAAGGATTATTTTATTGAGAAGTATCAGCGTTGATTCTCAATGAAAGTAAAAGAAAGGGCTATATTATGTGCGGTATCTGCGGATATGTCGGGAAGAAGCCGATAAGTCTGGAACAGTTAAAGAAAATGAACGATACGATGTACCACCGGGGACCAAATGACGGTGGAGAAGAGATTTATGAGATGGCCGGGGGATATCAGGTCGGCTTTGCGCAAAGAAGATTGTCCATCCTGGACTTGTCCGTTCTGGGGCATCAGCCAATGCACTCGGCTGACCAGAGGGTTTCGGTCGTTTATAACGGAGAAATCTACAATTTTAAAGAGTTAAAAAAAGAACTTTCCGATTACCCGTTCCGCTCAAACTGCGATACGGAGGTCATTATTGCCGCTTACCTGAAATGGGGAGCGGACTGCGTAAACCGGTTTAACGGTATGTTTGCCATTGCGCTGTATGACAGGGAGAGCGGCAGCATCTATTTGTTCCGGGACAGAATCGGCAAAAAGCCGCTCTATTATTGGAAACGGGAGGATGGTCTGGTTTTTGCTTCGGAGCTGAAACCGATTCTGGCCTGTCCCGATTTTCCGAAAAAAATCAGACAGGAGGTTTTGCCACGCTATTTGTTCCAGCAGTATATCAATGCGCCGGACAGTATTTTTCAGGATGTGTATAAGCTGGAACCGGGAAGCGTTCTCTGTTTTCATGCGGGAGAAATAAAAATCTGGAAATACTGGGATATCGGTCAGGTTTACCGCGAATGGTCGGCGCAGCCGGTGGGCAGCTATGAGGAGGCCAAAAGCGGCTTGAAGGCCTTGCTCGAAAAATCGGTGGCAATGCGTATGATTTCGGATGTGCCCCTCGGTTCCTTTTTAAGCGGCGGATATGATTCTTCGCTGGTGACGGCAATTGCACAGGCCCATTCCGATACGCCTGTCAAAACTTTTTCCATCGGTTTTCATGAGAAAAAATATAACGAAGCGGGATATGCAAAGGCGGTAGCCGAATATCTCGGGACGAACCATACGGAGCTTTATATTGAAGAAAAAGAAATGTTCGAGCTGGTGGACAGTATTCCGTATTATTACGACGAGCCTTTTGCGGACAGTTCCCAGATAGCGACGATGCTCGTTTCCCAGCTGGCGGCCGGGCATGTGACGGTTGCTTTGTCAGGGGACGGCGGCGACGAATTTTTCTGCGGTTATAATATTTATGAGAACGTCAGACAGGCGCAGAAGCTGGATGTGCTCGGCGGCATGGTGCACGGATTCTGTAATCTGCCGGGACTTAGGCAGGCTAAGCTGGAAGAGCGGCTTCCTTTCCGGGTGCGCGTCATTGCGGGGAACCGGGAAAAGGAAAGCAAGACCCAGTTCGGGGCCGGCAATTATATTGTGAAGGCGAACGCGATGGTCAAAGCGGTTCCGGGACAGGATTTTCTGCCCGTCCATTATCTGAACGAGAGCAGATACGGTGTGGCGGACTGGCAGATTCGCAGAATGCTGCTCGATATGGACACTTATCTGCCGGGAGATATTTTATGTAAGGTGGACAGGGCATCCATGAAATATTCGCTGGAAGCGAGATGCCCCATTTTAGATACAGATGTTATGGAATTTTCATACCGGATTCCGCACGCTTATAAATATGCGGGCGGCGATAAGAAGCATATTCTGAAAGATATTGCTTATGATTATATCCCTAAGGAACTGCTGGAGCGGCCAAAGGTCGGTTTTGGAGTTCCTCTGGACAAGTGGCTGCGCGGGCCGTTGAAGGAACAATTATTAGATTACAGTAGTTATGATTATTTGCTGAAACAGGATATTTTTGACGCGGCATATACATCCGATATGATACAAAGCTATGTAAAGACCGGAGACGCGGGGCCGGCGACCGGAGCAAATTATTCCAAGCTCGCATGGTCGTTTTTCGTATTCCAGCAGTATTTTGCCAAAATGCAAGACATGTGAGATGAGATAAAGGACGTTATCAATGGGTAAGAAGTACCGGAAGAATGAATTAAATAACGACAAAAACGCCCGGACTTCTTTGGACGGGGCCAAATATGAAGGAAAACTTGCATTTTATATTGGCTCGCTGGATAAAGGCGGCGCAGAACGGGTTTTTGTCAATCTGTCGGAATATTTTCAGGGCAAAGGCTGGCAGGTCGTTATGGTAACGCAGTACCGAAAGGAAGAGGAATATGCGCTGGCGGATGGCATCAGAAGAATTATTTCTGATATTCCGCCTGAAGAAACGAGCGGAAGCAGACTTCTCAATTTTTACCGACGGGTGAGCAGACTGCATCGTATCTGGAAAGAAGAACGGCCTGACATCGCGCTGTCCTGTGTCGGTAAAAATAATTTTATGAATATCGTAACCACGATGTTTACGGGAACAAAGCCCGTCGTATCTGTCGTCGGGGAGGCCGGGGAAGAATATCCGAACAGGCTGATGAAATTTCTTGCAAATTTTCTGTTTCCATTTGCATCAGGTGTTATTTTACAGACGGAGCGCTCCAGAGCCTTTTTTTCAAAAAGAGTGTCAAAAACAGCCGTTATCCTTCCGAACTCCTTAAACCCGTTATTTTTACGGGAGAGATATCAGGGAGTACGGGACAAGAGAATTGTTTCCGTCGGAAGGCTGGATGCCAATAAAAACCATGAAATGATGGTCCGCGCGTTTGCCGGGATTGCCGATAAATACCCGGATTATACGCTGACCGTTTACGGCGAAGGGGAACTTCGGGAAGAACTGCAGAAACTGTCAGTCGGCCTCGGACTGGAACAACGGGTTTTCTGGCCGGGCGTGATTCCCGATGTGGCGGATAAAATCGAAAGAGCCTCGCTGTTTCTGCTGACTTCCTATTCGGAAGGCATATCAAACGCGCTGATAGAGGCGATGGCCCTGGGGCTTCCGGTTATCGCGACCGATGTGCCAAGCGGCGGCACACAGGAATTAATCCGGCAGGGTGAGAACGGCCTGATAATTCCGGCGGGAGATGTCGAAGCGCTTGTGGAAGCAATGGACAGGCTGCTGTCCGACGCTGCTCTGGCGGAGCGGCTCGGCGCTTCGGCCCATGAAATACAGGAGCGGTTATCTCCCGACAGGGTGAACCGACAATGGCTGGAATATTTTGAGGGAATTATTGGATAAAATTAAATTGCCTGAATCAAACTGTCACACGAAAGGAGCGGCTATGTGCGGAATTGCCGGGTTTTGTAACGGAGCGTCTGACTGGCGCCGGAATATAGAGAAAATGAATGAACGGATTTACCATCGCGGTCCGGACGCGTCCGGCGTCTGGGCATCCGGGGACAGACGGGTCGTGCTTGGGCACAGGCGGCTGTCTATTATTGATTTGTCCGCCGGGGGCGGACAGCCGATGGAGTCACACAACAATCGTTATGTAATTGCCTATAACGGAGAAATTTATAATTATCCGGTCATCCGGGACAAACTGATACAGGAAAAAAAGGTGACTGCTTTCAGGGGCACGTCCGATACGGAAGTGCTTTTGGAAGCAGTCTCTGCATATGGGCTGGAAGAAACGCTGAAAATGAGCAAAGGAATGTTTGCCATAGCCTTATATGACAAAAAAGAACAAATGTTATTTCTTGCCAGGGACAGAGTCGGAGAAAAGCCTCTGTACTACGGGTTTATCGGAGAGACTTTTGCCTTTGCCTCGGAACTCGGTGCAATCGCATGTCTGGGCGGTTTTCAGGCGCCTGTCAACAGGGGGATTCTGGAAACCTATTTCCGTTACGGTTATATTCCGGCGCCTTATTCTATTTATGAAGGAATCTATAAACTGGAGCCGGGCAAAATATTGAAATCGAAAGCGCCGTTTGATACCTATGAGATTTCAACATACTGGTCGATGAAAGAAGCCGCCTGTTATGGACAGAACCACCTTTTTCAGGGCAGCGGACAGGAAGCGGCCGAAGAGCTGGAGCGCCTTCTGAAAGACGCCATCCGGGGGCAGATGATGGCGGATGTTCCGGTGGGAGCTTTTTTGTCGGCGGGAATCGACAGTTCCACTATCGTTTCACTGATGCAGTCAGTAAGTGACAGAAGTGTCAGAAGCTATACCATCGGCATGTGGGAAAAGGATTTTAATGAGGCCGAAATTGCCAAAAAAATTGCCGCCCATCTCGGAACGGAGCATACGGAACTGTATATCACGGAGGAAGATGCCAAACAGGTGATTCCCAAACTTGGGACTATGTTCGGAGAACCTTTTGCGGACTCTTCCCAGATACCGACCTATTTAGTCAGTCGCATGACGAGGGAGCATGTAACGGTTTCGCTGAGCGGGGACGGCGGAGATGAGCTTTTCTGCGGCTACCAGACCTACGGCTCCCTTGAACGGGTACTTCAAAAGGCAGGACGGATTCCCGCCTTTGTCAGAAAACCCGTCAGCGCCGCGATATTACACAGTCCCTGGGGAAAAGAAGGCCCGCTTGCTACGCGGGCAAGACTGCTCGGCGCTTCCGGCATCGAAGACTTGTACAGATGCTCCGAAATCGGAGAAGGGCTGGACCTGCTGGCGCCGGAAGTCTGGCGGGAGCTTGCATCATCGGCTTCCCGGCACTGTGAAACGGTCATGGACACTTATTCCACAGGACTTTTGCCGGAGCCGTTGCACAATCTGATGCTGATGGATATGCTGATGTATCATCCAGACGATATCCTTACCAAAGTGGACAGAACCGCGATGGCGGTTTCATTGGAGACGCGGGTGCCGATGCTGGATAAGGATGTGGTGGAATTTGCATGGACGCTGCCGATAGCTTATAAAAGACAGGGCGGTGTCACTAAAAAAATATTGCGTGATATTTTATATAAATATGTGCCGCGGGAGCTGGTGGAACGCCCCAAAACAGGTTTTGCGATTCCGCTTGGTAAGTGGCTGAAAGAGCCCGGTCTGCGGGAATGGGCGGAAGGACTTCTCGATGAACGGGTGATAAAAGAACAAACGCTATTAAATGCAGAAGCGGTCCGCCGGATGTGGGAAGATTTCGTGGAGAGAGGCGTGTGGCGGACACAGATTTGGTATGTGCTGATGTTTATGGAGTTTATGACAGGAAAAAAGAGTTTCTGAAAAAAGGAGTTTAATCTATGAAAGTTTTGCAAAACAACCCAATCTTCCATATCCCGCTCCAAAACCAGACCGAACTGATATCGGTCATCGTGGCGGCCTATAATATCGCACCCTATCTGGAACGGGGCGTAGGCTCCATTCTGAATCAGACCTACCGGAATCTGGAGATTATTCTTGTGGACGACGGCTCTACGGACGGGGGAGAAGAGATTTGTGACAGGCTGGCCGAAAAGGATGACAGACTTATCGTGATTCATAAGGAAAACAAAGGTCTTGCGGACGCCAGAAATGTCGGAATGGATATTGCAAAGGGAAGTTTTATCGGCTTTGTGGACGGTGACGACTGGATAGACGCGGATATGTATGAGCGGATGCTGGGCGCAGCACTGGAACACCAGGCGGATATGGCGGTCTGCCGTTACAGGCGGGTGTACAGGGACCATACGGAAGACGCTTCGGTGAATCGAATTGTCGTTTTTGAGGGCCAGGAAGCGCTGCAATATTATGTGGAAGAGCGGGAAGAATATGATATTCAGAATGCCGCATGGAATAAGCTGTACCGGAGAGAAATGCTGGAGGGACTGCGGTTTGCCGTCGGGAAATGGTACGAAGACGTGGTATTCTCGGCCAAAGCGCTGGGAAGGGCCGCAAAATGCGTTTACCTTGACAGTGCCGCTTATAACTATATAATAGACAGAGAAGGAAGTATCATGAATGCCAGGATTAATTCCCGCACTTTTACGGACCAGATACCGGCCTACCGGGAGCGGAGCGGTTATCTGCGCTCGCTTGGAAGGGAAGACCTGGCGGATATTCATGACTATTTTGTATGTAAAAGACTGCTTCTTTTTTATAATGAAGTAAAAAAGAGCAGACTGCCGGAAAAGAAGGAATATCTGCAAAAAATAACAGACGTTATAAATGAAGGCCGGGAAGACTGCGACAGGATTTATCAGTGTGCAGTTGCAAGTGCTAACGAAAAAAGGAAGATGGAGCTTTTCTTAAAATCTCCCCGGCTGTACTGGTGTGTGATGCGCCTGAATGAAGGAGTGATTCTTCCGATAAAAATGCGGTGCAGACGGTAATAAAAGAAAGGGAAAAACGGTATGATAATCATCCAGATGGCGGGCGGCCTCGGAAATCAGATGTTCCAGTATGCGCTCTATAAACAGCTTACCTGTATGGGAAAAACAGTGAAAATGGATGATGAAGCGGGTTTTAAGGAAGATGCGCAGCGGGAGCCGGCGCTTGCGGCTTTCGGGATTGTTTACGAAAAGGCAGACCGTCAGGAAATAGAGGAAATGACGGATTCTTCGATGGCGTTTACGGCAAGAGTGCGCAGAAAGCTGTTTGGGCGGAAAAGGCGCGCCTATTTTGAAGAAAACAAATGCTTCCAGTCCAAGATTTTTGGCTGGGATGATATTTACCTGGAAGGGTACTGGCAGTCCGAAAAATATTTTCGGGACGCGGGGAATTTGTTAAAAAAGGAATTTAGTCTGGAAAATGTCAGAAAGAGCAGAGAAAAGGGATATGGACTGTCCGGACAGGCCGAAAACTATCTGAAACGGATGGAACAGAGCGAATCCGTCAGCATTCATGTGCGGAGAGGCGATTATCTTCTGCCGCAGAATCAGGAACTGTTCGGCAATATCTGCACGGAAGCCTATTATGAGAACGCCGTTAAAATGATGATGGAAAGTCATCCTGACTGTACCTTTTATCTTTTTACCAATGATAATCAGTGGGCGGCGGAAAGACTCAGAGCGCATGGGAATTTTCCGGTCGTCCTGGTTGAACTGCCGGACAACAGGGATTATGAAGCGCTGATGCTGATGAGCCGGTGCAGAAACAATATTCTGGCAAACAGCAGCTTCAGCTGGTGGGCTTCCTATTTGAACGACAACCCGGATAAACAGGTTATTGCGCCGGAAAACTGGCTGAACGGATGGGACTGTTCGGATATCTACAGGGCAGATATGATACGAATCGGCGCCTGGGAATGACATTGCGGACTATACCGGAAATGGAAGCGGCGCGGGCAGTCTAAGAGCGCATCGGAAACAACGGCATACCGCGCAGACGAAGGCAGAAACAGTGTTATTTGCGGGAAAGGACATGGTCATATAGATGAAGAAACGGTCACAGAAAGAAAAGAAGATAACGATGCTTCAGAAAATCGGCTATCTTTTTGACAGAAAACAGAAGTTGCAGTTCATCGGGCTCGGCATTCTGATTTTAATCGGGGGCCTGTTAGAGACGCTCGGCGTTTCCATGATGGTTCCGCTCGTTCAGGGGATTATGGAGCCGGAAGCGCTTTATGAGAATGAAATTGTCGGAAAAGTTCTGCGTTTTCTGCATATCGGGACGGCTGACATGGCACGGATGGGAGACGGAAACCGTCTGATTATTATTATGCTGGCGGCGCTCATGGTTCTTTATGTTGTCAAAAATACGTATCTGCTATTTCAGACCTATGTGCAGAATACTTTTGTCACGAGAAACAGGAACCGGATGATAAGCCGTGTAATGCGTGAATTTCTGAACAGGCCTTATGAAGAATATCTGGGTGCGGATATCCCGACGGTATTCCGGCTGACGGACAGCGACATTCCCAATGCGTTCCAGCTGATTCTCGTTCTGATACAAATGATTACGGAAATCGTGGTTTCGGCTTTTCTGTGCATTGTGCTGGTGATTGTCAGTCCGGCCATGACCTTTTTTATCGTCGTGCTTTTCCTCGGCATGACGCTGCTGTTATCTAAAATCCTGAAACCGCGTCTGAACGCGATTGGAAGAAAAAATCAGGAGATACAGTCCAGAATCGCCAAATGGCGCATTCAGTCCATTTACGGGCTCAAAGACGTTAAAGTACTGCACCGGGAAGAGTTTTTTGTCCGGAATTATTATGAAAGCGGAAGCATCGGCGCCAACGTGGCGAGAAACTATGCGGTATTAAATAATCTGCCGAGGCTGATGATTGAGATGATATTTATTGTCAGCATGCTGGCTTTTATCATGGTATATATTCTTGGAGGCGGCAATATCAACGTGCTGATTCCACAGCTCACCGCCTTTGCGGTGGCGGCGGTCCGCGTCATGCCCAGCGCCAACCGTATCAATACTTATCTGTCGGAAATCTCCTATTCACAGCCCTGTCTGGATTATCTGTATGAAAATCTGAACGAAAGCATGAAACAGGATGTGAACGGCAGCGTGACAGGGTATGGAGCGGAAGAGAAAAAAGAAACGGGCGGCGCCGATAGAAAGGAAAAGCCCGTTTTACGGGATAAAATCGTGCTCGACCATATTACGTTCGCCTATCCGGGGACGGATAAAAATATTTTCACGGACGCCCACATGGAAGTGAAGCGCGGGCAGTCCGTCGGCATCATGGGGCCTTCGGGGGCCGGAAAATCGACGATTGTAGATATTCTGCTCGGCTTACTGCATGCACAGAAGGGGACCATCACCTGGGACGGCAAAAATATTTTTGATGATTATGACGCGTGGCTTTCCCAGATTGGTTATATTCCACAGTCCATTTATCTCGTGGACGAGTCCATCCGGGACAATATCGCCTTCGGAATCGACGCGGATAAAATCGATGAGAAAAGAATCTGGGAAGTGCTGGAAGAAGCACAGTTGAAAGAATTTATCGAAGAACTGCCGGAAGGGCTCGATACGACAATTGGTGACAGAGGTGTCAGAATTTCCGGCGGACAGAGACAGCGTATCGGGATTGCGAGGGCATTATATCACGACCCGGAGATTCTCGTTTTCGACGAGGCGACCTCCGCGCTCGATAACGATACGGAAAAAGCGGTTATGGATGCGGTCAACAGCTTCCACGGGAAAAAGACGATGGTTATTATCGCGCACCGGCTGAATACGATTGCGAAATGCGATATCATCTATAAAGTGGATGGAGAGCAAATCGTGGAGAGCAGTCTGTAACAGGCCGGAAGAAAGGTATGGGTATTGTATGTTAGGAATTGAAACGCAGGAAGGGTTCGGGCTCGGAAATCAGTTGTTTTTCTATGTGACGACAAGATGTATTGCGATGGACAAAGGGTATCAGTTCAGCGTTCTCGACCCGGAGCATTTTGCCAATAATATGCACAGCAGCTGCGGACTCTATTTTATGAATCTGGATTACGGCGTGCCTTCCCGGAAAGAAGATTATCAGAAAGTTTATTATGAAAAAGAGGACAGGCTTTTTGCGGGCAATTCCAAACATGACCTGACGCATGGCGTATATGTGACGGACGCGGACAAAGCCTTATTCGATATAGAGGACGATACGCTTTTATACGGTAATTTCCAGGCGGAGGACTATTTTATCCGTCATAAGGAAGAAATCAAACAATGGCTTTCCGTGAAACCGGAATATGACTGTAAGGAGTACAGCCGGGAGAACCTCTGCATTCTGCATTTGCGGTGCAGCGATTACATGGGCTCTCCGGAGCTGTATCTTCGGAAAAGATACTGGCTCCGTGGCATGGCGCAGATGCGGAAGGTCAATCCCCGGATGGAATTTATGATTATCACCAACGACGTGAAGGAGGCCGGGAAGTTCCTGCCAGGCATTCCGGCCTATAATTTTGATTTGGCAAAGGATTACAGCATTTTAAAAAATGCCAGGTATCTGCTGCTCGCCAATTCCTCGTTCTCTTATTTTCCAGCCTTTACGAGCGATACGGTGCAGTATATACTGGCCCCCAAATACTGGGCGAGACATAACGTGTCCGACGGCTACTGGGCGTCGGAGCAGAATATATATGAGGGCTGGCATTATATGGACAGACGGGGGCGCGTATTTACCGCCGCAGAATGCAGAGAAGAGCTGGCGGAGTACAAAAGAACTTCCCGCAAATATGCCCGCCTGAACGAGAAGCCGGAGGGCCTCCGGCTGAAAACCATGATGCTTCAAGGAAAATATATTTACGGAAAAGCATATTGCGGTAAAATTGCCCGCGGAGTACGGCGGCGGATAAAGGAGAGACTGGGCAGGTGAAGCGAGACAGTGCAGAGCAAAAGACAGAACATACAAAGCGGGAACAGGGTGCCATCAAGGGAAAATATGAAAAAATAACAAGCGGTATTCAAAAGCATATGGCACGTACTGCCTCCGCCGTCGACAGGATTTCTGTGCGGAAAATGACAGTATGCGCGGTGGTTTTGTTTGCGGTATCGGTTCTTCCGCTGTTATTGCTTGGAAGATACAATGTGATGTGCATCGACGATTATAATTACGGCAGACAGGTTCATGATACCTGGATGGCTACCGGTTCTTTGTGGCAGTCCATCCTGACCGCACTGCGGCAGACAGGGGAATTTTTTGTAAACTGGCAGGGCACTTATGTATCTTGTTTCCTGATGGCGGTCTGTCCGATGAATTTCTGGTATAAAGCGGCGTTTCTCGTACCCATCGTCATGATTGGCATGTTCGCGGGGGGCACTTTTGTGCTTGGAAGGCAGATTCTCACCAAGTGGCTTGGCAGTGACGCAAAGCGGGCGTCGCTCGTGATGTTTCTTCTGCTTTTTATGTTCTATCAGGTGATGGAAGCGCCTTTTGAGGGGATTTACTGGTATAACGGCGCGACCCATTATATATTGATGGAATCGCTGTTTTTTATAATGCTGACACTTGTGTCGGGAATTTTATGGACGGAAAAAAAAGGAGCGGCGGCCTGGAGGTGCGCGGCGGCTGTTCTGCTCGGCGTTATCGTGGGAGGCGGCAATCTTGTGACCGCATTACAGGCCGAGATATTGCTGACGCTATTGCTGCTATTTGCTTTTATAAAAAAAAGGCAGAAGGCATTCCTGGTTCTGCTCCCGTTTCTTTCGTTTACGGCGGGTTTTCTGTGCAATATTCTGGCGCCGGGGAATGCGATGCGGGCGAGTATCGATACGGATGTGGGCTATTCGCCGGTGATGGCAGTTCTTCTGTCATTTTACTATGCGGTTGTTTTTACCATAAGCTGGACTGACACATTTGTCATTATTATCTGGCTTGCGCTCCTTCCGGTATTCTGGCGGATTGGAAAAAAATCCGAAATGCGTTTTGCGCATCCCGTCTGGGTGACGGCGGGGGCTTTCTGCCTTTTGTCCGCGATGTTCACGCCGACCCTGTATGCGGTCGGTATGGCAGGCCTGTCCAGGGTGGATAATATTATTCAGATGGTTTATTATCTGTGTCTGTTCTTCGTAACGGTATACTGGTTCGGGTGGCTGGGGCACCGGAACGGGAGCGGGGCGTTCAGGGAGTCGGACGCGCACTCTGCGGGAGCGTATCTTGGCATGTTTTTAGAGCGCGCCGGGAACCGGATGACGGCCGCCTGCGTTCTGCTCGTTTTGCTGATATGGACGCTGACGGCGGATAAGAACACTTATACGGGCATTTCGGCCCTGCGTTCCCTGACAAACGGCGATGCAGCTGTTTACTATGAGGAGGCAATGGAGCGGCATGCGCTTTATGTGGACGATACGGTAACGAAAGTTATGATAGAGCCTTTTTCCGCAAGGCCGGCATTGTTCGACTTCGAGGATTTGTCAACGGACGCGGGAAACTGGCTGAATCTTGCGGTTGCCGATTATTATGGAAAAGACTGGGTGAAACTGAGTGAAGGCGACTCCGGTACAGGAGAATAGAAAGGAACGGTGGTCATATGGGAGTGGAAAAGTTACAACTTCCGAATGTCACGCTGGCAGCGATGACCAGCGTCAATCTTTATGAAACGATACGGGCGCTCGAATACAGTATGCGCGGAATCGAGTTTGGGGACGTGGTTCTGATTACCCACAGAAAGCCCATTTTCCTTCCCAAAGGCATTCATTATAAGCATACATCCAAATTGAAGGATATCGACGCGTTTAATTATAAGATGGTGTATGAACTGGCGGAGCACATCGATACGGAGTTTGTGCTGCTCGTGCATTACGATGGGTTTGTGGTGCACCCGGAAAGCTGGCGCAGGGAATTTTTGGATTACGATTATATCGGCTCGCCCTGGCCGCTTCCAAAGAACGATTATGCTTACCGGGATTCCAGGGGAGAAATCTGCCGGGTAGGGAACAGCGTTTCCATCCGGAGCAAAAGGCTGTTACAGTTCCCGAAACAGGCGGCCCTGAAATGGGAAAAGATGCCGGACGGTGATTACAACGAAGATACGTTTCTGTGCTGTAAAAATAAGAATGTCATCGAAGAGGCGGGGATGCGTTTTGCACCGATTGAAGTCGCGAAGTATTTCGGCCATGAACACATGATTCCGGAAGTGGCGGACATCGAGAAGCCGTTTCTGTTCCACAAATGGCGTGGAAGAAACGCTCAGTATCCGCATTTTGTGAACCCGTGGAAGGTGCGGTGGCAGAAGATAAAAGACTTTATCAGGCCATTTCTGTTCTGGCGGAAGCTGAAGAGAATGCGTGCTGAAGCAGGCAGATGGGAGTAAGATTGAAAATTAAAATGCCGCATGCGCGGCGGAATGAGAGGAAAAATGATTTACGACTGTATTCCGTTTTTCAATGAACTGGATATCTTGAAGCTGCGCCTGCATATCATGGCGCCCTATGTGGATAAATTTGTTATTGAAGAGTCTTCCGTGACCTTTTCAGGAGAACCCAAACCGATGATTTTTGATGAAAACCGGGAAAGGTTCGCGGAGTTTGCGGATAAAATCCTGTATGTGGCGGTGGAAAATTCCCCGATGGAGGGAGTGATGACCCATGAGCGGGATAAGTTCCAGAAAAACCAGCTCATCAGGGCATTGAGAGACTGTAAACCGGAGGACATCGTTATTTTCAGCGATGTGGATGAGATTCCCAATCCGAAGGCGCTTATGGAAGTGCTTTCCCATTTCGACGCATCGAAGGTCTATCATTTTGCGCAGAGAATGTTTTACTGCTTTCTGAATATGGAGGAAGTTTCCGGTAATCTGCTGTCGATAACAGGAGAGTTTCCGGGCGTCCCCGTCAGGCAGTGGCTCGGTACGAAGGTATGCAGTTTCGGAAATCTGCCGGAAAAAGGCATCGTCTATCTGCGGGAGGTTCCCGTGCATTCGCCTGAAAGCGTCCGGGTGGCGGACGGCGGCTGGCATTTCGGCTATATGGGCGGCAATGGGGAAAAAGACGTGGCGAAGCGCATTGGCGATAAGGTAAAAGCGGCGGCGCATCAGGAATATAATACTTCCAGATATTTGACGGAGGCGCTGGACAGGCTGCTTTGCGGCGAAGATATTTTTGGAAGAGATGCGCGGTTTATCCGGGTGGAGATAGACGAGTCTTATCCGGAATATCTGCGGGAACATTTATCGGAATACGATTATCTGCTGGCGCCGCCGGTCAGCAAAGCCAGAATCTTCTGGAAAAAAGGCATGCTGGCGGTAAAACAGGTATTGCGTAAGGTTCATGGAAAGATAAGGCGGGGCTGAAAAAGGGCATATGTCCGAACGGGGCATAGAGCGCGGCGGAATGGGGGTAAAAATGGGGATTCAGAATTTATACGGCGTTTTGTGGAAACACAGGATTCCACAGTTTCTGTTTTATATCGGTCTGTCGGTTGAACTGCTTATCGTTATCATTGATAAGAGCAATTACATAAATCCGATTGAAGGCATTCTGTTCCGCGTTACCTTTCTGCTTTTTGCCCTGAAACTGTTCGGAACGGCGTACACATGGAAGGAATGGTGCCTCATTGCTTTTCTGGAACTTATCGCCCTGATTTCCTATCGGGTAACCGGGAAGAATGACGTCATTCGTATCGTAACTTTTGTGGCGGCCTGTAAAGGGATTCCTTTAAAGCAGATGATGCGGTATGCCTTTTATGTGACGCTTGCCGGCTGTGTGGTCATCGTTTTTCTGGCGGCAGCGGGGATTTATGGGGATATGAGCCTGACGACGGATTACGGGCGGGACTGGGCCGTTATTTATGGACAGAACAGCATCGAGAGCCGGTATACGCTGGGAATGGGGCATCCGAACGCGTTTTCCTGTATGTTTCTGATGCTCCTCTGTATGGGAATTTATGTATATGCGGAGCGGCTGAAATGGTATGTTTATCTTTTTCTGATGCTGCTTAATATAGGAGTTTTTAAACTGACGGATTCCAAGACAGGCATGATTGTTGTGACAATGCTGCTGCTTGCTTCTTTTGTGATGACTTACTGCAGATTTTTCCGGGAAAAGATAATCGCATATATATGTGGTTTTCTGGTTTTCCTTTTGTGTATTGGTTTTTCCGTGGACGCGGCGGCGGGCGCTCTTCAGGTAAAAGAAGCATGGATAAACTATGTGTATAGTGACCTTAAGCCGTACGATGTACATATGCAGTTATTGTTACAGGCCGATAGGTTTATGAACGGCCGAATTAAGTCACTCACCAATACCGAAAGGAAGGACGGTACAATAGGAACCTGGTCGGTATTTTCCGCGCCGGAGAATATGGACCAATATTTTGATATGGGATGGGTGAAGCTGTTTTATCGTTACGGCATAGTTCCTGGCGCCCTGTACTGCATCGCGTGCATTGCCCTGCTGTGGCAGTTTTACCGGAAAAGAGACGCTTTTGGCCTCGTCATTTTCACTGTTCTTGTGGTTTATTCGGTGATGGAGGCGCATTTGTTCTCGGTTTATATCGGGAGGAATTTTCTGCTGATGATGATGGGAAGTTATTTCCTTCCGATTGAAAATATTCCGAAAAAATGATATGCTAAAGTGATGCAGCACTCATTTCAAAAACACGAAAGGTAGGCCAATGAACCGCAGAAAGAAAATTATAGAAAGTTATTGTCTGCTTCTGGTGGACTTAGTTACAATTACAATTTCTTATATGCTTGCCCTTCTGCTGCGTTATCATAAATTCAGCAGAGTGATGGAGCCGGAGCTTCATTTTCTGGGATGTATCTGTTTTCTGCTGTTCTGCACCATATACAGTTTTCTGCTGGACTGGAACAGAGATTTTCTGACGCGCGGCGTTTTTGTGGAGTTTATTGCGGTCTTAAAATTTAATCTGTTTATGGCGGTTGCCTTTTCCAGCGTTTTGTTTGTCATCCAGAGGGGCGTTGACTTTTCCAGACTGGTATGGGGGTATTTTACGATACTCGATATTATCCTCGTCTGGCTGACGCGTCTTTTGACGAAAAAGGCGCTTCGGACTTATTTCATGTCCCAGTATAATCAGGTTAAAATCATGATTATTACGAAGGATGCCGTATTGAATAAAACGGTCAGCCAGTTAAAAAGCGCATTGGATATTGATTATGAAATCGTGGCGCTGGCCTGTGTGGATGCAGACCGGAAAGGGGTTGTCGTCGATGGCGTCAAAGTGACGGCGGACGGCTCCAATTTAATTGAGATGGCGAGACAGATGCCGCTCGACGAAGTGTTTATCAATCTGCCGGAAGAAGATATGGAATATGTGAAGTATCTTATTTACGAGCTGGAATCGATGGGCATATCCTGTCATTTTAATATCGATATCATCGACAGACCGCAGAAGGAAGTGCGCGTCGGAAGATTTGCAGGTTATACGGTGGTAACGTATTCCATCAATCATATAGATTACAGAAGAATGGTGATTAAGCGGCTGTTAGATATTGTCGGCGGGCTGGTCGGGATGCTTATTACGGGAATCATGACGCCTTTTGTCGCGCTGGCAATTAAACTGGATTCTCCGGGTCCGGTTTTTTTCGCACAGACGAGAATCGGGAAGAACGGCCGTCGTTTCAAAATTTATAAATTCCGCTCCATGTATATCGATGCGGAAGCGCGGAAGAAGGAACTGGAAAAACAGAACGAGATACAGGGGCTGATGTTCAAAATGGAGAACGACCCGCGCATCACGAAAGTGGGGAAATTTATCCGCAAGACGAGCATTGACGAACTACCGCAGTTTTTCAATATTCTCAAGGGCGATATGAGTCTGGTCGGGACAAGGCCTCCTACGGAGGATGAATTTGAACAGTATAATTCCCATTACCGGAGACGCATCAGCATGACGCCGGGACTGACCGGTTTGTGGCAGATTAGCGGCCGGAGCGAAATCATAAATTTTGACGAAGTGGTAAAGCTGGATTTAGAATATATCGATAACTGGACACTGGGGCTCGATATTAAAATATTATTTCAGACCGTGTGGGTCGTTCTGAGTGGAAAGGGCTCTAAATAACTATGAAAATTTGTATGATTGTGCCAAATCCTTCTGTTAAAGGAGGAATTGCCTCAGTCGTGGCCGGGTACAGAGGTTCATCGCTGGAAAAAAAATACCAAATCACTTATGTGGAATCTTACCGGGACGGCACCAGATGGCAGAAACTGGGCAAAGCGATTTCAGGTTATTGTGCCTTTTTGGGACAGCTGTGTGGAAACAGGCCGGACATCGTTCATGTGCATTCTTCCTTCGGTCCCAGTTTTTATCGGAAAATACCATTTATCTATCTGAGCGTCCTGTTCGGGATTCCGGTCGTCAATCATGTTCACGGGGCGGAATTTGAGCAGTTCTATGAAAAAGCGCCCGACAGGAAAAAGAAAAGAGTCGCCCGCGTGTACGGGAAATGTGCGAAACTTATCGTTTTGTCGGAAGAATGGAAAAAAAGAATTGCGGCTTTTGTGCCGGAAGAACGCATCGAAGTGCTGGAAAACTATTGTCAAATTCCGGAAGAACCCTATGATACGGGGCGCAGGGCTAATCAGGTTTTATTCATGGGAGAGCTTGGAAAGCGGAAGGGCTGTTACGATATTCCCGCAATCTGGGAAGAAGTGCTGCGGCAGGTACCGTCCGCAAGGCTTATCATGGCGGGGGACGGTGAAATGGAAGCCGTAAAAGCGTCATTTCTGGAGAAAGGAATTTCTTCCGGCGTTCTGTTTCCCGGATGGGTACGGCATGAAAAAAAAGAAAAACTGCTGCGGGAAAGCAGTATTTTCCTGTTGCCCACCTATCATGAAGGAATGCCGATGGCGGTTCTGGAAGCGATGGGCTATGGGCTCGGCATTGTGACGACGGATGTGGGCGGCATTCCGAAACTGATTCGGAACGAAGAAAATGGTTTTATCGAAAAGCCAGGAGATATTTCGTCTATGGCAAAGCATGTGATAAAGCTGTTACAGGAGCCGGAGCTGTGTGCGTCCTATGGCCAAAAGGCGCGGGAGCTGGCGCTGCGGGATTACGGCGCTGACAGGCATATAGAAAGGCTGAGTGCCATTTATGATACGGTGATGCGCGAAAAGCCGGGAAGCAGGAAGCACAAGGCTGTCCGGAAAAGGTAAGAACCGGAGAAAGGAATGACAATATGGGAAAGTTCATGCGTGCATTGAAAAGCGCAATTAGAATTTTATTTTGGAAAATACGATATGGCCGCCGGCTGCAGACATCCTGGGTACAGGGGTTTGGCCATCTGCATCTGGAGATGTCGAAGGAAGCTGTGGTACAGTTTGGAACTCGCATACAAAACCGCGGTAATCTGAATTTGATTTGTGTGCAGAAAGGAAAAATGCGAATTGGCGGGCATGTTTATTTCAATACAGGATGCTGTATTACCTGTGTGGATGAGCTGGTTATCGGCGATTACTGCAAGATTGGAAATAATACCATCATTGTAGACCATGACCATAATTTTAAAAATGAAGAAGGCGAATTTCTGCCAGGGAAAGTTGTCATCGGTGACAGAGTCTGGATTGGTGCAAATGTGACGGTTCTGCGGAATACGCATATCGGCGACGATTGCGTGATTGCGGCGGGAAGCGTTGTGAAAGGCGATGTGCCTCCCGGAACGCTGTACCGTCAGAAGCGGCAGACGGAAAGAGTTCCGATATCCGGCTTGGAATAGGTAAGACGTCAAAAATGAGAAAAGGAAAGAGTATGGAAGAAAGGCGGAAAAGACTGCCGGGGACGGCGGGAGGAACTGCATGAAAAAAAAGAATGTGAAAATCAGCGTTATCGTAGCGGTTTATAATAATCAGGACTATCTGGAGCAGTGCATCGACAGCGTATTACTTCAGACTTATGAAAATCTGGAACTGCTGTTAGTCGATGACGGTTCGACTGACAACAGTGGTGCAATCTGCGACAGGTACGCGGACCAGGACAAGCGGGTGCGGGTCATCCATCAGCCAAACGGAGGCTGTACTGCGGCGTCTTTGACAGGGTTGAGGGAGATTTCCGGGGACTATGTGATGTTTGTGGACAGCGACGATTATATTGAGACGGAAACGCTGTATGAGATGGCAAAGCAGCTGGCCTGGAAAAAGGGAGAAATCATCTGCTGTAACCATATCCTTGAGAAGAAAAGCCAGAAGATTCCGACAATCTGCCCGGCTGCGCCCGGTGTTTATGAAGGGGAGCGGTTAAAACGGGAAATTAAGGATAAGCTGATTGGAAACGAACAACGCACGATTCCCATATCGCGCTGCCTGAAATTATTTGAAAAATCCGTATTTGAGGGGAATGAGAAGTACTGCGATACCAGAATCCATATGGGGGAAGATTTCAACCTCGTATATCCGGCAGTGCTGGACAGCACAAGGGTCGTCGTGATGGAGGAGGCGCTGTTTTATCATTATCGCTATGTGGAAACTTCTATGGTGCACTGCTATGTGCCGGATATGGTAGAGGGACTCGAACGAGTCCGGGACTTTTTATGCCGGGTATCGGAGGAAAAAGGGATTCAGGATAATGGAGAGGCGATTGAACGGGAATACTGTTATATGTTGTTGCTCGCTATGAAAAACGAGCTTCGGAATCCAGGAAAACAGTATCTGCAGAATATCCGTGAAATTTTTCTGAGTGAAAAAGTGCGGAAGCGTGTTCTTAGCACACCGCTTTCCGTCAGGGAGCGTTCCAATCAGCTGCTATATCTTGGCATGCAGTATCCGGAAAAAATTCTGCTCCGCATACTGCGGGGCATCATTAGGATGTATGACAGGAAGAGATAAGATGCCGGAAAAATGGAATAAAAAGTGAAATAAAAATTTGGCATGGAGGATGAGCTTGGAAAAAAAACTGGTAATGTATCTGCATGGAGGAAGCGGGAATCATGGCTGTGAGGCGATTGTAAACAGCACCTGTCATATGCTGGAGGAGCTTCCCAAACTGCTTGTGACAAATAGCGAAAAAGAAGACAGGTATTATTCGCTGGCGGATATGTGCGAAATTTTACAGGAACGGAAAATCGACGAGCATTTTCTGGCGCATGTCTGGTACTATGGCTGGCGCGCCCTGTTTCATGACCCGGAATCGTTTATGCGTTATCGTTTTAAAGAGGTGCTCGGTAAAAATCTTGCACCGCTTTATTTGTCAGTCGGCGGCGACATGTACTGTTATGAAATTTCCAAAAAAGAAGCGATGCTGGCGAACCGCACATTTCGGAAGGCGGGGGCAGAAACCGTGCTGTGGGGCTGTTCTCTGGAGCCGGAGCTGCTAAAGGAGCCGGAAGTCGTCGAAGATATGAAACGCTATACGCTGATTACGCCGCGGGAATCCATTACGATGCAGGCGCTTTCCGATGCGGGCATTACAACCAACGTGAAATATTACCCGGACCCCGCCTTTTATCTGAAACCGGAAAAAACGCCGTTGCCGGAAAATTTCCGGGAGGGAAAGACCATCGGCATCAACATCAGTCCGATGATTCTTCAGTATGAAAAGGAATCCGGCATCGCCCTTCAGAATTACCGGAGACTGATAGAACATATTCTGCAGACCTCAGATGACAGCGTTGCGCTGATTCCGCATGTTGTCTGGAAAAATAACGATGACAGAGCAACGCTTGCCGAACTTTACCGGGGATATGAGGAAAACCGACGGGTCATTCTGCTCCCGGACGGGAACTGCCGGCAGCTGAAATATATCATTTCCGGGTGCAGGGCCTTTATCGGCGCGCGGACGCATGCGACGATTGCCGCCTATTCCAGCCTCGTGCCGACGCTGGTCGTCGGATATTCCGTGAAGGCGCTCGGCATTGCAAGGGATTTGTTCGGAAGTGAAGAAAATTATGTACTGCCCGTGCAGACACTCCGGGAGCCGGACGCGCTCATCGGCGCCTATGAATGGCTGATGCGGGAGGAAGAGCCGATTCGCGCGCGTCTTCGGGAAATCATGCCGGAATACTGTGCAAAGGCGGCACAGGCGGGAGATGAGATTCGGAAATTATGGAAACGGGCGGCAAAATAATACAGGATAGCAAAGTGAATCAGGATAGTAAAATGATACCAGACAGTAACGTCATACAGGGTTTAATCAGCATCATTGTTCCGGTATACAATGGGGAAGCCTGGATTGGGCGATGCGTGCAGAGTATACAGGCGCAGACTTATACGGCGTGGGAGCTGCTTCTGATTGACGGCGGCTCTCTCGACAGAACCCTTGCTTTTTGTGAGGCATGGCGGCAGCGGGACGGGCGGATTCGCGTATTTCATTCCGAAAAGAACGAAGGCGTTTCCCGTGGGCGGAATACCGGACTGCGCGAAGCGGCCGGGGAATATCTTTTTTTCGTCGATGCGGACGACTGGCTTCAGCCGGACTGCCTTTCCAGGCTGTACGGGGACATACAGGAAACGGGCGCTCAGATTGCGGGCTGCGGCTTTGAACGGTGTTCCGACAGGGAATGGGAGGAAGCCTGGAAACCGCTGGAGCGCGATTATCCAAGAAAGCTGACTGCCGGAAAAGACTTCCTGGCGGAGGGCATTTTAAAACAAGATACCCGATGCTGGGGAAAACTGTACCGGAGGGAACTGCTGAAAGGCATTTTTTTCAAAGAAGATTACACCATTGGGGAGGACATGCTGTTTCTCCTGGAAGCGGCGGAAAAAGCCGGGACCATAAGCAGCAGCGGTTATCCCGGTTATTGTTATTATTATAATGTGAACGGCGCGATGCTGCGCCCTTTCCGGGCTTCGGACATGGACCAGATACGGTGCTGGCAGTTTGTGCTGGAAAAAATACGCGCGGCGGAGAAGATGCCCTACGGGCCGGAAACTCTGCGGAAGGCCGCATCGGTTCTGCTCGTTTCCTGTATGCTGACGGTGGGAAAATTTTCCGTACTGCCCCTGAGGGAGCGGAAACAGTACGCCGGATTTAAGAAGCAGTTTCACCGTGTTGTAAAAGAGACATTGCAAATCGAAGGCGCATATACGGGACTGGATGGGGGATATCGTCTGAAGGTCGCATTGTACCGGTATCTTCCGGACTTGTATATCGGTTTATATGGTCTGATGAAAAAGTTGGGAAAGCGGTAAAAGAATAAAATGGGCAGAGTGCAGAAGGCGGCGAAGAATATTTTCTTCGGCTATATCAGCAATTTCATGATTCTGATACTGGGATTCTGGCAGAGAGATGTCTTTATCAGGGTGCTTGGTGAGACGCTGCTCGGCGTGAATACCCTGTATGCGGATATCCTGAGCGTGTTATCCTTAGCGGAACTGGGCGTCGGAACGGCGTTAAATTACAGCCTGTATAAGCCGGTTGCCAACCGGGATTATGAGAAAATCAAGTCCTATATGCGTCTTTATAAAAAGGCGTATCTGACGATAGCGGGCGTCATTGCCATAATAGGGCTTGCGGTAACGCCTTTTCTGCCCCTGCTTATCAAAGCCGAGAGCAGAAGCGGCATCGCGGTCAGGGAACTGGTGATTTATTACCTGATTTTCCTTTTTAATACGGTCAGCACCTACTTTGTGGCCTACAAATATAGTCTTGTCAATGCGGAGCAAAAGGATTATATTCAGACTAATATCACAACGATTACCAAGATTGTTACGGTCTGTTTCCAGATTATTGTCCTGAACCTTACGAAAAGTTTTTTCTTATATCTATTGACCCATGCGGTCATTGAACTGCTCCAGAAAATTGCGGTCAGCATCTATCTGAACAGACTCTATCCTTATCTGCGGGAGCGGAAAGTGGAGAAGCTGACGAAAGAGGAGACGGACGTCGTCGTTACGAAGAGCAAGGCGCTGATGTTCCATAAAATAGGAGATGTGGCAAGGTTACAGACGGACAGCATCATCATCACTTATTTTATCGACGTCGCCTCGGTCGGATTTGTTGGAAACTATAATTATGTCATTACTTACGGCGCCAATTTTATCAACCTGATTTTTAATTCCGTCATTTCAGGACTCGGCAATCTCGTCGCGACGGAATCGAAGGAAAAACAATACAGTATTTTTAAAGTATACCGTTTTTTTGCCTGCTGGCTCTATGGATTTGCGGCGGTCGGATTCTGGCTGCTGCTGACACCCCTTATCGCCGGACTATGGCTGGATGAGAGCTGGAAACTCGGACAGGCGGTATTGAGCCTGATTTTAATCGACTTCTATTTTAAGGGCGGCAGAGTCGTTCTGTTAAATTATAAAATTGCCGCCGGTGTTTTTGAGCAGGACAGATATCTCTCAATTATTCAGGGAGGCGTCAACCTGATTATTTCCGTCATCGGGGCGAAATATATCGGGCTTGCCGGTGTTTATATCGGGACGGTGATTTCCGGCGTCATGGCGAATCTCGTCCGGCCCGTGATTATCTACCGGGACTGTTTTGCAAGAAGTGCGTGGGAATATTTTAAAGATTCCCTGAAATATATTTGCACGATTCTGGGGATTCTTTTGGTATTGATACCTGTTAAAAAATTCCTGCTTGTTCAGGTGAACATCTTTACCTTTCTCCTGATGGCGGGAATCATCACGCTCGTATACAACCTGGTTTTTATATGTTTCTTCCGCAGAACGGAAGAGTTTGCGTACCTGTTATCGGTACTTGGACGAAAGTTCAGGAGAAAGAACGGATAGAGGAAAAACGATGGATACAATGAAGATGGAACTGATTGGTACGGCCTGTGAGGAACTGCTTACTTATGGCCGGTGGGATTTTCGGACAAAAATAAAAAGGTTTATCAAAAAAAATGTGCTCGGACACCAGATTGCGGCGAATGACCTGATTTTCTGGCCGACGGGGCTTCTTGCGGCCGGTCTGTGGCACTGCAGAAAAAAAATGCTGAACAGCGAAAAGGAAGACGAGCGGATGATGGTGGACAGAATCGAAGCAGCGCTTTCGGCTTATTTTGCAAGGTGGGAAAAAAAGAAATGTCCGGTTTCCTATCTGGACGATTTGCTTTCCGGGGAAGTGTTTCTTGCGATTCTGGAGGAATATCAGAACGACCACAAGGCGAACGGCATGATTCGGGGAAAAAATGTGTTCAAATACAAGAAAGCCGTGGATAAACTGGCGGAGTATGCCTTTTCTTATCCAACGGACGCGACGGGCAGCTTCCCGTACCGCGCCTCCCAGCAGAACGGACATGTTTATGTGGACACGATAGGCATCTCCTGTCCTTTTCTGTATGAATACGGAAGAGTCTACGGGAAAGATGAAGGCATGGAGCTTGCGGTGGTGCAGATTGCGAATTTTCTGGCCTACGGCATCGATACGACGACGGAACTCCCTTATCATGGCTATGAAGTGGAATCCGGCATGAAATACGGCATCATCGGATGGGGAAGGGCGGTCGGCTGGCTTTTGCGGGGCATGACGAAATGTATGACGGCCGTTTACGGGCTGGACAGGTTACAGGAATCCTTCTGTCGTCTGATAGATGTGGTCATCGCATGGCAGCGCAAAGACGGCTATTTTTCCTGGCAGCTTCAGGCAATGGAAGGTCCGGCGGACACTTCCGCTACCGCCATGATATGCCTTGCCTTACAGGAAGGCATCCGGACGAGGATGCTCCAGGGAGAGGCTTATCAGATTGTGCTGGACAAGGGGCTTCATGCACTGCGCAAATCGGTCAAGAACGGGCGGGTATACGACTGTCTGGGCGAATGCGAGGGCTTTGCCCAGTACCCGCAGAATTACGGCGCTTATCCCTGGGCGCTTGGGGTGATGCTGATGCTGGAGATATAGGGGAAGGACGGAAGAAGAGTCTGAGCGTTTGTAGAGCTGTTGAGAATGCCGGGAGGTAAACAAAATTGATTGTCTTGCGTAAGGAGAAGCAAGAATGAGAGAATTATTTGACTTGGCGAAATTCGATTCTTACAAAGAAGATAACCGTAGGGAAGTAAAGAAAGCAGAGAGCGGGCTGCCTAATAGTTTATGGGATACTTATTCTTCTTTTGCAAACTGTTACGGAGGCGTTATTATTTTAGGCGTAAAAGAGAATGAAGATGGCAGCTGGTATACAACAGGGTTGAAAGATGCTGCAAAATTGAAAAAGGATTTCTGGAATACCATAAACAACCGTAAAAAGGTGAGCTTAAATCTTTTAAAAGATGATGATATTGAAACATACTCAATGAATAATACAGATGATGTAATCATGGTAATATATGTGCCAATAGCAAAGCGTGAGCAAAAACCCATATATATTAACGATGATTTGTTTGGGGGAACTTTTCGCAGAAATTGGGAAGGGGATTATCACTGTACAAGATTACAGGTTAAAACAATGCTAAGGGACCAGGCTGAGGAAACGATGGATATGGAGGTGCTTGATGAAGCCTGTCTTGAAGATTTGAATATGGATTCTATCCGTGGGTATCGCAACAGCCACAAATCTTTTAAACCTGGGCATCCATTTGAAAGGCTGGATGATAATGAGTATCTTCGGGTTATAGGCGCGGCGGGGGTTTCTAAAGCGGATAAGAAGTTGCACCCTACTGCGGCAGGGATGCTGATGTTTGGAAATGAATATGATATTGTGAGATATTTTCCGGATTATTTTTTAGACTATCGGGAGAATCCGGACACTGTAATCCGATGGACTGACCGGTTGCAGTCTTCTTCAGGTGAATGGTCAGGGAATTTGTTTGATTTTTATTTTCGTATATATAATAAGATTATCAGGGATATTAAGGTTCCTTTTAAAATGCAGGACGGTTTCCGGGTTGATGATACACCTGTACACAGGGCATTAAGGGAGGCATTGGCAAACTGTATTATCAATGCGGATTTTCATGGAAAATATGGCATTATTATAATTAAGGATGGTGATACGCTGATTTTGGAGAATCCCGGATATATCAGGATAGGCAGGGAGCAGATGCTGCGGGGTGGAAAATCTGACCCCCGGAATAAGAGTCTGATGAAAATGTTTAATATGATTGATATAGGGGAGCATGCAGGCAGCGGAGTGCCTAATATTTTCAATGTATGGGAAGATGAGGGATGGGAGGAACCTATCATTGAAGAAAACTTTGACCCGGATAGAACTTCTCTGACATTAAAATTTACAGAGAAACAAGCGATAAAAACAAGCGATAAAAAACAAGCGATAAAGACAAGCGATAAAAATCAGTTGATAAAGAACAGGCAAGTGAAACAATTGAATAAGACAGCCGCCCATATGCAAAAAATCCGCATGTACTTACAAGAACATGAAACGGCGAAAACAAGCGATATTGCCGAAATCCTAAATCTGAGTGTAGCAAGAACAAGAGTGTTACTTTCCGAGATGGAGGATATAGAGGCATTTGGTGCAAATCGAATAAGAACATACCGACTTCGGAGAAAATAAGCAGTGTGCGTGATTAAAAAATCCTGAAGGAATGGAGAAAAGCAAAAGCAGGGGGGCATATGAATATTATCAGAGTTATGGGCGGGCTGGGCAACCAGCTGCAGCAGTACGCATTATATAAAAAACTGGAAAGCATGGGAAAAGAAGTCCGGCTGGATATTTCCTGGTTTCAGAATGCCGAAACCCAGGCATCGGTGCTGGCGGAACGGGAACTGGAATTAAATTACCTGAACGGCATTTCCTACCGGGCGGCGTCGCCGGAAGAGATAAGAAATGTGCTCGGAAGGCTTTGGGAGGAGAAGGAAAAACCCGCGGCGAAGCTCAAAAGGAAGCTGATGCCCGCGTCCGACCCTTGTTTTCTGGAAAGCGATATGTACCACGAACAGATATTTCAATTTGAAAATAAATATCTGGCAGGTTACTGGGCCTGTGAGAAATATTATGCGGATATCTTGGAGAAGCTGCGCCGGGAGATATCTTTTCCGAGAGAAAATACTTTACCCGGCGAACCGGCTCCGGTGTCCGGGGCCGATTTTCCGGGAGACGGGCACGGGAAAGTTTCCGGTCAAAACACGGAGCGTTCCGGCCAGAATGCGGATATATCCGCCCGGAACGCAGAGATAATGCGGAAGATGCGGGAGACGGAATCCGTCAGTGTGCATATCCGCAGAGGCGACTATCTGGACGCGGCGAATCGGCCGATTTTCGGCGGAATCAGCACGAAGGATTATTATGAGGCCGCCATTGCATATATGAGAGAACAATATCCACAGGCCGGCTTTTTCTTTTTTTCCGACGATATTCCTTATGTGCGGGAGAATTATCGGGAGGATGCCTGTGAGATAATAGACTGGAACCACGGCAGAAACAGTATTTATGACATGATGCTGATGAGCTGCTGTAAACACAATATCTGCGCCAACAGTACATTTAGTTTCTGGGGGGCGAGGCTCAATCCAAATGAATCGAAGGTGATGATACGGCCTTCCATTCATAAAAATACACAAATCTGCATTCCGGAACAGATGAAAGCTCTCTGGTCCGGCTGGACGCTGGTTACGCCGCAGGGAAAGGTACTATAAAACATGAACGTAAAAACAATGAAAAAGATACCGCTGGAGGAAATCCTGTTTTTTGGATTTTTCTTTCTGTTGTCCATAGCGAAGGGATTTGGGTTTTACGACGGGCAGAAACTGTTTCTGCTGCTGGTCGTTCCGGGTTTGTTCTGCGGGCTGTGTAAAATTCTGCTGACCCCGTATACAAAACGGCAGTGGGTGATGGTGGCGGCGCTGCTTTTACTGACGGCAGTCGTATATTATCAGTCCCGTGAAAAGGGAATCTTTTTTATCATGTTCATGATTCTGGGAATGAAGAATATTTCTTTGAAAAAAGTAATGCGGACGGGGCTGTGGTTATGGTCGTTTTGCGCCGTAGTACTGAGCATTTTTTCTTTTTTCCGTCTGGAGCATACGATATACCGGGTTGTTCAGAAGCTGAGTCTCGGACATATTTTCCGGTGGAGTCTTGGATTTACGCATCCGAATATTTTACACATCACATATTTTGCGCTCTGCGTTTATATGATATATGAGATAGGGGAACGATATTGTCTGAAGCATTTTATGATATTAATGTTTGGCAATTTCCTTGTCTTTTTTTATTCCATCAGCTTTACCGGGTTCGGTATTACGACGCTTCTTCTTGTGGGAGAACTGTATGTCTGTTTTCGGCCTAAATTCTGTCTGTGGGAAAAAGCGGCAGTCAGTCTGGTGCTTCCGTTCTGTATGTTTTTTTCTTTCCTGCTGCCCATGCTTTATGCGAGACAGACTGCGGCGCAGCAGACTGCAGCCTGGCTGGAAAAATTAAACGCCGTGGTGAATACGCGCATTGCGCTTGCCAGTCAGTATATGCAGCCGGAGTATCTGAGTCTTTTTGGAACACAGACTGCATTACAGAAAATGCCTTCCGGTTCCATTGACAGTTCTTATATCTGGAGTTTTGTTAATTATGGGCTCATTCCTTTTTTTCTGCTGATGGCGGCGTATTTTGTTCTGGTGGAGGACGAATGCCGGAAGCAGAAAACGAGGGAGGTTGTAATCGTAGTCTGCTTTTTGACGGCTGGATTTACAGAACAGCTGTTATTTAATACATCATTTAAGAATATTACGCTGCTGTTTCTGGGGGAACTGCTGTATGGGCGGAAAAATGAAGAAAGAGAATACGGTCTTCTGCCGTCGGCACGACGGGAAATAGATGTGCCGCTTCCGTCCTTTGTTCTGCTGTTTGCCAGGATGCCGAAGCGCCTGGCGGAAATTTGGAAATCTTGTCAGAAACGCATTTTTGCGGGGATTCTGGCCGGGGGAATCGTTGGCGCGGTTTTATGCGGTGTTTTGTACAGGGCGCCTGAAGGATATGTTGTTCCACGGGTCTATACGGACGGGCTGTTTGAAAACTGGGAATATTTGGAAAGCGCAGATGACCCTGCGTATGACGGGTATCGCATCATGAATTATGTGGATGCAGATACGCGGATGCAGATAATAGAGGAAAATTCCGTTAAAGTGGAGACCGCAAGATATTATGTGGGAAGTATGCTGATTGGCGGTTTTGCGGGGTATCTGGCCTGCATTTTATGGAGTTTGAGGACGGAAGGCCGGAAACGGGGCGCGGAGGATTAGTATGAACAAAGACCTGCAATACTGCACAATATTAAAAACAAATATTAATGTTACGACGATGAAAAAAACCATTCGGTACATTACGGAAAATCTGGAAGCATTAAAAGGAAATTACATCTGTGTTTCCAACGTGCATACTACCGTGATGGCATACCGGGATGAATCTTACCGGAAAATACAGAACGGCGGAGCAATGGCGCTGCCCGACGGCCAGCCGCTTTCCATCGTGAGCCGCATACGGGGGCATAAAGACGCGGGAAGGGTTCCGGGACCGGATTTGATG
The DNA here is from genome assembly GCA_910578715.1 of uncultured Lachnospiraceae bacterium. Taxonomy (GTDB): domain Bacteria; phylum Bacillota; class Clostridia; order Lachnospirales; family Lachnospiraceae; genus UBA3282. The sequence goes on along the minus strand of CAJTRL010000012.1, from coordinate 10,353 downwards.
CCGGAAATTCTGGCTTTGTCGTTACAAAAAGGCTATTCCCATTATTTTTACGGAAGTTCCGGGCAGACGCTGGAGGAACTGAAAAAAGTCCTGATGAAATCTTATCCCGGGCTGAAAATTGCGGGAATGTATGCGCCGCCTTTCCGGCCGATGAGCGAAGAGGAAGACAGGGAAGCTGTGGAGCGCATTAATGCCGCGAAGCCGGATTTTATCTGGGTCGCCCTCGGCGCTCCTAAACAGGAAATCTGGATGTATGAGCATAAAAACAGGGTAAACGGCCTGATGATTGGCGTCGGGGCCGCGTTTGACTTTATGGCGGGAACCGTAAAACGTGCGCCCGGATGGATGCAGAAGCTGTGTCTGGAATGGGTGTTCCGCATTATGCAGGACCCCGGGCGGATGCTGCCGCGTTATCTGAATACAAATTTTGCATTTGTGTACCATACCTGTCGGGAATCGATGGCGCTTGCGAAGAAAAAGCGGGAGAGCGGTTCCGATGTTGGAAAGCGCGCGAACCGTGCCGGAGAACAAACGAACCGTGCCGGAGGACAAACGAACCGTGCCGGAGAACAAACAAATCATGCCGGAAAGAAAAGCGAAAACAAAAAAGCGGCGCCCCTGAGAATCGCTATGATTGGGCATAAGCGGATTCCTTCGAGGGAGGGCGGCGTGGAAATCGTCGTGGAAGCGCTCGCCGTCAGAATGGCGGCAAAAGGTCATAAGGTGGACGCCTATAACAGGTATGGGCACCATGTTTCCGGGAAAAAATATGATGAGGAATATGGGCGGGGAGACAGAAAGTATTATCAGGGGGTCCGGGTTTTCATCGTTCCGACCTTCAGGAGCAGTAAGCTGAATGCCATCGTCTATTCCTTTTTTGCGACCATCCGTGCGCTCGTAAAGCCCTATGACGTGATTCACTATCATGCGGAAGGACCGTGTGCCATGCTCTGGCTGCCGAAACTGTTTGGCAAAAGAGTCGTTGCGACGATTCACGGACTGGACTGGCAGAGAGCGAAGTGGGGGAATTTCGCTTCCCGCGTGATTAAATTCGGAGAGAAAATGGCGGCAAAATATGCGGACGAGGTCATCGTTCTTTCGGAAAATGTCCGTCAGTATTTTAAAGATACCTATGGACGGGATACGGTTTTTATTCCTAACGGAATCGAACGGCCCGAATATCAGAAAGCAGAGCTGATTAAGGAAAAATTCGGCCTGGAGGAGAACGGCTATTTTCTTTTTCTGGCGCGCATCGTTCCCGAAAAGGGGCTTCATTATCTGATTGAGGCATTTCAGGGAATTGACACGGACAAAAAACTGGTCATCGCCGGGGGCAACAGCCATGCGGCCGATTATATGGATAAAATCCATCGCATGGCGGCGGAGGACGAGCGGATTGTCCTGACTGATTTTGTACAGGGACAGGTTCTGGCGGAGCTTTATTCTTCCGCCTATGCGTTTGTCCTTCCAAGCGATGTGGAAGGCATGGCAATCAGCCTTCTGGAAGCCATGAGCTATGGAAACTGCTGCCTGGTCAGCGATATCTGCGAGAATACCGAAGTCGTGGAGGATAAGGCGCTGACGTTCCGTAAAGGAAATGTGAAGGATTTGCGCGCGAAACTGGACTATCTGCTGCAAAACTCTGAGGCTGTGGAAGAATATAAAAAACACAGCAGCGACTTTATCTGCAGTAAATATAACTGGGACGATGTTGTGGAGCAGACGCTGGAGGTTTACCGCGGCTCTGCCAGGGCAGACAAATAAAGAAAGAAGTAGTGTTGAGGTAAGAATGAAAGTATTACTGATTAACAAATTTCTCCATCCGAACGGCGGCTCCGAAACTTATATTTTCGGCCTGGGAGAACAGCTTCGGAAGATGGGGCACGAGGTACAGTATTTCGGCATGGAGCATCAGGGAAGAATCGTCGGAAACCGGGTGGAAAGCTATACTTCCGATATGGATTTTCATGGAGGCGGTCTGCAGAAGCTCCTGTACCCGTTTAAAATCATATATTCCGTTGAGGCCAGGAAGAAGCTCCGGCCCGTGTTACAGGATTTTATGCCGGATGTGGTGCATCTGAACAACATTAATTTTCAGCTCACCCCTTCGGTCATCGACGAAGTCAGGGCTTATGAGAAAAAGTGTGGAAAATCTGTCCGCATTGTTTTTACAGCCCATGATTATCAGTGGGTATGCCCCAATCATATGATGATGATACCGGAAACGGGAAGGCTTTGTTTTGCCTGTCGGGGCGGCCGGTTCGGGAACTGCACAAAGAACCGCTGTATTCACGGTTCCGCGGCGAGGAGTCTTCTCGGCTCTTTTGAAGCGTTTTTCTACAGATGGCTGAGGACCTACGACCGGGTGGATAAAATTATCTGTCCCAGCGCTTTTATGAAAAAGCAGCTCGATACGGAGCCTGTATTTGCAAATAAGACGCTGGTACTGCATAATTTCATACCGGAGAGCGGAAAAGGGTCAGCCCTGATGCAGAAAGGCCCGGAAAGCGATATTGTACGGACGGACGTAGGAAATGGCGATGCACAGACCGATGCGGAAGGCGGCAATGTCCTGACAGACGCGGAGAACGACGCCGTATGGCGCGGCTTACAACAGCGGCTTCCTGGGCGGTATGCGCTTTATTTCGGCCGTTTTTCCAAAGAAAAAGGTGTGGAAACATTATTGAAAGTCTGTAAGAATATGACGGATGTGTCATTTGTTTTTGCGGGAACGGGACCGTTACAGGAGGAAATAGCGCGGATAAAAAATATTCGGAATGTGGGATTTGTGACGGGAGAAGCTCTGCGGAAGCTCATCGCGGGGGCGGCATTCAGCTTATATCCTTCCGAATGGTATGAGAACTGTCCTTTTTCCGTAATGGAATCACAGGCGTACGGGACGCCCGTGCTCGCTTCGGATTTGGGCGGCATACCGGAGCTGTTACAGGACGGCGTGACCGGGGAGCTGTTTGCGGCGGGAGACGGAGCCGCTTTGGAGGCGAAAATAAAGAAGCTCTGGGAACAGCCGCAGCTGTGCGCGGCATACCGGGAGAACTGCCAAAAAATAAAATTCGATACAGGCGAAGAATATTGTGTTAAAATGATAGAACAGGCTTATCGCGGATAGAGAGAAAGGAGCAGGGTTATTTTATGGCCAGACGAACTTTATACGGCACTGTCATTGTAACTTACCGATGCAATGCCCATTGCAATATGTGCGACTGCTTCCGCGACCCTACCAGGCCGGAAGAAGAGATAACGCTGGAAGATATCAAAAAACTGCCGGAGATGGCATTTACCAATATTACTGGAGGAGAACCTTTTATCCGACAGGACATTCCCGATATCGTCCGAGAACTGTATAAAAAATCTGACAGAATTGTCATTTCCACGAACGGCTATTTTACCGACAGAATCATTGCGCTGTGCAAGGAATTTCCCAAAGTGGGCATTCGTATCAGCATCGAGGGATTACAGGCGACGAACGACGCGATTCGCGGAATCCCGGACGGTTTTAACCGGGGATATAGGACGTTAAAAACCCTTGTGGAAATGAAACACCCGGACGTGGGATTCGGCATGACCGTACAGGATATGAACTGCGAAGACCTCGTGCCGCTATACAATATTGCAAACGACATGGGAATGGAATTTGCAACGGCGACGCTGCACAACTCCTTTTACTTCCGTAAGACGGATAATAAAATCGACGACAAATACAAGGTGGCGCAGAATTTTGAAAAGCTGATTAACGAACTTCTGAAAAGCAAATCGCCTAAGAAGTGGTTCCGCGCCTATTTTAACCACGGGCTGATTAATTATATTTATGGAAATAAAAGGCTTCTGCCCTGTGATATGTCGAAGAATGCCTTTTTCATAGACCCCTTCTGCGACGTCATTCCCTGTAACGGTATGGAGAAGAAGGCGGTCATGGGGAATCTCAGGGAACAGGACTGGGACGAGCTGTGGAACTCAAAGCAGGCGGAGGAAGTCCGCCGCTGTACGAAGAATTGTACAAGAAACTGCTGGATGATTGGAAGCGCGTCTCCCGCGATGCACAAATATATCTGGGTTCCCGGATGGTGGGTTATCCGGCATAAGTTCCTGAAAGGCGGAAGGTATAGTTTAAAGGAAAATAAGTTTATATAACAGTTTAGTAAAATAAAAATCGGGACAAGCATTAAAAATTATGTTAAAATAAAAAATAGTGTTTATTAACTGTCCTTCCTGATAACGCCTGTGAGGAAGCCGGAAAGAGGTTGAAAAATCTGATATGATAAAACAATTAGCTTATATTTTTGACCGGAAAGAGAAAATCAAACTGCTAGTCCTGCTCGTAGCAGCCTTTATTGGAAGCCTGCTAGAGTGCGCAAGTGTCGGTATTTTTCAGCCGTTCGTGGAATTGTTTATGGACCCCCAGGCAGTTCAGAAAAATTATTATCTGGATTTTGCTTACCGCCTTTTCCACTTTCAGTCTTTCGGAAGTTTTATGAGCGCTATGGCGGGCGCAATTATTGGAATTTTTGTCCTGAAAAATATTTATCTGATAATAGAAAAATATGCAATATATACCTTTTCCTACAATATGCAGATGAAAATTTCCACCAAGCTAATCAGGGCATATGTGAGTGAGCCTTATACCTTTCATCTGAACAAGAACATTTCGGTTCTGCAAAGAAGCGTACAGGAAGACACGGACCTTTTTACAAAGGCGGTTATCCACTTTATGGAGCTGCTGGTGGAGGTGATGGTGTGCATCGCGCTGTGCATTTATCTTTTTGATGTCAGTCAGTCTATTACCGTTATTGTACTTGGCCTCCTGATTATCTGCGTGGGCGCTTTTATGGCAATTTCCAGAAAGCATGCGCGGAAACTTGGAAAGGACGCGCAGGGGTATAAGGCTTTGCTCTATCAGTGGATGAATCAGTCGCTTGGCGGTATCAAGGAAGTAAAGGTTCTGAACAGAGAACTGTTTTTTATCAATTCATATTCCGGATATTTTAAAAAATATATAAAATGTTTAAGAATCAGCCGGCTGATTGGCGTAATACCGAAATATATCGTGGAAATGGTCAGTATAGCGGGTCTATTGCTGGCAATTATCGTGAAAATCAATTATGGACAGATTTCTGACCTGGCGGCGTTCGTTCCGCAGCTTTCGGCTTTTGCAGTAGCGGCGTTCCGGCTGCTGCCTTCTATCGGCCGCATTAACGAGCATACCAACGGCATTATGTATGCGGCGTCTTCCATAGAGCTTGTATACCACGATTTGAAGGAAGTGGAAAATATTAGAAGTCTGGAATCCGTAGAAGAGGGCGTTCTGCCATTGGAAAAGGAAATTACGATTAAAGATGTGTGTTACCGCTATTCCGAAAATACGGAGGATGTAATTCATTTTGCTGACTTTACAATAAAAAAGGGACAGACGGTTGCACTGATTGGAAAATCTGGGGCAGGCAAAACCACGATGGCAGATATTATTTTGGGACTGCTTATTCCCCAGTATGGGAAAATAAGGATAGACGGTGTGGACATTTTTAAACATATTGATATGTGGCATCATGGAATCGGCTATATTCCGCAGACCATTTATCTCTCTGACGACACGATTCGCAATAATGTTGCTTTTGGGGTGGAGGAAGAGAAGATTGATAATAATGCCGTAGAAGAAGCACTGAAAAAAGCACAGCTCTGGAATTTTATAGATGGCTTGAGCGAAGGTCTCGAAACCTATGTAGGTGACAGAGGCATCAGACTGTCAGGCGGCCAGAGACAGCGTATCGGTATCGCAAGGGCATTGTATCACGACCCGGAAATTCTGATACTGGATGAAGCTACTTCCGCTTTGGATAACGATACGGAAGCCGCGGTTATGGAAGCAATCGAAAATCTGCATGGAGAAAAGACGATGGTTATCATCGCCCATAGGCTGACAACGCTTCGGAACGCGGACGCCATTTACGAAGTGACGGATGGTAAAGTAAAGCAGCGGAGTAAGGAGGAGGTTTTGGGCTGAAAGAAAAAGCTCTGGGCCGGCGGCTGAAAGGAGCAGTTGCTGTTATGGATATAAAAAGATTGGTGAAAGATATACTGGCGCAGTTCGATTACACCCTGTACCGAATGGGTATCAGGAAATGTTTTGTCAGAGTCCGAACGATTGATGAAACGATAAAAGAACTTCTTTATACGGATAAGAGCATGGTCAGATTTGGAGACGGTGAAATCACCATGATTCGAGGAAGGAGCCTGGGATTTCAGCAGGTGGAAGATGAGATTATAGAAGGGCTCAAAAGGTTGCTTTCTTATCAATATGAAAACATGGTGGTCGGCATTCCCGAGATTTTCGGCGATTTGTCCATGTACAGGAAGGAAAGCAGACAGTTCTGGAAGGACCATCTTCTTTTTAGCCGTAAAATTTATGAAAAATACTGTAACCCGGCCAAGATATACTATAACTCTTATATTACCAGATTTTACTATCCGATGGCGGACCAAAACAGGAGCGGGGTCTGGATTCAGAACATCCGACAAATTTGGAAGGATAAAGATGTCGTTATTGTGGAAGGTGAGAAAACCCATAATGGCGTAGGAAATGATTTGCTCGATATGGCGGGAAGCATTGAAAGAATTATCGGACCGAGCGAGCAGGCGTTTTGTAAGGTGGATGAAATTCTGGAATGCTGTAAAGAATATGCGAAGGACAGGCTGTTTTTGCTTTCGCTCGGTATTGCGGCGAAGTTCCTTGCGGAGAAATTGTTTCTGGAAGGATACCGTGTAATCGACATCGGAAATCTGGATATGGAATACGAGTGGTATCTTCGAGGGGCAAAGAGTAAGGAAAAAATCGAAAAGCACGGGATTATCGGAGAAGAAGCCAACAGAAAGGCCGGGTATGACGCATATCTTGCGCAGATTCGGAAACGAATTGTATCTTAATCAGACAGATGGGTGTAGGATTGAAAATTAAAATTTTCAATTTTTGATTTGGATGTTTGCTGAAGCAGACAGATAGGTGTAATGATGAAAGTTTTATATATGTCGCACAGATATCATACAAACCAGACCACAATCATGAAGGGCTGGAAAGAAAACGGACACGAAGTGCTTTTTTTAAGCCAGTATGCCGGAAAGGTGGAGGATTATACCTGGGTAAAGCCTGTTGTAATGGGCTACGCCGCTGTTTTTCGCGCGTTTGATTACCTGTATGTGCATTTCCTGAAAAGAAAAGACCCTTTTGCAATCGATATGAAACTGAAATTCGGTATTCCGCCGCTTTTTAAAGTAGCAAAACAGATAAAGAAATTCAAACCGGATATAGCAATTCTCAGAGAACGTTCCATATATACTATCTGTATGAATGCCATTTGCAGACATTACCATATTCCGACAATCCTTTATAACCTGAGTCCGGTGTGGGATAAACCGAAAAAGAAGGATTTGGCACACAAAATCGTCTGGAAGCTGACGCCGGAGTACCGTATAACGCCAACCAATCTGGTCGGAATCGACTTTACGGGGCTTGTGAAGGATGAGAAAGGTTACTGGGCGCCGTTTCTGATGGAGCCGCAGCTTCCGCCGGAAGAAAAAACTTATTTTGCGGGGAACCGTATCAATGTGTTCTGCATCGGGAAATATCAGGAGCGCAAGAATCATCAGATGATGATAGAAGCGGTGGAAGAGCTTCTTCCGAAGTATGACATTCACCTGACGATTGCCGGAGAAATATCCAATTCCTTTCATGAAGAGTATTTCCGAAAGGTCTCTGATTATGTCAGAGAGCACGGGCTGGAGGAACGCGTTACTTTTCTGAAGAATCTGAACCGGACGGAGATTGCGGAGGAATACAGGAAGGCCGATGTGTATGTGGTTCCCAGTACGGGAGAACCGGCTTCCATCACCGTCATAGAGGCAATGGCTTATTCCGTGCCAGCCATCAGCGGCACGGATAACGGAACTGCCAGCTATATCGATTACGGGAAGACGGGCTATGTTTTTGAAGATAATGATAAAGAGGACCTGAAAGATAAACTGGAAAAAATTATCTGCGACAGGGAAAATCTTGTCCGGATGGGGGCGGCCGGTTACCGGCATGTGAAAGAAAATTTTCAGTTCAGAAATTATTTTGCACAGATAGAAACCATTTTACGGAAAATGGGAGAATCCGGGGAGCGTAGAAATTGATGGGAAGAAAATACCGGGAGGATAAGGTGTGAAGAATATCCAAAACTATGCAAAAAAAAATATTCTGTTTATTCTTCTGGCGGCTGCGGTTTTGTTATGCGTTATTTTACGAAACAGCGCTTTTTCCATTCCTGTTGTTTCAAAGCCTGATTCCCGGATATCGTTTACGACAAAACAGGCCGTGCTGGAACAGACCTGGCAGCCTCCCGTGAAAAACCTGACGGGAGTCCGAATCCCATATGAGAGTACGGCGGATTTTAACGCTGTCCTGAAACTGACTGTCTATTCCGACGATTATTCCCGGATTCTGGCGGAGACAGAATTACAAAGCGCATTTGAGGATGGCAGAGAAGGGACTCTGGAACTGCGTTTTCCGAAATGCCGGGTAATGCCCGGAGAACGCCTCAGAATACAGCTTGCCTATGAGGATGTCTCAGGAGAGGGAACACTCGTATTCCCTTCGGGGAGCCGGTATGGAGGCTGCTCCATTGATGACACGGACATAAACGAAGCCGCGGCTTTCGAGATACTTTCCGTAAAGCCTTCTCTCCTTTTTCGTCTGCTTATGATTTTCGGCCCTTTCGTGGCCTTTTCGCTGCTTTTTATGATACTTTGGAACCGGAAATGGGAGGAATGTATCGGTCTTTCCATGTTCGCGGTGATAGCGGTTCTGTATGTATCGGGATTATTTGATAAACTTCTGGGCGGCATGATGTTTATATACGGACTGTCCGCCGCCGCTCTGATTGCCTCGGCATACTTTTTTAACAAAAAGAAACTACAGGCGAAAAGCCTGTATTCTCCGGCCTTGTTCCTATATGCCCTGCTTTGCATACTGATTGTTTTAAACTGCCGGGGAGCCTGGTTTGCAAGATGGGATGAGTACAGCCACTGGGGACTGGCGGCTAAGGACATGTTTTACTTTGATTCCTTTGCAAAACATGTGAATACGACGGTTTTAATTCCGCGGTATGTGCCCTTTGCAACGCTGGCTGAATATTTTTTCCTCTTTGCAAACGGTCTGTTTTCTCAGGAACTGGTCTATATCGCCTTTCAGATTGCATTGTTAAATGCGCTCATCGTGGTATGTTCGGGAAAGAGGGGTTTTAATCTGGTTCCGGCAGCAGCAATTATGGTATTGCTTCCTGTCATTTTTTTCAGAGATATCTATAACTGCATCTATGTGGATTCGATGCTCGCGGTTTTTACGGCGTATGTGCTGATTTGTTATTATACGGAGGGGCTGAAAGGCTTTAACTTGCTGCGCATTCTGGGCGGCCTTTTTGCGCTTACCCTGACAAAGGACATGGGAATGGTTATCGCCGGGCTTCTTACGGCAATTATGGTAGCGGACAGGCTTTATCATGCCCTTCACCTGAAAAAGAAAATTCTCGGAAGTCTGCTTACGCCCTGCGCCTGTGCCATGTTTGTCATCGGCGTTTATTTCAGCTGGCAGATTTATATGAGCATTCCGGCTAAGGCGCCGGCGCCGCAAAATCCTTCTATGCTGGCGGGAATATATGGAGAAACGGCGAGTCTTGACGCGGATTTTACCGGGGAGCCGGAGCCGGCCGGAGAAGATACCTCCGTCCAGGAACCACAGGAGGAAGTAGAGGTTTCCTTCCAGAGTACGGCGGCCGCCAGCGGCATTACGCTGGAAGGGATTTTGGGGCTTCTGCGGCACGATGACGGCGGTTACCGCTATCAGGCTATTAAAAATTATCTGATTACGATGTTTGACGGAGAATCCTTCAGGTTTGCCGGCGTGAGTTTATCCTATGTCGATGTGTATATCCTTTTACTGCTTTTGACTGGGGGATTGTGGCTTGCCGGATTCTGGGGAAACTGGACCGACAAAATGATTTCCTTCGGATTCTTTACATTCCTGGCCGGGATGTGTTATAGTTTTGTATTAGAGCTTTCATATTTGTTCGCCTTTCCGATGGGCGAAGCGGTGCTGCTCGTATCCCATGAAAGGTATCTCGGTTCTTTTCTGGGAGGCGTTGTGGCTGCTTTTGCTTTTCTGCTTATGGAGAGGGCGGCGGGAACCATGACGGAAAATAAAAGGCGCAGCCTGGCTGTAACGGCTGTTCTGACCGCGGGAATCGTTATATGCGTGCCGGTGGAAGGGTTTGTCATGAAAAATATGGATATAGAGATGAAGGCGGAATA
>CAJTRL010000011.1 GCA_910578715.1 uncultured Lachnospiraceae bacterium | reverse complement strand
GGAGGAATTGAAAATGCTTGCGGAAAATAATTCTGATATCACAAGCGCTTCCGCTACGGTTTACCGCCTCAGCCAGGACGAACAAATCCGGATGCAGTGCGAAGCCAGGGAAGACTACTACCGCCGTCAGGCCAGCATACAATATGAGATGGACAAACAGAAGAAAAAAATTGCAATGCAAGACGCGGAAATCCAGAGGCTGACTGCAAGAAATCAGGAGCTTCTTGCGGAGAAAGAGGCACTTTCTGCTGAGCGGGAAGCCTGGTCAGAAGAAAAAAAATTGTTGCTTGCAAAAATAATTGCAAAGTGAAGCGGCGTGCCCCGTCATTATAAAATGACTTTAGCGTATCTGAAATAATATCCGTTTCCGCCATATACTGTCATAAAATCTTCCAGGCGCCCTTTTGGGTAAACTAATATGTCGAAATGGGGTAAAAACGGGGTACAGCTTGCATTCCAACCGCTGCCGTGCTATACTAAGAACCGTTGAAATCCCGCAGACACGGGATTTTTAACAAAATAACCGGTGAGTTCGAGACCTTCCTCACCTAAAACAAAACTAAAGGAGACAACAACATGAAAAAACAATCTTTTAACCAGACGGTTCCTGTCCGAATCGTCCATCCCTTTTCTGTGTCCACAATGGCCCAGGCCGCAATGATTGCCGCCCTCTACGTCGTACTGACGTTTATTGCCAATGCCTTCGGGCTCGCAAATCATGCCATACAGGTGCGCATTTCCGAAGCGCTCACCGTCCTGCCTTATTTTACTCCGGCCGCCATTCCCGGCCTTTTTCTTGGATGTCTGATTAGCAATATTCTGACCGGCTGCATACTGCCCGATATTATTTTCGGCAGTCTTGCTACCCTGGTCGGCGCCCTCGGTACTTATGCGCTCAGGAAATGGAAATGGTGCGCGCCGATTGCTCCAATACTGGCCAATATTCTGGTGGTTCCCCTCGTTCTGATTTACGGTTACGGTTTTCTGATAGAGGGCGTTTCCCTTCTCTACTGCCATCTCTACTATGTGATTACGGTAGGTCTTGGCGAAATCATTTCCTGTGGCATTCTGGGCATGGGCTTATTGTTCACGCTGGAAAAATACAGAGGGAAGATTTTCCCGAAATCATTTACATGATAAGTCAGTCCCCGTGGGAATGAACATGACAAAGAAGTGATTAAAAAATGATATCTGCCAAACGAAAAATGAAGTGTGGATTTTTACCCACACTTCATTTTGTAGTTTACCACATTCTAAAAATATAGTCTACCATTTTTTTATTTTTCCCTTAAAATAAATAACAGTTCAGCCTCCACCCCAAAATCAACGAAAGGAATACGCACATGAAACAGAAAAAGGAAATCAGTTTTATGGGACTTACCAGACAGGATGAGGAAACGAATCTTTCCAAAACGCTTTCCGTGGTTCGCAGAAATGTTGCGGAGTACGGGAAAGAAGTGGAACGGATGCAGGGCGATATCGACGAAATGCTGGCGCATTATCATGATAACGATACCGAGGTTCTTACTATTCTGAACAATACGGTTACGCTTCACGAGCATATGAAGCGCGCTCTTATACGCAATGAAAAAGCGCTTTCCAGACCGTATTTCGGAAGAATTGACTTCAAAGATGAAAAAACGGGTAAACAGGAATCCCTTTATATCGGAAAGGGCGGCATTGCCATAGACACCACACACTGGATGGTCATTGACTGGCGGGCTCCCGTCGCTAATGTTTACTACGAAAACGGTCTCGGAAAATGTAGTTATCCGGCTCCTGGGGATATCTCGATTCCCATAGAGCTGAAACTGAAACGAACCTACGAAATAGAAGATGGCCAACTGCTGGATTTTTTTGATACGGAGGTTGTCGCAAACGATGATTTGCTGACGAAATACCTTGCCAAAAACAAACAGGCCGTATTGGGAGAAATCATTGCGACCATTCAGAAAGAGCAGAATGAAATCATCCGAAAATCTCCCTATCACAATATTATCGTTCAGGGTGTTGCAGGCTCCGGCAAAACAACAGTCGCCATGCACCGGATTTCTTTTATCCTATATAACTATGCCGAGCGTTTTAAGCCGGACGACTTCTATATAGTCGGCAGCAACCGGATTCTGCTTAATTATATAACAGGTGTCCTTCCCGATTTAGACGTCTTTGGCATCCGTCAGATGACGATGGAACAGCTTTTCGTCCGCCTCCTGTATGAGGACTGGGACGATAAACAATATCGGGTCACCGGCACGGAGCAGACAGCAAGAAACAGCATTAAAGGGACGCTTCCGTGGTTCCGCGACTTACAGGCTTACTGTCAGGAACTGGAATGGCAGACAATTCCCCGCGAATCCGTTTTCCTGAATCCGCGTCAGTTTGTAGAAGGCATACAAAATGGAAAAACAGGTGTTTTTGATATGACCGCCGGGAAAAAGGTCCGTCCGTCAGATTTAAAAGAACTCGTTTCTCAGGAAACCATAGAGCGCTATATAAGGCAGAATCCCTCCGTATCCATTCAAAGCAAGATAAATATGCTGAACGACCGGCTTTTGGGCAAAATCAAAGATGAGTTTCTGGGAAAAGGCGTCTCCTATACGGAAAACGAGCGTAAGGCCATCCGCAAGGCTTATCGGGGAACTTATGGCGGCAAAGTCTGGAAACAGTCCATATACGAACTATATCAGGATTTTCTTATAAAGCAGTCTGCAAAAGGTTATGATATTCCATTCCCGGAAACGGCATTCGATGTATATGACCTGGCCGCCCTCGCATATTTATACAAACGAGTCAAAGAAACGGAAATCATCAGCGAAGCACACCATGTTGTCATCGACGAAGCGCAGGATTTTGGCATGATGGCATACTGTGTCCTGAAATTCTGTATCAAAGACTGCACTTATACCATTATGGGGGATGTTTCCCAGAACATTCATTTCGGTTACGGACTCAACGACTGGGAAGAACTGAAAGACCTGATGCTTGCGGACGAAATGGACAGCTTCGGTATTTTGAAAAAAAGCTACCGCAACACAGTGGAAATCTCTGAATTTGCGGGCAGAATATTGCACCACGGCCAGTTTTCCATTTATCCGGCGGAGCCGATTATCCGGCATGGCAGTCCGGTCAGGCTTCTGAAGGTTCCGGAAAAAGGCGCCCGGATTCAACAAGCCGCCGCTGTCTGCAAAGAATGGCAGAAAAAGGGGCTTGATACGATTGCCGTAATCTGCCGCGACCGGCATGCCGCGGAAGAAACAGCCTGTCAGCTCGGAAAATATATTGATGTCATCGAAAGTAATTTGGAAAAAGCGGTTTTTGAAAACGGCATTATGGTTCTTCCGGTTGAATACACAAAAGGTCTGGAATTTGATGCAGTGCTCATTTTGAATCCGACCAGAAAAGAATATCCTGTTGATGACGGCCATGCCAAACTTCTTTATGTCGCGGCAACCCGTGCGCTCCATGAGTTATGTATTCTTCACGACGGCAATCTGACCGGGCTGATAGCGGACCCGCTCCCCGAGCAAACGGCTTCAGCCAAGAACGCTGAACCAAAGGTGACGATGACAAAGCGCGGCACAACAGAGACCGATACGGCGAAGGCTAACATTACAAAGGCCAATACAGCAAAGACTGGCATTGCAAAGACCAATGCAGCAAGAACTGGCATTACAAAGGCCAATACAACAAGAACTGGCATCACAAAGACCGCTCCACCGAAAACTGCCTCGGACAGGCCGGGCGCAGCCCCACTGCCCGCCGCACGGACACCTTCCCCCCAAATGCCTTCAACGCCCTTTACGCCAGTAAGGCCCTTCACGCTGGTAAAGCCCGCCACGCAGGCGCCTTCCGACAGATATCTGCATCATACTATACAAAACTCACGGGAAGACAGCATACGGAAACCGGAGCACCTCACCCGGAAATCTTCTTCCGTAACCTCTTCGGGCTGCTTTTCTTTCGGTGACATGCCCCCTACGGAAATGCTGCGCCCGGCCGGTCATTCCAAAATTGACCTCGCCGTCCGGTGGACCGCAAAACAGCGCGACGGTCTTTATCTGCAAAGCCGCTATGGTATTCTGCGGCTAAGTCCAATCGGAAGCGCTATTGTCCGGGTCACTTTCGTAAAAAATCAGCAAATGATAAGTGGAACGCATCCTTCGATAGCTGTCAGTCATATAGACCAGACATGGATGTACCGGGAGGGAAACGGCATTGTGGAATTGATGACGGATGAGTTGTGTTTACAGATAAATAAAATAACGGGCGCTATAATATATATGACGCGGGACAGAAAACGTCTTCTTTCCGAGAGGAGCAAAGAATGCCGGCAGATTGAAAACAAGCCCGGCTCTACTCCGAAAACATGGCTTTTTCTGGATTTTCAGAAAAATGAAACGCTGTACGGCATGGGAGGACAGACGCAGAGCGGCATAAAACTGCGCGGCTCGGCAAAATATATCCACCCGGAAACCTCCGGCGAGCTGCCTTTTCTGCTCTCCGATAAGGGCTATGGGCTCCTTCTTGCCGCAAACGGCCCGGCCATCTGCTGTGATGTCCCTGCTTACGGCTCCTATCTCTATACGGAAGAAGAAGCAATAGATTACTACTTTATTGCCGGGAAACAACAAAGCACGATTTGCAGCGCCTGCGCGTATCTCCTGGGCAGATTATGACTGACTTTGTTTCATGAAAAACTCTCTGACCTGGAGCAAATTATCGAAAACAGCAATGCTCTTCTCATACATCTCTTCCGTGGCCGGCAGCAAGTCCGGCACCATAACGGGCATCATGCCGGCGCTGTAAGCCGCGCGGATGCCGTTATGGGAATCCTCCACCGCATAGGCGCTCTCCGGAGAAACGCCCATTTTTTCACAGGCCATCAGATAAATATCCGGTTCGGGCTTGCTTCGTTTCAGCTGGTCGCCGCCCACCACTACCTGAAAATACTCATAAAGCCCGGCCTGCCTCAGCTCTTCCTCCACAACCGCCAGTCTGGTAGAAGACGCAAGCCCGACAGGAATTTCATTTTCCTTTAAGTATTGCAGAAGCTCTCTGACTCCCTTTTTCACAGGAAGCCCATTCTCTCCGACATATTCGTGAAACAGCACTGACGCTTCTTTCCTGTATTTCTCGAAGTCAAAATCTTTCCCATAATGCCCATATACGATTTCTTCTGTCTTCCGAATATTCACGCCGATGCAGTCCGTCAGCGCCTGTCTGACATTTGCAATTCCATATTTTTCCCCGACCTTTTCCCAGCTGTCCAGCACCAGCCGCTCGCTGTCAAAAATAACGCCGTCCATATCAAAAATAACAACCGTTTTGTTCATATCAGTCTTCCTCTTTTCTAATGTAAGTGATAAAATGATTGCCATTTTCCAGAAGCCACTGAGTGGAATCATTCATCCCCTTTTTATAGACTGTTCCGGTCAATGGGTCCATAACAACAATATTCAGCTCATTAAATCCCACAATCAGAACCGCATTGCCGTCCTGTAATGTTGCAAGCACAGGAATATCCATGTTCACATAGTACAATACGGCGTCCAGGCTGCTTCCCGACAAATCCAGCACCTGTACGTCTTTCAGACTCGCTTCCAAAATAGAAGGTATCGTATCTCCCTGTTCCAGCATATATTCCGTACGCCGGGAGACGCCCTCATATTTCAGAATCGTATTCAGGCAGACGGAAAGGCTCGTATTCAGCTCCGTTACCTGTTCTCCCTCAATCGCCATTATCTGATTCCGTGTGCTCCGCGCGGTTCTCTTCCAGATATAATCGCCTTCATCATCCACAATCACGCCGACATGATTATAGGCATAGATGACTGCTTTCCCGGGGTCTGAGAAGATTCCTTCGATACCGTTTTTGCCGTAAACATAGTACCGTCTTTCCATCTCCTCCTCTTCCTTCATCACGAGTTCACGTTTTCCTTCAAAAAGAACTTCTTTCGGCGTCAGTATTTTCAGCGATTTGGCATCAATCATATCTTTCACCACAATTTCCAGCACCGTCTCATATTTTTCGATAACAACGCTGCTGATGCCATTGCTTCCGGTAAGCATCTTTTCGGTACTCATAATCTGGTCGTCGCTTACAGGAACATACTCGGACTTTTCTTCATCCCATGCTACTCTCGACAGTGTAATCTGATTATCTGCAATAACGCTGTCTACCACATAAACATCCTGCTCTCTATACGTCTTTAATAATTTTCCGCTTTCGCCCTGAATCCGCAGACAATACATCGGAAAAGTCGTATTTCCCGTATGGTCGCTGACAATATCTTCCTGTCTGGCCAGCCCGTAAATCAAATCTTCTTCCATGAATCCTAACAACGCGATATATTCGCCGTTTCCGGCAGCAATTTCCGTCTCCTGTTCCGTTCCCAGATTCAAAAGTTTTAAAGCCGTACTGCTGTACTGCTCTCCGCCTTCCTGCCAGACAAGCATCTTATTGGATTTGGAAACTTTATAGTTTTCCTCCGTCAGCCCGGAAACGACTACCGTATAATTTCTCGCGCGCAAATCGACCGCATAGACATTTCCTTCCAGCATCAGATAGCAGACTGCCGACTTATTGATATAAGAAAGTCTTTCCACATCGCTTTTCAAAAGTTCATAGGACCGCTCATAAGGAATATAAATCTGCTCTTCCACCGTGTTCGTCATACTGTTATAAAAGTAAACGGAGACTCCCACTTCTCCCTCATGTCTGCCCCGGTTCATATAGCCGTATACGATAAACACAACATTTCCGGCCTCATCCACATTCATAATCTTAATCTGGTGTCTCGTATAACTGCTCCGCAGGTCCGTGATATCATCTTCATAAAAAGAAAAAAGACGCGCCAGCTTCTGGTCTGTCACATTATAACTGTATAATTTGTTGGAGCTGACAAAGGCAAACACATTTCCCCCGTCGCTTTCCTTCATATTCACCTCTTCGTCCACAATACCGAGCATAATCTTATCGTTGATAAAAACATCCGCATTTTCATCAAAAATCTGCGTCATTTCCCTTTCAAAGTCCAAAAGGTACATGCGGTCCGGCGTATAGCGCACCCGGTAATATTCTTTGACCTGGTAATAAATCCTTTCTCTGCCCGAGCGCGTACTGACCAGGTATTCCAGCTGGAAAGAACCCGTTCTCTCTTCCAGTTCCTTAATGTCTATGACCGGCTCTGTGACCTTTTCCACCGCAAGGTCCGCCCATGTTACCTGATGAAAGCTGCTGTGTATCGTTACTTTGTGAAGCGTCGAATTATCTCCTTCTGCATTGGATTCCAGATACTTTGTCAGCTCGGCCGCCGCTTCCCTGTCAAA
The DNA here is from genome assembly GCA_910578715.1 of uncultured Lachnospiraceae bacterium. Lineage (GTDB taxonomy): Bacteria > Bacillota > Clostridia > Lachnospirales > Lachnospiraceae > UBA3282. Next base: position 66,117 of record CAJTRL010000011.1, on the reverse strand, counting down.
TGTCCTTTCATGAAAATCTCTGATATATTCCAGTTTTTCCTGTATGAACATTTCTTCTGACTGAATAATTCTCGTATAATAACGTATGGATTCTTTTCCCTCCGGCGTCAGAAAAATAACCAGCATATATTCTTTGCCTGCGCTAATCAAATCCTTTAACGTTATTTCACACCGAATCTTCCCGTCCACTTCCTCATAATTTTCGATTTCCGTACTCTCTACCAGACGTTCTCCATTGATGCTGCGCACCTCGAAAGAAAGGGATTCAATTGTATTGCCATAAGTATCGACCGTAAACGCTACATTCCTGTTGCTCCCAATCGGCAAAAGTGTATCTCTCAGATAACTCGTGTCCATATCTTTTGCATACCCGTGCAGTCTGTTCACCTGATATTCGTCGAGCTGCATCGTGATGACCGGAAAAGAAGCCTCTCCCATCTCCACCGTCATATCCGTATTTCCTTTGTTCATGACGGCACTGACGCCAAAAAGCGCCGCCAGAAAAATAATAATTAAATAAACGCCTTTGATAACCGTTTTTTTCATAAACGCCCAATCCTTCTATTCAATCCCCTGTCCGGTCGTGGATTCTGAAAGTTTCCACAGCGTTGGTTCAATCTGTAAAAATTCCATAACATCTGCTATTTTGTCTTTTTCTTCCTGTCGCCGTTCCGCCGTCGGTTCTTTTTTTCTGACTGCCCGAATCAGAATATTCTTCGGCGTATGTTCCATATCGATAAATTCCAGCAAATCCGTTTCATATCCCCGGACTTTCAGAATATCTGCCCGAAGCGCATCCGTAATCAGCGCCGACATTCTCTCTTTCACGATTCCATATTGTAGAAGCGGCTGCAGTTTCTGACAGGAAATCTGTTTATTCACTTCATGCTGACAACAGGGAACCGATAAAATCACCTTTGCCCCCCATTTCACCGCCTTGTCCAGCGCATAATCCGTTGCCGTATCACAGGCATGGAGCGTTACCACCATATCCGCCGCTGTAAGCCCTTCATATTCCGCAATATCGCCGCGGATAAACCGAATCTTCCGGTAACCGTATTTTTCAGCCAGCCCCCTGCAGCGCTCTATCACATCTTCTTTCAGGTCAAGTCCCGTAATCGCCACATCCAGCCCTTTTAATTCATGCAGATAATAATAGATTGCGAATGTCAGATAAGATTTTCCGCATCCAAAATCCACAATCTGTATTTCTCTGTCCTTTGGAAGCGCCGGAAGTATATCTTCTATAAATTCCAAAAACCGGTTAATCTGCCTGTATTTGTCATATTTTGCACGGATAACTTGTCCATCCTTTCCCTGGATGCCCAAATCCATAAGAAAAGGAATCGCCCCTCCCTCTTCCAGAATATATTTTTTAGCCCGGTTATGTGAAAGAGAGATTCCTGTTCTTTCGTGTTTCGCCATATCCGGCCGATTCTTCCACACGGCATCGGCCCTCTCTTCCAAGTCCTGTATGACAGCCTTTTCCTTTATCGTCATTTTCCCTTTTTTGCTGACAAGAATAACTGCTTTTTTATTAGTATGCTCGATTTCACATTGTTTAAAATCCTGAAGCAGATAATTTCCAATCCGTGGAATGATTTCCGTATTCCGGTAATTTTCGTGAAAAACTTTTGTTCCCTGATATACCGTTTCCTGAAAAAGAAGCTCATTCCGCAGCATGACCGGCCGGATTTTGACTTTAAAAGCCTTTTCCTTATTCCTCGCATTGCTTAAAATCAGCTGATACAGTCCGCCATTGACCGTCTCTTTTAGCAGCGTTATTAACTCATTAGTCAATTCCATATTCGCATTTCCTTGTTCTTTTATTGCCGCATTACGCTTCTTATCGTATTGCTATCTGTTCTGACGCATTACAATCATAGAAGTTCCTGACGTTTCATCACAGGATGAAACGTCCTTAGAACTTCTTTTCGCCCTTTATCCCCTATTGTATAGAGATTCTTCCAAAACCTCAACTAAAATTTTAAGATTCCGTTGTGGTTTGCATGTCTTTTTTTATAAATTTCATAATAGAGCAGTACCTGTACAAATTCCTCAATCCATTCCCAGTTCTTCTCGTCAGAACTTTCTCCTTCCGTTCGTTTCACTTTATCCATAATTGTCTTTGTCAGCCGGTACAGCTGCCATTTATCCGGGTATTCGTCATAAATGCAGCTTCCCTCATAATCTATCTGATTTAGTATTTCCGCAATGATTTTCTGATAACGTTTCGCTTCAGACGGGTACATTTGTTGTAAGTATTCCAAATCTCGTGTCACGGTATCTTCTTCCTGATAATACATTGGAAGCGGATATGCCATATAAAAAGGAAGGATTCTTGATTGGCTCATATAATTCCAGCTTCTGACCTGATTTATTTTATCATATGCGCAACGGAGCGCTTTGTTGAATAACGTATGTCATCAAATTCAGAGGCCCGTGTACATTGAAAAAGCGCAAGCTCCGCAGCTTGCGCAAGCCCACTACGGTTACAGCAATTTCCTATTACATGAAATAGGACAGGCTCTTTGCCTGTCCTATCATAGCTTTATTGATTGTTAATCGCATTGATACGCGCAACTGCACGCTTTAATGACATTTCAGCGCGCTTCATATCCGTTCCGGGCGCATGCTCCCTGATTCGGCTCTCCGCACGTTCCTTTGCCTCTTCCGCGCGCTTTAGGTCAATTTCCGTAGGCCATTCGATGATTTCCGCAAGAATCGTTACCTTATCCTGCAAAATCTCCGCAAAACCCGCATGCAGTGCCGCCTCTTTGGTTTCGTTCTCCTGTGTAATCGTCAGGATGCCCGGTGCGATAATCATCGTCATCGGAATATGCTGTTTATAAATTCCGACTTCTCCTTCCACCGTATTAAATTCAACCATCGAAACTTCTTCTTCGTAAAACACCCTGTCGGGCGTAATCACCTTCAATGTAAACTTGTTGTCATTTTCAGCCATACTTTACCCCTGCCTTTCTCTCAGCCTGTGAGTCTGCCTTATTTTACACGGGCAAGTACGTCGTCAATGCTTCCGGCATTCAGGAAATAACTCTCAGGAATCTCATCATGCTTCCCTTCCAGTATTTCCTTGAAGCCTCTGATTGTCTCCGCTATCGGAACATATTTTCCTTCCAGACCGGTAAACTGTCCGGCTACGAAGAACGGCTGTGACAGGAATCTCTGAATCTTTCTTGCACGGGAAACGACTAATTTATCATCTTCCGAAAGTTCATCCATACCAAGAATTGCGATAATATCCTGTAACTCTTTGTATTTCTGAAGAATTTCCTGGACGCCGCGCGCTACATGATAATGCTCCTCCCCGACAACTCTGGGGTCAAGGATTCTGGACGTCGATTCAAGCGGGTCAACCGCCGGATAGATACCGAGCTCCACGATAGACCTGGACAATACGGTCGTTGCGTCCAGATGTGCAAAGGTCGTTGCCGGAGCCGGGTCGGTTAAGTCATCCGCCGGTACATATACTGCCTGAACGGACGTAATGGAACCGTTCTTCGTGGAAGTAATTCTTTCCTGTAAAGCGCCCATCTCCGTCTGCAGCGTAGGCTGATAACCTACTGCGGATGGCATACGGCCAAGCAGAGCGGATACCTCGGAACCCGCCTGTGTAAACCGGAAAATGTTATCAATGAACAGCAGTACGTCCTTTCCGCCTTTATCACGGAAATATTCCGCCATCGTAAGACCCGTCAGACCAACTCTCATTCTCGCTCCCGGCGGCTCGTTCATCTGCCCGAAAACCATCGTCGTCTTATCGATAACGCCCGATTCCTTCATTTCATAATACAGGTCATTACCTTCTCTCGTACGCTCTCCAACACCGGTAAATACGGAATATCCGCCATGCTCCGTTGCAATATTCCGGATAAGTTCCTGAATCAGAACCGTCTTACCAACACCGGCGCCGCCGAACAGACCAATCTTACCACCCTTCTGATAAGGGCAGAGAAGGTCAACGACCTTAATGCCTGTCTCCAGCATTTCCGTCTCGGTAGCCTGTTCTTCAAACTGGGGCGCCGGACGGTGAATCGGCTCATAAGTTACTCCCGTCGGGGCGGGAATATTATCTATGGGCTGGCCCAAAACATTAAAGATACGTCCCAATGTATTTTCGCCGACCGGAACGCTGATTGGAGCCCCGGTCGAAACTGCTTCCATGCCTCTGACCAGTCCGTCGGTAGAACCCATAGCGATACATCTGACTGTATCGTCGCCCAGATGCTGCGATACTTCGACAACCAGCTCGGAACCGTCTTTTAACGGAATCTTTATCGCATCGTTGATTTCAGGCAAATTTCCTTCGTCGAACTTGATGTCGAGTACGGCGCCGATAATCTGGGTAAGTTTTCCACGGCTTTCGCCATTTTTCACTTCTGCCATCTTCTTTTCCTTTCTATGTTTTCACTCTTTTTTCATGAAGCGCTAGGAAATTGCATTCGCTCCCGCGATGATTTCTGTTAATTCCTGTGTAATAGAGCCCTGTCTCGCCCTGTTATACATCAGCGACAAATGCTCTATCATTTCTTCGGCATTGCTTGTTGCGGAATCCATCGCCTGCATTCTTGCGCCGTTCTCGCTGGCTGCCGCTTCTATCAGACCGCCGTATATCAGACTCGTGACATATTTGGGAATAATCATTTCCAGCGCTTCGTCGTCATTCGGTTCGAAACTCATCAGCGCCTTGCTTTCTTTTTCCTGTGGCACATCTTCTGATTTCTCCGTTTCCACCGGAAGAAGTTTTAACAGAGTCGGCTCATGTACTACGGTATTTTTAAAAGCGGTATAGGCGATATATATCTCTCCGATTTCACCTTTCGTATAGGCTTCCAGAACCCTTGAGCTCAATGCCATTGCATCGATATAAAGCGGCTCTTCAATAATATCGGAATCTTCCTCCACGATTTCATAGCCATGCCGGGACAGCGCATCTTTTCCCTTTTTACCAATCGCATAGATACGCAAATCTTCCTTCCGGAAACCGCTTTGCTGCGTAACCAGCTTCACAATATTGGAATTGTAACCGCCTGCAAGTCCTCTGTTGGAAGTTATCACGATAATTCCCTTTTTCGCGGAACTGCCGCCATTCAGATAAGGATGGTTCAGGTTTCCCGTCTTGGCTAACATCGAAGTTACCGTCTCATACATACAATTAAAATATGCTTTGGACTGCTCCGCGCGCTGCTTCGCTCTCTGCAGTTTTACAGTAGAAACAAGTTTCATCGCTTTGGTAATCTGCTGAGTGCTCTGAATACTGCCCTTACGCCTTTTTATGTCTCTCATTGAGGCCATAGCATCACCTTACCTTCCACTTTCTCTACTTTTATTTGAACTGCGCTTTGCATTCTTCGATTGCTTTTCTGAGCTTTCCTTCTATTTCTTCGGAAATCACCTTTTCTTCCGCAATGGAACTCGGAATTTCAGGATACTTGGTATCGAGGAACTCGAAAAGCTCTGTCTCAAACCGGGTAATATCTTCTACCGGAACATCCAGCAGATACTTGTTGGTCGCCGCAAAGATAATGATAACCTGGTACTGTACCGGCATCGGTTTATACTGGGGCTGTTTCAGAATTTCCTTGATTCTTTCGCCTTGTGCCAGCTTTTCCTTCGTATCCGCATCCAGTTCGGAACCAAACTGCGAGAAAGCCGCAAGTTCACGATACTGCGCCAGTTCCACACGAATCGGGGCCGCAATCTTCTTCATCGCTTTTATCTGTGCGGCACCGCCTACACGGGACACGGAAAGTCCGGCATTAACCGCCGGTCTGAAACCGGAATTAAACATCTCGGTTTCCAGATAAATCTGGCCGTCCGTGATGGAAATAACATTTGTCGGAATATAGGCCGATACGTCCCCGGCCTGGGTTTCGATAATCGGAAGCGCCGTCAGGGAACCTCCGCCATACTCTTCGCTCATTCTCGCCGCACGCTCTAACAATCTGGAATGCAGATAGAAAACGTCACCCGGATATGCCTCACGTCCCGGCGGTCTTCTAAGGAGCAGGGAAAGTGTACGGTAAGCAACCGCATGTTTACTCAAATCGTCATATACGACAAGAACATCCTCTCCCTTCTCCATCCACTCTTCACCAATCGCACAGCCGGAATAAGGCGCGATATACTGTAACGGCGCCAGTTCGCTCGCCGATGCTACAACGACTGTTGTATAACTCATTGCGCCAAATTCATTCAGTGTTTTTACAATAGAAGCAACAGTAGACGCTTTCTGGCCAATTGCCACATAAATACATTTTACACCCTGTCCCTTCTGGTTAATAATCGTATCAATCGCAATCGCCGTCTTACCGGTCTGTCTGTCGCCGATAATCAGCTCTCTTTGTCCCCGTCCAATCGGAACCATGGAGTCGATTGCCTTAATACCTGTCTGCAATGGCGTATCAACAGATTTTCTTGTGATAACGCCGGATGCAACTCTTTCAATCTTACGATATTTGTCAGTCTGAATCGGCCCTTTACCATCAATGGGCATACCAAGAGCATTAATAACGCGGCCGAGCATGCAGTCACCGACCGGCACTTCCACAACTCTTCCCGTTGTCTTGACAATATCACCTTCGTTGATATTGTGCTGGCTTCCGAGAAGTACCGCGCCTACATTGTCTTCTTCCAGGTTCAGTACCATGCCGTAAACATCGCCGGGAAATTCCAACAACTCGCCCTGCATTGCATTTTCAAGTCCGTGTACACGGGCAATGCCGTCTGCAACCTGAATGACCGTACCAACATCCGATACTTCCAGAGCAGAGGAATATCTCTTGATTTGTTCCTTAATGACTGAACTTATTTCTTCTGGTCTTAAATTCATGTCATTCGCACCTTTCTTTCAAAATTTCGCCGCAATTCGTCTGTCATCGCGGCATTATATCTGAACTTTCAGCAATTCCTTCTGAAGTTCGTTTAATTTTGTGCTGATACTGCTGTCTACCACTCTGTCTCCGATGCGGATTACCATACCGCCAATCAGAGCGGCATCCTGTTTATAGTGAATTTCCATAGACTTATAATCCGTCGTATCGAGCAGTTTCTGTTCGACTTTTTTACACTGTTCGCTTTTCAGCGGAACAGCCGTTGTTACGGTAGCAACGCCGATTCCTTTATACTTCTTGACTTCCGTAAGAAAATATTCCAGAATGCCGTCTATCTCCTGATAACGGTCCTTGGAAATAATAATCGTCAGGAATCCAAGCAGCTCATCGGAAATCCGTCCCTTGAAAACCTCCGTGACCACCCTGTTTTTCTCGTCCTTGTTGATTTTCGGATGGGTTAAAAGTCTGCCAAAATCATCATTTTCCTTCAGAATCTTCTGAAGCTGTCCAATTTCTTCCAGCATTTCATCCACTTTGTTTTCTTCAACCGCAAGTTCGAACAACGCATCTCCGTATGTTTTTGAAATTAGCTTAGCCATGTGCCGTCACCTATTTCTTTCAGCGTTTCTTCGATAAGACTGTCCTGCACAGTTGTATCAATCGCCGCGCTTACAACCTTTCCTGCCATCAAAGATGCCAATACTACCATCTCGCGCTTCACTTCATCGGCCGCTTTCTTCTTTTCCAGTTCGGCTTCTACATTTGCCCTTTCAATAATTCTGGCCGCTTCTTCTTTCGCCTGGGCCACAATTTTATTTTCATTCGCCAGCGCTTTTTTACGAGCTTCGCCTAAAATGTTCTCCGCTTCTTTATCAATCTCTTTCAGCCTGGTTTCATATTCAGCCTTCAGCTCTCTCGCTTCCGCCATATCTTTTGCGGCGTTATCAAGTTCTCCTTTGATTTTATCCTGTCTCTTCTGGAGCATATTTCTGACCGGATTAAACAGAAAATGGGATGCAATCAGGAATAACGCGAACACGGCGATTATCATCAGCACCGCATCATGAAGAAGCTGAAAATCCAAATCGAACAGTCTTGGCGTCATCTCCACGGACGCCAGGACCAGGTTCGTGCTTACTATCGTATTCAAGCCCCCTGCCTCCTTTCTTATTCGTTATAGCGAAATTCCCTTCGCACTATACGAGGGGTTTTACGAATAAGAGCAGCATTGCGATAAGCAGACCGTACAAACCTGTTGTCTCGGCAACTGCCTGACCCAGTAACATGGTAGAAGTAACGTCAGATTTTGCGCCCGGATTTCTTCCTACAGCCGCCGCCGCATGCCCTGCTGCAATACCCTGACCAACACCAGGTCCGATACCAGCGATAACCGCAAGACCTGCTCCGATTGCCGAACATCCCAAGATAAAATTAGTGTTAAATTCCATTTTCATTTCCTCCTTATTGATTACCTGATTTTTCAGGTTTCATAACATAAAACATTTCTCAGCCCGCGATGTTTGCGCACGCAAACTCGCAGTCGAAAATCTCTGATTTTCGACATTAGCTTTCTGATGTTGTACATGCGTCCGTAATGTACGTCATCGTCAACATACAGAATACATACGTCTGAATTGCTCCGGAGAACAAATCAAAATAAACATGAAGCGCCGCCGGCCATATAATCGCTATCTTTGACAGCAGTCCATAAATCAGCGCCATCATTACCGTTCCCGAAAGAACGTTTGCAAAAAGACGCAGCGATAAAGATATCGGCACCGCGACGTCGCCTATCACGTTAATAGGCGCCCATATCGGCCACGGGTCGCACAATCCGGCGATAACGCCTTTTACTTTCTGATACCTGAATTTATTAAAATGAATCAGCGTAAAAGTCATGATACCGAGCGGAAGCGTCACACCGTAATCCGCGGTCGGCGGACGAAGCCCGAACAGACCGGAAATATTGCTCAATAAAATAAAGATAAAAATGGTTCCGATATAGTTGCGGAACTGGGGAGAAAATTTACCCATAACGCCGCCAATCATGTTATCCAGCATCTCTACAACCATTTCCGCGATATTCTGGAAAGTCCCCGGCACTTCCGATGCGTGTTTAACCGCCCTGTTCGCCGCCAGACAGAATCCGATAATTACCAGCATGACTATCAGAACGCAGACATGCGTCGTTGTAATCCAGACCGTCTGTCCAAAGAGCTGATACGAAAAAACACCGTGTATCATAAAATCAATATCCGCACCCCCGGACAATAAAATTCCCTGTCCCATATTCTCACCTCCTTATCAACGTATTTTATATCTTTCTATTATATTTTAAAAACTTTGTCACTAATCTTCCGGGTAAAAGGCTGCATATAAGCAGATACTTTCATTCCCATATAACCTAAAAAGGCCAGAAGAGGGTTGGCAAACCCGCTTACCGCCAGCAGGGCCAGAACCGCGGCCAGAATAAAATAGCGCAGCAGATACTGTGTTCCTACCGTTTTGGACGCATCTTTTGACGCCATATCGAGGCTTCTGTCAATCGTCCACCACATATGAACAGAGCCCGCCGCCGCGAGAATGACTCCAATCCACAGACCAATGCTATATTCCGGTTTTCGGGAAAAAAACAAAACGACGATTTGGCACACAATGCCATATAGAAAAATACCGAGACACAAATCAAATAATGTTGCATCAATTTTTATCTTCCTGTCTTTTTCCATGTTGTACTTCTTTCTGCTCCATTTTCCTGTGCTTCCGCGTCTGTGCCGGTCTTTCATAGATTTTTCTGGCAAACCGGAAAACATTCCGGAATCCGGCCGCCGCTCCTATGAAAAACAGAATAACCACCCAAAAAGAAGTCCCACACCTTTTATCTATTTCGATTCCAATAAAAGAGCATAGGAATATGGGAACAAGCATATTGATGCCAAACTGACTTATCATCATAAGAGAATGATAAACGTTACGATTATACTTCACTTTTTCCCCTTCTTTTCACGCTATATGCAGATAAATTATACCCATTTTTTGCCGTAATGTCCAGTATTATTGTAAAAAACAGATAAAAGCCAGAGATAAGTCAGACAAATACCCGTTGACTTTTCCCCTTCATCAGTGTACTTTCTTATTATACACTTCATCATATGCAGCTATGAATTTCAATATTTCAGGAGGTATTATGCCAGCGCCTATTTTATACCGCAAAAGAATCATTCCCGAAGAATGTGTCCTGTTAAAAGACGACCGGATTTTATATCAGGACGAAGAACTTATCGTTACCGGCTGGCATTCCTTAAAGCCCCGAAAAGACCTTCATCATGGCTACTCCTGCTATTTTCTGAAAGAAGGCTGTAAAGTCAGCAAATTTTACAGAGAAGATAATTCTCTGCTCTACTGGTACTGCGATATTGTAGAGCATGACTACAAACCGGAAACCAATACCTATATCTTTACAGACCTTCTTGCGGACGTCATCGTCTATCCCGACGGTTTTGTCAAAGTAGTAGATATTGATGAGCTCGTCACCGCCCTCAATGAGGAACTTATTTCCGAAGATACACTCAAAAAATCACTGCTCAGTTTAAGCCGGCTTCTGGATATTATTTATTCCGGCAGATTCGATACGCTCAAAGAGCCCATCGAACGTTTTATACATAATGAACAGCCGGTATAATTAATAGAAAATATGCCCGCCAATCGTATATCTTGGCGTAACGCCCTCTACCGGCGTCCTGAAGTATACGCATGTTCCGACATTCGTTGTCCCGGACATTACTTCGTCCGCCGCCTGATAACAGCTTGCCGTCGCCCTTCCTTCCGTCAGCGCCAGCGCCAGTCTTCCGCTCGCCACCGGCGAAAACTGTCCCGACTGATAAATAACACCCACTATGGTATCTGGATAAACCGAACTCAGCACCCGGTTGATGACTACGCTTCCTACCGCAACCTGTCCGCTGTAAGACTCGGAACCCGCTTCACAATAAATCAGATTAGCCAGCAGATATCTGTCCCCTTCCGCAAAATTCACCTCGGAAATATCCCTCCAGCTCGACTGGGCGGCCAGTTCCGCCATACGGATTTCTTCCGCCAGCTTTGCCCGCAGCGCCGTCAGTTCTTCTTCCTGTTCCTTTAATTTCTGCTCGTAAGCGTCAGCCGCCGCTTCCGCGTCGGAAATCTGGCTGGATGTGGCCGTCAGGGAATTGTTCGCCTGGCTGACAAGCCCGGAAACCCGGCTCTGCTCCGCCACCACCTGGACCTTATAATTGTCCAGCTCGCTCTTGTCGCTTTCAAGCTGTGCTTTCGCCGTTTCCAGCTCGGCGGCTATTTCTTCAATCTGTGTCTGTGTGTCTTTATACTCCTGAAGCGTTTTCTGCTGATATGCCGAAAGCTGCTCGATATAGTCCGTCCGGTTCAGGGCTTCTCCAAAACTGCCCGCTGAAAAGAGCATTTCCAGATACAGATTATCGCTCTTTTCATACATGAACTTAATCTGCTTCTTCATGCTCTCGTACTGTTTGTCCTTGATGGCAATCGCTTCTTCCAGCTCCTGATTTGTTACTTCAATCATCTGGTTCGTCTCTTCGATTTCCGCCTCTTTTGCCGCGATTTTGCCTTCCAGCTCATTCAGGTTATTGCTTACCTGGGTCAATTCCGTATTCAGATTTGACAAAGTGCCTTCCAGAGAATCTTTCTGTTCATTCAGCTCATCCAGATTCTCTCTCGTTTCATCAAGCTGTGATTCCGTATTTTCTTTCTCACGCTCAGCCTCTTCAATTTGCTGCCTCGTCTCCTCGGTCGCATAAACGGAAACAGGCACTGCCACAAGCAACAGCAGAAATAATGCGGCCGCCATTTTCTGCCTGATTTTCATATAATTAACCATGCCTTTCTCACAGCCTGCGATATTTTCCCGCATCCGTCAGTGATTTTCAATCATTCCCACTCTTCTGCAATGCTTTTCTTCTCCCGAAAACTCCGTATTAAGAAATATATCTACAATACTAAGCGCCAGATTGGGACCGATGATTCCGCCTCCCATCGCCAGCATGTTCGCATCGTTATGCAGTCTGGTAAGCTGTGCCGTCACCGTGTCGGCGCACAACGCGCAGCGGATGCCCGGCACTTTATTGGCTACAATGGAAATACCGATTCCCGTCGTACAGATAACAATTCCTTTTTCACAGGTGCCATCCGCCACCGCTTCCGCCACCGCTCTGCCATAAACAGGATAGTCGCAGGAATTTTTGTCCATACATCCAAAATCCTTATATGCGATTTCCCGTTCTTTCAAATGTGCAATGACTGCCTGTTTCAAATCATAACCGCCGTGGTCGCTTCCGATTCCTATCATATTCTTTCCCTCCTCAGTTTTAAAACGTATGTTATTTTATATATTCAGTAAAATAATAACACCAGTAATTATAAATATACAATTTGATGTCCGGCCGCTTTAAGCAGCCTGTTCATGATAGCCTGTCCAATTCCGGCCGTATCAAAAGATTCCGAAAAGATTGCACTTACCTCTTCGTCGTCGAACTCACGCAATATCCGGTACAGCTCTCTGGCTATCGTTCTTTCATCTTCTCTGTTTCCGGCGCTCTTACAAATATCTCCCCGGTAACGGGCAATCGTTTTGTCCGTCCCGATGACTCCCGTTTTGTGGCCTTCCCCTTTCAGACGCTCCAGCTGTTCATTAATATACGCCGTCACCTTCTCTTCGCTTCCATCCACAATCACCAGGGTTCCTTTGGGCGCGTAATGCCGATATTTCATGCCCGGCGCTTTGGGCGCCTGCCCGCTCTCATCCGACATCATCGTCCCGTCTTCCCGGACAAAACCGACAACTTCTTCCAGCATTTCTTTCGTAATATAACCCGGCCTTAAAATCACGGGGTACTCTTCCGTCAAATCAACGATGGTCGATTCCAGTCCGATTTCCACATCGCCCCCGTCGATAATCATTTCGATGCGGCCATCCATATCCTCCGCCACATATTTTGCACTGGTGGGACTCGGTTTCCCGGAACGGTTGGCGCTCGGCGCCGCCACATACCCGCCGGCCTCTCTTATAAAAGCCAGTGCCGTCTTATGGGAAGGCATCCTGACGGCCACCGTATCAAGCCCGCCCGTCGTTTCGGGCGGAACTGCCGGGGATTTATGAAAAATCATCGTAAGCGGTCCCGGCCAGAAGGCTTCCGCCAGCTTCTCCGCCGCTTCCGGTATTTCCCTGACAAGACAGGGCAAATCTTCCATCCGGCATATATGGACAATCAGCGGATTGTCGGAAGGTCTGCCTTTGGCCGCGTATATTTTCCTTGCCGAATCAGGATTCAGCGCGTCGCCGCCCAGACCGTAAACCGTTTCCGTCGGAAATGCGACCAGCCCGCCCACTCTGACAATTTCTCCGGCCCGCCGCAGCAGTCCCTCCTGTGTATGCTGTTCCTTTACCTGAATTATCTGTGTGTCCACAGTTTTGCGCTTCCTCTTGTTTTTTCTTTTGCTCAGCATTACTCGCAAACCCGCGCTTTCAGCGCTTCCTGTTCGGCTTTCGCCGAACGTTTGCTCGTTACCCGTGCAAGAAAAACAAATGCCGCTTCGCGTCGCTTGTTTTTCTTTTGCACTGGGTACATTATAACATAAATTTTTATTTCTGACTATTAATATATTGCAGAATGCCCAGGTGGATTGCCCAGGCCATCTTTTCCTGGTATTCTTCCGATGTCAGTTTTTTTGCTTCTTCGCTATTGGAAAGGAATCCGCATTCCACGATTACGATTGGCGTGGATGTTTTTTTGAGCAAATAATAACTATCGTTGCTTTTTGCCAGCCGGGTATTGTCATCGTCAATTTCGTCTAATAATAACAGTTGTATTTTTTCTGCAAGTATTTTACTCTGTTCGCTGGTCGCATAGTAAAATGTCTGCGCCCCATGCACATATTCTTCGTGGTAACTGTTCTGATGAATGCTGACCGTCAGAACCGGATGATTTGTTTCTATGATTTCAACCCGTCTTTTCATGTCCTGTACTTTTTTGTTGGTCGCGTTTTCATCGTACAGCCCGCTGTCGGAATCCCGCGTCAGAATGACTTCGATATCTTCCTGTTCCAGAAACATCTTTAATTTTTCCGCAATTTCCAGATTAATATCTTTTTCCAGCGCACCGTTAATGCCTACCTTGCCCGGGTCCGCGCCCCCGTGTCCCGCATCAATCACCACACAGGGCTTTTCTTTTCCCTGCTTAACTTTGTCGGAAGAAGCCTGCTCACTTCTTCCGTATAACACAAAATAGACGGCCGCAATACCTACAAGCGCCGTCATGATTCTGATTGCCAATTTCAGATTTTCTTCTCTTTTCATCCGCTCATTCCCGCATACGATGTTGTTATACTCTATGCGGGAAATGAGCAAAATATCATTCTTTAACAGACTTTTGCGGTTTTCAGGAAATCGAACTGGGACATATACAGTCTGTAATATTCTCCTTTTTCTGCCAGAAGCTCCTCATGCGTCCCTCTCTCCAGAATATCGCCTTTGTCAACATACATGATGCAGTCCGCGTTCTGAATCGTGGAAAGTCTGTGCGCAATGATGAAAGACGTCCGGCCTTTCAAAAGCTCCTGTAATCCTTTTTGCAAGATTAGCTCCGTCTCCGTGTCGATGCTGGAAGTCGCTTCGTCCAGAATCAGTATTTGGGGGTCTGCAAGAAGCGCTCTCGCAAAGGAAATCAGCTGACGCTGCCCGGCGGACAGGCGGCTTCCCCGCTCGTTTACCTCCGTATTGTAACCGTTTTCCATTTTCATAATAAAATCATGGGCGCAGACGGTTTTGGCCGCACGGATGACCTCCTCATCCGAAGCATCCATATTTCCATAACGTATGTTATCCATTATGGTGCCGGAAAAAACAAAACTGTCCTGCATCATAACGCCCATCTGCTCCCGCAGAGAGCGAATCGTCACTTTGGAAATATCCACATCGTCGATGAGAATCTGCCCGGAATCCACATTATAAAAACGGCTGAGCAGATTGACGATGGTCGTCTTTCCCGCCCCGGTCGGCCCGACAATAGCAAACGACGCGCCGGGAGGCGCCGTAAAATTGACCCGGTTCAGAATCCTGTGTCCTTCCTCATAGCTGAAAACAACGTCCCGGAACTCCACCTTGCCGACAATTTCCGGCATCGGCGCCGCATCCGGCGCATCTTTTACAAGCACTTCCTCGTCAATCGTCTCAAAAATACGTTCCAGATAGGAAATCGCCGTCAGCAGCGAATTGTAAAAACTCGCCAGCGTATTGATGGGGTTCCAGAACCGGCTGATATAGGCGGTAAACGCAGTCAGCACGCCCACTGTAATGCCGCTTTTTCCGCCGTCCAGCATGTAATGGATGCCGATGACATACACAAACGAGGTTGTGACTGCGGAAATAATATCCACGCTCGGCCCCATCAGAAAATTAAACTTTACGGCGCGCATCCATGCCTGACGATAGCTTCCGCTCAGGTAATTGAAAATATCCGAATTTTTCTTTTCTCTCGTGAACGACTGCGTCACCCGGATGCCATTGATGCTTTCCGCAATATAGGCGTTCAGATTCGACTGCTTATTGCTCTGAATCTGCCAGGCCCGGCGCTGCTTTTTCTTAATCAGCACCACAACGGCAACAAGCACCGGAAGGCCGCACAGACAGACAAGCGTCAGCCGCACGTTAATTAACAGCATGAACACCAGAATAAAAATCAGATTGCACAAATCCGTAATCGTATTGATAATGCCGTTGGAAAGCAAATCGCTCAGGCTGTTGACATAGTTCACCACCCGTACCTGGATTTTCCCGTGCGGTCTGTCATCGTAGTAGGAAAAAGGCAGTTCCTGTAAATGTCCGAAAATATCCGAGCGCAGCTGATGGATAATATTCTGCCCGATTTCATTCGTCACCCTGATTTTATAGCGCAGACTCAGTGCAGAATACAGGGCAATTACAAACGTCAGGATGCAGTACATGCCGATTGCTTTCATGTCTTTTGCCGGAATGCACTCGTCCAGCACCTTCATAAAAAACTGCGGAATCAGCATCGTAAGCCCCGATGCGGAGAGCATGACAAAAATAACCGCTCCCATCCGCTTTTTATAAGGCAGCATATAATTTCCGAGACGTTTCAGCTGCCCAAAATCAAAATGGTCTTCCAGTATTTCATCCACATCATATCTATTCCGTGCCATAGCGCAACCCTTTCTTCACCTCTTCGGGAATTTCTCCATATTGGTTTCTGAATGCCGCCGCATAATAACCGTTCATCGCCACCAGTTCATCATGTGTGCCCCGCTCAATAATCCGTCCGTTGTTCATGACAAGAATCTGGTCGCAGTCCCGGATGGAGGAAATACGGTAAGCAATGATAAAAATGGTACAATTCTTTTCGATTTTCTTTAACTGTTCCTGTATGTAGCTTTCCGTTTCCATATCCACGGCGGACGTGGTATCGTCCAGAATCAGAATTGCCGGGTCCTTTAAAAGCGCCCTCGCCAGGGAAATTCTCTGCTTCTGGCCGCCCGAAAGCCCAACGCCCCGCTCTCCCACAATCGTATCATAGCCCTCCGGCAGAGATTGAATGAAGTGGTTTGCGTCCGCCATCACCGCTGCCCTTTTTACCTCTTCAAAAGAGCAGTCCGGCCTCGCATAGGCAATATTTCCTTCAATCGTATCGGAAAAAAGAAAAACATCCTGCATCGCCATCCCGATATTGTCCCGCAGCTCGTATAAATCCAGCTCTTTCACATTGATGCCGTCCACCAGCACCTCCCCGCCCGTCGTATCATAAAACCGGCACAAAAGATTCATAATCGTGGACTTTCCCGCTCCGGTAGAGCCGATAATGCCGATTGTCTGACCGGGCGCCGCCGTAAAATCGATGTTATGCACAATTTCCTCATCGTCCGCACGATAGGAAACATTCCGAAACTCCACCCGGCCGTCAAAATGCTTTCTCCCGATTCCTTTCCGGGGCGTCCGCACTTTGGGCTCTTCTATATAAGTGGCATAAATTTTTTCCACGGAAGTCGTAAAGCGCTGGATATCGTTCACCCACCAGCCTGCCATACGCAAAGGCACGGTCAGCATCCACAGATACCCGTTCACCGTTACCAGATTTCCCATCGTTATTTCCCCCATGATGACCATATATCCGCCATACAGCATCAGGATAATTGTCAGCAGATGGGAAAGTATCTCAAAAACAGGCAGATACTTTTTCCAGATTTTGGAAGCATCCAGCTGCGACGCCCGAAAGGCATCGTTTTCCTTATTAAATTTGCTGATTTCAAAATCCTCTTTTGCAAAAGCCCTTACCACGCGGTTTCCGCTGATATTTTCCTGTACAAAAGCATTCAGGGACGAAAAACAGTTCCGGTTCCGCTGAAAGGCCGGACGCACCGCTTTGGACTGTAAATAAGTCGTAAGCCCCGTAAATGGGAGCACCGCAAGCATGCAAAGGGCCAGCTTCACATTTACCGTAAAAATCATAAACAACGCGAACAGAAAGAGCAGCGTATTTTCATACAGGCTATAAATAACATACGCTACGAAATGCCGGATTGCATCCATGTCACCCGTCTGTCTTGACATCAAATCTCCTGTCCGTTTCTTATTATAAAAAGCGAAGTCTTCCTGAAGCAGCTTCCGGTATACTTTATCCCGCATTTCATATAAAACGCCCTGGGAACAGGTCTCGAAAATAACCTGATAGAAAAAACGCAGAACGCCCCGTATTCCGGTAACCAGAAGCAGTGCGGCAATGAGCCTGGGCAAAAGCGCATACTCTCCCCCGATGATGACATCATCCACAATCAGCCCGGAAATATAAGGATTTACGATTGCAAGCGCCGCTATCAGAGTTGTCAGGCACAGCGCCGCCCCCATCATCCATTTGTATTTTTTCAAAAAAGAAAAAAACCACTTATTCGCCGTCATGGTTACGCCTCCTTATTTAGTTTCAGTATACGATTCTGTTCCGAAAAAGAAATGTAGTATCTTGCGGCCTTCCTGTATAATTTTGTACCGCAGACCAGGAACCGCCAGGAGGAAAGGCGCGGGGCCGGGGCATGTGTATGTTCCGGCCGAGGCCCTGTAAAGGAAGCCGGTACTTAGTGAAAAAGTTGCTTTGCAACTTTTGAACTTAGTACCGCTGCTGCTTTTCGTGGAGCGCAAGCGTGCCTCAAAGGAACATACACATGCCCCGGCCCCGCGCCTTTCCTCCTGGCGGTTTCTGGTTCACGGTACATTTTGTATTTTACTTTTGCGGAAATATTCAGTACAATGAAAACGACAAACATATGTGTTCCATGCACATAAAGAGGTGTACACAACATGACAGACAGAAAAGAAATTGTCGGCGACGAGCTGAATCCTACCTTTTTGTTTACCTGGAAAGGAACACGGCTTTGCGACGAGCAAAGATATCACAGCCACGACCATATCGAAATCGCTTTTATCCTCTCCGGAAAAGGCAGATATAAAATTGATGATACCATCTATTGCGTAGAAGAAGGAGACCTGCTTATCCTGAATCCCGGTGTGCACCATCAGGCGCTCACGGATGGTAACGGAAAACCGACAATAGAATTTTTTGTCGGCTTTACCGATGTGCTTTTCCGTGAAATGGCCCCAAACCGATTTGACATTTCCGGCAGTCCCATTCTGCATTCATCCGGGGACTTCCGGCAAAAGCTGTTTCGCATTGTTTCGGGCATGGAGGCGGAAAACGAAGTTTTGAGACAGGGCCGGTATTACATGCTCCGTTCCTATCTGATTCAGCTGCTTCTGCTGATTATCCGGGAACAGACCGCGCCTTTAACACAGTATAAAGGCTGTGAGTTTGAGTCAGCCGGCAAAAAATATGTGGTGGAGCAGATAATCAACTTTTTTTCAGAGCATTATGCGGAGAAAATATCGCTGGACCAGATTGCGGAAAACATGTATTTAAGCCCCTTTTATATATCCAGAATCTTCAAGAGTGAAACGGGCGACACACCGATTCGGTATCTGATTGATATCCGCCTCGAACACGCCAGAGAAATACTGGAAAGCGGGAATTATACGAGCATACAGGAAGTTGCTTCCAGAGTAGGCTACGACGACGCCTACCATTTCAGCAAACTTTTTAAGAAAAAATATGATGTGCCGCCATCCAGAATCAAACGTCTGCCTCCGGTTTTTTGAGCCCCTCAATCCGAATCCCGTTTTTTTCGGCATAATCCCACAGCGCCGCATGAATCGCTTCTTCGGCAAGAAGGGAGCAGTGCACTTTCGCCGGAGGCAGACCGTCCAGCGCCTCCATCACCGCCTTATTCGTCACTTGTAACGCCTCTTCGACCGTTTTTCCTTTCACGAGTTCCGTCGCCATGCTGCTCGTGGCTATCGCCGCGCCACAGCCAAAAGTCTTAAATTTTGCCTCCCTGATAATTCCGGCATCGTCGATATCCAGATAAATACGCATAATATCACCGCACTTCGCGTTTCCGACAGTTCCGACGCCGCTCGGCTGCTCCAGCTCCCCGACATTCCTGGGGTTGCTAAAATGGTCCATTACTTTTTCACTATACATAGCCGTTTTATCCCTCCCGGTCTTCTTTATCATAATCATTCATGCCTGCCCGGCCCACAACATTTGAACGATTCTTAAAGCGCGTAAATCCAATATGTGCCGGACAAAGTCAAATATTTTTCAACGCATCTTCGTAGAGCGGCGACATATTTCTGAGCCGTTCCACAATTTCTTTTATCTTATCCACCGCAAAATCTACTTCTTCCTTCGTCGTCTGAAAGGACAGGCTAATGCGCAGAGAACCATGCGCAATCTCATGGGGAAGGCCGATTGCCAGCAGCACATGAGAAGGCTCCAGCGCTCCCGAAGTACAGGCTGAACCGCTGGAAGCGCAGATTCCGTTCTGGTCCAGCAGAATCAGCAGAGATTCTCCTTCAATAAAACGGAAACAAAAACTCGCATTGCCCGGCAGTCGCTTCGTCCGGTCGCCGTTCAGCCTCACATAAGGGATTTCATCCAAAATACGTCCGATAAGATAATCCCTCAGCCGCATCTCGTATTCCGCTCTCTGTTCCATGCTGTGAAAAGCGAGTTCGGCCGCTTTGCCGAATCCGACGATTCCCGCCGTATTATGCGTTCCCGCCCGGCGCTGCCGCTCCTGTGCGCCGCCGTGCACAAAAGCGCGGAGTTTTAGTCCCTGACGGATATATAACAGGCCGACTCCTTTCGGCCCGTTCAGCTTGTGTGCGCTGGCGCTCAACAGGTCGATATTCATTTCGTTCACATCGATTGGCATATGCCCGAACGTCTGGACGGCATCCGTATGAAACAGAATACCATGTTCCTTCGCAATCGCGCCGATTTCCCGAACCGGCTCCACGGTTCCGATTTCATTGTTTGCCATCATCACGGAAATCAAAATCGTTCCCGGACGAATCGCCGCCCGGACCGCTCCCGGGCTTACCAGCCCGTTCTCGTCCACATCCAGATAAGTTACTTCACAGCCGTTTTTTTCCAGATATTCCGCTGTATGCAGAATCGCGTGATGCTCGATTTTCGTCGTAATGATATGTTTTCCTTTTGCGGCATATGCTTCAGCCGCAGCCTTCAAAGCCCAGTTATCGGACTCGCTCCCCCCGCCCGTAAAATAGATTTCTTCCGGTTTCGCGCCGATTCCGGCGGCCAGTGTTCTTCTCGCTTCCTCTATCGCCCGTTTCGCCTCTCCCGCAAAAGAATAGATTGCGGACGGATTCCCGTAGTATTCCGTAAAATATGGCATCATGGCGTCAACTGCTTCCGGCGCGACCCGTGTCGTCGCCGCATTATCCAGATAAATCAGTTTTTTCATTGCTGCTCCTCCTTATCCGCCAGCTCCTTCTGCCATGCCAGCATGTCCGCCAGCGTGATATTGTCAACCACCTCGTTGACCGCATCGCTAATCCGCTGCCAGATACGGGTCGTTACGCATCCTGACTTACGCCCGCATTCCTCTTTTTCCGCCCCGACGCAGCTTACCGGCGCCAAATCGCCCTCCGTCAGCCGCAAAATCATGCCAGCCGTATATTCTTCGGGCTCTTTTTTCAAAAGATAACCGCCCTGGGCTCCCCGAATGCTCTTCACATACCCGGCCCTGTTCAATATCGCGATAATCTGCTCCAGATACTTGTCCGATATCTGCTGCCTTTTTGCCACATCTTTCAGGCATACCGGCCCGTCCGTGCTATACGTTGCCAAATCCAGCATCAGCCGCAGCGCATATCTTCCTTTGGTTGAGATTTTCATTCATATCCTCCATTCCTTCTGGCCGCGCAAAAACCGTTCATAGCGGCCTCCAGTTTTCCTATCGCCTTAATATGATTTCTAACGACTATCTTATCACAAATATCCTACTTTGTTAATAGGCTTTCAGAAATTTTTAAAAGCGCCGGCTATGACAGCCAGCGCTTTCCTATTATAAATATTTTATGCGTTTTTTTCTGCCAGGGCAAACTCTCCTCCTCACCAGCCCCCAACAATTTCCCTGATAACTTCCGACGCAATCATGAGCCCCGCCGCCGGAGGTACAAAAGATACGCTTCCCGGAACGGCACGCCCCTGTACGGATAAATAATTTTTGACAGGTTCTTCTTTAGAATATAAGACTTTTAACTTTTCCACATTTCTTTTGCGCAGCTCTCTGCGCATGACTTTTGCAAGAGGACACACGGAGGTCTGATAAATATCCGCTATCTCCAGCCTGGCCGGCTCCAGCTTGTTCCCGGTTCCCATACAGCTTATGATGGGCACGCCGGCTTTCCCGGCCCGCATAATCAGTTCGATTTTCGCCGTCACGGTATCGACGGCGTCCACCACATAGGAATACTTTCTCAAATCAAAAAGGTCCGCCGTCTCCGGCAGATAAAAACATTTTGACACATTGACCGCCGCATCGGGATTGATGGAGAGAATCCGCTCCTTCATCACATCCACCTTATCCTTTCCGACAGTGTCGAGCGTCGCAATAATCTGTCGGTTGATGTTCGTCAGGCTCACCTTGTCATGGTCGATTAAGTCCAGGCCGCCGACGCCGGAACGCGCCAGCGCCTCAACAACATAACCGCCCACGCCGCCGATTCCAAAGACCGCCACATGCGATTTTTGCAGCCTGTCCATCGCTTCCTTTCCCAGTAAAAGCTCTGTTCTTGCAAATTGTTCCGTCATGGTTCCCTCTCTTTTATATAAACGGATTATAAAAACGGCTGCCATCCCGGAATGTAATGGCAAATGCCGCAATGGTAAACAAAACGATAACTATAAGCGTCAGGTAATCGTTTCTTTTAAAAGGTCTTGCGGAATACCATGTCCGCTTTTTATGCTTTCCGAAGCCGCGCAGCTCCATCGCGTTGCTCACCACATCAATCCGGTCCATGCTGGAAAAAACAAGCGGGAAAATAATCGACGCCATGCTTTTAATCCGGTTCATAAAAGGCGCCTTTTTGGACATTTCGATTCCTCTTGCCTCCTGAGCATGTTTGATTTTCGAGAAATCGTCCTGCACATCCGGAATATAGCGGAGCGCGATTGCCATCGCATAGCCGACGTTATAGTGAATCCCCACTTTATTCATGGAAGCGGCAAATTCGCTCGGATTTGTCGTCACGATGAACATGAAGACCGCCGGAATGACCGTCAGGTATTTCAGCATCACATTAAATTCATAAAAAAGCTGCTCCTTCGTCATCGTATAGCGGCCGAACAAATGCCATAGCGGCGTTTCGGTTCCGTATATTTTCGTTCCCTGTCCCGGAGAAAAGAAAAATATGGCAATCAGATTGATGCACAAAAAAAGCATAATAAACTTGAATACCGTTCCGACCTGTTTCCATTTTGTTTTGGACATGGCAAAAATGATAAGGCTTAACACCAGCATCACGAGCAGTACCCTGGTATCATAGGAAATCATACTCGTAATCGACCAGAGCAGAAAAAAAATCAGCTTCGTAACGCCGCTCAGCCTGTGAATCCATGTATCTTTTTCTTCATAAGACAGTACCCGCGACACTATTTTCCCCCCTTTTCCCGGTAATTCCGCTCATAATAAATAAAACAGTCTACAAAATCGGAAGGTCTGTCTATACCGCAGCCCACCGCCAAATCATAAAGCGACGTCCTCTTTAAATAGGCTTTCTGCGTCAGCATGTCGTCCGTCAGAACCTCACTGGGCTTTTCATCCGCCAGAAGCTGCCCTTCCGCAATGACAAGCGCCCGGTCTGTGTATTCCAGCATC
This sequence comes from uncultured Lachnospiraceae bacterium, assembly GCA_910578715.1. GTDB lineage: Bacteria > Bacillota > Clostridia > Lachnospirales > Lachnospiraceae > UBA3282. The sequence continues at coordinate 42,946 of CAJTRL010000011.1, read as the reverse complement.
AGGTGCATATCGTGTGTTATCATAACTATCGTTATTCCACTATTTTTATTAATTTCTTTCAGGAACTCCATGATTTCCGTATAATGCCTGTAATCCTGTCCCGCCGTCGGTTCGTCCAGAATAATGATATCCGGGTTCATCACCAGAATAGACGCTATCGTTACACGCTTCTTCTGCCCGTAGCTTAGCGCCGAAACAGGCCAGTTCCGGAAAGGATAGAGACCGCAGATTTTCAACGTCTCATGCACTCTTTTCTCGATTTCTTCGGGCGCAACGCCGCGCACCTGTAAACCGAGCGCCACCTCTTCAAAAATCATCGTTTTACTTATCATCTGGTTCGGATTCTGCATTACCAGGCCGATACTCTCTCCTCTTTCTTTGATGGAGCGGGTCAGAAGGTCCTCCCCGTGGAGAGAAATGCTGCCTTTATCCGGCATCAGGAAACCGCATATCAGGTTGGAAAGCGTGGATTTCCCCGCACCGTTTTTTCCGACAATGCTGAGCATTTCCCCCTTATGTATGCGGAAGGAAACGTCCTTAAGAACCGGTCTGCCGGGCGTATAGGCAAAATCCAGATTTTTTACTTCCAGAACGATTTCCTCGTCCGGTTTCCGTTCCGGCAAAACCGTCTGCCGGAACCATTCGCCAACTTTGCCTTTATAATTTGCAAGCTGCCCTGTTTCATTCATTTTATGAATATCCGAAGGAAAACTGTCCGCCCCAATCCGGCATCCCGCATATTTTAACGCCGTCACGTACAGCGGTTCCCGAATGCCTTCTCTTTGCAGAATATCGCCGGATAAAAGCTCATCCGGCGTCATATCCGCCACAATTCTGCCCTCACCGACCACAACAATCCGGTCGGCTCCACAGGTAAGCGCATCTTCCAGCCGGTGTTCAATAATAACTACTGTTGTTTTTTCTTCCCGGTGAATCTGGTCGATTAATTCTATCGCCCGTTTTCCCGTCGCCGGGTCCAGATTCGCAAGCGGCTCGTCGAACAGCAGAATGTCCACCTGGTCTATCATAACGCCCGCCATGGAAACCCGCTGCTTCTGCCCGCCTGAAAGCGCCCCCGGCGCGTTGCCGAGTACCGACTGCACTTCCACCGTTTCAGACACTCTGGCAACCCGCTCAAACATCTCTTTCTGCGGTATCATATCGTTTTCCAGCGCAAAAGCAATATCTTCCGCAACGGTCAGCCCGATAAACTGACCGTCCGTGTCCTGAAGTACCGTTCCAACCAGTTTGGACAGCCCGAAAATTCCGAGTTTTTCCGGATTCTGACCGGCAACGGTATAAGTTCCCGTAATCTCTCCCTTATAGGAAAAAGGAACGAGTCCGTTGATACAATGTGCCAGCGTAGACTTGCCGGAACCGGAAGGCCCTACGATCAGCACCTTTTCCCCGGGATAAATGGACAGATTAATATCCTTAATCGTCGGTTCTTTCTGGGAACGATATTTAAATGAAAAATTTTTAAATTCGATTATCGGCTCCATGTATTTTCCTTCCCAATATTTCTTCCAAAAAAATGCCCGCAAAAACGGGCATTCTTTTTAGCGTAAGCACACTGGTACACTAGTCTTCTTTACTCAGGCTGGAAGACTTTCCGCCAATCTTGGAATAACCGACCGCAATCAGCGTGCCGAGAATACCTATGATAATGATGTTGCCGAGGAATGCCCATGCGCCCTGTGCAAAAACTTTTCCGGCCGGTTCCGCATAGATAACGATATCGAGAAGAGGCGCCGCAACAATCCACGCCGCCGCATTGGCAATCACCTGTACTATATTAAATAATACGATTTCTTTGACTGCAAAACCACCTTCTTTTATCGCAAATTTCTTTGCGAACAGACCGATTATAATACCCGCTACCGCTTCGGGGAACACCCAGCTCCACCATACGCTGCCATAGAAAAGCGCGTCTCCGAGCGCATGTCCGAGCAGACCCACGATACCGCCTACCACAGGCCCGAATACCGCTGCCAGAAATGCCATCAGCGCCGCTCTCGGCTGCAGAGCCGTGTTCGGAATGAATCCCAGCGGAATCTGTACTTCCGTCAATGCTACAAACAATGCGGTTCCAATACCGATTGCCACCACTTCTTTAATACCAAATTTACTCTTCATTTCACTTCTCCTCCTTCATCATTGCAAGACCATCCTCTGTGGTCATACTCTATATGAAACTGCCGTCATTACGGAAACCGATTTCCGTAAAATCTGGCAGTCATATATTTAATCGCAAGAAACTGCCGAATCGCAATCACAGCCCCGGCACTGCCGTCATCCGCTCACAGCCACCCGCCTGCTTATTTACAGGGTTCGCTCAGTTTCCGTTCACATACTCCGCAATCGTATCCCATACAATCGGCGATTCAAGGCCCAGCCGCCATTCCGCAACGCCCGCGATATTATACTTTTTCATGATATTCAGCTTGACCTTCAGGGACTCCGTATCTTCCAGCCAGACCTGAAAATAACTGTTGCCAGACTGATACTCTCCATAGTTCTGACAGGCCGCCTCATCCCAGCTGGTAACAATACCATGATTCCTGATATATTCCTGTGCCATATCCATGCCGACCACCTGGCTCGTCACCGTCGTGCCGTTCGTCTCCCATATCCTCGTATAGAAAGGAACCGCATTGATGACCTTTTCCGGCGGCACTTCGGCAACGGTGTTCGCGATGCCGTTTTCCACAAAATTAATCGAGGCAACGGAGCCCGCTTCTTCGCTATTGCCATGATGCTCGTCATAGCCCATAATAATAACATAATCGGCCACCACGCCCTGTTCTTTCCGGTGATAATAATTGTTATAACCCATTGGCACATAATTATCCACCGACAGCACGATGCCGTTCGCCCTGCATGGAATGGACAGCTCCCTGATGAACTCGATAAAACCTTCTCCCGCATCGACGCCGATATTTTCAAAGTCGATATTCAGTCCGTCCAGATTGTATTCAAGAGCCGTCGCAATCAGATTGTTAATCAGACGCTCCCTGACGCTCGTCCTCGAAAGAATTTCATACATATCAAACGTTTCCGTATCCGAAATGTTACTGATAAGCGCCCACACTTCAAGTCCTCTCTCATGCGCCGCGTTTACATACTCCAGAGAAGCAAGGCTGGTAAAATCTCCCTGATTCCCCGTCAGAATAAACCATGTCGGTGAAATCGTGTTGATGCTCTGGGTCGTCAGAAGCACCTCGTTCAGCGTATCGTTTCCGCCCATGCTGTATATCGCATGCCATGCCAGATTTATCGTATGGTCCCTGGAAATGCTCGTATATTCCGGTTCCACATAATCCGTCACCGGCACGGGCTCCTCGCTGTATTTCTCAGACAGCCTTTTATTTTCCACATAACCGATATAAGAATTGCGCGTTTTAACCTTCGTCCAGTTCTCCATTTCTTCCAGAATGATGACACTGTCTCCCGCTTCCACATCCGTCAGAATATCGCTCTTAATGCCGCCCTGATATCTTACCTGTGTATCTTTGGTAATATCCGCCGCCTGACGTTCGTTCCACTCCGTGTCCACCTGGACATGGTAAGGGTCTGCAAACAATTTATAAGAAAAATTCGTGTATTTTTTCACATATTCCGCCGCCACATAAAGCACATCATCATCATACCGCGCAATAATATAGCCGGTGTCTTTCGCCTCCCCGGCGCTGGTACTGTAAACGGATGTCCCGATTTCCGTACGGATAATGGAATCCGGCGTCGTATATAAAAGAAGACTTTCCAGCTTGTCTTCGTAAAATCTGTCATTAAAATATTTCTGCACCGTGGCAAAATCAAAATAACAGATGCCGTCCCATACTTTCGCGTATTCCTCGACCTGGGCATCCTGAAGGATGATGGCTGCGTCATCCGCTTCCAGAAGGCCGAAGTATTCCTCCAAATCCGCCCGTTCTTTGGAATAAGAATATTTCTCTATCAGTATCGAACCAAATCCTGCCGCCGCGACTATCAAAATAAGGACGACCGCGACTATCACCGGAATTATTTTTTTCATCTGTCCAGCTCCTTTCCGACCGCCCTTATTATACCAGACTATTCTTTCAGCGTCATTAATATTTTTACTTTTTTTGACGATTTTTGCGAAAAGCCGTGCAAAAGAAGCGGGGACTTCCCGTATATAATTTTATCCGCAAAAACGTCCAAATTGCCCTCGGATATCCGGCCGCCGCTCCAAAAGGAATCCGTGATGTTACAGCAAACGGCTCCGGCCGCATACCATCCGGCAGACTTAGAAAGAATCATCAAGACATCTCCGACGTGCATAAAATTTTAAAAAATACCTGTATAACCTTTTCAATCCCTGTGAATTATAATTGTGAAAACGAATGAAAAAAATTATTCTACGACCAGGCACATAAGCCTGTAAGACTTCCTCATATTATATTAAGAATGATTTTCAACCCTCTGTTACCAATATGAGAAACAGATTTCCCTGAAAAATATTTGCACATTGCCCCCTTCCCATGCAGATTGTCAGGAGACATCTTGTTGCCATTATATCCATGTTTTGACAAAAAAGCAAGCAATTTCTAAAAATATAAAATTTTTTTAAAGAGTTTTGTCATACTATTGACTTAAATTAATACAAAGTATAAGATACTTTTAGTTTCGTCATCACATACATTAACAGTAGCAGTATCTTATAGTAAGGATGTGATATTATGAAAATCGAGAAAGTAAATGAGCACCAGATTCGATGCACGCTCACAAGGGAAGACCTTGCCGATAGAGAACTGAAAATTAGCGAACTCGCCTATGGCACGGAAAAAGCCAAGAATCTTTTCCGCGATATGATGCAGCAGGCCGCCTGTGAATGTGGATTTGAGGCAGAGGATATTCCGCTTATGATAGAAGCGATTCCTTTAAACGCGGAATGTATTGTTCTTATCATTACCAAAGTAGAAGACCCGGAAGAACTGGATACCCGTTTTTCCAAGTTTGCGCCTTCCGTACATCACGAAGAATCGGAAGATACAGAGGATATTATGGAAGCCTTTGCCGACAGTGCCGACGAAATGCTGGATATGCTGCGTAAAATGGACCAGCAGAGCCGCTCCTCATCCCTTTCAGATTCCGGGAACAAGAAGACGTCCCCGGCAGACGATACTGTATCGGCGGCGCATACGCCCCGCATGTTCGCATTTTCTTCTCTGTATGACATCATGAGATTCGCGCATATTGCCGCGCCTCTCTGCCACCATGAAAATTCTTTATACAAAAAAGAACAGGACGGTTCTTATCTGCTTCTGGTCAGTCCGGAAAATTCTTCGGCCGCAGACTTCAACCGTCTCTGCAACATGCTTACCGAATACGGCAGGCAGGAACGTTTTTCCGCCGCCGCGGAATCCTATCTGGAAGAGCATTGCGAATCGGTCATCAAAGACAGGGCGCTCCAGTCTCTGGCAGCGATTTAAGTCAGACGGACAAATCTTTCAACAAATAAGACAGCATACCGTTTCCGGCAGGCTGTCTTTTTTACGGATATTTTTTCTAAATTGGCTTTCCGGTTATGATAACGCCGCAATCTGCGTCATCAGCTCGTCGATGTTCATACCGTGCACCATTGCCGCCTCTTCCAGAGACTCTCCCTGTGCGGACGGGCATCCGAGACAGTGCATCCCCGCATTCATCAGAATCGGCGCCACATCGGGATTGGTTCTTAAAATTTCACCGATTGTCATATCCTTTGTAATTTCTGCCATGATTCATACCTCCAGTTTTCCTTAGATTTATTTATAGCTTTGCCTGACGCGTTTATTTTATGCCTACACAGTATAAACCGAAAATGAAATTCCCGCAAGTATCATCCGCCAATATTTTCCTCTGCACATCCGCCAACACTTTCCTCTGCTTCATTGACCCTGATTACCTTATTCTTTCTCTCATACCGCTCCGGAATCACAAATTCCCATTCCGTATTCCCTTCGGCGTCTGCGCCCGTTTTCGTAAATCCCTGTAATCCGTAAAATTCTTTTACCATTCCGTTCTTGGCCGTCGGATAATAATATCCTTTCAGCCGCCTGATTCCCCGTTTTTCACACTGTGACACAAGCTCGTCCATCATGGCGTACTCCATATCCCGCTTCAGCACGCGGCAGCTCATCAGCCACAGGTCAATATGAAAAAGCGTTTTGTCCTCCCCGTCGCAATGTCCGAAAACCACCGAGACAACGCCGTTATCGCCAAACTTGTCCTCCAGCTTTCCATACAGCGTGATATAAGAAGCATCCTCCGCGATTCTTTCGATATCGCTCTGACTGCACCGTTTCGTCGTCAGGTTGAACTGATTGCTTTTGTTGGTCAGCTGGGCAATCCGCGCCATATATAACGGCGCAAAAGGCTTTATCTGCGCGCGCATTTCCAGAGAAAGCAGATAGTCCTCATAATTCGCAAAGTTCGCTTCCTGTTTCCTGCGTTCCGCATTGGCCTGATACATCCGGTTCCGCTCCAGGTCGTCCGCCGAAAGGTTTGTCACCTCAAAATAACCGGCCCGGTCAAGGGTCGTGATAAATCCCGCCGCATCCGCAATTTCCGGCACTTTAACGCCGGGAATCCGGGATTCCACGATATGGCGTTCCGCCGGATTGTCGTCCACAAACACAAGACTGTCCGCACCGATATTCAGCTCCTCCGCTATTTCCAGCAGATTCCGGTCTTTATTCTCCCAGTTCGCTTTGATAACGAGAAAATCTTCCGGTTTTAAAACGCTGTCGGGGCGGTTTAAGCCCGCCAGCGCATTTTCCTCATCATTTTTGGAATCGACCGTCAGCAGGACACCCAGGTCCTTATGCGCTTTCAGATACCCCTGAAACTCACTGTAAAGCTGTCCCATCGGCGTTTCCTGTCCGATTTCGATGTTGTCCGCCCCGTCGTCTCCAACAACGCCGCCCCAGAGCGTATTATCCAAATCCAGCACGAAAGCCTTCTGATTTTTTCCGTAAATGGATTTGATGATATTGGCCAGGTTATAAGCAAGCTCCGGTATCGCCTGTACCGCGCAGGCATATTTATACATATGCCAGTAAAGCGGGTCTGCCCACTTCTGGAGGCCGTAACAGGAAGCCATATAATGAATATCGTTTATATAAAAATTCCGGTGGTCTGCCGCATAAGCCGCAAATTTCGCATTCAGCCCGTTTATAAAATGCACGCGCCCGTGTGGGTCGCTGAAATCCATATTCCCAAGCAGACGGTAACAGGGCGGTTCAAAATTATTCTGAATGACCGGGCACCGGTAAACTTCCGAAATCTTTTTCCACATCTGTTCAAAAGGCGCATAAACTGCCTCTGTCAGTTCTGAAATCTGCTCCTGTGAATCCCCGATTTTCGGAAACTCCGCAATATTTCTGGTGCTTGTATGGATAAAAACGAGGTCCGGCTGAAAAGAAATAAGCTCCGGGTTGTCAAACATTACATCCTGCCAGTACTGATTGTATTCCGACTCATAAAACGCGGGCTCGATTCCCGCATTCAGCAGAAAAAGCTCCAGCATTTCTTTGATATCATGGGTTGTCGAACCGCCAAGTACCGCAATCCGCTTCTTTGGCCTGTTCTGCTCTTTTTCGTTAAGCAGCGCCTTTTTGAGCGCTTTTCTTTTCTTTAAAATGTAGTCCGAATCAAAAGGGTATTCCAGTTCTTTCAAGGGTTGTTTCCTTTCTTATTTTAATTTTTAAAATCTGCCGCTTTCTGTCCGATTGTTCTATTCCGGTATCTGCACATTTTATCCGATGAATTTTTCAAAAATTTACTACATTTTATCATAATATTCTGCCTCTGTAAAATACATACAATTTTCACAAAAAATTACTTGAAAATTTACAGTTTGTATGCAAAAAAGTACACTCGCCGACTTGACGTAACTTCCGCTTTTAACATATAATGTTTTTACAGGATAAGCATATTTTCAGGCATATTTCCCCATAAAATATGCTGAATATATCAAACAAAATAATTAAAACAGGAGGCTATTTCAAAATGAGACCAGAATGGAAAGATTTTGTAGGCGGCAAATGGGAGAATGAAGTAAATGTGCGCGACTTCATTCAGAAAAACTATCACCTCTATGAAGGCGACGAGTCCTTCTTAGCTGCTCCTACACAGAACACAAAAGACTTATGGGCACAGGTTCTTGATTTACAGAAACAGGAACGTGAAGCTGGCGGCGTACTGGATATGGATACGAAAGTTATCTCTACCATTACATCCCACGGACCGGGTTATCTGGACAAGAGCAAAGAGAAAATCGTTGGCTTCCAGACAGACAAACCGTTCAAACGTTCCTTACAGCCTTACGGCGGTATCAGAATGGCTGAAAAAGCATGCTCCGACAACGGTTATGAAGTTGACCCTGAAATCAGCGAATTTTTCTCAACACACAGAAAAACACACAATGCGGGCTGCTTCGACGCTTACAATCAGGAAATGAGAGCTTGTCGTTCTTCCCATATCATCACAGGTCTTCCGGATGCTTACGGACGCGGACGTATCATCGGCGATTACAGACGTGTTGCTCTGTACGGTATCGACTACCTGATTGAAGACAAACAGGCTCAGAAAGATTCCACGGGCCGCGTGATGACAGATGACGTTATCCGTCTTCGCGAAGAACTTTCCGAACAGATGGTAGCTCTGAAACTGATGAAAGAAATGGCTGCTTCTTACGGATGCGATATTTCCAAACCGGCTACAAACGTACAGGAAGCGATTCAGGCAACTTATTTCGGTTATCTGTGCGCAGTAAAAGAGCAGAACGGTGCGGCGATGTCTCTTGGACGTACTTCTACATTCCTTGACTGCTATGCGGAAAGAGACCTTGCAAACGGAACCTTTACAGAAGAACAGATTCAGGAATTTGTTGACCACTTCATCATGAAGCTGCGTCTGATTAAATTTGCGCGTACACCTGAATACAACCAGATTTTCGCAGGCGACCCGGTATGGGTAACCGAATCCCTCGGCGGTGTCGGCGTTGACGGACGTCCGTTAGTAAGCAAAATGAGCTTCCGTTATCTGCACACCCTGACAAACTTAGGTCCTTCTCCGGAACCGAACCTGACAGTTCTCTGGTCTACAAGACTTCCTGAGAACTGGAAGAAATACTGTGCTAAGATGTCTATCCAGACTTCTTCCATCCAGTACGAGAACGATGACCTTATGAGAGTAACACACGGTGACGACTACGGCATCGCATGCTGTGTATCTTCTATGGTAATCGGTAAAGAAATGCAGTTCTTCGGCGCTCGTGCAAACCTTGCAAAATGTCTGCTCTACGCGTTAAACGGTGGTGTAGACGAAGTTACCAAGAAACAGGTCGGCCCGAAATACCGTCCGGTTACAGGCGATGTTCTTGATTATGATGATGTATATGCTAAATTCATGGATATGATGGAATGGCAGGCTGACGTGTATGTAAATACGCTGAACATCATCCACTATATGCACGACAAATACTGCTATGAGAGAGCAGAGATGGCTCTCCATGACAGAGACGTAAAACGTTACTTTGCTACGGGTGTTGCAGGTCTGTCCATCGTTGCTGACTCCTTATCCGCAATCAAGTATGCGAAAGTTGAGCCAATCAGAGACGAAGACGGTATCATCGTTGACTTCAAGACAACCGGCGAGTTCCCGAAATATGGTAATGATGACGACCGCGTTGATACGATTGCACAGGATGTTGTTCATAAATTCATGACTGCAATCAGAAGACATCATACCTACCGCAATGGTATTCCGACAACCTCTATCCTTACAATTACTTCTAACGTAACGTATGGTAAGGCTACCGGGAACACACCTGACGGACGTAGAAAAGGACAGCCGTTCGCACCTGGCGCTAACCCGATGCACGGACGTGATACTCACGGCGCAGTAGCTTCCTTATCTTCCGTATCCAAACTTCCGTTCAAAGATGCACAGGATGGTATCTCCAATACGTTTACCATCATCCCTGGCGCACTTGGCAAGGAAGACCAGGTATTTGCGGGTGATATTGAGTTAGATTTAAACAAATAATATAAAGTAAGGTGGATGTTATGGACGATAAGCAAATGATTGATGATTTTGTTAAAATGCTGGATTCGGGTATGGCACAGGGCGTTGGACATGTAAACGTCAATGTCGATGAAGAATCCGAAGATTCCAAAAAGGTACAGACAATGGGATGCACGGATTGTTCCAGAACTCCGCTGGCATGCAGCGTACCGACTTTGGAACAGGGGTTGGATGACTTCCACTAAATACTGAAAATGATTAGGAGGAAACAATTATGGCAGCAAATACGGCTCAGGTAGATAACCTGGTATCTTTACTGGATGGTTATGCAACAAAAGGTGGTCACCACCTCAATGTCAACGTACTGAACAGAGATACTTTACTGGATGCACAGAAACATCCGGAGAACTATCCGCAGTTGACAATCCGCGTTTCCGGTTATGCAGTTAATTTCATTAAATTAACACCGGAACAGCAGGCAGACGTTATTTCCCGTACTTTCCATGAGAGCATCTAATCTCTGAGAATGCGAAATAAAGTATAACAAAAATGCAGGGCTCTGATTGATTCGGAGCCCTGTTTTATTCCCAAAAAGACTGGTTTTTTTGCCCGGTACAGGTTATACTATATCTATCATAAAAAACGCAATGAAAGAAGGCTTTATTATGCAGGGAAGAATACACTCTTTGGAAAGTTTTGGCACCGTGGACGGCCCCGGTGTAAGGTTTGTTGTTTTCGTACAGGGATGCCCTATGCGGTGTGCATACTGCCACAATCCCGATACATGGGACATGAACGGCGGCACACTGATGGAACCGGCCTATATCATTGAGCAGTACGAACGGAATATCAGCTTTTATAAAGGCGGCGGCATTACGGTAACAGGAGGCGAACCGCTGATGCAGGTTGATTTCCTTCTCGACCTTTTTACGCTCGCCAAAAAGAAAAATATCCATACCTGTATTGATTCCTCCGGCATCGCTTACCGGCCGGACGGCAATCCCGAATGGCTCGCGAAACTGGATAAACTGATGACGCTGACCGACCTCGTAATGCTGGATATCAAGCACATCAATCCTGAAAAGCATAAGGAACTGACCTCCCAGCCCAACGAAGGCATCCTCGCTTTTGCCAGATATCTGAACGACAAAAACGTTGATATGTGGATTCGCCACGTCATTGTTCCCGGACTGACCGACGACGATAAATATTTATATGAGCTTGGCTATTTTATCGGTGAATTTCAAAACCTGAAGGCATTGGACGCGCTTCCTTATCATACAATGGGAGAAAGCAAATACGAAAAACTGGGCATGGAATACAAGCTGAAAGGCGTTCCCGCCATGGAGAAAAAAGAGCTTCTTGAGAAAAAGGAAGTCATTCTGAAAGGCATCCGGGAACGACGCAAAGAACTGAATCTTTAAAATGCAGACTGCTGTTTCTGTTAAAAATTGGGCTTGTATATTCACGGCTTTGCTATTATAATGGTATTGATAAATTTATATCAAAATGATTTGCAGATAAAAGGAGGATAATGACTATGGCTTATGTAATCGGTGATGCCTGTGTAGCTTGCGGCGCTTGTGAGGCTCAGTGCCCGGTAGGCGCAATCAGCATGGGGGACGGAAAATTTGAAATTGATGCGGATAAATGCATCGATTGCGGTTCCTGTGCGGGAACATGCCCGACTGGCGCCATTTCTCAGGGCTGATAAACAGGAAAATACAGAATTAAATACAAACGTCAAAAAGCATTCAGACATGTGCGCATGGCCGAATGCTTTTTAACGTCTATGGCTTTATTTTCCATGACTTATAGGCATTTTATTAATGCTTTAGAAACTTTCCCTTCTTTTTCTCCCGTCTGGGTTTGGGCAGTTTTTCCTTAACCTTATAGTGCTGTCTGAGCATTTCATCCACTTTGCGGTAATGCTCTTCTTCCTTTTTCCAATGTTCTTCTTCGCGCTCTTCCCGCGCACGAAACTGATAATCAAGCTCCTTTAAAATACTTTCCTTAATTTCCGCACCAAGCTCTTTGTTGGCCGCTTTCACCGTCTCGACCATCATATGCTGGAGCAGGTACTGCAGCCGGTTTGCCTTTTCTTCTCTGCCTGCCTCTTCCGACAGCGAGACGATATACTTCTGTTTTCGTCCGATAATATAATCCATTGCTTTCTCTTCCGCCAGCGCTGCTTCTGCGGATAATTCCGTTTCCATTCCCGGCCTGTCCGCATTGTCCGCTCCGGCCTGTTCCTTCTGCAGAATGTTTTTGATTGCCCGAAGCTGTAATCCCTGTTCTTTCAGCATCTTGATTTCCTTAAACTGACTGACGTCTTCCGTCGTATAATAGCGGTGTCCCATCTCGTTTCTTTTGATGGGAAGGCCCAGTTCTTCTTCCCAGTACCGAAGCACATGGCTCTCCACCTGTACTTGTTTTGCCGCTTCCGAAATCAACAATGTTTCCTGTTTCATTTTTCCTCCCATTCCGCCGCACTAGCGGCATTATAATCAGTATGTTGAAAGTCTGCCAGATATCAGTATGCCTGAAAACCTGTCAGATAAGCGCAAAGAGACACGCCTTACCAGGCCTGTCTCTTTTGTAGTGTACAATATTCAGATTTCAGCTGTAGGTTTCCGAATTTTACGCCGGATTACCGCTGTAAGTTTCCGAACTTGGTAAAATCTGGAAGCCATACCAGCTCTACCGTCCCAATAGGGCCGTTTCTCTGTTTGGCAATGATAATTTCAGAAATATTTTTCCTGTCCGTATCTTTATTGTAATAATCATCGCGATAAATGAACATCACCACGTCGGCATCCTGTTCTATTGCGCCGGACTCACGCAAATCGGAAAGCATCGGCCGATGGTCCGGCCGCTGTTCCACCGCGCGGGAAAGCTGCGATAATGCCAGCACCGGTACATTCAGCTCCCTTGCCAACGCTTTCAGCGAGCGGGAAATATCGGAGATTTCCTGCTGTCTGGAATCGGTGCCGCGGCCGCTCCCCGACATTAATTGCAGATAGTCTATAATAATCATATCCAGATGATGTTCCAGCTTGTACTTACGACATTTGGAACGAAGCTCCGAGATGCTGATTCCCGGCGTATCATCGATAATCAGATTGGATTTTCCGATAACGCCCGCGCTTTCGATGAGTTTTTCCCATTCATCATCCGAAAGGTTTCCTGTCCTCAAATGCTGCGAATCCACTTTGGATTCCATCGAAAACAGACGATTCACAAGCTGTTCTTTGGACATTTCCAGGCTGAAAATCGCTACCGTCTGGTTCTGTCTGAAAGCAACATATTCCGCAATGTTCAACACAAAGGCAGTTTTCCCCATGGAGGGCCTTGCCGCAATCAGAATCAAATCGGAAGGCTGCATGCCGGCGGTTTTATAATCCAAATCGATAAAACCCGTTGCAACGCCCGTTACGTTTCCCTTATTATGGGAAGCCTTTTCTATCCTGTCCATCGCGTTCATGACAATCTGCCTGATTGGCACGAAATCATCTGCATTTCTGCGCTGTACCAAATCGAATATGCGCTTCTCCGTATCTTCCAGAATCACTTCCAGGCTTTCCTTGCCGACATAACAGGTATTGGCAATTTCTTCATTTATTTTTATCAGCCGCCGGAGCGTGGATTTCTCCGCTACAATATTCGCATAATATTTGATGTTGGCGGAAGTAGGCACTACGGTAATCAAATCCCTGACAAATTCCAGACTGCTGACTTCGGGTGGTACATCTTTCTCTTTCAGTCTGTCCTGAAGCGTCACCAAATCTACCGGTTTCCCCTCATCGTTCAGCTCCACCATCGTTTCAAAAAGGACGCCGTACTGTCTGCTGTAAAAGTCCTCCCCGTTTACAATTTCCGAAGCGACGACAATCGCCTCCCGGTCCATAATCATTGAGCCGATAACCGACTGCTCCGCTTCAATGCTGTGCGGCAATATTCTTTTCAGCAATGCCTCTTCCAAAATCTCTGGCATTTCCGTTCCCATCCCTTTTGTTATTTTTCAACCACTTTTACTTTCAGCTTTCCCGTTACCTTCGTATGAAGTTTCACATGAACTTCATAAACGCCAAGTGACTTGATAGCCTCCGGAAGCTGAATCTTTTTCTTGTCCAGTTCCAAATCGCATTGCTTTTTGGCTTCCTCCGCAATTTCTTTTGAGGAAATGGAACCAAAAGTCTTACCGCCCTCTCCGGATTTCATCTTAACGATAACTTCCTTTGTTTCCAGCAGTTTCGCCATTTCCTGTGCCTCTTCCAGCTGCTGTTTTGCGATTTTTTCCTCGTTCGCTTTCTGTAGCTTCAAATCATTCATATTTTTAGAATTTGCCTCCGCGCCCAGCTTCTTCGGCAATACAAAATTTCTCGCATATCCGTCGCTGACCTCGACGATTTCCCCTTTTTTCCCAAGAGATTTTACATCCTGTAATAATATAACTTTCATGTTTAAAACCATGCTCCTTTCTTGATATACAGCTTCAGGCCGCCTATTTTCCTCAGCTGAGTTCCCCTTCTTCTATCATCGCATCCAGTGTCCGTTTAATAATGACAATACCGTCCGGTATATCGCATTCCAGCTGACAGCCCGCCATATTCATATGGCCGCCGCCGCCCATCCGCTCCATCACAATCTGCACGTTTGCCTCGTCGATAGAACGTGCCGAGACAAAAATTTTGCCATTGTACTCCGTCAGAACAAAGCTCGCCTTGATGCCCTTGATATTCAACAGTTCGTTTGCCGCCTGTGCGCCTACGATAGTCGGATTCGGCACATGCTCGCCCCGACATACGGTAATCGCATAGGACTGCCTGTAAATTTCCGCCTGACTGACCGCATCAGCTTTCGCCTTATATTCTATCGCATCGTCACGGAACAGCTTTCTTACTCTCGTTACATCCGCGCCGTTACGCCGCAGAAAAGCGACCGCTTCGAAAGTCCTGACTCCTGCTTTGGCCATAAAGTTATCCGTATCAATCATGATGCCCGCATACAGGCAGTCCGCCTCCTCGGGCCTGATGCGCAGCGTATCGCTCGTATACTGCAGAATCTCTGATACCATCTCACAGGTGGAAGAAGCATATGCCTCTATATAAGATAATGTGGCATTCTCAATCACTTCCGAGCCTTGTCTGTGATGGTCGAAAACGACGATAGAATTACAATGCCTTAATAAACCCGGGCACTCCGTAATGCTGGGTTTATTCACATCGACTACTACGAGCACGGCGTTATTTCCAATCATTTCGAGCGCCTGCTCGCCGCTTATTATCATGTTGTCTTCATAATCATTATTATCCCGGAACATATCGACCATAGGCTGCATTGACGCGGTAATATCATCCAGAACAATATGCGCCTGTTTGCCCAGAGTTTTCGCAATGCGGTAGATGCCGACCGAAGCGCCGAAACTGTCCGTATCGCCCAGACGATGCCCCATCACATAAATTTCATCTTTAATCGAAATGATTTCTTTCAGCGCATGTGCCTTGACCCTCGCCTTCACGCGGGTGCTCTTTTCTATCTGCTGGCTCTTGCCGCCGTAATAAATGACGTTCTCCGGCATTTTCATAACTGCCTGGTCACCGCCGCGGCCCAGCGCAAGGTCGATTGCATTCCGTGCAAACTCATAATTCTGGGCATAGGTCAGCCCGCTTAAGCCTACGCCGATACTGAGCGTAACGGCCATCTCGTTTCCGATATTAACTGTCTTAACATCCTCCAGCAAATCAAAACGGTTCTCCTGAAGCAGCGAAACCGACTTTTTTTTCATGATAACCAGATATTTGTCTTTCTCCATCTTTCTGCAT
Organism: uncultured Lachnospiraceae bacterium; assembly: GCA_910578715.1. Lineage (GTDB taxonomy): Bacteria > Bacillota > Clostridia > Lachnospirales > Lachnospiraceae > UBA3282. The sequence goes on along the minus strand of CAJTRL010000011.1, from coordinate 27,086 downwards.
ATGCCGTCCAGCGCAGAAATATATTTATTTACTTTTCTGTCTATCAATGCAATTAAGAGCGACCTTCTTACCTCTTCCACGCTCTCAAGGGCCTCTTCGTAATTGTCCAGATATATCAGGCCCACCGCAAGACTCTGGTCATCCACTTCCTGTAAAGCGATTTTCAAAGCCGTTTCATCAAACAAATACAGGGCAATCAGATAACCGTCATATCCCTTTGCCTCTATGATATCGCTGTTCTCCGCCATTTCCTTCAAAGAAATCTTTTTCAGTCTGGCGATATAATTCCGTTCCTCATAATCGACGTCAAATTCAACTTCCTCTTCCTCGATAGTTCCCGGAAGCCTGTCCTTCGTAATGGAGGGAAAAATGGAGGTAATGGATTTCCGATAACCCTTCTCTTTATCGACCGCTTTCTCAAAAGCAATGTTTGTCCAGATAATTTTGCCGTTTTCATCAAGCAGCGCATGAGGAAGGTCTAAATCCCGGAGCAGCCTTCTTTGTATCTGTCCGTACTGTGTCGCAAAGCTAATCAGTTCATTGATGATAATCGGCTTATTATAAAACATCAGGGAAAGAACAATGGCGAGATAGAAAACAATAAAACAGCTTAGCACCAGTCCGGCGCGAATATCAATAAAGTAAATAAGAACATCTACCGCAATCAGCAAAAATCCCAAATACAAAGAAGACTGTAAATAGGATTTCATTCTTCCTTTTAATTTTACACTATTTTTCATAATAGCCTCTTATTCGTATTTTTACCCGTACACATACTTCCCCAGTTTCTATTACACAACATCATAAGTATAACATTTTTTGGCAAAACGCGCCACATCTATATATAGTTTCATTTCTCCATTTTTTGACATCATATAGTTAAAAAAGGCGGAGCCTTTTACTGCTCCGCCTTTGAAGATACTGTCTTATATCATTCCTTGAAAAAACCGCGCTTAATCCTGAACATAAGGCATCAGAGCCACATGTCTTGCGCGTTTGATTGCTACCGTCAGCGCTCTCTGATGTTTTGCGCAGTTTCCGGTAATTCTTCTGGGCAGAATTTTGCCTCTCTCAGATACATATCTCTTTAACTTATTAACATCTTTGTAGTCAATTAAGTTGTCTTTTCCACAAAATACACAGACTTTTTTCCTTCTGCGGATTCCGCCTTTTCTCTTTGCAGGGAAATCAGGCTTTTCTGTTTTATTATAAGCCATATCATTTACCTCCTATCAAAAATTAGTTGAATGGCAGTTCCTCATCGATTCCATCCGGAATATTCATAAATCCGTCGCCCGCTGCTGCCGGGGCCGGCCTGCTGCTTCCACCGGAGAATCCTCCGTCCCCCGCCGCACTGCTGTTCTTACTCTCCGCAAATTCCTGGTCTTCCACAACAACGTCCGTCGTATATACTTTGACGCCGTCTTTGTTGGTATAACTGCCCGTCTGAATGCGGCCCGTAATCGCAATCTTGATTCCCTTACGGAAATATTTCTCTGCAAATTCCGCCGACCTGCCAAAGGCAACACAGCCAATAAAATCCGCAGTATTTTCATCTCCGTTCCGGTTAAATCTTCGGTCAACAGCTAATGTATATCTGGCAACTGCCGTCGCGTTTTCCCCCTGAGAGTACCTTACTTCAGGGTCTCTCGTCAAACGCCCCATAAGGATAACTTTATTCATAAGTACCTCTTTCTACTTTTTCTCGTCTTGTCTCACGCACAAGTATCTGATTACATTGTCCATAATACGAACACGGCTCTCAATCTCTGCCGGGACAGTGCTTTCAGCGTCGAACTGGATAAAGTAGTAGAATGCTTCTTTCATTTTCTGTACTTCGTAAGCTAATCTTCTCTTACCCCAGTCATCAACATTCGTAACTTGTCCACCGAATCTTTCGATAAGCGCCTTGCATTTTTCTACTGTGGCAGCTCTCTCGTCATCTTCGATTTTTGCACTGACAACAACGGCTAATTCATATTTGTTCATGCCTGTTACCTCCTTTTGGTCTCTGGCCCCTCCTGGTACGGAAGGAGCAAGGATATTTAACTGTTTGTTACATTATAACATCACGGACTATTATAATACCATAGTATTCCGGAATTTTCAATTCCAAAAAAGAAATTTTTTCAAAAAACGGCAACTAAACCCTCTTCCCCTCAACGATTTCCCTGATATTCTTCTCCACCAGTCTGCGGGCAATCATAATCTGATGCCCGCAGCCTTTGCATTTTAAGCGGAAATCCGCTCCGATGCGCAATACTTCCCATTCTTTGGAACCACATGGATGCTGCTTTTTTAATTTTATAATATCGCCTACCTGAATATCCATTTTTGCCCCTCAAATCAAAGTTGAAAGATTTTCTATCCGTTTCCGGAAACGTTACGACAAAGCGCTGAAAATTTCCCCGATGCTTCCCTGTACGACCAAATCCGCCACCCGGTCCCGGGGCGTCGGCGTCTTGTTAATCAATATGAGCTTATTCCCCCGATAATAGTCAATCAGGCCCGCCGCCGGATAAACCGCAAGCGAAGTTCCGCCGATAATCAGAACGTCCGCTTCGCTGATATACCGCACTGCATCTTCCAGTGTCTTCTGGTTCAGTCCTTCTTCGTACAGGACAACATCCGGTTTGATGCTGCCGCCGCAGGTACAGGCCGGCACGCCTTCCGAATGCAGAATGTATTCCGCATCGTAGGATTTCCCACAGTCCTCACAGTAATTTCGATGCACAGAACCGTGCAGTTCCAGCACTACTTTACTCCCGGCGGCCTGATGAAGGCCGTCGATGTTCTGGGTAACCACCGCTTTCAGTTTACCCTTCTGCTCCCATTCCGCGAGCTTTAAATGCGCCGCATTGGGCTTCGCATCGAGACAGAGCATCTTATCCCGGTAAAATCTGTAAAATTCGTCTGTTTTCTGTCTGTAAAAAGTATGACTCAAAATCGTTTCCGGCGGATAATCGTATTTCTGATTATACAGTCCGTCCACACTCCTGAAATCCGGTATGCCGCTTTCGGTGGAAACGCCCGCGCCCCCGAAGAAAACGATATTATCGCTGTTCTGAATAATTTCATTTAACTGTTCCAATTCACGCCCCATAATAATACCTCCGTTTCTTGCAGACGTCAAAATATGACTTTATTATTTTACCATACAAACGTCCGCTTTTCTACAATAATGTGGCAATCCTGCGCGCCTTCTTTATAGTTCATTTAAAGAGGCTAATTTATAAATTGCATTTTATAGATATGTTTGTTACAATAAATCTCATAAATACAAGAAAAGTCTCTTACTTATAAATACGTCACTATTATAATACAGGAAGAACGGCGTATCACAAAATTCTAATTATCATCTTTTTCTTACATGGCTAAAATTCCTTGATTATTGCCATAATTTTTTAGCCCGTCCGGCATCAACTATTAATGTATTTTTCTTCGCAAGAGATTTCTATGGAGGAAGCTATGGATAAATTATTTATTACAATTCCCGCCTACAACGAAGCGGAAAATATTGAACAAGTTATCGATGACTGGTATCCAATTATCGAACAGCATAATGCTGGCGGAACATCCCGGTTAATTATAGTTGATGACGGAAGTACTGATGAAACCTATGATAAAATATGCAAATGTGCCGTCTCACGACCTCTTTTGATTCCTCTTACGAAAGAAAACCGCGGTCATGGAGCGACCGTTCTATGGGCCTATCGTTATGCACTGTCACATGGCGCTGATTTTATTTTTCAGACAGACTCCGATGGTCAGACACTGCCTTCCGAATTTGCACAATTTTGGGAAGTACGCAACAACTATGACATGGTGATTGGTTGGCGAAACAACAGACAGGACGGTTTTTCGCGCATCATTGTAACTCGAACTTTGAAAGCCGTTATACAACTCTGCTTTCATGTGAACGTTACAGATGCCAATACACCCTTCCGGCTAATGAATGCGTCTACTTTGAAAAAATATATTTCTCTGGTTCCCCCAAATTATCATTTATCAAATGTTCTTTTAACCGTTATTTATACGAAGAAAAACTGCACGATTAAATATATTCCTGTCACATTCAGGCCAAGACAGGGCGGGGTTAATTCCATTAATATGCGAAAAATTATGAAACTGGGACTAAAGGCTTTGAACGATTTTAGAACCTTAAACAAGAAAATTTCATAAACTATTCATTTTCTTAAATATATAAAAATCTGTGGGCAGATATATTGCCCACAGATTATATAATAATCATTCTATTACTTTTCCCCAAGCCCCAGTCTGTTGACAGCCGAGAAAATTGCCCGGATGGACGCTCTCGTAATATTAGAACTTACGCCGACGCCGTAGGTAACCTTTCCGCTGTTTACATCCAGCAGATGGATATAGGCCGCCGCCTGGGAATTGGAACCGCTCTGAAGCGCGTGCTCCTCATAATCCAGAATCTTGATATCGGCAGAAAGTTCTTCCTGTAACCCCCTCTTCGCCGCGTCAATCGGGCCATTGCCGACCGCTTCAAACACTTTCTCCACGTCATGGTCCGTATAAGTTACGGCTACCCTCGTATCAAATTCGGTCTTTGTGTGGTCGCTTAAATCATCCACGCGCAGTTTGCGGAAATGAATCGGTTCTTTCCGCTCCAGATATTCTTTGCGGAAGCAGTCCATAATCTGGTCGGGCGAAACTTCTCCCTGTTTCTCGGAAATCTCCTGAATGACATTGGCAAATTCTTTGTGCATTGCTTTGGGCAGTTTGAAGCCAAAATAAGTATCCATAATAAATGCGACGCCGCCTTTGCCGGACTGGGAATTAATCCGGACAATCGGCTCATATTCTTTGCCGATGTCCGCCGGGTCAATCGGCAGATATGGAACCTGCCAAATCTGGCTGTTCCGCTCTTTCATTGCTTTGACGCCTTTGTTGATGGCATCCTGGTGGGAGCCGGAAAAAGCGGTAAACACCATTTTACCCGCGTAAGGATGTCTTGGATGAATCGGAATTTTGCAGCATCTTTCATAGATTTCAATGCTTTCATTAATATGCTCGATATTTAATTCCGGGTCAAGGCCCTGTGAAAACATATTGTAGGCAATATTCAAAATATCTACATTTCCGGTTCTCTCACCGTTTCCGAATAAGGTTCCTTCAACGCGCTCCGCTCCGGCAAGCATCGCAAGTTCCGCACTCGCAACGCCGGTTCCCCTGTCATTATGCGGATGTACGCTTAAAATAATGCTTTCTCTGTTTTTAAAATGCTTATTCATCCATTCAATCTGGTCTGCATAAACATTCGGTGTATTCATTTCCACCGTGGAAGGAAGATTGATGATAATTGGATTGTCTTTATCCGCTCCCCATGTCTCCTGAACCGCCGTACAGATTTCCAGCGCAAAGTCCAGCTCCGTGCCGGTAAAACTTTCCGGAGAGTATTCCAGAATAATCTTGCCGGGGAATTTTTTTGCACGCTCTTTTACCATCTTCGTGCCTTCCACCGCAATATTGATAATCTGCTCTCTGTTCATGTTGAAAACAACATCTCTCTGTAAGGTGGATGTCGAATTGTAAATATGCACAATTGCCTGTTTACAGCCTTCTATCGACTCAAAAGTTCTGTCAATCAGTTCTTCCCGGCACTGGGTCAGCACCTGTACCACCACGTCGTCCGGTATCATTCTGCGGTCTACGAGCTGACGCAGAAAATCAAATTCTATCTGGCTCGCCGCCGGAAACCCGATTTCGATTTCCTTGAAGCCAAGTTTTATCAGATAGTTAAAAAATTCTACTTTTTCCTGTACAATCATCGGGTCAATTAACGCCTGATTTCCGTCCCGCAAGTCCACACTGCACCAGACTGGCGCTTTCGTAATTTCTTTGTTCGGCCATTCCCTTTCCGGGTAATCGACCACCGGATTTTTGCGATATCGCTGATAATTTAACATAATTTCTCCTCCATTCGTTATAAAATTTTAGAACGAAAAAAAGCCCGTCAATACAACGGGCTTATCCTGAGCATTATTCTCCGAGACCGCTCTCGATGGCATTGATAAGGGCTTTTAACGCTTCCTCTTCATCCTCGCCGTCACAAACGAACTCAACTTCATCTCCGCACTTCACACATGCTCCCAACACGCTCAATACACTCTTGGCATTCGCTGTATTTTCTTTGAACGAAAATGTAATTAAAGACTTAAACTTCATTGCCTCCTTACATAGGATGCCCGCTGGTCTTAGGTGTAGCCCGGTAGGATTCTTAATGACTACTTTTTGACTTACCATACCCTCAATACCTCCAAATTTATTTTATATCCGGTCTTAATGGAATTTTAACCCCGATTTAAATACTTTCTTATTTACTATACCATTTTCCGAATATGATTACAACATAATATTCTGTATCAGTTCGGCCAGTTTACGGGCCTCCGCTTCTATCATTTTCTGGTCTTTTCCTTCAATCATGACACGGACAAGCGGCTCTGTTCCGGAAGGCCTTATCAGAACGCGTCCTTCTCCGGCAAATTTCTTATTCAACGCATCAATTGCATCCGCAATTTCAGGATATTCCATATAATGTTCTTTCTTATGGTTCGGCACTTTGGCATTCAAAAGCGCCTGCGGCATCACTTCCATAATCTTTGCCAGTTCGGATAACGATTTCTTCGTCTCCACAACGACTTTCAAAAGATGCAGCGCGCTGAGAAGGCCGTCTCCCGTCGTATTCTCATCCAGAAAAATAATGTGTCCTGACTGCTCGCCCCCAAGGCTTGCGCCCATTTCACGCATTCTTTCCAGAACATATCTGTCTCCGACTTTGGTCTGTTCAATATGAATGCCATTCTTTTCACCCATCAGGAAAAATCCGAGATTGCTCATGACCGTAGCGACAATTGTATCGAGCTTTAATTTTCCCTGTGCCTTCATATGATTGCCGACAATTGCCATAATCTGGTCGCCATCCACAATTTTGCCGTTTTCATCTACTGCCAGCAGACGGTCCGCATCTCCGTCAAAAGCAAGGCCCAGGTTGGCTTTCTCATATACAACTCTCGCCTGTAATTCTTCCATATGCGTAGAACCGCAGTTCGCATTAATATTGCTTCCGTCCGGGTTCGTATGAATCGCCACAATTTCCGCACCAGATTCTTTCAGGGCTTCGATGGATGTATAGTAGGAAGCGCCCTCCGCACAGTCCACAACAATCTTAAGCCCCGTCAAATCCACTTTAACCGCCTGAATTGCGTGATTAATATATTCCTCCCTGGCATCGGTACGATATTTGACTTTACCGACTCCCGCTCCGATAGGAAATTTAATTCCCTGCATACCGTTGCGAATCAGCTCTTCGATTTCGTCTTCCAGAGAATCCGGAAGTTTATAACCGTTCCCGTCAAAAAACTTAATGCCGTTAAATTCCACCGGATTGTGGGATGCCGAGATAACGACGCCCGCATCCACCTTATATTTTCTTGTCAGATAAGCAACTGCCGGTGTGGGCACAACGCCGACGAAAACCGCATTTGCTCCGACGGAACAGGCTCCCGCCATCAGGGCGTTCGCCAGCATATCCCCTGAAATTCTTGTGTCACAGCCTACCATAATCGTAGGTTTATGCTGATTTTCTTTGGAAAGCACATAAGCTCCCGCCTGCCCCAGCTGCATCGCAAGCTGTGGAGTAAGTTCTTCATTTGCAACACCCCTTACGCCATCCGTACCAAATAATCTGCTCATGATTCTGCCTCCGTTATATTTAGTCTTATACTAAAATTATTTTTTAGTGATACAGCGTTATTTCCCAAGTTAAATATCACATCCACCGTATAGTTTCCGGCGCTCATTTCGTTTAATCCTTCTGCTTCCATTAAATCCGTTATATCCACAGACGCCTGAATCGCATTGATATCCAGCGCATCCAAATCCCGTTCCAGACCGGTAAGCGTAATATCATACGAATCCTCTTCCATATCCAGTTCGACATCAAATCCCTCCGGCATATTCAGCAGCTGGATTTTGTTCAAATCGAATGCAATTACTCTTTCCGCAACAGGCTCCACGCCGACAATTACGTTTACTTTACCCTTGAAGTCCTCTTCCGCCAGAATCACACCATCGGGCAGATAATCCGTCAAATCCACAATTGTCTCCAGATTCTCTGTGACGCCTGTTATATCAAGAACTGTCTCGGGAATTTCAATGGAATAGAGGTTGGCAATTGCTTTTGACTTACCCGCAATGGTAATGCTGTTCCTTCCCGCCTCAATCTCTCCGTTGGCCAGATAGCCTCTTGCCGGCGTACCGGACGTTTTCCAGATAATATCTACCGTTTTCAATTCAAGAATTTCCACATTAACGCGCACTTTATTGATATTCTTTACAATACTGTCCACATCGATGATTTTATCATTTTCATCATACAGACGGATTGCCGAATCGGTTCCGATATTATTGGTAAAGCCGGAAACATTTACCGTGGCCGCTGCCCTTTTTACCTGGGAAACCACCGATTCCGGTCCGGTTATCTCAATCAGATTCTGCTCCGTCGTAATATCGCCAATCATATAGCCTTCTTTTACGGTACCGATTGTCACCGTCCGGAGAGGAAGCGTCTTGGTCTTTTCGTCTTCAATATTCAATTTGACATTATCAATATTTCCCCTGATGCTTTCCAGCTTATCATTATATTTATTCGTTGAAAGTTTAATCGCAATCGTATTCAGGTTCGTCAGCTCATTCATATCGGCAACCGCAATGATATTGCTTTCGTCCAGTGAGTCTATAATCGAGCGTTTCGCCGATATGGTAACGACATCAATTACATCCGTATGGTCCAGCACTTCATAGACCTGACCGCTGTTCGTAATCAGGTCTGCATTCTGTATCGTAACCGGAACATTATATACTCTGAATGTTCCGACAGGGTCGTTGATATTCGTCACAATAAGCCATAAGACGGCAGCAATCAGGAAGGAGCAGAGCTTCAGTCCCCAATTACGCAACAATTTATTTCTCATTTCTGGACCTGCCTTTCCATAACTTCCGCTTTTTATCTTCGGGCGCTTTTTCCTGAATGCTGCGAAGCATTTCCCTCAGCCGTTCCGCATCCAGTCCGCGGGACAGCTCCCCAAGATATGCCACGCTGATTTTTCCGGTTTCCTCTGAGACAATCACTGTCATGGAATCCGTCGCTTCCGAAATGCCGACTCCGGCACGGTGCCTTGTTCCCAAGTCCTTGCTGAGTGCCATGTTATCCGACAAAGGCAGGTAACAGGTAGCCGCCGTAACGCGGTTCTGCCGTATGATAACCGCCCCGTCGTGCAGCGGCGTATTATGCTCAAAAATATTAATCAGAAGCTGGCTCGAAACGATACCGTCCACATCAATTCCGGTTCTTTCATACTCGCTTAGCGGCTGTTCATTCTGGATAACAATCAGAGCCCCCGTTTTTACTTTTCCCATTTCCACAGATGCCTTAACGATTTCGTTAATCGTGCGGTCTGACAGGCGGCCGCCATCCGTTTTGGAAGAATCAAAGGTCAGAATGGAAGAAAAAAGATTTTTCCGTCCCAGTTCTTCAAGCGCCTTTCTCATCTCCGGCTGCAGCACAACAACGATTGCAATCGCAGCAACGTTGAACAAGTTTGTTACAATCCAGAGAATTGTATTCATCTTGAAAAAGACTGCAACCAGCACAAAGGCCCCTATTACAAGAAGCCCTTTTAACAGCGCCCAGGCCCGCGTATTCTTAATCCACAGCATAATGTGATACAACAGAAATGCGATAATAAAGACTTCTACAACATCCGTCCAGATAATCGAAGGTATATGCAATTTGGAAAAATATTTTTCAATTAAGTCATTTACCTGCTGCATAATTGCTTTCCTTACTATTTTATAGAAATATTTCTGTCACCGCAGGAAAACGCCTAATGCGCCGTCCTGCTCTTCTTCTGTCCCACAATCTGCTTCACTTTTTTCTCAGGTCTTGCAAGCGTTACTTTCGGAACCGCCTTCACATAATAATAGTATTCGTCGTCTTCGAACTGTACCTTTTCCGTCCGGCTGTAATCCACATGAAATACAAAAAACTGCAGCACTGCCGTAATCAGGAATGCAAAAACCGTACCGACAATTACGCCGAAAATAGATACATTCGTATCAAACATCAAATCACCAATCAGAATGACCATCACATTTACAAATGCGCCGGCAGCCATCGCAATCGTCCATGCGTAATCGATGCTCAGTCTGCGTATCAGATAGACCAGTATCAGTGTAACCGCAAATGCAACGATTGTTACGACCATTTCCTTGTTATTCAGCAGACCGTCAACGATAAATTTAAATCTGGCTGCTATTTCCTCTTCCGACATACCGTCCAGTACCGTTTCATTTGCACACACGAAATGAATCATATAGTACGCGATAACACCACAGGCAACGGATACCGCCGATGCCGGCGTTCCAATCAGCCCCATGGAAATCGGAACCACATAAGGTATTTTAAGCAAAAAGCAAATCGGCGTCAGAACGACCGCCGCCGTATCTTTTGGTGCAAATCTGAAATACAGTAAAAACATAAGCAGAAAGGCCACTCCTATCACAATGGCACATTCCAGACTGAACGAATACAGGTGCAACATGATAAACAGCACTGCCATAATCACGGTAAAATTCGTCGGCATGAAAGAACACATCAGCGCCACCACCAGAACTACCGGCATCCTGTCAATCGCTGCCATATACCCAAGACGGGAATTAATCTGCAGCAGAGCTACAAACGCCAGCAGAAACTTCAAAAAAGGCGTAATGTAAATCTCAAATTTACTGTAAAACAGCTTAATATACTGTTTTGCAACAAGTAACGTTGTCATCATTCATCCTCTCACACTGTATGATTATTACTACTGTACATACCGGATAATTTTCTTAAATTCATATAGTATAATCTCAGGCTTTTATGCGCTCTGGCATACCGGAAGGAATAAATGAAATAAGATAAAACCGCATAAATTCCCACCACCCAGACGTACGTTTTCAGAACGCTTGTGCCAAACTCCAGTAAATCCATTTTGTAGATATCCATCATAAAAACTTCAAAATCATAATAAATGTACATGGCAAATACCACTATAAATGCGATGGTTGCACTTATAATGGATTTCAATATCTGCCATCCGATATAATCGCTGCGAAAAAAACTTCCTATCGCTACATTCCGTCTGCCGTCATTTGCCTCATAAGATGCAAGTTTCGTCATCAGAATCACGCGTTCTTCATTTAACATGACATTCTCCTGTCCCGTTTAATTCAGGAAGCGCATCTTCGGATTCTCTTTCGTATCCTTCTTTGGTTTTGGTTTCGGTGCTTCCGGTTTTTTAATGCTGCTGCTAAGTTTTGTCGCCATGGAATTTTTACATTTCTCGCAGAAACGTCCTGACATAATAGGCGCTTCACAGTTCTCACAGAACAGTGTAATGCCGGAACCTTCCGCAAGCTCCAGACGCTCGTCGCGCAGCCACTGCTGAATCTGATTCGTGGAAACATCACATGCCTCCGATACCTGCGGAATGGTAGCATGCCGGTTATCCTGAATATATTTCTTTACTTCCTGGAACTTTTCTTCCAGCGCGTCCTTACACTGCGGACAAATCGGCGGTCCGGACACATAATTGAAGATTTTTCCGCATTTCTTACAATTCCTTACGTTCATATAGATTCCTCCATTCTTTCTCAACCCGCAGACCAGGGTATCAGAATAAATTTATCTGCGAAAACATATCGCATTTCACATCCCTTTTCCGACCGCAAGCGCCGCAAAGTAGATATGCTTAACTCCCGCCTGGCGCAGCTTCCGCGCCATTGCGTCGATGGTACTGCCTGTTGTATAAATATCATCGATAATTATAATCGTATTTAATTTTACATCATTCTGACAAATTTTAAAAGCCCTTTTCAAATTATTTTGTCTTTCCTGGGCCGATAAATCCTTCATCGGCTTTGTTTTACGCACTCTTTTAATCAGTTTTGTCTCTACCGGAATTTGAAGGATTCTGCCGAGTTCCCCGGCAATCGCTTCCGCCTGGTTATATCCCCGCTGTCTTTTCTTCTCTTCGTGAATCGGCACCGGAACGAGCGCATCCGGACGCAGCGCAAGAATCCTTTTCCCAAGAATACGCGCCATACGTTCTCCGTAATACGCCGCATATTCCTGTCTCCCCCGGTATTTGAAGCGATAAATGGAATCAGAGACGCTCTGATAGGCAAAAAGTGCCATCCCGCAGTCATACGCATGCTCTCTGTGTGCGCAGTCATGACAGAATACCGCCCTTGTATCTTTCAGCTCTTTGCCGCATTTCTGGCAATAGGGCGCTCTAATATATTTCATTTTCGGCTCACATTCCTCACAGACGAGGCTTCCGAAAGGCTTTACCGCCTTGTCGCAGACAGGACATCTTCTCGGATAAAACAAATCCAGAAGTATCCCTGAGATAAGATTTTTCATAGACATTCACCGTTCTAATTTAAACTTCAGACCGCGGACAGCTGGACAATCCTTTCTGCCAGTCCCGTATACCGTCTGTTCTCATAGTTATTATCGACCATCCCGCGCAATGTCATACTGCTTCCCAGAATCGTCACGCAGTTTCTCGCACGGGTAACTCCCGTATAAAGCAGATTCCTGTTAAAGAGCATTCTCGGGCCGGACAGCAAAGGCATGATAACCGCCGGATATTCACTTCCCTGGGCTTTGTGTATCGTCACCGCATAGGCGAGCTCTATTTCATCCAGCTGCTCGAAGGAATACGTCACCCGCCTGTGCTCATCAAACTCTACGACCATACTGCGAGTATATTCGCTGATTTCCTGAATGATGCCAATATCCCCGTTAAAAATGCCCGTCCCCTTGTCTATCGGTATTCCGTACTGACTTACTACCTCCCATTCCAGCTGATAATTATTCTTTATCTGCATGACTTTGTCTTTTTCCCGGAACAGCGTACTGCCGCCCAGATGCTCTTTCTTCTGCTCCGACGGGGGATTCAGGTATTTCTGCAAAATGCCGTTCAGCGTCTCTACGCCGAGCTTTCCTTTTCTCATCGGCGTAAGCACCTGGATATCGTAGGGCTGCGCGCCCACATAGGAGGGCAGTTTTTCCAAAATCAGCTGAATCATATGCTTGTATATGACATTCACATCGTTTCTTTCCAGGAAAAAGAAGTCTCGGCTTTTGTTGTCCAGCACAATATCCTGGCCGGCATGTATGCGGTGCGCATTCAGGACGATATCGCTTTCCTGTGCCTGGCGGAAAATTTTCTCCAGCATGACAACCGGAAAGCATTCGCTCTTCAGCAAATCCTGCAGTACCTGTCCCGGCCCTACCGACGGCAGCTGATTGACGTCCCCGACCATAATCAGACGTGTCCCTACGGAAATCGCCTTAAGCAGTGCCTGAAACAGGAAAATATCCACCATCGACATTTCATCAATAATAATAACATCCGCTTCCAGCGGATTTTCTTCATTTTTCTCAAAACGGACGTTTTTTCTCTCTCCCGATACCGCTCCGTTTAATTCCAGCAGCCGGTGGATGGTCTTCGCCTCATACCCTGTCGTCTCGGTCATCCGCTTGGCCGCCCGTCCCGTCGGAGCCGCCAGAAAAATATCCATCTCTTCCGAGAGAAAATAGCGGATAATCATGTTAATGGTCGTTGTTTTCCCGGTTCCGGGACCGCCGGATAAAATGAGAATACCGTTTTTGATGCTTTCCAGAACCGCCTTTTTCTGCAGCTCATCGAGCTCTATTTCCAGTTCCTTTTCCAGCGCTCCGATTTTTTCCAGGATTTTACGCTCTTCCGAAGGCATATAATCCTCTTCCCGGACGGATATGTTCAAATCATGCAGCATTTTGGCACAGTTAAGCTCCGCATAATAATAGGTCATTCCGTATACTTTCCTGTCGCCGCCTTCCTCCTCCGGCATTTTGATGACAATTTTTTTATCCATCGCCAGATTCTGCAGCTGTGCCTCCATCAGGGAAGGCTCAAGCTCCAGCAGCTCCCCCGCTTTTTGCAGCAAAAGACTTTCCGGCAGGTAGCAATGTCCGTCCGCGCCGGCCTGCAGCAGCGTAAACAGCAGACCGCTCCGAATCCGGTAATCGGAATCGGTATGAATGCCGATTCTGGACGCGATTGCATCGGCAATCCGGAAACCGATGCCGTCAATATCTTCCGCCAGCTGATAGGGATTTTCTTTCATCACGCCATACAGATTCATTCCGTATGCTTCATAGATACGGATGGCAAGCGTATTAGAAATGCCGTATTTCTGCAGAAATGTCATCGCCTCTCTGGCGTCCCGCTTTTCATAGACCTGTACTGCGATTTCTTTGGCCTTCCGCTCGCTGATTCCCTTCACTTCCGCCAGCCGCTCCGGTTCCTCTTCGATAATGCGAAATGTATCTTTTCCAAACTTCTTCACGATTCTGGCCGCAAGCGCTTCCCCGACGCCTTTTATCGCTCCGGAACCGAGATAGCGTTCCATGCTCAGCGTATCGTCCGGCGCGGTAATCCGGTAATTCTCTACCTTGAACTGTTCCCCGTATACGGGATGCGACGCGTATCTGCCTTCCGCTTCAATATTTTCTCCCTTGTCAATCGTCCGGAAAGTTCCCACACAGGTGATTTCTTCCTCGTCGGATATCAGAGTAAACACCGTATATCCGTTATCCGTATTCCGGTAGATGATATGGTCTATATACCCTTTTATTTTTTCCATACCGCCCCCATGCCGCTGCAAGTGCGGCCGCATAAACCCATACACAAAAGGCTGCCGGAAACAGCAGCCTACTTTGTCCTTTTCCTACTATTCATACCATCAATAGTTCTCCGCGCTGTACGTCCTCTTCATCTGCTCGAACAGCGTCTGCGCGAGAGAATTTGCGCCCTGGCTTTCCGAAGTCACCTGGGAAGCCATTTCCTGGACAAAAGTGTCCTGGAACACGCCTACCATATTGCCCGCATAGCCCTCTTCCTCGTCGTCATCGCCAAACATCTTTGCGGTCTTTTCCATTCCTTTCAGAACCTGTTCCCAAAGATACGATTCAAACTGTTTACAGGCTTCGAGCAGCTCCGCTTCCGCCGCCTCCTGTGTCTGCTCCGCATCCTTGACCGCCACGGAATTTAATTTATTCTCCAGCGCATTCGTCGAATTTTTATTGGAAGAAAGTATATAATTACCGATTCCCGACATTCCCAAATCCATAGAATTATCTCCTTTTGCTCAACTAACGTTTCAGACTGTTCGCCGTCTCCATCATGGAATCCGATGTGGTAATCGCTTTGGAATTCATCTCATAGGCACGCTGCGCTACAATCAGATTAACCATCTCATCCGCTACGGACACGTTGGAGCCTTCCAGATATCCCTGTAAAATTCTGCTCTTACGGACATTGTTGTTCGTATCTTCATTAATTGCCCTTCCGCTCGCATCGGTAGCCATCAGAAGCGTATCGCCGTAACGCTCAAGACCGCCCGCATTGCTGAACTGGTATACACCAATCTTCACGCCGATTGGCTGCGGATTGTTATCGCCGTCAGGATAGCATACTTCGCCTTCCTGGGAAATGGAAATTCTGTTGGCAATATATGTACGGTTCAGCGTAATTGCTCTTCCCGCAGAACTGAGCACAGGAAGGCCGTCCTGATTGGTCAGCGTCATGCCGCCGTTCGTTCCAATTGCCCATGTAAAATCGCCGTTCCTCGTATAGAAGGTGGTGCCGTCATCGCCTCTCACCGCAAAGAATCCGTCTCCTTCGATTGCAAAGGAAGTATCGCTCTGCGATTCCAGCAGGCTTCCCTGTGTGTAAATGTTGTTGATGGACGAAGTTCTTACGCCAAGTCCGACCTGTGAAGTCGTTGGCTTTGGCTCTCCGTTCGCCGTTGTCGTCGTGCTCTGTAATGTCTGATAAAGAAGCGACTTGAACTGCGCCTTCTGCGCCTTATATCCAGCCGAATTGACATTTGCAAGATTGTTCGCAATCGTATCTACATTCGTCTGCTGTGCGTTCATACCTGTTGCCGCCGACCATAAACTTCTGACCATATTGCCGTTCCTCCCTTTACTTTCCGTATCAAACCCTATCTTATTTTAATTATGCCAGTCTTCCCGTCTGATTAACCGCCTTATCCAGCGTATCGTCATAGGTCGTAATAACCTTCTGGTTCGCATCATAATGCCGCTGAATCGCAATCATATTGACCATTTCCGTAACAACGGACATATTTGCCAGTTCCAGATATCCCGAATGCACTTCCGTGTCCGCTTCCATCGTGGTCGCGCCTTCTACCGGATAAAAGAAATTCTCTCCGTAACGCTCAAGATAATTGTAATCCTCAAAATCCGTCAACTGAAGAGTTGCAACGGACGCGCCGCCCTGATAAATATTTCCGGCTCTGTCCACGCTGACCGGCTGCAGAGGGTCCAGACGGATTCTCCGTCCCCTCTCTCCAAGCACGAAATCGCCATCCTGTGTCACAAGATAGCCCTGCGACGTCATCGTAAAATTACCGTCCCTCGTATACATTGTGGAAGTCTCGCCCGCTTTATTCGTATATTCTATTGTAAAAAATCCGTTAGAAGACAACGCCATATCCAGTGGATTTCCGGTTTCTTTAATCGGTCCTTCGGAATAATCCACATAATTTTCACCCGTTTTGACGCCGAGCGTCATATTCCCGATACGCTTGGGCAGATTTCCCGCCTGTGAGGTATCTTTTATTTTATATGCGAGCACACTGTCAAAAGACTGGCTCGTTGCGCCTTCCTTCTTAAACCCGTTCGTATTCGCATTCGCCAGGTTATTCGTCATGACATCCATTCTGTGCTGTTCGTGAATCATGCCCGTATAAGCGGTGTATAAACCCTTAAGCATTTTACTCCCCCGTTTCGATTAATCTTCTCTGTACCCCGCAAGGAACTCAACGTATTTTCCTGTTCCAATCGCTACCGCCGTCATGGGGTCTTCCGCTGTCATTGTATTGATTCCTGTTTTCGCCGCAATCAAATCTTCCAGTCCGCGCAACAGGCTGCCTCCGCCTGTCAGTACAATTCCTCTGTCCGCGATATCGGCCGCCAGTTCCGGCGGCGTTTTCTCCAGTACGCTGTGAATCGTTTCCACAATCTGTACCGTCGTTTCATGCAATGCCTCTTCCGTCTCTTCCGAAGATACTTTTACGGTTCTTGGAAGGCCCGTCACGAGGTTACGGCCTCTTACATCCATATAATCCACTTCCGGCCTTTTATAGGCGGAACCGATTTTAATCTTCAAATCCTCCGCTGTTCTTTCGCCAATCAGCAGATTGTGTTTTTTACGCATATAACGAACGATTGCCTCGTCGAAATCGTCTCCGGCGATTTTAATCGACGCGCTGACGACCGTGCCGCCCAGTGAAATGACTGCAATATCGGACGTACCGCCGCCGATATCCACTATCATATTCCCACAGGGCTTGGAAATATCAATTCCCGCACCGATAGCCGCCGCAATCGGTTCTTCTATAATAGAAACTTCTCTGGCTCCCGCCTGATAAGTCGCATCTTCTACCGCTTTCTTCTCTACTTCCGTAACGCCGCTCGGCACACATACTGCAATGCGGGGTTTTCGGAAAGTCTTCTTACCGAGCGCTTTCTGGATAAAATATTTCATCATTTTTTCCGTTACCCGGTAATCGGAAATAACGCCCTGGCGCAGCGGCCGCACAGCTACAATATTTCCCGGTGTCCTGCCGAGCATCAGCCTTGCATCCTCACCAATCGCCTTAATCTTATCCGTATCTCTATCAAAAGCAACAACGGAAGGCTCTTTTAAAACGACGCCTTTTCCCCTGATATAAACCAGAATGCTGGCGGTTCCCAAATCAATCCCTATATCTGTGTACTGCATTTCTGTTATCCCCTTTCTCGCGGATTCTATATTACATAATCTCCATTTGCCATCAATCTAAACGTTCCAGTCTGCCAAATCGAAACAATTTGCGCAGTATGCTAATACATTATAACCTAAAGAAAGAGTTTTTCAAAGGGATTTCATAATTTTTTTATAATTTATGGTACAAAAACCAGAACGGCTCCATCCGTTCTGGTCTCCAGCATCCATGCTATAACTATTTATCGGCATTTATTTCTGTTTTCTTAACCCCTGTTATATCAGAATATCTATGGGTTTATATGGCAGTTCTTCGGAAATCTGTTTCTGCATTTCATCCGATAATTCTTCCGTAAGCTGTTCCTGTATATCTTCCGGCAGTTCCTCTGCAAGCTCTTCATCAAGCTGCTCCGGCAGTTCCTCTTGCAGCACTTCTTCCAGTTCTTCCTGAACCTGGGCGGTGTCTTCCATCATTTCGTCCAGCATGCCGCCCGTATCTTCCGTTCCCATCGCCTCTTCTATCAGTTCTTCCCGACGTTCTTCCGGCGTCTTCGGTTCCATCTTTTCCGCAGCTTCGGCAATCTTCTCGCCCATTTCCCTCGCTTCGTCGAGCATATGCCACATCTGCTCGTTATTATAAGCCGCCCTGATACCCGCAATCTGGTCATCATAGGATTTTAACATATCCAGCTTATCTGCAATTTCTTCCACCGTGGTGCATTTTCTGTTTTTCAGATTCTCCTTCTGCTTCTCAAAAAAAGCCACCTCATTGTCCCGTTTCTCCTGGCGTTCCAGTTTTTCTTCCGTACTTTTCAGTCCTTTATGGGAAAAACCAAGTCCCCCTCCAAAAAAAGTTCCGGTAATGCTCTGCACATGTATGTTCATTTCTGCCCCCATCCGTCTGCTTTTGCAGACCTTCAAATCAATCACCCGAAATTGCTGTGAGTGTTTTTCTTCTTATTATAAATATCGGAATCCGGACGCCGTTCATTAACACCCGTTCATGCACTCCTGAGGGCATTTCGCTACAAATTACAGTTCTAGTTTTTGGACAAGGCTCATATGAATTATAATATCTCAATGATTTTTAAGATTTTTTCCTTTTTTTCATCATTACAGGACGTCAGCGCCCTTTGAATTTCATTATCCAGCGCCAGGCCGGAATTTTCATATTGTTCGGATAAAAGATAATCAATCGAGGTATCAAGCGCATTCGCAATCGCCAGAAGCACGTTGAGAGAAACTTTCGTATGGTTATTCTCAATATTGGAAATATGCGAGGTATTACAGCCCACAAGTTCTGCAAGGCTGTCCTGGGTAAGCCCTCTTTCCTGACGAATTTCTTTTATTTTGATTCCAAGCCCCATATAGTTGATTTCCTGCTGCAAAAAGCACCTCTCCTTGTCTGTATAAGTATTTTTATATTCCAATTGTAATATCCAGACAAATGTGCTAGAATAATCGATATGAGTTAAAAATACTTATATAGACATATTCAGAATAAATAATAGCTCCATCTATTTTGGGAGTTTAAAGATATTATCACCAACCGGTGTTAATATAAACAAAAACCACACTTGACATCTATTTAATTAATTATGAAGGAGGATTTTTAAAAGTGAAAAAATTATTAGCATTGATTACCGCCGGCGTTATGGTATGCGGCGCGTGTATGATGGTATCTGCTGCTCCGGATTCTTCCGTATCCGGAAATTCTGTATCGGGAAACAGCGCCAGCTCCGGCGGCGGCTCCGAGTCCGATGATTCCGCAGAAGCTGCGGCTTACGCGCTTGAAATTCGGGAATCCGGAGTATCTGTAGAAGTATTTACTGCGGCATTAGGCGAAGGAAAGAGCGTTACAGAATATATCAGCAATTCCGTTGTTGAAGTTCCCGGTCTTGACGAAGTTACACCGGTTGGACAGGGTGGAAAGGTCGTTCTGGACGGCCAGAGCAGCAACGTCAGCTTTTCTGTCATGAAACCTCTGTCCGCACATGTAAACGCCGCAAAATCACAGGCTGCTGCTCTGGGCGGCAGTGTCCTGAACGTTGTCAATATTCAGGCAAATGTTTCTTTCGGAACAGCATCCGTAAACTTCTATCTGCCAGGCGTTAAAACAGGCGCAAACATTCAGGTTTATCAGTATGCTAACGGGCAGTGGAACAGCCTTAAAGTTGCTGAAATAAGAGATGACCATGTTGTAGTAGACATGACTTCCTTAGGTGTATTAGCATTTATCCAGGTTCAGTAATATCAAAGCAATATTCTGATGCCAGGTGTGAGATTTGCGGATTGCCGTTTCGGGGCAATCCGCATTTTCTATCTGTCGTCGGTCATTTTCCCGTCTTTCCATATCGGATAATGGATTCTCCGATACCTAACAGTATAAATATCGTCGGCGTGCAGACAATCTGCTGATAGCAGAAAAAATTATGTCCCATATAACAAATGGCGGAAAGTGCAACCGCTGTCAGTTCAGGATGTTCTTTTGACTTTCTGAAAAAACGGCAAATGGCGGAAACGAAGATTCCGGCATAAAAAACCGCACCTGCAATGCCGAGATTGACCAAAGCATTCAGCCATTCGTTATGCGCACAGGAAAGGATTGCACTGTTTCCCCATTTCAATGCCAACTCTTCTTGAAAAAAGCTCTGGACAAAAATGGAAAAGCCGTCCGGCCCGCAGCCGAATATTTTACGGACAATATCGCCTTTCAAAAATGACTTGGCAGCCATCATCCAGGACGAGCCCCGGTTATTCCCCCAATATTCGTCAAACCGAAGATACTGACTGCTGCTTCGCATTCGTTCCGGGAGCCGGTTCGTGGTATTCAGACAGATATAAACCACGACCCCCGCCATACCTATCAATAAAAGCGCCAGGAAAGCAATACGAATATTCTTTATTTTAGAGATATCAATTTGTCTGTATTTTTCCAGCCAGCAAAAACAGAGGTAAACTATGACCGTGATTATCAGAACTATCCATGTAAAACTACTTTGAGCGCAGTACCAGGAAACCGCATCCAGCGTTACCGCCCGCTCCGGGAATAACTGCTGACAGATTCCGATAAATTTAAAACATCCAAAACATATCATCATGACTTCCAGAAAACGCCTGAATTTTCTGCCAGATTCCAGCGAAATCCAGAATAAGACAAAAATCAACAGTCCGAAAGCGATATAGGAACTGTCAGAGTTTTGCGTTACCAGCGTCATAAACCCGACCGCCGTAAAAATCCCGCCAAAGATGCGGACATATTTATTATCATAAAACCAGAAAGCAAACAGTCCGGGCGGAAACAAAATCACCATATAACTCGAATACCATGTCGCCTGTCCAATCGTCGATAAAAAGTTGATTATGTATTGCTCCTCTATTCCTTTGTATAAAGAGAGCGGGTCAATTCTAAAGCGCATCAGGACGGCGAGCAAAAACACAAAGAATGCCGCCGTCAGACCGCCAATGACAGTTGAACGTTCCCACCGCCAGTAACGCGACACGCAAAAATACAGCAGCACAAAACACATTTGGGAAACGAACCCCATATACCATCCGTCATATCCCCAGATTACCTGTTCTTTATAAGGAGAAAGCGCTGTGGAAATCAATACGGATGCTGCATATGCGAGTACGAACCTGTCAATAATGGAAAGCCGGATGCTCCGTATCGCCTTTCCAAGTTCATGCGGCTTTAATTCTCCTATGAAATGGATAATCAGGCATCCGGCAAGAACCGCTCCCACACCCACGGTCAGGAAAAAGAAAAACTGCCATTTTGCATTTCCGATATCATAGTATTTATTTTTTAGAAAAAGAGGATAAATAGTCAGCAGTAAGAATACATAAATGGACGTTACCTCCCGGGGCAGTCTGGGATAGAATGCCCCGGTTACCTTTTTCCCCATTATCTTCTTTTCATCTTTTATCGTTTCTTTATCCTCTATTGTCATTCTATTATGACTGGTCATGGTCTCTTGCCTTTCCGATTACAGCAGCCTGTTTCATAACGGATTTTCTTATTTCATCTTCTTCGCCCGTTCCAGCATTTTTTTAATGTAGATTCCGGTATAGGATGCCGGGTTTTCCGCAACCTTTTCAGGCGTTCCTTCCGCTATGACCGTTCCGCCGCCGTCTCCGCCCTCCGGCCCCAAATCAATAATGTAATCGGCCGTCTTAATGACATCCAGATTATGCTCGATGACGACTACCGTATTACCGCCTTCGGTCAGTTTGTGAAGAATATCGACCAGTTTGTGGACATCCGCAAAATGCAGTCCCGTCGTCGGTTCATCCAGAATATAAATGGTCTTTCCCGTACTTCTTCTGCTCAGTTCCGTCGCCAGTTTGATGCGCTGTGCCTCCCCGCCGGAAAGCGTTGTGGAAGGCTGTCCGAGTTTTACATAGGATAGTCCTACATCGTACAGCGTTTCTATTTTTCTGCGGATAGAAGGTACATTTTCAAAAAACGGGACGGCCTCCTCCACCGTCATATCCAGCACATCATAGATGCTTTTTCCCTTATATTTTACTTCCAGCGTTTCCCGGTTATAACGTTTCCCGCCGCACACTTCGCAA
Organism: uncultured Lachnospiraceae bacterium; assembly: GCA_910578715.1. Classification (GTDB taxonomy): domain Bacteria; phylum Bacillota; class Clostridia; order Lachnospirales; family Lachnospiraceae; genus UBA3282. The sequence continues at coordinate 4,593 of CAJTRL010000011.1, read as the reverse complement.
GGCACATAAACATCGGGCAGAAAGTGCATCTCAATCTTTATGATGCCGTCGCCGCTGCATGCTTCACAGCGGCCGCCCTTCACGTTAAAGCTGAACCGGCCTTTGCTGTACCCCCTCGCTTTGGCATCCGTCGTCGATGCGAACAAATCCCTTATCTGGTCAAAAACGCCCGTATAAGTCGCCGGATTGGAACGGGGCGTTCTGCCGATAGGCGACTGGTCGATTGCAATCACTTTGTCGAGCTGCTCGATGCCGAGAATGCTCTGATGTTTTCCGGGAATGGTTCTCGCCCTGTTCAAATCCCTCGCCAGCCGTTTGTATAAAATCTCATTGATAAGAGAACTTTTTCCGGAGCCCGATACCCCTGTTACACAGGTCATAACACTTAACGGAATTTTAACCGTTACCTTTTTCAGATTGTTTTCCTCAGCGCCTTTGATTGTAAGATAATCCTGTGGCTTCTTTCTTTCCTCCGGCACCGGAATCTGCAGCTTTCCGCTCAGATATTGTCCGGTGATGGATTCTTCGACCCGCATGATTTCTTCTGCGGTTCCCTGCGCGACCACTTCTCCGCCGTGAGACCCGGCCCCCGGTCCGATATCAACGATATGGTCGGCGGCAAGCATCGTATCCTCATCATGCTCAACCACGAGCAGCGTATTCCCCATATCCTTCAGATTTTTCAGGGCCGCGATGAGCTTATCATTGTCCCGCTGGTGCAGACCGATGCTCGGCTCATCCAGAATATAGCAGACGCCGACGAGACCGGAGCCTATCTGTGTTGCCAGACGGATTCTCTGCGCCTCTCCGCCGGAAAGGCTTCCCGTCGCTCTGGACAGGGCAAGATAGTCCAGACCGACTTCAATCAGAAACCCTACCCTTGCCCGTATTTCTTTCAAAATTCTTCTTCCTATCAGTTCCTGTTGACTGGTCAGATTCATATCCCCTACAAATACATGCAGGTCCTTGATAGACATGGAAGTAATTTCATATATATTTTTATCGCACACCGTGACTGCCAGTGATTCTTTTTTCAGACGCATTCCCTTACATTCCCGACAAGGCGTAATGCGCATAAAAGTCTCGTACTCCTGTTTCATTCCTTCGGAACCCGTTTCCCGGTATCTGCGTTCCATATTCCGAATCAGCCCTTCGAAAGCGACCGGATAAACGCCTTCTCCGCGCTGCCCTTTGTAATGAACTTCTACTTTTCTGCCATTCGTCCCGTGGACAATCATGTTCTGAACGGAATCGGGCAGTTCCCCAAAAGGCGTATCGAGACTGAATCCGTATTCTTTGGAAAGCGCCTGTAAAAGCGCGTTCGTAAAACTCCCCTCGCTGCTGCTGGACTGCCATCCCATTACGCTGATAGCCCCTTCCCGAATGCTCAGACTCTTATTGGGAATCATCAAATCCACATCAAATTCCATTTTATAACCGAGGCCAAAACATTCCGGGCATGCTCCGAACGGGTTGTTAAAAGAAAAACTCCGCGGCTCGATTTCGCCGACGCTGATACCGCAGTCCGGACAGGAAAATTTCTCGCTGAACGTAACGGGCTCCCCGCCGATTACATCAACGACCATCAGCCCTTCCGCCAGCGCCAGCACATTTTCCATCGAATCGGTCAGACGCCTTTCGATTCCTTCTTTAACAACCAGCCTGTCCACTACTATTTCAATATTATGTTTGATATTTTTATCCAGTTTGATTTCTTCCGACAGCTCGTACATGCTGCCGTCCACCCTTACCCGGACATATCCGCTCTTTTTGGCCCGGTCAAACACTTTGGCGTGCTCGCCCTTCCTTCCCCTGACCACCGGGGCAAGAAGCTGGATTCTGGTTCCTTCCGGCATAGACAGAATCTGGTCTACCATCTGGTCCACGCTCTGCTTCTTAATCTCTTTTCCGCATGACGGACAGTGCGGAATGCCAATCCGCGCATAAAGCAGACGGAAATAATCGTAGATTTCCGTAACCGTCCCGACGGTGGAACGCGGGTTCCGGTTTGTGGATTTCTGGTCGATGGAAATCGCCGGGGAAAGCCCTTCTATTTTTTCTACATTCGGTTTTTCCATCTGTCCTAAAAACTGTCTCGCATAGGAGGACAGGGATTCCATATATCTTCTCTGCCCCTCCGCATAAATCGTATCGAATGCCAGCGAGGATTTCCCCGAACCGGAAAGCCCTGTCAGCACCACAAATTCATTTCTCGGAATATTCAGGTCGATATGCTTCAGATTATGCTCGCTCGCCCCTCTGATTTTAATATATTCCCTCGGTCTTATCTTTACTGCATCTTCCATCTGGCAACCGTACTCCTTTCCGTTCGTCTGTTTTGTTTTTTTCATTCTTTCCGTTTTTTGTTCTTTTCTGCTTTTTTATTTCTTTCTATTTATTTCTTTCTATTTATGTGTTTCTGCTTTTTGTATCTCTTTACTTTTTTGTTTCTCTTTGCTTTTTTTGTTTCTCTTCGCTTTTTTTCTTCCCGCTTTTCTTTTTATTCCTTCTTTTTATGCCCTGTCCTGACCGTCCATATCATGCAGAAGTTTTTTCAGTCCGGCCATCTGGTCCCTCAGTTCTGCCGCTTCTTCAAAGTTCAGGTCCGCCGCCGCTTTCTTCATTCTCTTCTCCACATCTTTAATCAGCTTTTCCAGCTCCTGTCTGTTCATGGATTCAGGGTCTTTCTCAAATTTCAGTTCCTTTTTATCGATGACTTTGGAAATGCTGATTAAATCTCTGACTGCCTTCTGAATTGACTGCGGCGTGATGCCGTGCTCCTCATTATATTTCTGCTGAATCGCACGCCTTCGGTTCGTCTCCTCTATGGCCCTTTTCATGGAATCCGTCATCTGGTCGGCATACATAATAACATGACCGTCCACATTTCTGGCCGCCCGCCCAATCGTCTGTATCAGCGACGTTTCCGAACGCAGAAATCCTTCCTTATCCGCGTCCAGAATCGCAACAAGTGAAATTTCCGGAATATCCAGCCCTTCACGCAGAAGATTGATTCCCACGAGCACATCAAATACATCCAGCCGCATATCCCGGATGATTTCGCCGCGTTCCAGCGTATCGATATCGGAATGCAGATATTTCACACGGATTCCCACATCCTTCATGTAATCCGTCAAATCCTCTGCCATGCGTTTTGTCAGCGTCGTTACAAGCACTTTATGTTTTTTCTCAACCTCCCGGTTCACTTCCGACACGAGGTCATCTATCTGCCCTTCCACGGGCCGCACGTCCACTTCCGGGTCAAGCAGCCCCGTAGGTCTGATAATCTGCTCGGTGCGGAACAGTTCATGCGCCGCTTCATAATCGGAAGGCGTTGCCGATACAAAAAGCATCTGGTCGATGTGCTGTTCAAATTCTTCAAAATTCAGCGGCCGGTTGTCCAGCGCCGAAGGCAGTCTGAAACCGTAATCCACCAGCGTCGTTTTCCGGGAGCGGTCGCCCGCATACATACCGCGTATCTGCGGCACCGTCATATGGGATTCATCAATAATAATCAGATAATCATCGTTAAAATAATCTAACAGCGTAAAAGGCGAGGAACCCGGCTCCAGCCCGTTCAAATGTCTGGAATAGTTTTCAATTCCCGAACAGAACCCCGTCTCCCGCAGCATTTCGATATCGAAATTGGTGCGCTCCGCAATCCGCTGCGCCTCCAAAAGTTTATCTTCCCCTTTAAAATATCTTACCCGTTCTTCCAGCTCTTTTTCAATATTTTTACAGGCCGCGCGAATCTTCTCCTGTGGCACGACATAATGGGACGCCGGAAAAATGGCGATATGCTCCAGCGTCGCACGCACCTGTCCGGTCAGCGGGTCCGTCTGGGCGATTCGGTCTATCTCATCCCCAAAAAACTCAATGCGAATCAGATAGTCCCCTCCCTCGGCCGGAAATACTTCCAGCACATCGCCCCGCACCCGGAAACATCCGTAGTCCAAATCCAAATCGTTTCTGGTATACTGTATATCAATCAGCTCCCGGATAACCTGGTCTCTGTCCTTCGTCATGCCGGGCCGGAGGGATACAATCATGCTTTCGTATTCATCCGGGCTTCCCAGACCGTAAATACAGGAAACACTGGCAATTACCACCACATCCCTTCGCTCCGTCAAAGACGCAGTTGCCGAAAGCCGCAGTTTCTCAATTTCATCATTAATGGAAGAGTCTTTGGCGATATAAGTATCGGAAGAAGGAACATATGCTTCCGGCTGATAATAATCATAATAGGACACAAAATATTCTACCGCGTTTTCAGGGAAAAATTCCTTAAATTCCCCGTAAAGCTGGCCCGCGAGCGTCTTATTATGCGCAATGACGAGCGTCGGTTTATTCAGCGCCGCAATGATATTTGCCATCGTAAATGTCTTGCCGGAACCCGTCACGCCAAGAAGCGTCTGAAACTGGTTGCCGGCGCGAAAACCTTCCACAAGCTGTTCGATTGCCTGTGGCTGGTCTCCGGTGGGGGAGTATGGTGCATGTAGTTTAAAAACTTGTCCGCTTTGCAGACTGCCTTCATAAGCAGGCAGCTGGCCTTTGTCAGCGGATTGCAAATTTCCTCTGTTATCTGGCATATTG
>CAJTRL010000010.1 GCA_910578715.1 uncultured Lachnospiraceae bacterium | reverse complement strand
TATCTTTATATCCCCGGCTTTCCTCGATAATATAACTCTTTCTGTTCTCCGGGTCCTGATTGAATTCCTTGATATTCTCTTCGGTAAACGTAATCGGCGTATCGGTTCTGTAACCGGAAAAAACGTAACGTCCCGCATAATCAACATTACCGCTCGCATAAAATTCTTTTGCAAGGGCATTCATCTGTGTCAGAACGATATCCAAATCCGATGCCGTAAAATTTTTCTTGGAAGCCGTTTCGGCCTGCTCGTAAATATCCTCCAGAACTTCGCCCACGGTGTTCAGCGCATCGCCCGTAATGGAAAGCCAGCTGTCGGCGTCTTCTGTATTTTTATCATAATACTGCGATACCATTGTTACATTCGTGCGCAGCCGCAGCGCCCTGATTGCCACAACCGGGTCATCGGAAGGCCTTGTAATTTTACTCTGGTTCGTCATCTGATTGCTCAGCTTATCTTCCAGAAGTTTATTCTGATTAATGTTATACAGCGAATTATTCCGCATGATTCTGTTTGTAATTCTCATATGCCGCCATCCCTTCTTACTATACCGTCAGTCCTAATCTACGTTCTGTATTATCCAATATACAGTTTTCACCTCAACCCGACAGAATGACAAAGTCATTCTGTCAGTCGAGAAAGGTTCGCCCGCGAACCTTTCTCGACAACTATACGCCCGTCTGCAAAATCAGCCTGTCATATACTTCCGTCAATGTGGAAATCATTTTGGAAGCCAGCGTATAAGAGTTCTGATATTTAACAAGGCTCACCGCCTCTTCGTCTTCATCAACGCCTGAAATAGAAATTCTCTGATTGTCGATGCTCGTTTCCAGACTCAGATATGTGGTATAGAATGTTTCCGCATTCTCTCCGCACAGGGCCGCATCCGAAAGCACACATTCCAGGAAACCGCCCGCATTTCTTCCCCGGAAACTGAACTGGTTCTTATCGTTTATCATGGAAATGACTTTTTTAATCTGTTCGCATTCCTCCGGTCCGGCAGTCGGGTCAAATCTGGTTCCGAGCTTGGACGCGTCTTTCATGATTTCTTCCACTACCGCAAAGTTTCCGGCCGTGATGTGATAATAGCCCTTGTCGTTCACTTTTCCCTTATCGTTTCTCGTAACGCCGTTCAGCCAGCCTTCCGTATACTGTCCTTTTTCTGTCAGCAGATTACCTGTTAAAAGGATGCCCGCATCTTCGCTCTCCGCGGTAACGCCTTCCGTAAAAATATTGTTGATTGCTTTCGCAAAATCCCGAATCCACTCATTCATCTGCTCCATATAGTAAGGAATGCCCTGATACCGCACTTCCGCACCGATACTCGCTTCCGAATTTATTTTGCCGTTCACTAACGGCATATCGCTCTTTTTGTTATCAATCGTAAAGGAATAATTGCCGTCTCCGTCATACGTCCAGTCAGTATAGTAATATATCTGATTGCCGATTGTAATCTTTCCGCCCGTATCGGAAAGCGTACACTTGCTCATATTGCCGAGATAGTCCGCCGTCGTATGGATGACCACTCTGGTTGTATCGATATTATAGTAGGTTTTATCAACCGTACCGTTAAAATATTCCCCGTTATTTCCGTCGCGCATCTGCACGAGGCCGCGCAGTTCTCCGCCCATCGATTCATTATACAGACCAAATTCCACGCCGTCCGTCCACCGGATATCATAGAGTCCGTCAATATCGGACTGATTGACCTTCTCTTCCGTTTTCCGCGCGACACATTCCAGCTGTCTGTACTCGTTCGAATCCACAAGCACCTGTCCGCCCGCAATCTTGACAATCAGCCTGTTTGCGCCCGACGGCGCTCCGGTCTGGTCCAGAATCGGCGATTCCTCCGTCGTCATATCGACGATACCGGACAGTTTATCCAGCATTACATCCCGCTTATCGCGCAGCTCGTTGGCGATAACGCCCGTCAGCTCGATAACGTTAATCTGTTTATTGACGGTTGCGATATCCTGTGCGAGGGAATTGATTTCGTCAACGCGCATCTTAATTTCATCATTAACATCCGCCTGAAGGTTCTGCAGATTGCCGTACATATTATTAAAATAATCCGTCATATTTTTGACGGTGGACACGAACTCCGCCTTCGTGGAAGTGGAACTGCCGTTTTTCGTTACTTCTTCAAGCGCCACACCAATTTTATCAAAAATCGTTTTAAAACCGGATATCTTATCGTCCGTCAGATAATTCTCAATCATCCGCATATAATATGCTTTGATGTCATACTCACCCAGTCTCGTTTCGTTTTCACGGAATTTCGTATCATAAAAAGAATCCCTGATACGCTCGATGGCAATTGTCTCAACGCCGGCGCCCGCACAGCCATAAGTTGCAAAAACGCGCAGCGCCTGGGCTGCTTCCGTCGTCACGGCCTGACGGCTGTAACCTTCCGTATTGGCATTGCTGATATTATTGCCTGTTGTATTCAGCGCCGCATTCGCCGCCCGAAGGCCCGAAGACGCAATTGTTAATCCAAAAAATGTAGATGGCATATTTTTCTCCTTTCGCAGTCCGCATTATCTGCCAAGCGTTGTCAGAATGTGCTCCAGCATTTCGCTGATAACATTGATATAGCGGCTGGAAGCATTGTAAGCGTTCTGGAACATAATCATATTGGTCAGTTCTTCGTCGGAAGATACGCCGATAACCTGTTCTCTCGCATTAAACAGTGAATCTACCGTCACCGTCTGGCTATCCATAATCTCCCCGAAAACATAGCCTGTATTTGCTACCTGGGATACCAGATTTTTATAGTAATCAACGAAGCAGACCGGAGTCTGTACGTTCGGATTCAGTGTATAAATTGTTTCCTCAAACGCATTTTTCAGTTTTTCCGTCAAAGCATTGTCTTCCGAGCCGTCCGTCAGCCGGAAGCCAAGCAGCGTCGGATTCTGGCGGAGGTCTATGTCGATATCAATATTGGAAACGGTCCAGCCGCATTCCCAGACGGTGCCGTCGGGCAGTTTGCAGCTCTTTCCCTCATTTACAATCTGATGGAACAACTGGTAAGGGTCGCCGTTTTCATCCCGCAGATAGGTGGAATTGGGATAAGTCGCCGATTCCAGTTCCGCCGCTTCTTTTAAAATACCGTTGATTTTGGTAACGACCGCATTTATCAGCTGGTCAAACTCCGCCTGGATATTCATGACAATAGACTGTGAAATATGGGTATCATACCAGCCCTCTTCATATACGCCATCCGGATTAACGTCTTTAATTTCCTGGGCCGTTGCTCTGTGGTCGCCTCTCGCCAAAAGCGTGCTCTTCAACGAACCGATATCCGTATTGATATCGGAAGCTATCGGTCTGGTCAGGTCAAATACCTGTGCAGAAAGCAGCGCATCCTCGGTCAGATATTTATTTCCATACTCATCGCGGCTGTAATCGGCCAGCATTTCCCAATAGGGCGTATAGAATCCGGTCTTCGGGTCTTCATAAACAGACATGGTATTTACCAGCCCGCCTTTCACCAAATCGACGCCTTCCAGTCTCACGCTCAGATAGCCGAATACGTCTTCATGGTAGGAAATGGAGGCCATTGTCGATAACTCATCCAGCAGATAATTTCTCTGGTCCCGTAAGTCATTGGCATGTTCCACGCCGCCTTCTATTCTGGCAATCTGACGGTTCAGCGCCTCAATCTGCTGCGCATATTTATTGATGGTTTCCACATCCTGGGCAACGGTTCTGTTCATATTGTCCTGATACTCTTCCAGACTCTTATAAACAGCCTGCGCCTTCTCGATAAATTCATAAGAACGTGTCACAAGCAGATTCTGGTTCACCGCAAGCGTAGGGTCTTTGCTGAGTTCTTCTACTGCAGTCCACAAATCCGTTACCGCAATGGAAAAAGCATGCCCTTCATAAGACTCGCCAAGAACATCCTCTATTTCTTCCAACGCGGCGTAACCCACCTCGTAAAAGGCGCTTCTGCCCGATTCACGACGGTAGTTCTTGTCAAGAAAATAATCTCTTACCTGTCTCGTTTGGGAATAATTGACACCAAGACCAAGCTGCTGCCAATTCGTCGACTGACTTTTGGAAATTGTATTATAGCCTCTTGTAGCCTGGGACACCTGCTGTCTTGTATAGCCGACCGTGTCCAGGTTGGACATATTATGTCCTGTTGTATTTAACGCATTATTTGAAGTTTGTAATCCTGATACACCCAGATAAAGGCTGCCCATTAATGACATAACGCTACCATCCTTAACAATTTTTCTTACTGCTTTGCATCAAATGATTTCCGCTCTACCCCGATAATATCTCCGGTACTGTAAGCTCCCCTGTTGTAGTTAGCCGTCTCAGGAGCCGCTTTCATGGACTGAAGGAGATTCATATTGAACTGGACCATTTCCAGCGCATTCTGAATCAGTTCCCGGTTCTGCTCATTAACTCTTGCCACATTCTTTACATTCGCCTGTAATCCGTCGAATGCTGCCGCAAGTTTCTGCTGTTCTTCCGGTCTTTGTCCGAGCATTTTAATCAAATCTGCAATTTTTAGTTTCGTAACATCCTTGTTAAGTACATTCGCTATATCCTGTACAGCCTCATTTCTGATAGTATCCAAATGGTTGATTCTGCTCACGATAAGCTGTTCTTCATCCGTGATTTTTGCTAACTGTTCTAAGTCTTCAGACACAATAACCTGTGTTTTCTGCATGGATAATTTCAATAAATTTTGGTACTCGTCACTCTCTTTTTCCAAAACATCTATCAAACTCTCCATTAAACTTGCCACGCACTATAACCTCACTTTTACCACGTCTTACAGAATGTCTTACAGACTGGAAATTTCTTCATACTGCTGCAGCAGTTTCTCTGCAAAACTCTCGCCGCTCACCTGATAAGTTCCGTTTGCGATGCCCGCACGAATCGGAGCCACGACATCTTCTCTGATATCGCTGCTTGCATCCACTGCCGCTTTGGCCACCTGAATATCCCGGCCGATGCTGGAAATCTGTATTTTATCAGAAACGCCTGCATTTGCCGCAGCGGGCGCTTTTACCGCCTTCTTCGTGTTATATAACTGCTGGACCTGAGTATATGCTTCTATACGCATAATAACTCCTCCCTTCCTTCATGCCGAAAATCAGAGATTTTCAACTTCAAATCTGTACCGCAGTACAAATCCTCAAAAATAATTTATTAACTGTCAATATTTGTATCGGATAAATTTTCAAAGACTTTAGAGCCATGTTCATTTTTTTATTCACAAAGGCATTCGGCCGCCATACGGCACAGTTTTCCGCATGTTTCCTCACTCCAGGAATAAGCCGCCATATATCTGCCGTCAAATGAAGTGTCCCGGATGCTTCTCCCGTTTAAGACTTCATAATAATCACATACGATTTCTTCTCTGTTCACATGGCAGCTTCCTCTCCGGCTGCTGAAAATATCGGCAATGCCGCATTCCCGGAATGTGGTATTCAGATAAATGACCGCTTTTCTGTACAGACATTTTACCTTATCATCGTATCCTCTTCCTTCCCACAAAAGGTCGATACTTCTTTTCATCGTCACTTCTCCGCCGCTGTCGATACAGATAGCAAACAGCTCTTTGGCCTTCTGGTTCGCAAATTCAACGAGCTGTCCGTCAACAAAAATATCAAATTCACCGAAAGTCTGCACCTGTACCCGTTTATGCAGTCTTGCCGACAGGTATCTGACTCTGCTTATCAGCTGTTCCATATCCGTATCGTTAAGAGGTTTTTTCATAAAATAATCAGCCCGCAAATCAAGAATGGCTTTTTTCAAATATTTTTCATATCCTGTTACATAAATCAATATCATGTCGCTATTGATTTCCCTCAGTTTTTCGCCGAGTGCTATTCCGTCCATCCCAGGCATGGAACCGTCCAGAATGGCAAAATCAACCGCATGGCACTGGGCATACGCAAGCGCTTTGTCCGCACTGTAAAACGTTTCCAGCAGTTCGATATCCACGGCGTGGCGCAAACCTTCTTCAAACTGATGAAGCACCCACATTTCATCATCCACTATAATTGTTCTTATTTTCATGGCAGTATCACGCCTTTCTTTCCGAAACGGGAATCTGCAAAGTTACCACAGTCCCGACCCCGGCAAAACTCTGGATATCCATCCTTCCGTTTGTCATTGTTTCCATACGGTATCTGACTTTCAGCAGTCCTCCGGCTTTTGGCCCGTCATCGCCATGCAGATTCCCATATGCTTCCGCATCAAAACCGATTCCATCATCTTCCACCTGAACAATACAGGCGGATGGCACCCGGCAGCTTCTGACGGTTACGGTTCCTTCTCTGTCTCCCTTTTGCAATCCATGTACAAACGCATTCTCCACGAGCGCCAGCACCGACAGCGGAGGCAGACTGAAATTTTCCTCCCGGATATCCGTGCGGAACTTTATCCGGCTGCCGAATCTCAATTTCTCCAGATTGACAAAAGCGCGCACATCACTTATTTCCTCTTTCAAAGGAATGTTTTCCCGGCTTTCCAGCGACCGGAGAACTGCTCTCAAATATCTGGAAAAGTCATAAATACTTTCATATGCCAGTTCCGGGTCGGTTCTGACCGCAATCCGGGCAGCGCCCAATGAATTAAAAATAAAGTGTGGATTCAGCTGATGAATGACCGCTTCTTTTTCCTGTTGTCTGAGTTCCTCCAATTCTTCCATGATTTTCCGCTTTCTTTCTGTCCCCTACCGTTTTGGCCTGACTTTTGCAGCACGCCTGCAGCGCAGACCGGAGGTCTTCTTCCCGGTAAGGTTTGCCCACCGTGACGGACATCTCTTCCGGAACGCGCCCGTTCCATACATCTCCTGTCATGGCGATAATCGGTATTCCACTGTCTTTCCGTTTCATGCTCCTGATTTCCTTTGCCGCCTCTATGCCGCTTTGAACCGGCAGATGGATATCCATCAGGATGACATCATAATATGCTTCTTCCGACTGTCTGAATATCTCCAGAACTTCCTCTCCGTCATAAGTCTTATCCGCGGCAATTCCCATCTTTTCCAGATAAGCGCATATCACTTCCATATTCGCGTCTTCGTCCTCCGCTACGAGCGCCCTTTTTACCGGGATTTCTTCTTGTTCAGAAGTTTTCTCCGGCCCTTCCTCTGGCTTATACAGCATATCGTCTCCATCCACGTCAAAGGCCGCTGACACGCATGTTCCGATGCCGCTTCTGCTTTCGATGTGTATCGTTCCGTGAAGCATTTCCACCAGGTACCGGGTAAGCGCAAGGCCGAGTCCGCTTCCCTCCGCGCTCTTTTCCCGCCATTCCCTTTCGTAGGGCTTCCATACACCGGCCAGAAACGTCTCTTCCATACCGATTCCCGTGTCCGATACTTCAAGCAGCAGACGGACTCTTTTTTCTTCCATCGGAATTTCCGCCATGCGGCAGACAACAGACCCTCCATCCTTCGTATATTTTACGGCGTTGGAAAGCAGATTGATAAGAACCTGCTGTATGGCCGTCCTGTTCAGATAAAGATACCGGTACACCGGCCTGCCGCAGACGAACTGCACCTGGATATTTCGTTTCTCCGCTTCATACGCGAAAGCCCCTTCCGGGTATTTTACCAGTTCTTCCATCGTGACCGCTTCAATTCTTCCGATACCTCCATCTTCCAGTGTGGAAATATTCAGCACACCGTTTACAAGGTTCAAAAGATATTCCGCAGAAAGAAACGCATTTCGAAAATATTTGTTTTGCGGATATACTTCCTCATGGAGCATTTTCAGATTACCATAGATTCCGTTAAGAGATGTTCTGATTTCGTGCGCGAGATAAACAAGCCGTTTCTGCAAAATTTCCATCTTATCCTGATGCCCGCCGGGCATCCGTCCGGGTTCCCCTCCAGGCTTTCCCCAGATAAGCATTTCCGTGATATCCTCACAAAATACTACGATATTTTCTTTTTGTTTATCGGATTTCTCATAAAGCGTATTTCTGATAAAAGTAAATTTCAAATGACGTGTATCATCCTGATACGTGCCATCCCCAGTCCTGAAACCGCATGCCACAATATATTTTTCCTTTACGGCAAGAGCTCCAATCACCCTGATGAGCTTCATATCTTCATAAAATTCTTCTTTGCCGCTGCACACCCGCTTTTGCAGTTCTTTCAGGAAATCCGCGTATCTGCCTCCTTCCGGCATCTTATAAATCGATGTTTCTTTTTCGTACTTTCTTGTATAAATACCTTTCCTGACATTAACAAACAATATGAAGTCAAAGATTCCGTCTGGTATAATCAGATTGACCGTCCCTTCTTTTAATCGGTCTTTCAAAAAATTAATCATATGGATTTTTCTAATAACGTTCATCTATTTGATAGTGAAACAGAATATAAGAATATTATAAAGGACGCAAAAAGGAATGCAAGCCTCGGCAAGGCTGGCTCACGAGCAAATTTTTCCTGTTTTCCGTCAATTTTTACTTTGACAAGGTAATTCGTTTCTTCCCTAAAGTTTTCTCATAAAGTCCAAATCTTCCTGCGCCGTTTCCGGGTTCATTTCTTCCCGCAGCAGATACATATCCGGCCTGTTCTTATGAAGCCATTCCGAAACCGCCTCATAGCGAATCACGCCTTTTCCCAGAAGCGTAGGGCAATAGCGGCCGTTTTCATCAAAATAGAAGTCTTTGATGTGCATCGCCTCTATAGATTCCCCGACCGTCTGCAGCCATTCCCCCCAATAGGCTTTCTGGTCCGTCTCATCGGGATTTTCTAACAGATTGGAAGCGTCAAAAATAAGCCGCAGATGTTCCTTATCCCCTGCCTTTTCCATCACGTCCTTTACCGCTTCCAGGCTTTCAAGAGGATGCCAGTATACCGGCTCAATTGCCAGCTTCGCATCGATGCGCACGGCTTCCTCCACAACGCGTTGTATGCTGTCGAGCATATAAGGGTACCACGCCGCTTTTTCTTCCCTGCCAAGATGCGGATACGCCGTTTCCGTCCCTACCACCTTTGCACCCACTTCTTTGCTGTAAGCAAGACATTTTTTCAGTGTCTTTACGGCGTAACCCCGAATCTCCGCATCGGGATTCCCCAAGTCCATATAACACCCGAAAACAGGAATTTCCACCTTCCATTCTTCAAACGCCTTCCGGATTCTTTCAAGATGCTTTCCGGTAATATCCTCATACCGTTCAATGCCCGTAAAAACTTTCGGAAGCGCGAGCTGCGCCGCCGCATAGCCTTCCCTGTGCAGCGTTTCGGCCATTTTCTCTATTTCCATCTTCCCATAGTCATGCGCTCTGACGCCCAGTTTCATGCCAGCCTCCCTCTAATCCAAATGGAACAACGGTTTCAAATCAATCGACACCGGGCTGTTGTCCGGGTTCGTCTCCATAATATCGGCCATGAAATCCCACCATTTCCGGTTAATGGCCGTGTCCGCGCCCTTTGCCCAGAGCTCCTCATCCTCTATCTCAATATAGCCAAACAGGGTCAGCGTTTCCTTGTCCAGAAAAATCGAATAATTTTTACCGCCGTGCTCATGAATCATATCTTTCATTTCCGGCCAGAGTTCGTTGTGGCGTTTCTCATATTCCGCTTCCTGTCCGGGATATAGTTTCATTTTAAAACCTTTAATCATATGCTTCTCTCCTTCCCGCATTTTCCAGTCTTTTCTGCAAAATGCACTGCCGTATTCGTTAATTTTATTATAAAGCGTTTTCTTTTTATTGTAAAATATAAAAATATATTATTTTAAAGATATCAGTTTAGCCATGCAAAATGGAATATACAAAATGCCGTTGAGAGCTTGCTCACATAAGGCATCTTGTATATTCCATTTTGCATGGCTAAACTGATATCTTTAAAATTCCGCCTTTCGGAACTTGGTCGAAATTGCTGTATTTTTGAATGAAAGCAGTCTGTTATAAAACAGATTCATTCTATATAATAAATATAGATTTTTATCGCAAAATTTTTAAAATAATTTTTATCGGGAGGGCTGATTATGCAGTTGGAATTTAACAGAGAACAGATAGAAGATGTCATCGACAGAATCGTGGACAGAACCATGAAAATGGACCTTACCTGGGACTGGCCCTGTGGCGTAGCCTACTACGGTATCAGCGAAGCCTACGAAAAAACGGGAAACGAAAAATACCTGACGCTCTTAAAAGAGCGCGTGGACGAACTGATTTCTCTCGGTCTTCCGAAGGTGTGGACCGTCAACGCCTGTGCAATGGGCCACTGCCTCGTTTCGCTGTATCAGGCGACCGGCGAGCAGAAATACTGGGACCTTGCTCTGAGCAAAATTGACTATATCCGCAAAGATGCCCTCCGTTTTGGCGACAATGTGCTCCAGCATACCGTTTCCGCCAAAAACGATTTCCCGGAACAGGCATGGGCGGACACCTTATTTATGGCTGCTTTCTTCCTCCTCCGGGTCGGCGTTATCCTGAAAGACGAGGAGATGATTGATGACGCCCTGAATCAGTGGTACTGGCATATTAATTATTTACAGGATGAAAAAACCGGATTTTATTATCACGGCTATAACAATATTACCAAAGACCATATGTCCGGCATCTACTGGGGCAGAGCCAATGCCTGGGCCGCTTATACGATGTCAAAGGTAGGCAGCGTACTTCCCGAATGCTATCTTTATCCGAAATATCTGGATGTTGCCGGGTCTTTAAATGACCAGCTCGCCGCCCTGAAAACGGTACAGACGAAAAACGGCCTCTGGCGCACCGTCTTAAACGACGAAGAATCCTATGAGGAAATTTCCGCGTCCGCGGGCATTGCTGCGGCAATGCTGGAGCGCGGCAATCCGTTACACACCCGCCACATCAATCTTGCCATCCAGGGGCTTCTTGCCAATGTCAGCGAAGACGGCCGGGTTATGAACGTATCCGGCGGCACGGCCGTTATGAAAGATATCGACGGCTACCGGGGCATTTCCAGACGCTGGATTCAGGGCTGGGGACAGGGACTTGCGCTCGCCTTTTTCAGCAGCGTACTGGTATCTTCTTCTATCGAAAAGGACGGAGCTCTTTAAGATGATAACATACGATTTTACACCCGGCGGCAATATTGCTCCGGAAGATATTTATACGAAAGAGCGAGGTTACGGCTTTCTTACCGAGCAGACGATGGAACAATATCCGCACCTGATGCTGCCGGAATTAAACGGCGGTTTTCTGCCGGTTCCCTGGTATCGTCTGTTAAAACCTGTCACGATTGAGCAGACCTCTTGCGGCTGTATGATACGGCCGGAGACGCCCACCGATGGCAGAAGACAGTTTCCCCTCCGCTTCAAATGTCATGTAGATGCGGAAGGCAGTTACCGCGTCAGGGTGACCTTATATTCCGACGAAAAAATATCCGATATCCGTATTTTCACCGGAAGGCGCTGTCTCGGCGCCTGGCGGGAAACGCTTCTTCCCGGTGAGGAATATACTTGTGAACTGTACACGGAAGTATGCGGCATTATTCCGCGGGGACAGGAAAAAGTTTATCACGATTTAGGCATTGAAGTAAGCGTTACGGCGGACAAACCGCTTCTTAGCAAAATCACAATAGAACCGGTAAATTGTCCGGTACTCTACATAGCAGGCGATTCCACCGTGACCGACCAGTCGGCGGAATACCCTTATGCGCCGGAAACAAGCTACGCCGGCTGGGGACAGATGCTTCCGTCCCTGTTGTGCGGAGCGGTTTCTGTCTCTAACCACTCCCACTCCGGGCTGACGACGGAAAGTTTTCGTCAGGAAGGTCATGCGGCCATCCTTTTTGAACATTGTAAACCGGGCGATTATGTATTCTTTCAGTTCGGCCATAACGACCAGAAATTACAGCACTTAAAGGCCGGGGAAGGCTACCTGGCAAACTTGGAAAGATATATTACGGAATGCCGGAAACTGGGTGTTCATCCCGTTCTTGTCACTCCGGTAGCGCGGAATACATGGCGGGGAAGCGACGGCGCTTATAATGACCTGTTACAGGAATATGCGGATGCCTGTCTCGAAGCCGGCTCCCGTTTGTCCGTTCCGGTTCTCGATTTGCACAGACTGAGCATGGAATTTATTGTCCGGCTGCAAAGAGAGAATGCCAAAAGATACTTCTATCCTTCCGACTATACCCACCATAACGATTTCGGCGCCCGGAAAATGGCTGAAATGATTTGTGCCGAAATCCGGCGCTGCTGTACGGAAGGAGCTTACCGTCTTCTGGCTTCCCTGATAAACGATTCCGCCAAATCATGGCCGGAACCGTCTTTCGTGGAACCCCTTCCGAGACCGGAAGGCTTTGTTACGGATAACGAAACACCCGAATGGGAAGAACCGGACAGACCATCGGAACCTCTGCTTCGGGCGGAAGCTCTCGATATGGTTATCCGTCGGGCGGGCTTTTTTATTACCAACGTATATAACGACCTCTTTACCGATATCATCGGTCATGAATGGTATGCCGGCGCGGTGGAATGCGGACTGCAGAACGGCATTGTAACCGGAGAAGTATGCGAAAACGGCCTTTTCCGTCCGCTGGAGACGGTAAATCTTTTAGATTTTGTCGTCTTTCTGATGCGCGCCTATGGAAGCCGGAGAACCTTGCCGGAAGCACAGCAATGTCCTTATGACAATTGTGTCAGTTCTTCGCTGAGACCGCTTCTATCAGCCGCCTGTCAGCTCGGCGTGCTTTCCGCGGACGGAACGGATGAACTGGATATGCCAATCACCCGCAGACAGGGCTCGAACCTGTGCCGGAACCTGAAAATTATGTAAGAACACAATTCAAAAATAAAAGAAAATATTAGAAAATTAAAAAAACGATGAGACAAACATATCAGAAAATGTGAGAAACGATGTAACATACATATCAAACAATGTAATAAGAAATACGGGAGGAATTCAGTATGGGAAAAAGAAAAGGCGGCTTCACGCTGCCGGGAGAATCCGGCTATGAGGAACTGACTTTGAAACTGGCGGAAAAATGGGGTGCGGACGTTATCCGTGACAGCGACGGCACCGAATTATCGGAAGACATTATCCATGCCGGCTACGGTATCTATTCCACCCTCTGCATCATTCGGGACCACAACGAATGGGCGTCCCGGAATCAGGACAAACTGCAGCAGACTTTTTTGTGCACTTCGCCCGTAACGGCCGTTCCCGCCGGCGAAGCGTCAGAAAATACGGTTCTGACAATCCGGCTGATGGACGATTTTTTTGAAGAACAGTTTTCGCTTAACGACCGCCCGGAAGCGATGAAATACTGGCAGGTCTATGACAGAACGGCCAACAGGCTGCTGGACTCTGAGCGTTGGGATTATCACAAGGAAAACGGAACCGTCACCATCCGTAATGCCGTTCCCTGGCATAATTATACGGTCAGCTTTCTTGCCTACCGTATCTGGGAAGAAATTTCCATGTACAACCACACCACCAATCACTGGGACAAAGAACATCTGATGCAGATTGACCCGCGATATCCTGAAACGCGCGAATACATGATTGACTGGCTGAAAAACTGGTGCGAATCCCATCCCGATACTACCGTAGTCCGTTTTACATCGTTATTTTATAATTTTGTCTGGATTTGGGGTTCCCACGAAGAATGCCGTTCCCTTTTTACCGACTGGGGTTCTTATGATTTTACGGTAAGCGAACGGGCGCTGGACGAATTTGCTGAAAAATTCGGTTATTCCATGACGGCCGAAGATTTCATCAACCAGGGCAAACGCCATGTTACCCATATGCCGGGCGATGCGCACAAACTGGACTGGATGAAATTTATCAACGATTTCGTTATCTTTTTCGGCAGAACGCTCGTCGATATCGTGCATTCCTATGGCAAAAAAGCCTATGTTTTTTATGATGACAGCTGGGTTGGACTGGAGCCCTATAATGGAAGATTTACGGAATTTGGATTCGACGGACTGATTAAATGCGTCTTTTCCGGTTTTGAAGCGAGACTCTGCGCGGGCGTTGATGTTCCGGTGCACGAACTCAGGCTGCATCCTTATCTGTTCCCGGTAGGGCTTGGCGGTGCGCCGACTTTTATGGAAGGCGGAGACCCGACTACGGAAGCCAAACGTTACTGGAACAGCATTCGGAGAGCGCTGCTGCGCTGCTCTATCGACCGCATCGGGCTCGGCGGCTATCTGCATCTGACCGAAGGTTTCCCCGATTTTTGCGACTATATTGAGCAGGTTACGGACGAATTTCATATGATTCAGGATTTCCATGCCAAAGGAAAGCCTTACTGCATCCGGACGAAAGCCGCCGTCCTTCATTCCTGGGGCGCACTCCGCTCCTGGACGCTTTCAGGGCATTTTCACGAGACCTGGCAGCATGACCTGATTCACATCAATGAGGCATTGTCAGGACTGCCCGTTGATGTTTCCTTCCTTTCCTTCGAGGATGTAAAAGCCGGAAAGCTGGACGGCTTCGATATTGTTATTAATGCAGGCTACGCCGGAAGCGCATGGAGCGGCGGCGACGCCTGGAAAGACGCTGAGCTCGTGGAAATTCTGACAGAATGGGTATACCGGGGCGGTACTTTCCTCGGCGTCAACGAGCCTTCCGCAGTCTCCGGCTATGACACCTTCTTCCGGATGGCGCATGTGCTCGGCATCGATGAAGATACGGGCGAGCGAATCTGTCACGGACGCTGGCAGTTCAAGGCGGAAGATACGATGAATCTCGTTCCACGGGAAGCGAGTCTCACCCCGAAACCAAACCGTTATCTGACGGACGGAAAGGCAAAAGTTCTTATGGAAAAAGACGGTAATCCGGTTCTGACGGTTCACGATTTTGGAAAAGGCAAAGGCATTTATCTGTCTTCCTTCCAGTTTGGCCCCGCCAATACGAGACTGCTCTACCAGCTGATTCGTTATGCCGGAGGCGAGGACGTTACCGGAATCTACATGACCGATAACCTCTATACGGAGTGCGCGTACTATCCGGAAAGCAAAACTCTCGTAGTTATCAATAACAGCGATACACAGCAAAAAACCCGCGTTGAAACCCACGCGGGCACAAAAGAACTGACCCTGGAACCCTACCAGACGATGTTTTTAAATTTATAAGATATTTTGTGCCTTGCACAAATCGATAGAATTTTTAACGCCGCGTATTTCGCGGTGTTAAAAATTCTTTTATCTGAGCTCTTCCAATGACCACCCGAAAGCGGCCGCCGACACCTTCAATTCAGAGCCGCCTGAAACTCTTCTTTCGTACATTTTGTCACCCGGTTGATAATTCCCTCATCCAGTCCCTCCTGTACCATCCTACGAATTGTCTGTATTTTCTCTTCTTTTCTGCCTTCCTTTTTGCCTTCTCTTCTACCTTCCTTTTTGCCTTCCCTCCGCTCTTCTTCCATCAAATCTTGAAATGCCTTACACATACCAACTTCCTCCTTCTCCATTTTCTTTACCAGTCTGCTGATATTTAAATGAATTGCAATAGCCCATTCCGTATCAGGAGACAGATTCTGAAAGGCCTCCGTATTAAAAAGAGCACGAAGCCTATTTTTATCCAATCGACATTGCATGGCCTGGAAAAACTCTTTCAAATCTGTCCTGTATATTTCCGGGTTTTGATAATCCGCTTCCAACAGCGGAAAATCATATTCCGGATATCGATTTCCTAAGAGCTGTTCCGCCTGCTTTTTATTTGAAAACATCTGCGAGAGCGTTCTCCTTCCCTTCCAGTGATTCGTACCTAAATATAATACAGACGTTATAATCGGAATCAAAAAATCTTTCTGGGTCATTCTGCTCTTTTTCTCCCGATACGTTTTATAGCTCTTGCTTTCCAAATTCTTATTGTGAATTTCTTTTATCTGCTCTTCATATTCGCTGGCATCATATACCATAATACGTTCCGGCATGCTATAATCGGACTCGGTTTCTATTTCCAGCCCATAATAAATATTTCGCTTTTTATCAAACATTAACAAATCTCTCTCTTTTCCACCAAAAGGAAAGGCTAACGGCGCATAATTACGCCTGATTACCACCAAATCTTCCGGACATATTTTATCCGTTTTCCGATTATAAATATGATTCATTAATTCTGCAAACCGCTCTTTTTTTTCAAAAAAATTCCTATCTGCTTTATCCTTCTTTCCCATTCAAATCCTTTCCGGCCCTGCAGTAGCCAAACCAATACTGCCTCAGCCATTCTTCTGTTATATCTTGTGAAATATGGCTGATAACGCCGGAATCGGATATACCCGATTATTCGTTCTGAACAGAACGGAGATTTCACATCAGAGAACTCTTCTTGTAAAATAAATTATAAACAAACTGTTTCCCGTTGTCAATAGGTGTTCCCGGGGCTGGAAACAAGGCAGAAACAGACGTCGCCAGGCGCACTACAAGTAAAATACGCAGGCTCTGTGGAGCCTGCGTATTTAAGGTTCCGGGTACATCCAGCCGGAAAATTCCAGAATGGACATACTCTGCGCCTGCTGTTTATCCGACTGCAGCATCTGCCGCCTGTATTCCCGCGGAGACTGCGACATCAGGCGATAAAAATAGCGGTTATAACTGGAAACGGACTGAAATCCCACAGCCTCTGAAATGCTCAGAATGGATTCTTCCGTACTGCATAACAGACTGCAAGACTTCTGTATGCGGGTATTGTTCAAATAATTCAGCGGAGAAATCCGCATGATGGAGTGAAAAATTCTTCGGAAATGCGTGGGACTCCAATGGCACAAATCCGCGAGAAATTCGATGCTGAACTGCTTCATATAATTTTTTTCAATATAATCGAGCGCCGGGGCAATCGACAGCGGGCTGGCCGCATCCGAAAAGCCCCCCCCTCCTCCTTTTTCCTCTTCTTCCGTCCGGCCGTACTGTTCTTCTCTTTCCCTTTTGTTTCCTTCCTTTTCTTCGCGCACTTCCTCTTCCTGGGACTGAATACGATAAATCTCAATATACAACGAAAGCATCAGTCCTCTGGCCGCAAACTGATAACCCAGTTTCTGCTCCCGAAGTTCCTTGATAATAAGCGTAAGCAGCTGCCAGACTTCCGGATAACGCTCTCTGCTCAGGAGGTATTTGAAATTCTGGAACGCATAGGGCTGTAACTCATAATTTTTCCATGTGGAAGGGAGGGAATGTCTGAAAAATTCCTTCGGGTCTATAAAAAGATATGACCAGAGACTTAAGCTGGAAGCCCCCGGCGTGCTATATGTAGAATGTGGTACATTCTGCGGAATGATGGTAATATCTCCCTCCTGAAAAGGACAGGTCTCCCCGTAAAACTCCATAAATCCGCTTCCCGCATGGCAGATTCCAATTTCAAGACAATTGTGGAAATGCAGCCTGTCTCTCTGTTTGTCCGAAATCCTCCAATGGTCGCCCGAAAGCAGCAACGCCGGAAAATGAGGCGGCAGATAATAGTTTCGGTATTCTGTTATTGTATTTGTAGGCTTTGCCATCTTACACGCCTCCATCTTTTGTCCGAAAATCCTTTGCGTTAGCCTACATTATAAGAGAAACGAATTGGGATTGTCAATAGGAGATTAACGGAAGCAAAATAACAAGACCGCCGCACACAAGTGCGACGGCCTGTTATCAGAACTACTATTTTTGTCAAAATTAGAATTACTGCAATTTCGTAGTATTGCCGTTATTGAACGCATCCAGTCTTTCGTCTGCGATATCCTGGAAACCAGCATCCAGATATTTCTGAGACAGTTCTGCGTATTTTGCTTCAAACTCTTCCGGTTTGCACATGGTCAGCGTATCATAGTACTCTGTCCAGAGAGCCGCAAGTGTTCCTGAATATTCAGAAACAGTATCAAGCGCTACCGCGAAGATAGGGTCCGTACAAGCATAATCCGTTGAAGAAATCTCAACACGTTTGTTGTAGAAGTCGATAACATCCTGTGTGAAATCCTGAGGAAGTCCGGTAGGTGTTGTCGCCGCGATAATCTCTTCAATCGTACCAGCGTTTCTGCTCTCGATTGTTACACACCAGTAGTCTTTGCTGTTGTTGAAGCCCTGTGTACAATCACCGGAGTAATCCGCTACAGATACCGGAAGACCATTTTCTACTGTGTAGTTCTCGCCTTCGATACCCCACTGCATCGTGAAGAGGTTCTCTTCCTGTGTCATCCATTCCATGTACATCCATGCTGCTTTCAGTTCATCTTCTGTTGCGGAAGAAGAAAAGCAGATAATCATACCAAACGGGTTATCTGTACGATATCCGTAAGAACCAGCGTACTCTGCATCAGCCGGAACAACCGCCAGCTCTGCATCCGGATTGTTCTCATAGAAGGAATTGAGGAAATCCATGTTTGCGGAAATATAGTTGCTGTAATTGAATGCCTTACCGTTGATGAAGTTTGCTTTCCATGTCTCATCGTCTGTGATGTAGTATTCAGGGTTTGTAATGCCCAGGTTGTACAGCTCGTTAGCAGTCTGCAGATATTTCTTTGTAGGCTCCCAGTTCATCGGTACAACATTGTAATCGCTGTACATTACCCACTCTTCCTCGTTCAGAGGATAGGTTCTGAAACCATAGTTCTGTGTATCCGCACCAACAGCTACCATCTTGTTTGTTACAATCGGGCTGCCCGGATAATCGCAGAGACCAGCTTCTTTAATCTTGGTCAGAGCGTCTACCATATCATCATAAGTCTTCGGCACTTCTTCATAACCAACTTCTCTTAACCAGTCCATACGAACGAAGTTCTGGTATGTATAAGTTGTGTTGTAGTACGGTCTTTCAGCCAGTGCGAAGTATGTCTCGCCGCCCATCTGCGTATAAGGAATCTGATTCAGGTCTACCATTCTCTGATAGTAAGTCGGAGCAACCTGTGCAAACGCATCCAAGTCATAGGTTGTCAGATAACCGTCGTTCGCCCACTGAGCAACCTTCGGATAGTCATATTCCATCAGGATAGTCGGTAAATCATCCGCTGCTGCAAGGAGCGCGTAGTCTGTCATAACGTCGGTTCTTGTAATCGGCACATACTGTACGGTAATATTGTACTTGTCACCGAAATTCTCCTGAACCCATTTGGTCCAGTAGTTGTCATCGACTGTCGGTACACCTTCTACACCTCTGTCATAAACAGCTACTTTCAGTGTTACGTTGTCAGCAAACGCTTCATAACCTTCGATTCCTGCTGCCGCATTTGCTGCGGGCTCTGTTGTTGCAGTATCTGTCGTGGTGTCCGTTGTTGCTGCACTGTTATCCGTTGCTGCACTGTTATCTGTTGCAGCAGTGTTGTCAGTCGTTGTCTGTGTCTGCGTATCTGTATTGGAAGAGTCAGAACCGCCGTTTCCACAACCACTGAGCATTCCCATAGCCATCGCACCTGTCAGCGCGAAGACCAGTACTTTTTGAAGAATGTTCTTCTTCATAATATTTCCTCCTTTTCAAAATAGAATTTGATGTATAGTTCAACCGCCTGACGCGGAGGACTATCAATATTGTTATCATTCCACAACCCGCGAGTTTGGGCGGTGCCCAAACTTGCCGTTAAAAATCTTCGATTTTTAACCCTTGACCGCTCCGACCATCGCACCTTTTACAAAGTATTTCTGCAGGAAAGGATAGATGATGATAATCGGTATCGTAACGAACATGATGGACGCTGCCTGGAGCACTTCCGGCGTACTCGTTACGGCCGCCGCTTCCGAAAGCGTCGTCGTCTGCGCTTCTGTTGCGGAAGCAACCATCTGATACAGTTTATACTGAACCATTTTCAGATTATCGCTTCTGATATAATACTGGTTATCTGCATATGCGTTCCATCGTCCTACCGCATAGAACAGGGACAATGTCGCGATAATCGGCTTAGATAAAGGTAATACGATTCGCCACAAAATCTGCAGATTGGATGCGCCGTCCAGAAACGCCGATTCTTCGAGGCTGTCCGGTATGGTCGATTGCAGATATGTTTTCATAATCAGCATATTGTAGGGCGAATAAATCAGAGGCCAAATCAGTACCCACATCGTATCGAGGAGTTTCATATCCTTGAACAGCAGATAGGAAGGAATCAGACCCGCCGTAAAATACATGGGTACCATCAAAAGAAACGTAAACGCCTTTTTACCCTTCAGCCTTTTCTTGGATAACGGATATGCCGCACAGGTACATGCAATCATACCAAGCGCCGTGAATATCGCCGTAACAACTACGCTGTATCCCATGGCTCTTACCATTGAACCGTCTTTAAACAAGGATACATACGCATCCAGTGTGATATCTTTCGGTATCAGATATACCTGCTTCGCCAGAACCGCATTGTTGCTGGAAATGGATTTCGCAGCAAGATAGATAAAGGGCAGAATACAGGTCAGGCATAAAAGCCCAAGTACAATCATAATCAGCGCATCGCTGAAACGAAACTTATTAATGGCCCGGCTGCCATCGGGTGTTACTTCTTCGGTATTGATATCTTTATTCTTAGCCATCTCCATCCCTCCTTTACAGCAAGCCTTCTTCGCCAAGCAGTTTGGCGAACTTATCAGCAAGAAGCACCAGTATAACGCCGATTACGGACTGGAAAAGACCTACCGCAGTCGCCATAGAGAACTGCAGATTGCCAAGACCTTTTTCATATATGTAGATTGCGAGCTGATACTGGAAATCCCTTACCTGTGAATTTCCGAATACCGCCAGACGTTCGTAATTACTGTTCATAACACGGCCCAGATTGATAATCAGCAGTGTGATGATTGTCGGTTTGATACCGGGCAGTGTGATATGCCACATTCTTTTCCATCTTCCGGCGCCGTCTATCATGGCCGCCTCGTAAAGTTCACCGCTGATACTTGTAATGCCGGCCAGATACATGATGGTTCCCCATCCCATCGTCTGCCATACGCCGACGAGCAGATAAGTAACGGCCCAGTGCCATTTTTCGGTAATAAAGGGAACGGATTCCCCGCCCATATTCATAATCAGAATATTAATCAGACCGCTGCTCGGTTTAAAAAGCTGATAAGCAACGCTTCCGATGATTGCCCATGACAGGAAATGCGGCAGATACAGAATCGTCTGGGACACTTTCTTAAACTTCGGATAGCGCAGCTCATTGAGCAAAAGCGCCAGCAGAATCGGTATCGGAGTTCCCACAATTAAATCAAGGAAGTTAAATACAAGTGAGTTCCGCAGCGCACGCAGGAAATCGGCGTCCTTGAATATTTTTCTGAAAATATCAAGCCCTACCCACTCGCTTCCCGCATAACCCTTCGCCGGCTTGTAGTTCATAAATACCATCCGCAGACCCGGATATGCGGCATAACTGAACAGGAATACCAGCGCCAGCGGTATCAGCAGCAACATATAAAGCTGCCAGTCGCGCTTAAAAGCATTTTTCCATGTAGTCTTCACCTTTGGAACCGATGCAGACGTCTTGCTTTTCGCCATAAAAATCATCCTCCCTTTAACATTACATAGCAGTTTTTGTTTATATTGTACATTTCTCCGCTAGTCGTGATTTTATTATAGGATAATTTGACAAGGCATTCTAAGCAGTATATTTCAGAAACTATGCAGAAACGACCATTTAAGTATGGTTTGCCTGATGGCAAACCTGACTTCTTACCAAGAGGGTGCATAGAATCCCTGTGAGAGCACGCTTCCGCTCCGTGAAAAGCAGTAGCAGATGCCAGGCCCGTAAAAACCTCGCCAAGCACTGACGCTCTTCAAGGGCATCTCCAAGTAACCCTGCTTCTCCCTGACTAACAGGCAATTATATATAAAAAGAGCAGATACAGTATCACTACCGTATCTGCTCTCTATTATCATTTATGATACAATCTTTACGGATTCAGTCCGTACCGCGTAATTCCGCTTATTCAGCGATATCCGCGTACATGAAGAACCAGTAGCCGTAAGGTGAATGCCAGGAACCTGTAATCTTATCGCTCTGTAACCAGAAGTCATTGTAGTAAGCTACCGGAATACATCCAGCCTCTTCCATCAGGATATCTTCTGCTTTGTGAAGAGCCTCGGAACGTTCCGCCGCATCCAGCGTTGTTCTGGAAATATCCATTGCCGCATCGTATTCTGCATTATTGAACTTACCGTCGTTGTTACCGTTGGAAGAATAAAGCAGGTCTAACATATTGGAAGGGTCGCTGTAATCTCCTACCCAGCCGTTACGAGCGGAGTCATAATCGCCGTTACGTCTCATCGGTGTGAAGCTCGCCCACTCAACGATTTCTACCTGAAGGTCGATACCGAGCTCAGCCCATGCCTGCTGTAAGTACTCAGCAACTACTTTGTGGTAGCCTGCGTCATTTGTGGAATAGGTAATGGACGGGAATCCCTCGCCGTTCGGATAACCGGCTTCTTCCATCAGTTTCTTAGCTTCTTCCACGTTTGCTTCATGATTTGTCGTATCGATATAAGGCTGACCGCCGTTTGCATTGTCGATGAACTGGCTTCCGTCCGTATCAATCCAGCCGGGGCCCATGAAGTTGCTTGCCGGAGAATAAGTTCCCTGCATCAGCGTGTTTGCAACATATTCACGGTCAATTGCAAGGCTTAACGCTTTACGAACTCTCGCATCGCTGAAAGCCTCTCTCTGTGTATTTACACTCAGATAGTAAGTACCGATAATCGGGTCTACATAGAAATCGGAGTTTCCGGAAAGGGAAGGAATTTCTTCCGTCGGAACGTCTTTAATCATCAGGACTTCACCTGTCTGGTATGCGCTGTAAGCCGCATTGGAATCCTCAATCAGGTTCCATTTGATGCCGTCCAGTTTGATTGCGTCCGCATTCCAGTAGTTCGGGTTCTTGCTCATCATGATATAAGAACCGGGTACCCACTCTGAAATGTAGAAAGGTCCGTTACAGATATAGGTTTCTGCTGCGGTTGCCCATGCGTCGCCGTTCGCTTCTACCGTCGCCTGCTGAACAGGGCTCAGAGTTGCAAATGCCGCAAGGCTGCCGAAGAAAGAACAGGGACTGGATAATGTAACAACCAGTGTTTTGTCATCCGGCGCCGCTACCTGGAGCGCATCCAGATTACCCGCAACTGCATCCGCGTAACCTTCTACCATACCGAGAACTGTCTCAGCATAAGGAGCCGCTACCATCGGGTCGCATACTCTCTTCCAGCTGTAAACGAAATCGTTCGCCGTTAAATCGGAACCGTCGGACCATTTCAGGCCGTCTCTTAAATGGAATGTCCATGTAAGACCGTCATCGCTTGTTTCCCATGTCTCAGCCTGGCCGGGAGCAAGTTTGCCTTCCTGGTCTACTGTTAAAAGACACTCATAGGAGTGCAGTAACATGTTACCGCCGTCTACCGCACTGTTCAGCGCAGGGTCGATTGTCTCGGGGTCAGGGCCTACCTGAACGGAAAGAATTTTGTTTCCACCCGTTGTTGTATCTGCTGCCGCGTCTGTGTTTGTGTCTGCAGTTGTGTCGGTTGTCTGTGTGTCTGTTGTTGCTCCGTCTGTCGCCGTATTGTCCGTGGTCTGCGTATTGTCTGCTGCCGGTGCATTATTGCTGTCACCGCCGCCGCAGGCTGTCAGGCCAACAACCATCGTAGCCGCCAGTAAGAGCGCGATTACTCTTTTTTTCATAATCGTTCCTCCTCTTATAAAATTTATAAAACAATACAGACTGTGAATTATCACCGCCTATATCGGTTTACCACATTTAATTACACTTGTCAATATGATGGCATGCCGCAAAATGTCCTTTTTCCAGTTCACGCCATTCCGGAACTTCCTCTGCGCATCTTTCATCCGCATAAGGACACCTCGTGCGGAACCGGCATCCGGAAGGCGGATTCAACGGGCTCGGCACGTCCCCTTCCAGCACGATACGCTGGCTCTCCTTCGCCGTTTTCGGGTCCGCAATCGGAATCGCGGAAATCAGGCTCTTCGTATAAGGGTGCAGCGGCCTCGTAATCAGCTCATAGCTGTCGGCGAGTTCCACCATTTTGCCAAGATACATAACGCCGATTCTGTTGGAAATATGTTTTACCGCAGAAAGGTCATGGGCGATAAACAGATAGGTCAGCCCCATTTCCGCCTGTAAATCCTCAAACATATTGATAACCTGTGCCTGAATGGACACATCCAGCGCCGAAATCGGTTCATCGCAGACGATGAACTCCGGCCTTACCGCAAGCGCTCTCGCAATGCCAACACGCTGTCTCTGCCCGCCGGAAAACTCGTGGGGATAACGGTTCGCATGCTCGGAGTTTAATCCGACGCGCTGCAGCATCTCTATAATAATGTCATATCTTTCCTTTTTATCGGCCGCCATCTTATGCGTATCGATGGCTTCCCCGACGATATCGCCAATCGTCATACGGGGGTCGAGGCTGGCATACGGGTCCTGGAAAACAATCTGCATCTTTTTCCGGTAAGGAAGCATTTTGGCATACTGCTTTTTCTCCACATCGAATATGACGTCATTGTCATAAACAAAGCGCCCCCCCGTCGGCTCATACAAACGCAGCAGAGTACGTCCCGTCGTCGTTTTGCCGCAGCCGGACTCACCTACCAGTCCGAGCGTTTCTCCTTTGTAAATATCGAAAGAAACATCGTCCACCGCCTGAATGTACTTCTTGTATTTTCCAATACCACCCGCCGGAAAATACTGGTATAAATGCTCAACCTGTACTAATTTCTCACTCATTTGCGGCTCCTTTCTCCATTTCCTCCTTCTGGTTCAGCCAGCACTGGGTATAATGAATATCGTTGAAACTGGTTACGGGAGGCATTTCTCTCAGACAAATTTTCATACATGCATCGCATCTCGGGGCAAAAGGACAGCCCTTCGGCGGATTCAGCAAATCGACCGGCGTTCCTTCAATCGGAACCAGCCTTTCATGTTCTTTCGTGTCCAGTCTCGGAATGGAGCGAATCAGCCCTTTTGTATACTGGTGCCTCGGATTGTAAAAAATATCTTCCGCCGTACCGTATTCCACGATTTTACCCGCATACATGACTGCAATCCGCTCACACATGCTCGCTACAACGCCGAGGTCATGCGTAATCATGATGATTGCCATTCCCAGTTTATCTTTTAATTCCATCATCAGTTCCAGAATCTGCGCCTGAATTGTCACATCCAGCGCCGTCGTCGGCTCATCCGCAATCAGCAGCTTCGGCTCACAGGCGAGCGCAATCGCAATCATGACCCTCTGGCGCATACCGCCGGACAATTCGTGCGGATGCTGTTTTAATCTCTTTTCCGGCTCATTGATGCCGACCAGCTCTAACAGCTCTTTGGCCCGCTCTTTCGCCTGAGCTTTGTTTTTATCCGTATGAAGCAGAATCGCTTCCATAATCTGGTTGCCGATTGTATAAACAGGATTTAAGCTCGTCATCGGGTCCTGGAAAATAATGGAAATTTCGTTTCCCCGGATTTTCCGCATATCCTTTTCCGACATCGTTTCAATCTGGTGCCCGTTAAAATACAGGCTCCCGCCGACCAGTTTTCCCGGATGGGCGGTCAGTCCCATCAGGCTGTAAGCCGTTACGGATTTACCGGAACCGCTTTCGCCCACGATGCCGAGCACTTCGCCTTCCTTTAAGCGGATGGAAACATCGTTCAATGCTTTCACTTCCCCTACTGGAGTAAAGAAAGAAAGCCGTTCGTTTTGTATATCAACGAGATATTCTGCCATGTTTTTACCGCCTTTCCTAATGTTTTAATTTCGGGTCAAACGCATCTCTGAGTCCGTCTCCGAACAGGTTAAAGCTCAAAATAATCAAACTGATTAACGCCGCCGGAATAAACAGCAGATGCGGATAAGTATTGATGCCGTTTAAGGCAGCGCTCGCAAGACTTCCGAGGGAAGGAAGCGGAACCGCCACGCCCATTCCCAGGAAACTTAAGAAACTTTCCGTAAAAATGGAAGACGGAATCTGTAACGTCGTCGTAACAATCAGCGTACCGATACAGTTTGTCAGAAGATGCTTTCTGATAATCTTGCCGTTGCCGACGCCGAGCGCTCTCGCCGCGGTAACGTATTCGCTCTCTTTCAATGTCAGAATCTGGCTTCTGACCATACGCGCCATGCCGACCCAGTAAAGAAGCGCAAACACGATGAAAATACTAATCAGGTTATCGCCCACCGTACCGACCCATCCAAATCCCGGCACCGTTTTCAGATTGTCGAGAGGCGCCTTTAACGCAAAGGACAAAAGCACAATCAACAGGATATCGGGTATCGTATAAATGATATCCACGATACGCATCATAATCAAATCGACCCATCCGCCAAAAAATGCCGCGATGGAACCGTACAGGGAACCGATAACCAGAATGATTGCCGTCGCAATCAGACCTACCATCAGGGAAATACGGCTTCCCATCATGACACGAATCGCATAGTCGCGCCCCAGATTATCCGTTCCGAAAACATGGGGGAACACTTTTTCGCCCGCATCAATCCGCGCCTGTTCCTCTTCGGAATATTCCATCGGCCCAAGATGGTTCGCGCCTTTAATCTGCTCCTTATAACTGTAAGGATAAAAAGCCGGAACGATAAAGGAGAATATCATAACCAGAACAATCACGACAAGACTCACCATCGCCACTTTATTTTTTACCAGACGCCGCATGCCATCCTTCCAGAAGCTGACACTCTCACGCATGATAATCTGGCTCTGCTTTTCCTCTTCGGTAGCCGGAAGAAAATCCTCCGGATTTAGCTTTAACTGAAAACTCAATGGATTCTGCTTCATATGTCCGCTCCTTATTTCAATTTAATACGAGGGTCTACCAGCTTATAAACAATATCCACAACAACGTTCATGATAATAATCAGCGTTGCAAGGAAAATGGTCGTCCCCATGATTAATGTATAATCTCTTCCGCTGATGGCGCTGATGAACTCTCCGCCAAGTCCCGGAATAACGAAAATCTTTTCCACAACAAAACTTCCCGTTACCGTATAAGCCAACATCGGGCCGACATATGTAACGACCGGAAGGATTGCATTTCTAAGGGCATGTTTAAAAAGAATCCAGAAACCCGCTACGCCTTTGGCTTTCGCCGTGCGCATATAATCCTGTTCCAGCACATCCAGCATGGAGGAGCGCATCAGTCTCATAATATAAGCGGTAGGATAAAAAGAAAGCGCAATGACCGGCATAATATAATGCTTCCAGCTCGCCAGTCCCATCGTCGGGAGAAGTTTCAGATTGACGCCGAAAACATACATCAGCAACGTACAGATAACGAAACTCGGAACCGCAATACCGCAGGTGGAAACGACGCTGAGCAGACTGTCCAAAAATTTCCCGCGCTTTAAGGCCGCGATACAGCCGAGCGGAATGCCGACACATAACGCCACCAATACGGAAATGCCGCCGACCCTTGCCGAAACAGGAAACTTCATTGCGATAATCGACATGACGGTACGCCCTCTCTGCTTCAGACTGTCGCCGAAATCTCCATGCAGAGCGTCCGACATATAAGTCAGATATTGCTGTCCCAGCGGCTTATCCAGACCATATTTGGCCTCCAGCGCCGCCGTCGCCTGGGGGCTGATTGCTTTTTCCGAAAGGAACGGCCCGCCCGGAACCATATTCATCAGGAAAAAGGTAAGCGTACCTACCGCCCAGATTGTTACAATCGCAAGTAGTATTCGTTTTGCAATATACTTTACCATGCTAAAGTCTCCTTTTTGAATAAAATAGAAAGCTCGTGCCGGGCTTTCCATAATGTCTTTACAATATTAAATATCTCGGAAATATTCATTTAAAGATACCTATAAAGAAGTATGAAAAAGAAAAGAACGTCGGCGCTACATCAAAGCAACGCCATTGTCCCTTCCACGACTTTCTTATAATATCAAAAAAACGCTGAATTTGTCAAGCCTCCTTGTGATGATTTTTGGACGGTTACAGCTCTTTGCAGTTCTTTCTGTGCGCCTTGAGCTTTTTCAGCGCCCAGGCATAATGACTGGAAGTACTTGACACAAAATAAGAGCCCAGCGCATTATTTCCAACCCAGGGGAATGCACCCCTGTTAAATAGTTCTTCGTTGGAAAACGTTTCCGCAAGCGCCATTACTTCCCTGTGAGAGCCTTCCAGCATTTTTTTAGCGTCTTCTAACGGAGTGTTCTGGTGCTTTTTCCAAAATTCCGCATTCATTGCGCCGTAAGTCTTCCAGTTGTAAGGTGCCGGAAGAAACGGCATGTATTCACGGGCGGCATTTCCTTCGCCGGGAGTCTGTTCTTCCTCCTTCAGGTTGGTATGAACCCAGTCGAGCAGAAGCCTGTGCCATTCATAGAGGTGAATCAGCACGTCGCGCAGATTTTTATCCCTGGCCCAGTGAGCTTCGCTCTTTGCTTTCATTTTGGTAAAATCGAAGGGCATTTCAAGCTCTTTCTCCGTCATGGACGCGATAAAAGCGTTTAATTCCTCGTAATTTTGTGTTGCTGCGATAAGTAAATCTTTTTTTGACTGTGGTCTTGACATAATATGTCCCCTTTCTTATCTGATAATCTTATAAACGGTTCCGTTCCTGTCCGTCTTCTGATATTATGATATCTTATAAACGTTGACATCTTATGTCATGTTTTATAATTTTTCTGATAAATTTCCATCGCCCGTTCCGCCAGAACCTTTTTCAAATATACGGGTTCTATCACTTCGACCCCGGCCCCGAAGGAAAGTAAAAAGCCAATCAGCCATTCGTCTGCGGGCATCGGAGCCGTCACGCGCAGACTCCCGTCTTCCAGTTCCTCAATCTGGCTTCTGCTAAACTCATCGTATACCCGGTAGGACATCTCTTCCGGAAAAGACAGAACAATCTCCGGCGGCTCCTCCGACAACGGGAACCCGACGGGCGGCAGCAGCCCGGCTGCAGCGGCACAGGATGCGGCGGACGGCCGTTCCACGGCGGAACCGGGAATTTCATGCGGCACAGATACAGCTGCGGAATCGGAAATTCCGGGAGACCTCAAAAACTCCTCCGGCGCAAACGTTTCTTCCAGCAGCCTCCATTCCAGGATTCGATTGAGCTTAAACAGCCGGAAATCTTCTTTTGTCATGCACCAGGCTTTCAGATACCAGGCATTTGATTTATATGATAGTTTCAGGGGGCATATCGTCCTTTGTTTTTTTTCCCTCCCAGCTCCCGCATACAATATTTCCACCCGGCGGTGAGAAAGAACCGCCTTTTTCAAAAGCTCAAATTTCTCGTTATCGCCGCTCTGACATCCCCATCTGGAAAAATCCATCTCATACCAGTTGTCCGACTGCATCCGGAAAAGCGCCGAGAGTTTTTCAAACGCGTTCTTCTCCCCTCCGATTCCTGCTGCTCCGGCGCCCTGTAATGCCGAGAGAATTTCCTTCTTTTCCCCATCCGTCAGAACGATTCTGTCCAGAACAAAATGGTCCATCAGACAGATGCCGCCATTTCTCCCGGCTTCCGTATAGAGAGGGATTCCGGCTTCGGAAAGCGCATCGATATCCCGGTAGATAGTCCGCGTGGAAACCTCAAATTTTGCCGCCAGTTCCGGGGCTGTGGCACGGCCTTTTTCGAGAAGGCAGTATAAAATTTTAAACAATCTGCTTTCCTGCAAAACGATTCCTCCGGTTATTTCTAAAATATGGTCAGAACAGCCATTTCAAAAATGACACATATGTCACAAAATAAAAAGGTGCCTCAAAAGACCTTGTATAGCTTTTGAGACACCCCTTATTTCAACCGTTCTCAGCCTTCATACTGGAATCTTCCGACCAGTTCCTTCAGCATATCGGCCTGGCTGGAAAGTTCTTCGGACGCCGCCGCGCTTTCCTGTGAAGTCGCGGAATTGGATTCCACCACACCCGCAATCTGGTTGATGCCTTCCGTAATCTGAGCCGCCGCGAGCGCCTGATTATCGGAGGCTTCCGCAATCTCTGTCATGGAATCATTGACAATTCTCGCATTATCCACTACGGCAAGCAGAGATTCCGCCGTGGAGTTTGCAAGCTGCATTCCTTCTTCTACCGCCACAATTGCATTCTGAATCAAATCTTTCGTATTTCTCGCAGCTTCCGAGCTCTGGTCCGCCAGCACGCCGACCTGGGTCGCAACAACCGCGAAGCCTCTTCCGTTCTCGCCCGCTCTCGCCGCTTCTATGGACGCATTCAGCGCAAGCAGCGTCGTCTGGTCCGCAATTTCTTCTATGCTGCCGATAATTTCGGCAATCTTATCGGAAGCCTCCCGAATCTTATCCATCGCTTCCGTATTCTTCTTCATGTGTTCGTTGCTCTCAATAATCTGCTCGTTCATATTGGAAACAATTGTCCTCGCTTTTTCAGCGTTCTGGGCGTTCACATAAATTTTTTCGGAAATATCCGTAATGGTTGCCGTCAGCTCTTCTATTGCGCTCGCCTGGTCCGTCGCTCCCTCCGCCAGCGTCTGGGATGCGCCTGCCAAATCCGTCGCTCCCTTCTGTACGCTTTCCGCGTTGCTGTCAATGTCCCGCATCGCAGAACTTAAGGATTCGATAATGCCACGGAAAGACGCGCTAATCTGCGCAAAGTCTCCCTTGAAATCGTCGTCTACGCGAATCAGGAAATTACCATCCGACAATTCCGCCAGGTGGTTGTCGATTTCAGAAATAACAATCTTCAAATCCTGAATGGTTTCTGCGAGACAGTCCATCAGCGTCGCCGTTTCGTCATTCGTTTCCGGTACCGGCGTATCCGAGTGAAGGTCACCCGCCGCCAGAAGTTCAAGGCGTGCCACCACCGCTTTAATCGGCTTCACAACGTTTCTGCCAAGCTGTATGCCGTTCCGGATGCCAATTAGCGTAAAAGCAATCACAAAGATAACCGTCATAACTAACGATAAGAAAAACATTCCCAGAAATTCATTCCGGACAGCCGCAACGCCGATGCTCCATCCGTTCATGCCTTCCAGCGGTGAAAAAGCGACTACTTTGGTTTTCCCACCGTAAGAATAAGTTCCCGTTCCGTTTTCTCCTGCAATCATTCTTTTACAGATTGCGCTGTACTTCTTCAGCTTCGGATTAGTTTCTCCAAGCGCGATACTGTCCTCCACGCCGACCAGGGTCGAGTCCACATCCGCAATCGTGATACCGTTCGCATCGAGCATAAAAGCGGTTCCGCCTTCGCCAACTTTGATGGAACGCATAATGTCATTCAGAAATTCTCCGTTCGGCACATAAACAACCGCACCAACGGGCGTCGTTCCGGGGATTCCGCCCTCCCACAAAGGCGCCGATACCGCGTAAGATACAGATTTCGTTACTTCGCTGTACGCCGGTGTGGAAACATATGTATTCCCTTTCATCGCTTCAATGAAATAATCCCGGTTAGAAAGGTCCGTTCCCGTAATCATATCGATTCCATTACTGTCCAGAAGAAATCCGCCGTCAAAATCATGGTCTTTAATTCTCTGATTGAGAATCTCTTCCTTATCTTCCACTGCCCGCTCCGGGTCGGCAAGCCGGGCGATGCTGCCCGTTTCATAAGCTATCGCAATATAGGTTTCCAGCGCTGCAGCCACATAATCTGCAGCCACATCGGATGTATTGTTAATTGTTTCCGAAATTGCGCTGATTGATGAGATATAACTTAATACGGATGTAATCACGCCAAGAACGATACAGCAAATCAATATCGTCCGCGCAAACCGTAAAGAAATTTTCTTCTCAATACTGACAAATCCGCCATCTTTTTTACCGGCTCCCTGCTGCTTCAACAACCCCTTTCCTTTTTCTTCCTTTTTCTCGTCCTTTTTTTCTTTCTGCATAATTCCTCGATTCTGCACTACCCCTCATCGTGAACAATTCCCCTGTGTCTTACTAAGCTGTCAATGGTATATATGTGCCGGGCAGCACACTGACACACATTTGCTATTATTATATCAAATTAAAGAGAAATTTTCTACTTTTTTTAAAAAAATAATGGATTTATTGCTCTATATTATTAAACTCCCATTTTATCCCCGATTTACCTACGATATATCCACGATTTATCTACGATATATCCCCGATTTATCCTCGATATATGCCCGGATTCCGGCGGCCGATGTAAAATGGTATCGGGATGCTGTTGCGGCAAAATACGTTCTGACAGACGCCTTGGTTATGACCGCGCTGGAGCGCTGTGACGGCTTACAGCCTTTCCGTGCCTCCCTCCAGGGCGTTTCCTCATGGGTGACTTTTTCCAGCGTCTTTCCGCTGTAACTGCCCAGTGATTCCGCCACCAGGTCGAGAACCTTCTTCTCCCTTTCGGACAATTCCCCCGGGCCAGGGCAATCCTTTTCCTTCCCGGACAATTCCCCCGGGCCGGAGCAATCCTCTTCCCTCCCGGACAATTCCCCCGGGCCAGGGCAATCCTCCCGCCCGATGTAGAAACGTGTCCCGTCTATCGGCTCGCGGCCAAAGCTCCGGAACGCCTCGTAAACATTCTTATATACAGGTCCGTGCGCCCAGGCCTGACAATCTTCCCGGAATAATTCTCTGCCGGAAAGCGCCAGGCAGATTCCCTGTGCATAATACAACATTTTCTGGAGAGAAAGCGGCGTAATGCTTTTCCCTTTTTGCAAAAGATATATAATAGCGGCGCGCAGTTTTCCGGACAGCGCGAAAAAACACTCCAGTTCTTCTCCGGCACGCATCGCGTCTCTGTATGCGGCTTTGTCCATTTTCTCCCGGTTTTTCTGCAGCGCCGCCATCATATAAGCCGGAGACGCCAGCGCCTTCCGAAACATGTCCGATACTTCCGAAGCGGGTATCTGCCCCGCGAGATAACGCCCGGCCGCTTCTGCATGGAGTCCGAACGCGAGGGACAAGGATTCTTTTCCCATCCTGTAACGGGCCATCAGTTTCCGAATAGTTTCCACACTGGCAATACGTTCTTTTTCCCGATACTGCCTGTCAATCCCTTCCGCATTGCGGTCAAAAAGGCCGGGAGGACTGACGGGCTCTCCGCACCCGTCGCAGAAAGCCGATGCGATTTCAAACAGATATTCTTTTCCCCCGACAGCTTTGGCAATTTCGGCATTCCGCAAATGGTACGGCATTTCTTTTCCGCATTTTCCGCAAAACTGTATATGCGCTTCCTTTCTCATAACAGCACCTCCTTCTCCCGGCAATACGGCTCCCCGGCACAAGAAGTTTTTTCCTGACAGAACTGCTCCCCGACACAAGAAGTTTTCTCCTTGCAGAGCTGCTCCCCGGCACCGGAAGATTTCCCGCAAGCGCACGCTTTCAGCGGGTAAAACAGCGGAGCCTCCTGTCTGTGCATCGAAATTACGAAGACATACGGCCCCCTGACTTTATTCAGTTTCAGATACAAAGGAACGGTTTCCTCCCCGCCCCCAAAGCGGGGCAGAAGCCGGATATCTTTCCCGAAAATATACAATAGTTCCTGGGAATATCCGGCATGCGCATTCCGCACCGCTTCCGAAAAGTCTTCCGGCCGGAGAGACAGAAGAAGCCCGCGTGCATCTTTTTCCGTGAAAATATAATCGATATACATATCCATGTTCTTATACCGGGGTGCTATCTGATACCTGCCGGCGCCGACGGCCCCGTGCAGTTCCGACAGATATTGCTCGATATGCTCTTTCGTGACATTCAATAGAGTTTCCCTTTCGCATGACTGTGGGAATTTTAAGACCTGAATTTCTGATTATCAGTGTACCGTACTGACGGAATTTTGTCAACAGGAAGGGAGGAGCTTTACAAAGGCAGTTTTACAAAGGCGTTCGTGCTGGCCAGGGGAGCGGGTGGAGCATCGTTCTCTTTGGAGGCACGCTTTCGCTCCGCACAGATAATTTACGGAGTAAATTTTCTGTCAGGCAAGCGGTACTAAGCTCAAATGCAGCAAAAAGCTGCCTTTTCGCTAAGTGCCAGACTACTGAAAGTAGTCTGCATTCTATTACAGGGCCTCCGCCAGAGAACGATGCTCCACCCGCTCCCCCGGCCAGCACGAACGCCCATGCAAACCTCTGCTCTAAGGCTGCCCCGTCAGTCAGTCCCTATCGTGTCCGTCACGGTCATCCCCCGAAGACGTCCGGCGGGACCGCGGACGGCCAGCGCTACGGACATAAACATCACGAACAGAATAAACAACAGCTCTTTTCCGGGCAGTTCCCAGGCGTCGCCCCATCTGGACGTGACGAGGGAATGGTAAAGCATCCTGTTAAGCGGTAGTCCGGCCAGGCATCCGAATAAAACGCCCCAGAAGGTATAGGTCGCCGCTTCGCCCCATACCATCTTTATGAGCTGGCGCACGGTCATGCCGACGGCACGCATCGCTCCATATTCCCGCATTCTTGCGGAAACACTCATGGCAATGCAGTTCATAATATTAAAGAAGGAAATCAGGGCAATGACCACAAGAAATCCGTACAGGAAAAGCGCTAGAGAATAGCTCGCTCCTTTTGTCTCGCGGTTTTCGATTCTTCTGTCGGAAAAGGCCATGCCGTCTCCGCAGCTTTCTTCTATCATCCGGCGGATTTCCTGAACCTGTGCGTCCGTCACGCCGGAGCGAAACTGAATATCGATGACCGCATAGCCGCTTTCTCCAAATAACCGCTCAAATAATTCTTCGGAACAAATGGCGATATCTTCCCCAATTCCCGTATTTTTATTTCCATAAGAAAAGGGAACATTTCCAAGCATGCCGCATATGGGTACTTTACAGTCATTTTCCCCGCAGCCGCTTTCTAACAGGTTATCTCCCATAAGTCCGTTTCCCGCACAAGGTATTGTCAGGCTGTCCCCCACAGCATATACACTGTCTGTCCGGAAGGCCAGAAGCAGACCCTTTCCTTCCAGCGCATCCCGGTAATTTCCTTCCTGTAAATCCTTTTTCGCCCATTGGAACTGCTGTTCATCATACGAAATCACCGTAAGCAGCCTTTCCGCGCCTTCTCCCGGCAGTTCCAGCGTCATGCAGCTCCGCCCGAACGCCCGTTTTACGCACGGCTCCGCCGCTATCCGTTCCACAAGCCCCTTACCGATAGCGTTGATGTTGTCTTCACTGTATACGAAGAAATCCGGCGTCGACGCTTTTAACGGGTTAATCGCATGGTGCATAAAATCGATTGCCGTGCTGAAGGACAGGAACAGAATGATGCTGAATGCAAAGGAGCCGCTTATCAGAAAAAGCGTCTTTTTGCTGCCCGCGGCATGGTGCATGCCGAGCGCCGTATCTACTTTGAAAAATCTTGTATTCGCCGCTTTCCTGGCCGCCCGCACCGTTCCCGCATTTCCTGACACGGCTGTCAGTGGTGAAACGCCGGCCGCCTGTCTTGCGGGTTTTCCCGCTGCCCACAGAACCGTAATAAGCCCGGCGGCGCCGCCTGCTGCCAGCCCCGGAAAACTGATGCCGAATACAGGCATCCCTTCAAAAAGCCCCGGACTGAAAAAGCGCAGCATTCCGCATAATATCCAGGTCACAACCATTCCCGCCAGAATCCCGGCCGGAACCGCCGTTTTGCACCAGCCGAGCGCCTCTTTTCTCACAAACCGGACAACTTGTTTCCCCGTCGCGCCCAGGCAGCGCAGCATACCAAAAAATTCCGTCCGGCGCGCAACGCTGCTGCGCATGCTGGAAGTAATCATCAGGACGCCCGCCACCATAACCAGAACTGCCAGAACCGCCGCCACGAAATAAAACCGTATCATATAGGAATCCCCGCTCTGGAACATCAGCATAAGCACTTTCACATTCTGCCGCACCATCTCCGGTTCCAGCTGAAACTGTGAGCTGATTTCTTTTATCGCTTTCTGAATATTACAGAAGGACTGAAACGTTACAAATGTGACCATCTCTTTCGCGTCCCCGTTATCTTCTTCATACAACTTCCGGAAAGCCTCTGCATTTATATATATGACACATGCGTCATATCTTGCCGTCAGCGCCGTTTCATTGGCAATTCCGCTTATCCGGTACTGTACCGTACTGCCCTGGGGCGTCGTCAGCATAACCGTATCGCCGATTTCAACGCCCAGTCTTTCCCCTGCGGAACGATTGATAACGGCCCCTTCCTTCTCATCCGGGAAAACACCTTCCATGACTTCCACCGCCGGATAAAGTTCCAGCAGCGTCTCGTCAAATCCGCAGATCCCCGTTTCGATTCCTTCTATTTGATACCCTTCATCCAGATGATAATTCAATGCGCCGTAACGCGCCGTTTTCTCCACCTCCGGCCGCGCCGCAAGCAGCGCTCCCTGTTCCTCATCCAGTATAAATCCGGCATGCCATTTCCCGTCGCTTCTGACCGCCTGCTCCATTTGCGAGCGCATTTCCATATCCGCCATGCTGAAAATAACCGTAATAAGAAAAACCGCAAGAACGATGCACAGCTTTGTCATCCAGTTTTGCTTTTTGTGATGCTTTGCCGAAACGGGAACCAGGTCCAGATAATGTTTCATAACGTTAGATTTCATCGCATTATTTTTCATCACATTATTTTCTATTCTGTTACTTTTCATCCCGATGCCCGCCTCCTTTCCCGGCATTTCCCATCTCCTCCAGCATGCCGTCCGTCACCTGAAAGACGCGGTCAGCCGACAAAGTCAGATTCATGTTATGGGTAATCATCAGCACTGTCTGCTGATAATGCTCTGAAGCTCTGCACAGCAAATCCATCACATCCTGGCTGCTCCGGGAATCCAGATTTCCGGTGGGTTCGTCCGCCAGAACGAGGGCCGGTTTCATCATCAGCGCACGGCCGATTGCCACCCGCTGCTGCTGCCCGCCGGAAAGCTGTCCGGGCAGATGGCGGCGTCTGTTTTCCAGTCCGAGAACCTCCAGCATTTCCTCCGCCTGTGCCTTATCCGGTTTCCGGTAATCCAAAAGCAGCGGAAACAGAATATTCTGTTCCACATCCAGCTCCGGTATCAGATGAAAGGATTGAAAAATAAAACCGATATTCCTTCTTCGGAAAATCGTCCGTTCGTTTTCCCCCATTCCGAACAAATTTTTATCATTTATCAGTACCTTTCCCCCATCCGGCTCGTCAAGTCCGCCGATACAGTTGAGCAGCGTGCTCTTTCCCGAACCCGACGCGCCGACGACGGCTCCGAACTCTCCGCGCCGCATGGCAAAGGAAACGCCTTTCAGCGCTTCCACGCGCGCTTCGCCGCTGCCATAAATTTTTTTCAGATTTTCCACTTTCAAAATATCCATCTGACATACCTCCGCTTTTTCTTCTGCCTGGCTTTTGCCAAAGACCGGACATAAGCTGTCCGGCCCGCAGCAATCACCTGTCATGGAAAAAGCATAGCACCGCCGCCTTACAGCCCGGTGAATCCTTCCTTACAGATTCGTAAGATGAGATAACTGACAAACACCCTGTATCGATTTCCTATCATCGGAAAATGATACCGCCTTCACGCCGTCGGAAAAGACATTCGGAAAACGCTCCCTTCTCCCGGCGCGCTTTCCACGGACAGCGTTCCCCCCTGTCCTTCCACAATGGCCTTCGCAAGAGGAAGGCCGAGCCCCGCTCCCTGTCTGTCGCCGGAGCTCCGGCTCCTGTAAAACCGCCGGAAAATATGGTGGATATCCTCCGGCTCGATGCCGCATCCGTCATCTTCCACCGTCAGCCGCGCGATAGCCGGAGAATGGCTCCACCCAATCCGTATGGTTCCGCCTTCTTCCGTGTGGTCCAGCGCATTTTTTACCAGATTTTCCAGAGCCTCTTTTGTCCATTCCATATCGCAGAAAATCTGCTCTCCGGGTGTGCTCTCCACGATTATCTTCTTTTTCTCCTGTCCGGCCCGCTCCGTTAATTCCGCTATGGCCTGTGCCGTTATTTCCGCAACATCGCACTGTCTTTTCTCAAACACAATGCTTCCCGTATCTAAACGCGCTATTTTTAACAAGGCATGAATCAGCTGTTCCATCCGCTCAAGGGAGCGCATGGATTTGGTCAGAAAAGTCCTGACCGTTTCCGCGTTTCCGGCTTCCTCTTCCATAATTTCCAGATACATTCCAAGCGCCGCCAGCGGCGTTTTCAGCTGATGGGATATATTGGATATCATATCCTTCAGAAACTCTCTGGCGCCGCGTTCGTTTTCGCTCTTTGCCTGGAGCGACAGCGCAAGCTGCTCCACTTTGCCAAACAGGCGGTATACCGCCCCGGTTCCGTCTTCCGGCAGATGGATGTTGTATGTTCCGTCCGCATATCCGGCGACAACCTTCTCCGCCTGTTCATAAAGCCGCTCCCTTTTTCGCAGAAAAACGGCGGCACCGGTAAGCAGCGCCGCCGAAAACAGAAGCCCCTCCGCAATCAGCAGCAATAACAGCGGAACGGAAGTCTGTCCGGCAAGGAGCAGCAGATAACCCTGACTCCGCTCCGTATGCCCTATTTTTTCGACAAAGTCCTCTCCCTCTCCGGTCACCTCCGTCTGATTCCAGGCGGAAGCAAGCAGAGAAGGCGGCACTTCCTTATCCAGCAGATAAGAAGCCGCCGCCTTTTCCCGTCTTACCAGTTCCCTTCTGAGCCCGTACGTCTGAAATATTCCCGACAGGCCCATAAAAACCGTCTGTAAAATACAGAGCACCGCAAGAAAAATACAAAATCCCCGCGCGTGTTTTTCATATAAAAACTCCATAAGCCTCACCCCTCCCATTTATATCCGATGCCCCGCACGGTCTTTAAATAGTTCGGTGCGGAAGGATTCTCTTCCAGTTTTTCACGAAGGCGGCGGATATATACGGACAGGGTGTTGTCATCCACAAAGCTTCCGGCGCCGTCCCAGAGTCTGTCGAGAATCGCCGTCCTCGTAAGCACCTTTCCCCTGTTCGTCAGAAGCAGACACAAAAGTCTGTATTCCGCCGCCGTAAGTTCCACAATTTCCCCCCGCAGCAGCGCTCTGCCCTCCGTCAGATTCACCACCAGGTCCCCGCTGCGCAGTATGCCTTCTTCCGGGTTCCGGCCCGCGCTGCGCCGCAGCAGGGCGCGGATGCGGGAGCAGAGTTCGCCCAGTTTAAACGGCTTCGTCATGTAATCGTCGCCGCCGCAGTCCAGCCCTCTGATAATGCTCGTCTCCTCATCCGACGCCGTCAGAAAAATAACAGGCGTCCGGTCACCCGACGCCCGGAGCTTCTCACACAAAGAAATGCCGTTTCCGTCCGGCAGCGTCACATCAAAAAGAAGCAGAGCAAAGTCATCCCGCATGGCGAGCATTTTTTCCGCTTCTTTGACGGTTCTGGCTACTTCCACCGCAAATCCGTTCTTTGTAAGCGACCAGGTCAGGCCGTCCACCAGGCTGATATCATCCTCAAGCAATAACAGTTTCTGCACGGCAGGCGCCCTCCAGTCTCTCATATTCTTCATCCGTAATCTGTAAAATACCGCCGTGACGTTTTTTCGTTCCGCCCATATCGTACCGGTCAGGCTGTAATATCCGGAAATCCCCGGAAGATAAATCCTCTGTCAGCATCGGCAGATAACCGGTCCCTTCTTCAAAGCGGTCGGCAATCAGGCACCAGGTCTTCCCGTCCGGAAGCAGATATCCTTCCGGTCCCTCCACGCCTTTTAACTTTGCCAGCACGGGAGAAACTATCTGCGTAAACATTCCCGTCAGAGAATCCGACGATTCCAGAATCAGCCGTTTCTCCGTTTCGTCTTTGGAAATGCGGTAATAACGCCCGCCGCTTTCCAGTATCGTCGTGTCGATGACATGATTTTCCCGTTCCATATACAGGAAGGTTTCCGTAAATTCCCTGAAATCTTTCGTATAAGAAGCATAAATCCGGTGTTTTCCTTTGTTTCCGCCGTTCTTTGTCATGGAAGCGAAAAAGACTAAGAAAGCATTTTCCCGCCTGTCAAATACGGCTTCCGGCGCCCAGACGCATCCGGCCTGCGCAATTCCCACTTCACAGCTGCGCGGTCCGTCAAAATGAACCAGGTCTTTTGTTTCCCATACAATCAGACTCCGGCTTCCCCGTTCCTGAGCGGCTTCCCATCCGTTTCCCGCTTCAATTCGCAAATCCGTCGCAATCAGATAGATTTTCCCGTCCAGAGGATTTCTTACCGGAAAAGGGTCTCTTACGCCGCGGGTTCCAATCGTCGAGCGCAGAACAGGGGCTCCCCGGTTTACATCATTCCAGTGCAGTCCGTCCCGGCTCAGGGAAAAATAAATCTGCTCCCCGTCCTTTTCTTCTCCGGTAAAATGTACAAATAAATATCCAGCCATAGCGTCTCCTAACTTGTCGGTCTGTCAGCTTTCCATCCATTCCCTTACTGATGAATCAGCTTCTTTATTGCCTCTTCAATATGTCTGTCCGTCTCAAAAGAAG
The DNA here is from genome assembly GCA_910578715.1 of uncultured Lachnospiraceae bacterium. GTDB lineage: Bacteria > Bacillota > Clostridia > Lachnospirales > Lachnospiraceae > UBA3282. The sequence continues at coordinate 34,287 of CAJTRL010000010.1, read as the reverse complement.
AAACGCCGCTTTTACCCGCAAGAGCCTGTATATCGTCATTATTCAGCGTAATCACATGCTCCCGCTCGCTCTCCGGCCTGGGAATCTCATACTGGTCCATTTCTTTTTCCAGCTCGTTCAGCCGCCGCATGATATCGGTAATCTGAACTTTGCCAAGATTTACCGCCTCCAGCAGTTCGTTGTAGACATCGCTGATTCTTTCACATTCGGGAATATCTCCGTATATTTTTTCCGGGTCTTCCATAATGCCGGACTCGTTGCCGTTTCCGTATACATAACGGTTATCCTTGATATTTCTGTCCAGAAAGTTCAGCGTCTGCGTTACTTTTCCCCCTTCAACCGTGATGATAAGTTTTGCCATAACAGATTCCTCCCTCTACATCAGTATTTTTCTGGCAATATTTTATCACCGCAAGAAAAGAAAATCAATTATCAAAGCGGTATACGCCGCATTCTACAAGATGTTTTCTTCCGTCCGGAAAAATAATTTCCGCATTGGCGTTAAAAGGAACCTCGATTTCATATTCAAATCCTCCTTCCGCCCTCCTGCGCCATTCACTCCGGTAAGTCCCGAACACAGATTCAAAGCATCCCTTCACATACGTAAATCTCTCATCCGGCATCGGCCTGATTGTCATCCTGACCGTTTCCGCCATGTGAGGATGAAAGCCGCACATATAACGGTACATCCAGTCCGCAACGCTTCCATAGGCATAATGGTTCAGGCTGTTCATTCCGGTTCCGCTGATAGTTCCGTTCTCATCCAGCGAGTTCCATCTCTCCCAGACAGTGGTCGCTCCCAGAGAGACTTCGTGGAGCCATCCCGGATATTCTTCGTTTAAAAGCAGCGAACAGGCCAGTTCGTTTTGTCCATGCGCCGACAGGGCCGGGCACAAAACGGGCGTCCCTGCAAAACCCGTGTTCAGATGCCCGCCGTTTTCCTTTATCAGCCGTTCCAGCGTCCTCACCAGATATTTTCCGGCGTTTTCCGGGTACAATTCCATATCGAGCAGGACGGCGCACGCCGTCTGCGTAAGCTGCGTCCGCAGAAAACCTTCTTCCGTAAAATAGGAATTTAAAAAAGCGTCCCGGATATTTTGGGAAAGCTCCCGCCAGTTCTCCGCTTCCATATAAGAAAGCGCCTCGGCGGCTTTCGCCAGCGTCGCTGCCGACTTATAATAACAGGCCGACGCCAGAAATGCGCTGTCCGTCCTTCCGATTGGATTATGAATATCACCGTTGTCAAGTGCCAGCCAGTCTCCCAGCTGTCTGTCGTTCTGCCACAAAAAAGGAATCTCGTTTTCTTTTGACCTTTCACGGACATACTCGACCCACAATTTCATCATCGGGTACTGTTCCCGCAGCAGGGATTTGTCTCCGTAATACTGGTACAGCGTCCAGGGAAGCGTAACCGCCACATCCCCCCAGATACAGGCCCCGCCGTCCAAATAAAAAGGATTGGTATTCTCTCTTACCGGCACTTTGGGACGGGGTGCAAAAAACGGAACCGCTCCATGCAATATTTGCTGTTCCCGATACAGGCTTTTGGCATAATGCCTGAAAAAAGCGGCACTGTCCATATGAAAACAGGCGGTCTTCGCAAAGATGTTTACGTCCCCCGTCCAGCCCATTCGCTCATCCCTCTGCGGACAGTCCGTGGGAATATCCAGGAAATTACATTTCTGGGAGCGCATCGTATTGGCAAAAAGCCTGTTTACCTTTTCATTTGAGGTTTCAATTCTTCCCGTCGTTTCGATATCCGACATCAGGCGGAATGCCCGGAACACAAGATGCTGCCCTTCTTTCAATCCATCCACCCGGACATATCGGAATCCATAGTATGTAAAATGCGGACGCACCATCTTGTCCTTCCCGTCGGAAACATAGACAAACTCCGCTTTGGCCGTCCGCAGGTTCTCCCTGTAAAATTCCTGATTCTGCAGCAGTTCGCCGTATTGGAGCCGGATGCGCTGTCCTCTCTCCAATTTTCCCGTAAACTCCACCCATCCGGTGATGCTTTCTCCGAAATCCAGAAGCAGATAACCGCTGCGGCGCGCTTGCTCCGACACCGGAAGAAATGTTTCCACTTTCCGGACTGGCGGCCCGGAACGTTCTACCAGCAGCGCCTTTTCCGCCTCCACTATCTCGACGGGCAACGGTTTATTTTCCAGCGTATCGTCCTGCCATTCTCCGTCGTAAATATTGTTCCGGCCAATGGTTCCGGCATAAGCCGTCCAGTTTCCGTCCGTGAGAATTTTTTCCGTTCTTCCCGCCGCATCTTCCATATAAAGCTCCGCGATGCACATTTTCCTGTCTCCGTACAGGTTTTCGTATACATCGTCGAATCCGAATCTTCCCTTATACCATCCTTCGCCCAGCAGAATGCTGACGCGGTTGTCACCTTCCCGCAAAAGCCGGGTAATATCGAAGGTCTGATATTCCATCAGCAAATCATAGGAATGATAGCCCGGCAGAAGATATTCGTCTCCCGCCTTTTCTCCGTTTATTTCCACTTCGTAAAGCCCCGCGCCGAACAGGTACAGTCTGGCCCTGCCGGGCTTTTCCCTGACGGAAAAATCCCGGCAAAGAACGGGCATCCTTTCCCGGTCTTCGGGCGCGGAGATAAAAGCGGCTTCCCACGCCTCTTCCCGTTTGGCCGTTTCGAACCATGCGGTTTCACTTTCAACCCGTTCTCCTGTCTGCGCAGCGAGCATGACTTTCCAGAAATACCGGGTTCTGGGCTTCATCGGAAAAGATACCGCTAGCTGGCATTCCCGAAATTCTTTCATGACACTGCTGTCATAAACAGGTGCTGTCATATCTTCACTTTCCGAAACAATGACTCTGACTTCTTTAGCAAAGCCGGAAACGATTCCTTTCACTTTCCAGGAAAGCGTCAGAAAGGAAAAATCATATCCCAGTGGATTTTTCAAATGATTGGTCCGCAAATGTACTATTTTCATATTCGGTTTTTCCCTCGTCTTTAATACGCCAGCTCTTTCCTTCCGCAGTACGGGTCTATGGGGCTCTTTCCCCGGAAACCGCTTTGTCCCGTTATTTTCTCTACCACCGACGAAAGAACGAACTCATTATTGGAATAACAGTTGATGTATGTCTTTATCATCGGCACATCCAGCAGGTGATAGGGATTTGCCACGCTGATGAACAGAACCGGGACTTCGTCCGCGAACCAGGGCACGTTATTCCCCTGTCCCCAGAAGGTATACCAGTTTAACCGGTTTGTCGTCTGATTGCTTGCATTCTCCACATTGCCGATATAAATGACCATATCGTATTTTTCTTTAAAACTCCCGACGTTATCAACGCCGATTTCAAAATTCTCTTTCTCATAAACGGAAACCTGAAAGTTCTTTTTTTCCAGCTCTTTTTTTATTCCGGAAAGTACCCGTTCGTTGGAGAGAAAGCTGCCGAGAATTTCCAGAAGGACGCGGGGATATTTTGCCGCATCGACCGGGAGAAGTCCCTGTGTGTCCTTGACAAGCGTAATCGACGCGTCCGCCAGTTCCTTTGCCCATTCCCTGTGTTTTTCGCATTTCAAAATTCTCAGCGCGCCGGCATCCGGCGTCAGTTTTCCCAGTGCTTTTCGCTCATGCAGCTGCAGCGCCGCCTTTAACGCGAGTATCCGCCTGTTCGCCTCCGTCAGCCGTCCTTCCGAAAGAAGCCCTTTCCGATATCCTTCCATCATAAACCGATAATCTTCTTCCAGGTCTTTGTTAAACAGGAACATGTCGCAGCCGTTTTCAATGGAAAGAGGAACCGCCTTTTCCCGCGCCATTGCGGAAGTAAAACCGACCATCGGTGTCGCGTCCGTAATAATCAGGCCGTTAAAGCCCAGCTTTCCGCGCAACAAATCTTTAAGAAGCGCTTTGGATAAAGACGCCGGAATGATACGGTTTCCGGTCTCTGGCGCAAAATGTTCCTGATACGACGGAAGGGCAATATGCCCGGCCATGACCGTCAGTGCCCCATCCGCAATCAGCCTTTCATAAATCTCCCCATAAGTTTTATCCCATTCTTCCATTGAAAGCGTATTCACGGACGTTAAAAGATGCTGGTCTCTTTCATCTACGCCGTCTCCGGGAAAATGTTTGACTGTCGTCGCCACATGGCATTCTTTCGCCCCGCGCATATACTCTTTTGCATATTGATATACCGTTTCCGGGTCATTTCCGTAGGTCCTGACATTGGTAATCGGATTATGATAATTCATATCCACATCGACTACCGGAGCGAACGCCCAGTTGATGCCGATGGCCGCCGCTTCCTCGCACGCGACTCTGCCGAGACGGTATGCGTATTCCTTATCTCCGGCGGCCGCACACGCCATTTGTTTTCCGTAGGGCGTCCCGTCCGTCGCCGCGCCGTCGCCGCCCGCCTCCAGATTGGACGGAATCAGAAGCGGAATCGCCGAATGATTCTGCGCATAGGCAAAAGTCCTCTGCATTTCCTCTCCGACGCCGTCTCTGAAAAATAAACCTCCTATATGAAAACCAAGCAGCGTATTCAGATATTCCGGTTCGGTCGAATAACCGATTGGACAAAACAACTGCCCGATTCTTTCTTCCAGCGTCATCTTTTCTAACGTTTCTTCCACCCAGGCGCACCCCGCGTCATCCAGATAAAAAGGCGCTTTTCTCAAATCCGTTTTCAAATTAGTTCCTTCCGGTTCTTTCCGCATATTTTTATCCATTCCCCGCACTACCTGTAACAGTTCTCCAAAAGCCCCAATCGGACAGGTAACTGCCTCACACAACGCCGCTTCCCCAAGTCCGGCACTGTCAAATCCGCCCCGTGCCGCCGCCTCGATTCCCGCAGCCGCATCTTCGACGACCAGACATACTTCCGGTTTTTTGTTTAAAAACCCGGCAGCTTTTAAAAACACTTCCGGGTCCGGCTTCGATTTGGCTATATTCGTACCGTCGCTTACCGCATCAAAATAATGCTCCAGTCCAAGTCGTTTTAAAATACGCTTCGCATTTTTACTCGATGAACCGATTGCGAGTTTTACGCCTTCTTCCCGGAGCTTATGAAGCGTTTCCGATACCTCCTTCGACAAATCCTTTCTGGTCATCTGCTCCAGAAGCTCCACATATATCTGATTCTTCCTGTCTGCCAGCGTTTGTTTTTCCGCTTCCGTCAGCGTACCGTCATATCGTTCCAGAATAATTTCCAGGCTCTCCATGCGGCTCACGCCCCGCAGTCTGTTATTGACAGTCTCATCAAAACAGATATGTAACTCATCCGCTATCTTTTTCCAGGCCAGATAATGATATTTGTCCGTGGAGCAGATAACTCCGTCCAAATCAAAAATAACCGCCTCATATTTCATCCCAACACCCATGCCTTTCCCCCAGCCCGCTATATTTGACGCTTTTTTAAATATTTTTTGAGCATTACCAGCTCGATGATTTTGTTTTCGTTATTCAGATAAATCAGAAATCCTACCAGAATCAGCGCGGTTACAATCTGCTGTATGGACGCGTCCACATTCAGTCTTGCATACATCAGGGAAATAAACGCGGTCGTAACGGCTCCAAGCAGATACCCTATTTTTTCATTGCAGAATCTTCCGATAAATCCGCCGATAAACATCGGCAGAAACGCGGTAAACATCGTGCCGATGGAACCGAAATTCAGCGCCATCTGTATTGTGCCCGTGTTGGTCGCGCTGATAAATCCGACTGCTCCCATGAGTGCGCCCGCAATCGTATAACAGCCAACCGCATTGGGAATTTCCCCGATGCCGGTATTGACCGCAACCTTCTGTCCGGAAAGCAGGGCCTTGTAGTCATAGCCGAACTTCGTATAGTCGAACAGAAACACAAACAAAAGCAGGCCGCACACGATGACGAGCAGATAATTTACGACGCCCGGAAAACTTGTCAGCTCCAGATTGGCCACAAAAGATACTCCGTACCCTTTCGTAATGGAAAAAGCGAACCCTTCGTAAAATAAAGCCACACCCAGCGATACGATAATCGGCGGCAGTTTCACAATGACATATACCATGCCCGATACCAGTCCGAGCAGCGCGCCGGACAGGATGGAAAGAAGGAGCATGACAGGCGTCGGAAGGCCCGCCGCCGTACAGACGGACGCGCTGATTACGGAAGAAAGCAGCGCCACGGAACCGATAGAAAAATCAAATCTTCCGCTGTTTAAATTTAACGATAATGCAAAAGTTGTGAGCATGACGGAAGCCGCCGCCCGGAAAAATAGAATCCAGTTTCCCTCTGTTTCAAATAATTTCACGCCCTGTACACCGCACAATATTGTCGTTATGAAAAAAGCCGCCAGGGGAATGCCCGCAATCCCCGCAATTTTCTTCAGCCAGCCTGTCTTTTCCATCCTCATCATCCTTTCACCTTTTCCGGATTACATACCCTGAATTTCTTCAAAGCTGTATTTCCCTACAAATTCCTCAAATGCCGCATAATCCGCCGTCAATAACGTATCTAACAGCTCCTTCGTATAAGCCGGCGCTTCCACGCTGCTGTCCACCGCATAATATGCGTTAAATTCTTCCGCATTCTGCGCAATCCAGTAACCCTGGCTCAACGCCAGCGCATTTCCTTCCGCCGTGCGGACCGGGGCGCCCAGAGCCGCTCTGTATGTAGCGATAAATATCGGTCCGATGCTCGCGGAAAATTTCCCCGCAAGATAATCCAGCATTCCCGCTTCCATTGCCTCGCCGTAGCTGCTCGCATAAGCGTCTACGCTGGCTATCTTTACATCCGTCCCGGCGATTGCCGTTCCGAAGAAATCAGAGCCGTTGCCCACTGCCAGAATGACTTCCAAACCGGTCGTCTGCGCCATCTGCGCGCATTTTCCAAACCATGCGTCATCCATGTCATATCCGCCTACATATCCGAGAATACTGATATTTCCGACGGAACCCGTCTTTACTTCACCATCCGCAAATATCTGTCCGATAATCGCTTCTTTGGCCGTTGCTCCCTGATAGCTGGCGCCGTCTCCGCCCGCTTCTACCATCGCGGTAATCATTCCCGCCGCTCTGTAAATGTGCATTTCCGTATAATAAGGAATCGCGCCGCCGAAAATGGCAAAATTCGTCTTTCCCTGGTCCAGATAATGTTTCGCCATGTTATAGCCCGTTTCAAATTCCACGTCGAGAGACGGTCCGATTGCGCCTACATAATGCTCATAACCTTTATATGTCTCGTATTCTTCTTCCGTCAGCGTCCCCGTTGCAACCGCATAGTAAACGCCCGCGCCTTCGCACTGTTCAATCTGTGCCGCCCGGTCAAAAGAGGAGAAAGAAATAACCGCCTTACAGTTATTCGTAATAAAGGTATCGATTGCAGAAGTCTCCCCGGCCGCATCCGTCAGTTCATCCGAATAAATCATTTCCACATTATACTGCTTCTGGATATAATCGGTGTAATAGGTACGGAATGCCAGTGCCTCCGCCGTCGTTGCATCGGACACCAGAATGCCTATTTTAACGGTATTGCTCATATCCAGTCCCGCCGCTTCCGCCTGCGCGTTTTCCCCGGCTTCCGCCTGGGCAGCGTTATCGCCTGCATCTGCATTTCCGGTTTCCGCCTGTTCCGCATTTCCGGCTGTGTCCGTCTGTGTCTGCGCGGATTCTCCGCATCCGGTCAGCACAGATACCGCCATTGCCATTGTCAGTAACAATGCCCAAAACTTTTTCATCTGATAATTCCTCCTGTTTTCATTTTTATTTTGTTTCATATTGCATATATTAAGTGTTTCCACCAAATACCGTTTCCGTTATCTTGGCAGCATCTTCCCCCGCTGTCCGCTGGTCGCAAGGAACACCACCAGAAGAAAAATCACTGCTTTTACCATCTGTCCGATGCCGGAGTTTAAATTGAACATCACCATAATCTGTCCGAGCAGCGTCATGGAAAAGGCTCCGATAACCGCCGCATATATTTTGCTTCTCGCGCCGCCGGACACCGGCATTCCGCCGAATACAATCGCTATGATAACGTCCATTCCGACGCTGGAAGCGGTATTTCTGGTCAGTGTCGGCGCGTAGATAATCGACAGAAATGCGCCGAGCCCCACGCCGATGCCGGACAACGCAAAGGCAATAATCGCCATCTTTTTCTCCGAAATGCCACTCAGCTTCGCACAGACGGGATTTCCTCCCTGAAATTTCTGCATTCTGCCAATTTTAGTAAAGCTGAAAAGAAAGACACAGAGCAGAAAAAAGCAAAGCAAAACAATTATTTTAAAAGGCATATTATTAATCGCCCTGACCGCTGCCGCCGGAACCGCAATTTCCGAGCCCGTTCCGTTGACCTTAATCAACACAAGCACAAGCGCGTTCAAAACGCTCAGCATTGCGATGGTCGTTACGAATACCGGAAGGTTGAACACCGAAGCGAGTACGGAATTGAGCAGACCGATGAATACCGCAATTCCGATACAGGCCGCCGCCATAGCCGAAATGCTTTCCGTCCTGTTATATACCATAGCGCCAATCAGCGCGCTCACCGCCGCGGAAGCGCCGAGACTGATATCAAAAGAACCGAGCGTATAGATAAAAATGGCTCCCGTGGCAACCACTGCCACGACAACAGACTGATTCATAATGCTTTTGAGCCCGTAGGAAATATTGATATCGCGCATCGTGCCGAAAGCCAGAAAAGCAACAAATAAAACTGCCAGTCCGAGTAACGGCGTCAGGTTCAACATATAAGTTCTTATTTTTGCCTTCTTCATCCCTGTTTTCCTCCTAAATCATATACCGGATAATATCCGATTCTTCGGGCTCCTCGCTTCTTAGAAATTCCTTTTTCAACTCGCCGTCTTTCATTATAACCAGACGGTCCGACATCCCGATAAGCTCCGCCATCTCTTCGGAAATAATGACGATGGACTTTCCTTCTTTTTTCATCTGATACATGAGCTGGTACATCGCCTGTTTGACGCCGATGTCAACGCCCCTCGTCGGACAGTCGAGAACCAGTATTTCGCTTCCTCTCCCTATCCATTTCCCAAATACGACTTTCTGCTTATTGCCGCCCGAAAGCGCGGACACATACTGATTCATTTCCGCACACTTGATGCTCAGGTCATCTATCTGCTTCTGCACATATCTTTTTTCCTTTCCCGGAAACACCAGAAATTCACGGAAAGCGAAACAGTTAAAACCGCCAATCGCAATATTATCCCGGACGCTCGCATTCAGACTCAGTGATTCACTGTCCCTGTCTTTGGCCGCATAACCGATTTTCTCCTTCATCGCATCCGCCTCGTTTTTCAGTTCGCGGCCCCGTATCAGAACCTTTCCGTAAGCCGGTCTGACCGCCCCGAAAAGCACCTTTCCGAGCGTGTGCATACCACAGTGGGAAAGTCCTCCGACGCCCAGAATCTCTCCGCGGTGTATCTGCAGATTAAAATTTTTCAGCTGGTCGTCAAGGCTGACGTCTTTTAATTCCAGAACCACCTCTTCGCCATAACTTCCATCCAAATCGCTCCGGTAGTAATCCCCCCTCAGTTCCCTTCCAATCATGCTGAGTTTAATCAGTTCTTCATCAAATTCTTCTTTGGAAAAGGTCACGATAATCTTTCCGTCCCGCAGAACCGTAAGGGAATCGCAGACATTCATAATTTCATCCAAATCATGGGAGATAAAAATAACCGCGCCGTTCTCCTTTTTTATCTGCTCCATAATCCGGTAAATGATATCCCGCCCCATTTGTGACAGGGCTGTGGTCGTCTCGTCCACAACGAGCACCTCCGGCTTCTTCGCCATAATTTTCGCAATTTCAATCAGTTTCCGGTCCTGCATATCGAGCCGCGCCGTCATCTCCTCCGCCCTGATATGGGAAGCCCCGATATCGTCAAGGGCTTTCTGCGCCTCCCGCATCATCTCTTTGCGGCTGACAATTCCTTTCTTTCGAAACTTCCCGATTTCTCCCAGGAAAATATTTTCGGCAGCCGTGATGCCCGGAACCGTTCCGTTCTCCTGAACAATCATGCCGATTCCCTTTTCCAGTGCGAACAACATGGAATCCGGCTCCCAGTCTTCTCCTTTAAAAAACATTTTCCCGCCGTCCGCTTTCTGCATACCGGAAATAATGGAGGTTACGGTGGATTTTCCGGAGCCGTTTTCCCCGATAAGCCCCTGTATTTCGCCCCGCCTGACCTCAATACTGACATTGTTCAGCGCAACCGTAGTGCCAAAGCGCTTATCCATATTTTTTACTTTAACGATGACGTCTTTATCCATAAGTCCCGCTCCCTTGCTCATTTAATAATTTCATTATAGACTTCTTAATGGTTTTTCCTATTGTTTATAAAAACCAATTTTATTGACATATTTTAATTACTATATTATGATTGTAATGATTTAATTGTCTTTTTTTGATATTATGATTATTTGAAGGAATTATCCGATTTGGTATCATAATCGTTTGAAGTAATTATCTTTAATCGCCTAAAGTGAAGGAAAAACAGGGATTCGGCATGGACTATGAAACATTAAAGAGCGAAATTTACAAACTGAATGAAGAAGAAATGTTTTATCGGAAATATTACTATGCGAGACAGCAGAAATATTCTCTTGAAAAATTTCTGGCAGAGCTGGATTTAAAGACCGTTTATGAAAAACACCTTCTCGTTCCGGAAATTGCGGACACCATTCCGCCCCGGTTTGAAGATTCTTTTTTCTTTGATATGAATCAGAAGGCTTCCATCCTCACGATGCGTCATAACCGATACAGCCCGGCCATCACGCATGAACATACTTTTTTTGAACTCATCTATGTTTATGACGGAACCTGCGAGCAGAGCATCAGCGGAAACAGGCACGCCCTGTCCTATGGAGACATCTGCATCGTGCCTCCCGGCATCCGGCATTCCGTCAGCGTATTCGACGACAGCATCGTGTTCAACTGCCTGATTCGGAAAAGCACGCTGCATAACATCTTTTTTAATTTTTTAAACAATCCCAATATTCTTTCCGCTTTTTTCCTGAATAACATCTATTCCGAAAACGGCAACGATTATATTATTTTCCATACGGGCAGCGACTATGAAATCAAACGCGGCGTTCTCTATATGTATTGGGAATCCCTCAACAAATCCCTCTATTGGGACCAGATGATTTCCTATACCCTGATGCTCGTTTTCGGCCTTCTGATACGCAACTATGAAAAAAGCATTGAAGTGCCTACCTTCACACAGAAGGCAGACGTTCAACGCTTTGCTTTACTGCAATATATTCAGGATAATTTTAACACGGTGACTCTGGCACAGATTGCCGACAAATTCCATTATACGCCGGAATATACTTCCCGGCTGATTAAATCCACCACCGGTAAATCCTTTACCCAGATTCTCCAGCAGGTCCGGCTTGAAAAAGCCCAGGTACTTCTCCAGGACACCAATCTCTCCGTCGCCAACATCGCTAACCAGATTGGCTATGAAACAACGGAATATTTCATCCGCATTTTTAAGAAACATATGCACATGACACCAACGGAATACCGACGAAAGGGCATTACGATTTGATTTTCTTCGTTTCGCCCGCCTCAATTCTGATGCTTTCCCCATCCACGCTTATCCAGACGGGAATTGCGTTAGGATTATAAACCATATCTCCCGCCGCTGAGAATTTCAGATTTTCGGCGGCGTGCATATAGTCCACGATTTCAATATTCGTGGCATACCAGATATCCTCCCGTCCGCCGATATACTGGCAGAAGTTCTCTATCTTTTCCCACTCGCTCTCGTCTTCTCCAAACTCATAGCTGTGGCCCCAGACATACATCATATATAGATACTGCGTTTTATTCAGATTCGCAAAACGCTCCGCATTTTCCATCAGATTGTGATTGTGGTGACAGGTCGCCTTCCATTCCAGGAAATTCTCCGGGAAACCGAAATCGTCCGTATTTCCGACGATACGGCTGTATTCGATGCCACAGGCCGGAAGCATCTGTATGATTTCTTTGCTGTAAGAGCCGTTCGGATAACTCATGCCCCGCACCGGATAACCACAGGCCGCTTCCAACGCCTTCCGGTCCTCGATAACCTGCTGCACCACCTGGGATAGAGGGCATCTTGCGATGGTCGGATGGGTATAGGTATGACAGGAAACCTCATGACCCTCATAAAGTTCTTTGATTTCATCGAACGGAATCCGGGGCAGCGGGCCCATTTCGCCGAACAGTCCGTTACCGTTGATATGGAAAGTTCCTTTGATGCCGTATTTATTAAACAGCGCGACGAGCCGGCGGTCGTAGATTTTGCCGTCGTCATAGCTCATTGTCAGCACTTTGTGTTTTCCGCCGGGAAAACAGGTGTAAATGGTTGAAAAGTTCTGTCGGGTGATTGTCATTTTTATAACCATGCTCCTTTCTCACGCATGAATTTGTGCACCGCTGAAAGTGCAACTTCCAAAGCGTATTGGCACCAAATTTGCAATTATGATATAAACTGCGTAATATCTATTTCGTTCAGCTTTTCCTCAAAATATGTTTTCAGTTCTTCTTTTGATTTCTCCGTCAGCTCATGCTTGATTTTCATAATATTGCATATCGTTTTTGCAAACTCGATTGTCCAGTCCTGATTTTTCATTTGAAATACATGTCCATGAATCTGTTCTGCTTTATTCATCAGGCCGCTTCCGGAGGCAACCGTATCGACGATAATTATGGTTCTCGTTTCATGCTTTATACCGCCAATTTCCTTTTGTAATCCAAACCTGGAAACTTTGTCCAATGTAATTTCCGGATTTCCCTTTCCGATAAATCCGATATCAATACTGACGGCCTTTCCATGATATACAATTGTCGCATCTATTTCCCGTTCATTTTCATCCATATGGGATAACCAAAACAGTTTTTTCTTTTTTATAATCTTGACAGGAGGTTTTTTACAATATTCGAACCCCATAATAGACAACAGCGAACCCAGTATCAGCTTTTCAAACAATTTTCCATTGGTAGATTTTTCGGAACCCCGTATTGTCAGCGTCTGTGCGCCCGTAGCCATCAGCATCAGCGCGAGCACATTCCAGTTCAGGTCCATTCTCTTTCCATTCATTTCGATGAACCCCGTTACCGGTCCAAAATCTTTTTCCAAATCCGTCACAATATCATTCATGGAATTGGAAAACGCCGCCTGATAATCCACGATATTGTCTCTCGTGATATTGTCGAGTCCTTTTTTCGTCAGACCTAACAGCCACAAATCCAGTTTTCGTTTATTATCATTTCCCGACGCAATATAGTCCCGCATCACAAAATCCGAATATTTTTCGTTATTTTCTGTATAGCTTCCAACCCCGTCTATATACAATTTCATCAACGCCGCGTAGGAGTTTGCAAGTCTTTTCTGGGTATGAAATTCCGTATAATCCCTGATATTTTCCCCAACCAAAACATCTTTTACGATTTTTTTAATTCCATCCTCTCCTACCCGTTTTATAAAGGCCTTTTTTGAGCCCTTCATATTTTCTTTTCCATGTTCACTATAAGAATCAAAGATTGAATCCTCTGCCTCTATTTCCTTTTTCTTTTCCTTCCCCATTCCATCCATCGGCGTCTTTCGCCCTTATCCTTCCCGTTTATTTTCAAACAACCGGACCTTATATTCCTTACACAATACATCCGCCATTTCTTCTCTTGAAATATTCATCTTTTCAAGCATCCTGACCAGTTCGTATAAATCGTAACGCCGATTGTCATCCGTATCTTTTAACCCGGAACAGTCATGATATTCAAATGTCACCGGATTGATAAAAGTATTCATATCGCTGATATCCGCTCTGGCCGCTTCCATGTATTCATCGGCACATTCTATGGAAACAAACCTTCTTCCCAGCTCCGCCGCCGCCTTCGCCGTCGTTCCGATTCCGCCGAAAGGGTCCAGTACCACATCGTTTTGAAAAGAATAATAGGTAATTACCTTTTCGGCCAGCTCTTTTGGAAAAATAGCCGGATGCCTTTTATCTCTTGCCGGAGAAATGTACCACACATTTGTTTTCTCATATCCGTCGGCAATTTTGGAAGCCTGAATGATTTCCTGATTTGGATGATTTCTGATAAAATAGTCGATTAAAACGGGGGATTTCTTACGATATACCATCACATATTCCGTAACCGGCACCGCTTTATACTGCATCGGATTTCTGTCTGCTGAAAATCTTCTGCCTCTTCCGCTCGCCCATCCGGCGCCCTCCGGTTTCTGCCAGATGATATCGTCTACAAATTCAAATCCTTCTTCCAGAAAAATCTGATGAATATCGAACGGAACCGCAATTCTCGACGAAGATTCGTTTCTGCTGGCACGGGGCACCAATACATGCGAAGAATTGATAATAAAAAATTTGCCGTCAACCAATACTCTGCTGCATTCTCTGACCACTTTTCTGATTAATGCAAGATAATCTTCGTATGTACCATATTCTGAATACTGTTTTCTCGCATTATAATAAGGCGGTGATGTGAATATCATGTCTATAGATTGTTCCGGCAGCTGGCGAAGAACCAGTTCCGAACGGCCTTTCAGAAGCATATTGCCTAAAGGCGATATTTTATATGCTTCTTTTTTTCTATTTCCTTTTGGCAGCGTTATCACATTTCCTTTATCAATTCTTTGTTTTCTGTTTTGTAATATCGCAATGTCGGAAGACATTCTGCTGTTAATGTCCCTCGTATATACATCTACCGCAACTTCTCCAATCACTTCTTTTTTGTATAAAACAGGTACATTCCAAATGTCATATCTGTCATATATTTCCGGAAGACCGTAGGTAATATTTTCCATACTTTCCAGCTGTGTCTTCAGATAATCTTCGGTAATTTTTTTTGCCTGTTCTGTATTGATAACATTATATTTTCTTTCTTCCGTTATCACCCTGCCAAACCATACCTTTCTTTCGACTTGCGGTATTAACTCGCAAACGCGCGCTTTCAGCGCTTCCTGCCCGATTTCATCGGGCGTTTGTTTTTCTTCTGCGGTTATTATATCACAAATCCCCTTTTGCACACAGCTCTTTTTAAATTTACGGCAAGGCAATTTTTATCCATAAGTTTATAGTCAAAGCGCCGCCAGCGCCTTCTTACCCCTGGCTTCCGGCCTGGCTGATTTTCAGCAGATTCCCCGACACATCGTTGACATGGCGGAAGGATTCCTCCACTTCCCCGGTAACTTTTTTCTGGGACTGGGATTCCTCCACAATCTGGCTGGCCTGTGCGACCGTATTTTCCACAAGCTGCTCCAGCTGGCCTATCATATGAAGAACCTGTTCGCCGTGTTTCGCCGTATCCGCGCTGGAATCCGCGGCGATGCGCACTTTTTCCCGGGATTCTTCCTGAAGCGTTCCGATTCTTTCAGCTTCTTCTTCCACCGCATGGAGTTTGTCAATTTCCCGCGTTACGGTGTCGATGTTCTCCTGATTCGATGCCTGTACTTCCTGTAAAAGCTCAAATATTTTCTGGATGATTCCGGTAATCGCGTCGCTGGCCTGTTTGGAGTTGGACGCGAGCACCCGCACTTCTTCCGCCACGACATTAAATCCTCTTCCCATTTCCCCCGCCCTGGCCGCTTCTATGGAAGCGTTTAACGCCAGCAGATTCGTTTTGGCAGTAATCTGCGCAATCGTGTCCGCAAAACCCGATACCTCTTTCATACCGGCTTCCAGACTGCCAAGCAGTTCTTCTGTCTGCCGTGCCGAATCCTCAATGACCTGTATGCCTTTTGTCGTCTTCTGCATCAGTTCAATATATCCATGCACTTTTTCCGTGGTTTCGCGGGACATGTCGAGCATCTGCTCCATATTGCCCACCATATCCGCCGCATTCCGGTTCAATTCATGGATGGAGCTTTTGACCGAATCCACAAATCTGGAGCTTTCGCTGCAGTCATGAAGCGCCGCCTGTGCGGAATCCGTAATATTTTCATTCGTCCCCGCAAAACCGTGAATATAAGTTTCCAGCTGCTCCACCACATCATTCAGTTCTTCGGATGCTTTTTCGCATTCATCGACCAGGGAAACAATCTGCTTTGTATCCGCAAATTTTACCAGAAGCTGGTGGGACATTTCCGCGATTTTCACGCAGATAATACTCATGACGACGGTCTCCATCAAAAAGCCGATGGAACGGCTGATAAACCACATCATGCTCGTATCGTATTCAATCTGCTGCACATTCAGCGAACGAAAATAAAGGGAAATGACTAACAGAATATAGCTGACTATGGAAACCTGAATTGTGAATTTTTTGTCATAATAAAAAACGCTAAATACCATGGCAAACGCGTAGGTCATATAAATACCGATTGCGGAGTTTGCCGCCATGAGCGCTATCAGCATGCCGAGCGCCAGCGTAATAACATACTTCATCACATTGACGGGCGTATTCATTTTGTATGCCACACTCGGTCCCATCGTTACAACGGCCCCGAGTAAAGTCAGGGGCACTAATTCGTTTAATTTAATCTGAAAAATACCGGCCACAGACAAAACTGCCAGCACGGGAAATACCAGAATCAGCCAGCGCAGCACCTTAACCGCAGTCCTCGTTACTCTGGCGTCATTTTCGTTAAAAAAACTTTGTTCCATGGAAAGCATTACCTCCTTTTATGCAGGCAGCCGGGCCCGCGTTTTTTATCCTTTAATCCGGTGTATTGCTTTCCATTATAATATTTTTCTATCCGCCATCCACTGTACTGGTATACTTTGTATCTTTTTCGGTACACTTTGCAGTTCACAGCCATTTCGTCAGGGTCAGAGGCAGAGACATCAGGGCAGGCGTCATGCAATAGGGTCCATTGCATACCACAAAATCTAGCAGACCGCCTCACCGTCATGTTCCATCAGCGTAATCGAAAAAATTCCTTCCTTTGCAGAAAGCTCTTTCACGAGTTCTTTTCCCTTATCGGTGCGGAGTTCTATGATAAGATGTAGTTTTTCTTTCGTCAGGTTCCGGGATTTTACCTTGCTGTATTTACAGTATTCCGTCACGATTTTCAGCAAGTCATCCTCAGCGTCGGGGTTTTCCAGATTCAGCACAAGCAAAAGCGGCGCTTTGGCAATCCGCACATTATCGAGAGCGATAATCATCGCCGTAATAATCAGGGAAACGATGACCGCCATTTCCCCCAGTCCGGCACCGCAGAGGATGCCCGCGGAAATCGACCAGAACAAAAAGGTCAAATCTATCGGGTCTTTAACCGCCGTACGAAATCTGACGATGGACAGCGCGCCCACCATGCCGAGCGAAATGACAATGCTTGACTGAATTGCAAGAATAATCGCGGCCACAATGACCGGAAGCACCGCCAGCGAAATATTAAAATGCTTGGAATAGAAAGCCTGTTTGGTCACAAACCGATAAACGAGAAAAATATATCCGCCGACACAGACCGCCAGCGCATATACTAACATCATTTCCAGAAATCCGAGTTCCACTCCTGCAAAACCTTCTCTGAAAGTTTTGGTAAAAATATCGTTAAAATTCATATATCTATCCCTGTTCCCTTTCCGACATTCTAAGCGGCTTTCCCGCCATTCTGCAAAGATAATATTTTGAAAAAGAAATTTTATCGAGGCTCACAATCTGCAGCGCCTGTCTGATAAAATCCGGCAGATATTCGTCATACTTGACTTCCAGCAAATGCACACCCCGCTCCAGCACCGGCACCGCTACGACATCCTTTTGCAGAAATGCTCCCGTGTCCGGCGATGCGCAGATATTCCGGTCCAGCGTAATACGCACGTTGCCTTCCGGGTACACATAGGGCGTCCTGTCATATTCCACGATAACCGCGGGCGCAAGAAGCATCCGCTCCCTCGCCAGTTCAAACTGCGCGAGCACGGCCCGGCCGGAATCATAAGCCGCAGACAGGAGTTCTCCACGCAGAATGGCTCCTGTTTCTTCCGCCGTCAGCAAACAGCTTTCTTTTCTGATTTTATCCCTGTTCCTGTATTTAATTTCCAGGCGGAAACGCTCGTCCATCCCCGAAAGATAGGAACGAATCCGGTATTTTTTCCGCTCATCCAGCCCGTCTTCCTTCTGCTTCATCGCGTGGTTTTCAAAATCGTCAAAATACAGACTCCGAACCGTATAAAGTCCATCCGCCCCGCTGTGCGCATCTTTTTCCATCAAACAGTCCAGCTGTGCGCACAGCATTTCTATCTGTAACTGCGTGCAGAGGAATTTCAGTTCGTACCGATATCTGAATTTCTCTGTTTCGTCTTCTTTTTTCCTCATTCTCCGGCAAACCATCCCGTTATTTTCCCGTTTTCCTACACCGATACCATAATAGCATACCGCTGGCGCACATGACAAGCAGTACCGCGTGAAAACGATAGTACATCAGAGTTCCGAAGAGTCCGCGCTCCCCGCCTACATCTTCCTGTCCGGTTTCTGATTCTCCCTGTCCGATTCCCGCTTCGCCCTGCTCAGACTGTTCCATTTCCAGCGGATTTTCCTTTACCTCCGCAGGCGGCAGTGCGACTTCCATATCCGTCTCCGTCTGCATTTCACCGAATGTCATATCCATCTGATACAGCTTGTCCCAAAGATAATTTGTCAGATACGCCGTATGCTCTTCTAACTGTGCATACGTCATGAAAACGCTCCGCGGCGCCGGGAAACGTACCTGGTCCATCGCGATGGACGCTTCGATTGCCGCCGTCTTTTCTTCGATACCGCCGTTTAACAGGTCAAGAAGCGCCGGGCGGAAATGCAGAAAATATTCTTCCGATATCCGCTTCCTGAAACTGGCCTGTCCGTATAAAACCGCATACCAGCGGCTGACATTATTATAGTTTGTCTCATAATCCGTCACGAAAAGCGCCTGCGCTTCAACGGCAGTTCCTCTTCCCATCGTATTGTCCAAATCCCAGAGCGGGCCGTCGTAAAGAATGCCTTTTTCCAAATCCAGATACAGGTACTGGCTCGTATAGCCAAAATCCATATCCTGTAAGATTTCTTCCATCACAAACCGCTTTGCAAAAGAATCCACATCAATTTTTTCCATCGCCGCGGCCGCATTACCGCTCTCCACATCCGCCGTAAACGCATCGAAAAACTGCTGTACGCCTTCCAAATCACAGTTTTTCTCCGGCGCGTGCACAACGACGGGCTGTTCGTTTTCCAGCAAAATATAAGGCGCGCCGACTGCCCGCTCGATATAGTCCACTTCCAGCAGATAATCGTTCCCGATATCCATCCGGTTTTTTCCCGGCTCTATTTTCTCCATAATCTGATACAGCCCGGCGTATTCATCATTGATGTATAATTCCGCAAACCGTTCCTCCGGCGTAAACGCCATGCCGCTTTTCACCGCAATTTCAAAACCGGTCTGGTTTCTGATATAAGCGCCGTCATAGTAATTGGCGCATAGTACCCACCGCTTTGCCGCGCCCATTCCCAGAATATCTTCCGCATCTTCCAGCTTCACCGCATAGGATTTTTTCGCCCCGTCCCAGGAAGTATTGCCCCGTCCGGAAAAGCGTTCCATCTTCGCCGCCGTCACCAGCCTTCCGTCCGCATCATATACTTCCAGAAACCCGGCTTCGCTGTATTCTTTATCGCCATTGACGGCTTCCATGCTCCCCGTTTCCGTCGTCAGCCTAAGAACGGGCAGTTTCGAGCCCTGCAGAAACATGACCAGCATCCGGTTCTCCCCGCCGCTATCCTGACCGGAAGCGCTCTCCTCATATGACTGGCCGTTATCCGCATCTGACGCATCTGTTTCATATATCCGGTTCAGCTCCACACCGGAAAGCGTATCGTCATCGCCAAGCTGCCCGCCATCAATAAACAAGTATTTTGCCGCTTTCATATCGAGATGTACATCATCCAGCGAAACATTTCCCGGAATGCAGAAACAGACGGCAGTCTCCGTCCGGAAACCCTGAATCCGGTGGGAAACGCCATCCTGTCTGTAAGTAAGGGAAAAGGGTAAACGGCCCCCTTCCTCTTTTTCTTCCTTTTTATTTGCTACGAGAATGAGCAATGACATAGCTGTCAACATGATAAGACTTGCCACAAGCAGCAAGCCTCTTATTTTTCCAAATCTGACCGACATCCTGATACCTATCCGTCCGCTCCGGCGGACTTTTAAATCTTTGTGGCCTGCGGACTCGCAAACCCGCGCTTTCAGCGCTCTCTGTCCGATTTCATCGGACGTTTGCTCGTTAATTTATAAGTGCAAAAAAACAGTTCAGTCCAGGACTTTGCACTTGCTGCAAAGTCCGTAAGAACGTCTATATCGAACCAAGAGGGAATCTGCCCTCGCCGAAGGCGATTTGGAATGGGCAGATTCCGTAACAGTGAAGCCGAAGGCTGAACTGTTATAGAAAAACAAATGACGCTTCGCGTCGCTTGCTTTTCTTTTGCGGGTGTGTAGACTCGCAAACCCGCGCTTTCAGCGCTCTCTGTCCGATTTCATCGGACGTTTGCTCGTTAATAGGTGCATGAAAAGCAAATGACGCTTCGCGTCGCTTGCTTTTCTTTTGCACTTATTACATTATAGCATATCCGTTGGAATCCTCAAGCCACCATTTTTCTACATAGGCGTTACCGTTTTCATCCCAGAGAATCAGAAACTGGGCGGTTGCCACTTCGTGCGCGCTTCCGCCTTCTCCGTACAGGTATTCCGACGCCTGGAGCGCATTTTTCCCTTCATATTTCACCGGGCACAGCTCAAAAAATCCACGTTCATTTCCGCCCACCCACACCGGTTCTTCTTCCGGCTCGGACGCATTTTGGGCTTCAAAATAAATGATTTCCTTAAAATAAGAGCAATATGCGCTATACAGATTTCTCTCCGGCTCCTGATATACCGATACGACGATTCCCCGGTCGTTAAATCCGTCCCAGAGGTCCGAGGGCAGCTCCATTTGCTCGAATCCGGCCTCCGTACCGTCCTGTCTGTATTTCAAAACCATTTTATAAAAATCTCCGGCACCACCGCAGCCGCTTCCTTCCATGCTCAGTACAATTTCCATATTTCCGTCATTGTCGATATCTTCCGCAAAAAAATCAAACCGCCCGTCATAAAAGCAATCCGGTTCGGCAAAGCGGTACGGCTCGTCCCCGTTCATAGAAATCCATATGCAGCCGGAACCGTATGCGTCTTTTTCTCCGCGCGGCGAAAACACAGCGAGCATGTCCTTCTGTCCGTTACCATCCATATCCTCAACGACCAGTTCCGTCAGCTCCATTGCGTCGTCCCGGAAAATATCATCCGTCCTTAACCGTTCCAGCAAAGTTTTCATTTCGTTATGTATTATGCCCTGTTCTCCGTTCTTTCCATCAATATAAGAAAATAATACCGGGGCGGCCGCCTGTGCTTCCCTGGAAAAAAACATCGTTTTCCAATAAAATGCGGCTCCGGCAAGGAATAAAACGCAAAACGTCAAAATAATTTTTCCGGCATATTTTTTCAAAAGTAATTCCTCCTGCGTATCATGGGTGGTTTCTGCCCATTTTACAGGAGGAATGTATCAGATTCGTATCATTTTTGCATCATAGTTGTATCATCCCGGAAATTATTCTTAAACAACATAATACCCCGCCTCGCCCAATACCTTCAGCGCCTTTTCATAATCGGCCTGTTTGGTAAAAATATAATCGGTATTATAGGTGGAGAGGGCAAAAATCCCGATTTCGTTTTCCGCAAGAATTTTTGAAATTCCGGCGAGGATTCCCACCAGAGAAAAGTCCAGGACTCCCTGAATCCTGAACCCCTTCCAGCCGTCTTCCCGTTCGGTAACGTTCTCCGGCACATCTTCCGTCAGGCAGACCAGCGAATTTTCTTCGTCGGTCTTCCCTGTAAAACAGTATGCCGCATGAAAGTTGACCTGTGAAAAATCTTCCGGTTTACAGACGGAAAAATCTCCGTCAATTCTTTTTAATTCCATCAGCATTTCTTTCATAAAATATTTCTTTCTTTGTTTTGCTTCGCTGATACCAGGATTTCTCCAGTCTTTTCGATATGCCTTTTTGCAATAGATTCTCCTACATTTCCTGGAAACGGCGTTTTTTTCTATTCCACATGCTTTCTGTAAACTCTGGAAGGCTCGCCGTGCATATCATCCATCATCCGGTAAAATTCACATCCGTATTTTTCATACAGTCCCGTGTGATTCGTCGATATGTAAACATCATGTATGCCTTTTTCTTTTGCGAGTTTTTCGATTTCCAGGAACAGTTTCCCCATATAGCGGTGTCCCCTGTATGCCGGAAAAGTATACACAAATCCCACCCACGGCGTCAGCTCTGTCGGCTGTATATCGTCTTTTTCCGCAAAAGTACAGAACGAAACGAGCTCGTCCCCGTCCGTCAGCAGCAATACTTTTGTATCTTCTCCGACAACATCTTTCAATTTATTCTCCTTTAACAGGGAATGCAGATATTGTCCGGCGCCCCAGTCGCTTTTTTCAATTTGGCATAACCAGTACTCCGGCCTGTCACAGTGAAAATAATCTATGATTTGCATTGGTTTTTCCTCCTTAAGCATTCTGTACCGCGAACCTTCCTCATCCAGAACAAAATACCCTAACCGTCTGTACAGCCTGAATGCCCCTGTGTTGGATTTTTCCACATGAAAAACAATGGTGGAAATGCCTGCTTCTACGGCAAACTTTTCTGCAGTCCTGATTAAATTCGTCCCGATTCCCTTGCCGCGGTACTTTTCAGAAACGGATAAATCATCCAGATAAAGAAATGTTTCCTGTTCACGATGCACTTCGATTGAAAGATATGCGATGACCGCATTATCCTCCTCCGCAACGCATATCCAGTCTTCCTTTCCGTCAAAGAATTTGTCCAGATATCCCGCCTCATATCCTTGTACATTTTTGCTTTGATAGATAGTCTGAAGCATTTCAACGAACAAATCCCGAATGCTGTTCTCATCCTCTTTTATGGCTTTTCTGAATGTGTACTTCATCTTTATATCCATCTGTCTCCTTTAACAGACACTCAAATCAATAAAGTGTTGCAACGGCTACTCTTTCAGCCGAATGACACAGTACTTTTCTATCTGTTCAATTAATTCTTTTGCGGTCATAATCTGTTCTTCCGCTTTCTCTTTCGTAGCAACATAAAAATCATCATAATCACTGGCATGACGAATTTCTTCTGCCCATGCAATCCTTCTTCCAAATGTTTTAGGAAAGATTTCCGTCTTTACATAATCCTTATTAAAATTAGCCAGTGTTTCTTTATGCCGCTTATATGACTTTCCATCTAATGCATGAACAGCCGATATTGCATGATAAATCGCATAATATGCCCTGTTATTCGCTCCTCTGTATTCATTCTCTTTCAACAAAATATTGGCAGACTGTAAATCACTCTTCGCCGTATCAATACGATATCTTACTAAATCGCTGACACTTCCCCTTTCAGGCTGTTCCATACAATTTTACTCCTTCCTTTTGTACATTTGTATAAAAGGGATAAACCCCCAGCCATTTCTTAAAATGTATATCACTCTTTGCTATCGGTTTAATATCCATGCCATGTTCCTCGTTAAAATCATAAGTGGCCCACGATAACTGTTTGCTATACTTTTCAACCTCCATATCCTCCAAATCTACCAGAATCATAATATCAATATCCGAGTCCGCTCTAAAATCGCCTCTTGCATAGGAGCCATATAGTATAACAGATTTTAATCGTTCTCCATAAATTTTTTTAATTTCTTCTACATATTGCCCAAGCATAATATTTGTCACTACCGGCATATTTCTCATCCCTTTACACCTGTCCATTCCTTCTTATCACACAATTATACGCCATCTCTTCCGCTTTTACAAGGTTCCGCCTCCGCAAAAAAAGCGAGCGTCTCCGCCAAAGGTTCCCCATGAAAACAATGCCCTCCCTCCCGAATGTCATGGATAAGCAGTTCTTCTTTTCCATACAGCCGGTAGGCATTTCTGACGATGTCCATCTGCTCTAAAACATTCAAAAGTCCTCTCGGCCCGTTCAGGTGGTCATCCTTGCAGGACTGTACCAGGAGCGGCCGGGGCGCAATCAGTGAAGCGATATCGCCCATATCGAAATGTTCCCATAAATGCGGCACATAATTACAGCTGCAATTATTATTTAACAGCAGAAGAGAATCTTTATATCCATACAGATATCCGCTGATAACCGCCTGGCGGATTCGGTCGTCCATTGCGGCGGCCCACAGGGTCTGCATGCCTCCGCCTGAAAAACCAAGACATCCGATTGTGTTGAGATTCCACTCGTCCCTTTCATAAATATAATCAAGCAGCCGCATCACATCCCAGGTACACATTCCCGCAACCGTTTCTCCCAGCGGCTCCGCCATATGGGCAAGCTGAAAACAAGTGCTGTTTAAGAAGGCATCCTCCGTGTCGTTCTGCAGGCCTTCATCCCTTCTTTCTCCGAAACCTCTGCAGTCCGGACAGAGCGCCACATATCCGAGCTTTGCTAACTGCATGCCGTAATCGTAATTGAATTTGTGAATCGCATCTTTGACCGCCGGAATTTCACAGCATCCCGCCACGCTGTATTTTCCCGCCCCCATATGTCCCGGAAGCGCCATAAAGCAGTCCGGTTTCTTATCCGGTTCCCGGGAAGAAAGTTTCCGGTGTGGAATCAGGATAAAAACCGGCATATAGACTTCCGGCTCCACCTGTAACAGTATTTTTTCACGCAGGATTCCCTGTGGAAGTTCCGTTTTTTCCAACAACTGCGGATGAAGCGGGCAGTTTTCCATCTTATCAAATCCGAGCAGATTTTCCAGTGTTTTCCGCGCCGACGCTTTCCATACGGCATATTCTTCCGCCGTGCTTCCCCGGAACGCATCCTTTCGCGCCAGACGGTCGTATTTCTTTAACATCCCCTGTCTGCTGCCATAATACTGCTTAATTGAAATCGTTCTGTTCATTTTTGCCTATGTTCCTTTCTCCTCATCCTTCTCATTCCGCCGCGCAGACGGCGCTTTTTCATGTTCAATCTTACTCCTGTCTGTCTGCTTTGGCAAACATATGCAAGAATGAAATTTTTCGCTTTTCACGCAGAAAGAGCTGCCGCAGCAGCTCTTTCCCATCTTTTTCTCTTATTGCAGCGCGGCCAGATAACGTTTGTACTGGTTCTGCCTTACATTGATGACTTCCGATAAATTCAGCGCCTGAAGGCCGCTGATATAACTGTCAAACTCATCCATTGTCTTTGTCCCTGTAATAAACGCCGCCGCATTTTCATCCACATAAGTCTGAATATCTACCATATAGGTATTGATAATCTCGGATTCATCCACCGTAGAATAGATAAACGGCCACGGGTCTATCACAAACTGCTCCTGCCATGCGTTGCATTCCGCATGCCAGTCGGCAACCAGGGCATCCGTAGACACTACGGACTGCTGTGCCGGAAATACGAAGGAAGGGTTAATGCCGAGCTGCTGTAACCAGTCGTTATCGCTTGCCTGTTCCGTATAACTCTTATTACCGCTTGCGTCTACCGTATAGCTTTCTCCCTCAATACCCCACTGATACATTTCCTGACATGGTTCGCTCATTGCATAATCGAGGAATCTGCATGCAAGGCTGATATTTTCGGAAGAGGATGCAACACCGAACATATTCCCAAGCTCCACACGGCCCACATAGTAGCCTTCATGTTCTCCGGAAAGAGGCGCTGCACCAATAAACGCCGTATCTTTTGTTTCATCATAATAAGGAAGAACGTTACTGTACATCATGGACATCGCCCAGCTGAAGTCGAATCCCACACCCGTTAAGTCATTGGAAATACGCTCGATAACCTGGTCCCTGTCGAGGGAGTTATATTCCACTTCCAGAAGTCCTTCATTATATAAACCATTGAGAAATTCCAGATATTTCCGGTAATTCTCCGAATCCGCAGCGGCATAAGTCACATTGCCGTCTGCATCCGCCTGAAAACCGCTTACCAGGTCGAGGCCAAAGGCCGGGCCGAACATATAAGGCAGAAATTCGGCCATAATACTCATCGGAATTTCATCCGAAGCGTCTCCGTTGTCGTTCATATCATTTTCTTTGAAATATCTAAGAAGCTCCACAAACTCATCCAGCGTTTCCGGCGCTTCCATGCCGGCCTTATCCAGCCATACCTGATTATACATCAAAACCGGCTGGTAATCTTTACCGACATTCGTTCCGGGCACATAATAGATATGTCCGTCTTCTGCGGTAATTTCCGCTTTGATAACCGGATTGGCATCCAGCCACTTCGTAAAATTGGGCATCTCGTCAAAGTGTTCATCCAGCGGAGCAAACAAACCTGATTTGATATAGGTCTGATTAGCATCCTGGTCCGGAAGAAGGATGATATCGGCATCCATCGCCCCTGTTGTCAGCATCGGGCCTACCGAATCCGCATAATTATTATAATCGACCAGCTGCCAGTCCACCGCCACGCCTGAACTTGCAACAACGGTTTCCACGATTTCCGCACTCGCGATATCAACGTTCGTATAATTTGAGGTCTGCGCGAGTATTTTCAAAGAAGCGCCCTCCTCTTTCGTAACCGGCGCTTCTCCGGTATAGGCATCGCCGCCGTTATCCGCCGCCGGCGTATCTTTTGCAGTATCCGAGGGCGTATCCGTCGAAGCAGACGGTGTGGAAGCATCCCCCGACGAATCTCCCTTCGCCGGTTCTCCCGATGAATTTCCGCACCCGGAAAGGCAGCCGGCCAGCATAGCCACAGCAAGCCCCAATGCAATCATTTGTTTCCTTTTCATGATGTAGTCCTCCTTTTGCATTTTAAGTTATGATAAATTACATATTTCATGTATTGAACATGCGCTAACCTTTTACCGCCCCCAGCATGGTTCCTTCCACCAGATATTTCTGCACAAAGGGAACGACCAGCATTATCGGTATGACTGATACGACGATACACACATAGCGTACCTGAATGGACGACTGGCTTGCCGCTGCCATGCTGACGCTGGTAGTCTGCATGATTTCCGAAGAGGCTTCCAGCAGAATCCTTCTTAAGAAAAGCTGCAGCGGTTCCAGCTTTTTATCGCTGATATAGAGCATCGCGTTAAAGAAATCGTTATATCGCGCCACCGCATAGTACAATGTCAGAACCGCCAGCGTCGGTTTAATCAACGGAATCGCTATTCTGGTCATAATCAGGATGTCGTTTGCGCCTTCCAGCCTTGCTTCTTCAAACAGTTCTTCCGAAATGGCTTCAAAAGCGGAGCGGCATATCATCACATTGTACGCGCTTACCAGAACCGGAAGAATCATGGACCATCTGCTGTTATACAGTCCCAGATTCGTCACAACGATATAGATGGGAATCAGTCCGCCGGAAAAATACATTGTAAACGCCAGCAGAAAATTCATCGGTTTTCTGAAACAGAATGTCTTTCTGGACAACGGATAAGCCGCAAGACAGGTAAAAATAATATTAAAAACCGTTCCGACCACCGTATAAAATATCGTATTTCCATAGGACGTCCAGAGCTGCTTATAAGCGAGTACCGATTTTAACGCTTCAAAGTTCAAATCTACTGGCAGCAACGTCACAAGCCCCTTATTCACCGCTTCTCCCGAACTGACGGAAACGCTGACGACATATAAAAACGGGTATACGCAGACGACGACGGCAAGAAACAGAAAAAGCGCAATAACTATATCAAATACCGTATCTCCGACCGCCTGATTTCTGATTCGTTTTAACATTAAATTTTCCTCCTACCAAATTGAAGTGTCCGTCAGCTTCCGGCTCAGACGGTTTGCAACAAAAACAATCGTAAAGTTGACTACCGAGTTAAAAAATCCGACGGCCGCCGCATAACTGTAATTGTTGCTCTGAATACCCTGTCTGTATACATAGGTCTGGATAACGTCAGCAGTTTCATATACAGCCGAATTATAAAGAAGATAAACCTTTTCAAAACCGACGCTCATCATGCTTCCCAGCGTCATAATCAGCAGAAGGATAATGGTCGGCCTGATACTCGGCAGAATCAGATGCCAGATTACCTGTCGTTTATTCGCCCCGTCCACCCTCATAGCCTCGTACAAATCCGGGGAAATCCCCATAATCGCCGCGACGAAAATAATAGAATTAAAGCCGAAACTCTGCCAGGAGCCCGATATCACATAGACTGGCCGGAACCACTCCGGCAGACTTAGGAAGTTAATGCTTTCAATGCCTATTTTGTTTAACAGCTGATTAATAATACCTCCCGACGGAGATAAAAAGTTATTAATCATACCACAGACAACGACCGTCGATATAAAATAAGGCAGATATGTACTCACCTGAATTGTTTTCTGAAGGCCTTTCCGCTTTATCTGCGTAACGGCGACCGCGAACAGAATCGGTATCGGGAATCCGAAGATAAGCGAGTAAAAAGAAAGTAAAAACGTATTTCTCACAAGCCTCCATACATATACGGAACTGAAAAACTGTTTGAACCACTTCAGCCCCACAAACTCGCTCAGATACAGTCCTTTCAGGCCGGAACCAATCTTATACTGCGTAAACGCCATCCACAGGCCGGTCATGGGAAAATAACAGAAAACCAGATAGTAAATGATAACAGGTAAAATCATGATAATCAGATACTTGTCTCTTTTCAGGCTCTTCTTCCAATACTTTTTTCTTTCTTCCCGTTTTGTTTTCATCCTGAATCCTCCTGACTCCTCTTTCCCTTCCGTTCTTTTCTTTTTTATTCTCTTATCACATGGCGGCCATTTTTCGGAAGCAATTTCACTATACAATACCGAAAAACAAAAATATAGTTTCAATATTTTCCACCAAAAAAAGACAAAAAAATGATGCTTTTTTGCCAGGCATCATTTTTTTCTAAAGCATCATTTTTGATTTTTGAGTTCTTTTTGTAGATTCTTTTTCTGATTCTTATTCGCTTTTTTTCTGATATACGCTGGGATTTACGCCCATAATACTCTTAAAATTACGCCGGAAGGTCAACTGGTTCGTATAGCCGCACATCTCTCCTATCTCTGTCAGCGAATAATTCTTTTCCCGCAAAAGTTCCGCCGCTTTTCCAATCCGCCTCGACTGTATATACTGTAAATAAGTGACCCCGAAACGTTCTTTGCAGAGCAGGCTCAGATATTTATTGCTCACATTAAAGCGGCTCGTCAGACTCTGCATCGACAGATTTTCATCACAGTAATGCGCATCGATATACTCCGCGATGTCCTCCTCCAGCCGGGAATCCTCCTCGACTTGTTCCGCCTGTTCGTGAAGAGTGTCGATGACGGAAAGCAGCGCCGCGTCATAATAATCAAAAATTTCCTGTAATGTCGCCAGTCCGGTATACTTTTTGATGTTCAGGTGCACGGTGTTCAGCTCGGTGATTTCCCGCAGCGTTTTCATGACGGAAAGATGAAATTCGTCAATGAGAGACCTGTACATCTCCGACATACCTTCGATATCCAGATTGGTTTTATAAATGTCAAACAGCAGCTTATGAATTTCCTCTTTGTCCTGTTTTAACAGACAATGCTTCAGCTTTTCCCGGAAATTCGCTGGGAAATAATAGGCAGCCCCGCGTTCTTCCGTATCTTCCAGGAAATAAACGGACTCCCGCCCTTCCGTCAGGATGCCGTCCAGCGCTTTCAGCGCGCCTTCACATGCCTGTTTTAACTCCCCGATATCATCCCGGAGAACGTCCACTCCCATTGTCACATAGCTGTTGCTTTTCGCCGTGCTGACATATCTATGAATCTGATAGAACAAATCATCCATTTCCTGTTCCGTCTCAAAATTTGTTATCAGAAAAACATTATAGATATCCCGGAAATAATATACGATATGCACCTCGTCCGTCGAGAAAATGTCCGTCACGCTCCGGAACAGCTCTTCTATCTCCCGCTTATGACTCTCTTCCCGCAGGTCGGGCGTTCCGTCATAGGCAAAATTGACGACCGAGACGATAAAATAGGGCCTTATTAAATCCAGATAATTCTCATCCAGAAATTTCCCCACATTATCCGCCTCTGCATTTCCCGCAATCATGGAATGCAGCATTCCCGTTTTGGCATAAGGCGTAATCGTCAGCATTTTTTCCCGGTATCTGTTCTTTTCTCCAATCAAATCCTGTATGCCGCAGATAATTTTTTCCATCTCGTCCGCCGATGTATTCTGATTCGTCGAAATCATTTGTTCCAGACGGTCAATCGGCATATAATATTTCCGGCTCACCATAAAAGCGAGCCCCAGAAAAACAACGGAAATCACCACAATGCCAAGCAATGTGATGTAAAAGAAATAGTCCATCCCGGAAGCCGCCCCTTCCGGCGCATAAATCCGATAGATGAGTCCGGGCATTTTCACGGATTCCGATTCATACATCTTATCCGTTTCTTCTCCACAGGCAAAAATCACATCGTCCTGATACAGAATCCTTGCTCCGTAATCGTCCCCAAGCACCTTGAGAATATCATTGCTCAGACTCTTCAAATCAAACAGAATGCAGATGGTTCCGATATCGCTTCCGTTCTGATAAGTATACGCATCGCAGTACAAAAGACAGTCCTTATTAAAAGAATATCGTTTCGTACTGTTTAACTGAAATGCACCGTTCACGGTATTCACCATAATACAGGGCAATTCCTGCTCCAACGGCGTATAACTGTCCGTCAGCGCAATGACGCCGCCGCTGGAATACGCCTTCTCACTGTCCTCCACAAACAGCACTGTCTTATAGATAGACAGGCCGCTGGAGGCCATTGTATTTTTCATCTCGTTCTGTATGGAAAAAAGCGCGTAAGAGTCGAGAATCTCTCCCGTTTTGGTATTCATGTAAAGCTGTTTCATAATCGTTGAGTAACTAAGATTCTGCACGATATTCTGCGCCGTCATCATACGCTGCTCCACGATGCTGCTGACTTCCACCAGCTGTATCTCGCTTCTGCGCTTCTCCTGCATCTCGCTAATTTGATGATTTTTATAGAGCAGAAAGGCAATGCACAAAATCATGTAAGAAAAAATTACCAGTATATAAGTCATGAATAGTCTGAGAAATAATTTACTCTGAAACATGCGGCCGTCTCCTATCCCTAATTCCACAAAGCATACTTTGCTATTGTCGATTATACATGGAATCGGGAAACAGGTAAAGAATCAATACTGGACGTTCAATTTTGGCCTGGGTATATTCTCACAATTTAAACGCCGCCTCCCGGCATCCCCGGTGCAGCGCCTCCCCAAAATACTGCTTTGCAATCCGGATATCCTGCGGCACGCCAAGCCCCTGCTCATATAAGAGTCCAAGCCGGTAATATGCAAGACCGAGTCCCTGTTTTGCGGACAGCACATAAAAAGAACGCGCTTTTTCATAATCGATTTTCGTTCCGTAACCGTACTGATAACACATCCCCAGAGAACACTCCGCCGCCGCATTTCCTGACAAGTCCGCCGCCTTCTGATACCATGCAAAGGCCTTGCCGTAATCTTTCGCAACGCCTTTTCCATGCAGATAAAAATTGCCGATATTGTTCATCGCTCCGGTCGAACCGTTTTCAGCGGCCATGCGATAATATTCCAATGCCTTCCTTTCATCCTGTCCGACGAATTTTCCTTCTTCATATAAAATCCCCATGCTCACCTGTGCGCGGGAGTCGCCCTTCTCATGTGCAAGCTCTGAAAGCCGGGCAAATGCTTTCTGCCGCTGTTCCATCGGACAGCTTTCGCTCCCAATCAGCTCTGCACAGGTAACGGATTCGTAATGCTTTCTTTTATTATCCACATCCTGTAATAACGATTCATAATAGTTCCGCTCCTTCTCCGATAATTCCCCTTTCAGCCGTAACTGGCAGCTGCGCTCCGCCCGCGCCAGCCATTCTAACGGTTTCTCATAATCGATATTTACGCCTTTTCCGTTTTCATACTGATAAGCGGCCAGAATCATCGCTTCCGGATTATCCCGGTCCGCCGCCGTTTCAAAGAAATGCAGAGATTTCTGATAATCTGTCGGAACGCCGATTCCGTTCAGATAAGCGCGTCCGACCTTAACAATTCCGTCCACATCCTCAAGCGCCGCCGCTTTCTCATAATAGGAAAAAGCCTTCTTCTCATCTTTCGCTGTTCCCACGCCGTAACGGTACATTTCCCCCACCAATATCAGCCAGTACGGGTCATTTTGTGCGGCGCCGAGCAGCGCCGCCTTCAGGGCTTTCTGACGGATTTTGGCCGCTTCTTTAGGCGTTCCGGCTTCGGTCACGCTTTTTTCGTAATATTCGTTTAAAACCGGCAGTGCCTGTAAATCTCCTTTTTTGGCCAGTTTATAAAGCTGTTTTTCCGCCTTTGCGGGATTTTCGGACAAAAGAGTTTGATATTTCTGTATGGATTCGTTCACGGTGTGGTGTCCTTCTTTCGCATGATTTGTCTGTATTTTTACAATAATATTTTACTATAATTGGGGGAAAATGTCATTTATCTGCCGATACATTATTATAAAAACGGACAGCTGCAGCTGGCGCTGCCTGTCACAGATTTTCCTTTTGACCTTGCCGCTCCCCATCGGCCCCGTTATCAGCATTCTGCCTT
Organism: uncultured Lachnospiraceae bacterium; assembly: GCA_910578715.1. Lineage (GTDB taxonomy): Bacteria > Bacillota > Clostridia > Lachnospirales > Lachnospiraceae > UBA3282. The sequence continues at coordinate 1,747 of CAJTRL010000010.1, read as the reverse complement.
TTCCCGCTTCGATTCGGAATATCATGAGGGAATATGCCATTTCTTCGGAATATCAGGAACGGCTGACGGATTTTTATCAGTTTATGCCGATATGCTCTTTTCACCAGTTTTGTCAGTTTCTCTCTTTGTTTTATCAGGAATTATTCGATGATGTAATCGACATTCAGGCTTATCTCAATCTAAGCACCGGAACAAAAGATACTTCCATAGCTTCCCTGCATACATCGCAAAGCTATGAAGTGAAAGAAACGGAGTCCTTTCACAATACTTATCATTATGAACAGTTATATCTGGATTATATCCGCAACGGAAACGTAGACGGCCTGAAAAAGTTTTTCTCCAACGCCTTTTCCTTACAGACAGGACAGAGTAAATTTATCATGTGCTGTAAACTGGAAGAAGCAAAGGCGCTTCTGGCCTATACGGACAAATCGCTCAGCGAAATCAGCAGCTATTTGTGTTTTTCCAGCCAGGCATATTTTCAGAATGTATTTTAAAAAAAATACGGCATTACGCCGAATGCGTACCGCAGACAGCCTTCTTCCAGATAAATGTTCAAACAGCTAAATTTCATACAATTTTCACTATACAGAAAAGCAGTATCGCGGTATAGCTGGCGATACCGCCGGCAGTACAGGGAAAAAAGTCAAACGACGCAGAACATATTATTGTACTCCGGTCAGGGGTATGATACAATTTCGGTATTGCTGACATCAAAAAAATCAGATTATTGAGGAGAAAATCGTATGGATGAAAAAATAGTATTTAGTCAGGGTTCTTTTTTCCATGGAACAAAAGCAGACTTAAAAATAGGAGATTTTATAATTACAGGAATTAAAAAAAATTATAATGATGACAGAAATTCCCAATATGTTTATTTTGCAGGAACTTTGGAAGCGGCTATCTGGGGGGCAGAACTGGCAGAGGGGAACGGCCCGGAAAGAATCTATGTTGTCGAGCCGACAGGAGATTACGAAGATGACCCGAATCTTACAGATAAGAAATTTCCCGGAAATCCCACAAAATCATATCGGTCAAAACAACCGTTAAAAATTGTTGCAGAAGTAGTCGGGTGGGCAGGACATTCTCCTGAAATATTAAATAATATGACAGAAAATCTTAAAAAACTGTCAGCACAGGGAATTAAAGCAATCGACTGATATTTTGATTTGGTCCCATTACCGACGAAACGGTTTTACAAAACAGCGGTAAACCCATTGCAGATTACCGCTGTTGTTTCACAAAAACTTTACCACCCCAGTTCCAGCAGCCAGTTATTTAACAGTATCTCCCTGTCCTTCTCTTTTATCTCCGGGTCTTCAGGACTTATATACTCACCCTTAATATTACCGTCTACGATATACAGCACTCTGGAACACTTTGCGGCTACCTTTGCATCATGGGTTACCATCATAATCGTTGTTCCTTCTTCATTTGAAATAATCCTTAAATACAAAACTTCAGAGTCACGAAAGATAACCCTGAAGTTTTCAAACCCATTATGCTTTTCTAACCACTACCGTCACACAAAAAACATCTTCCTTCATCCCGGCAAAGATTTCACCATCCATTTTACGCATCAGCGTTTTGCAGATAGAAAGCCCCAGACCGTTCCCTTTCCTGCCGATACTATTGCTTCCCCGATAAAAGGAATCGAAAATATTTGGAAGTTCCTCTTTTTTCAGACTGCACCCCGAATTCTCGATATGTATTAATTTACAGTCCTCTTCCTCCCCAAGCGAAATGC
>CAJTRL010000009.1 GCA_910578715.1 uncultured Lachnospiraceae bacterium | reverse complement strand
TGCATGCGGCAGTTCACGCATCAAAGAAAGCGTTCATTGTCACACGTCTTCGCTGTACATATTTTCCTGTTCGGCAAACTGGTTTTCTTTTTCTTTGGTATATTCTTCCAGCGCGGAATCCACTTCCGCCTGTCCGTAATATTTATCCAGTGCGAGCATAATGCTTCTTGTCGTGGACACGACGGGCTCCACCTGTAAATTGGTTATGATGGTAATATCGTCCATTGCCGTCATATCCATCGGGTCCGCCATCGCCACGCGCAGAATATTCATACTTTCCTCGGAGTATTCAAAAGGCAGTATTTTGTATTTTTTCAGAATATTCGCCGGAACGAGCGACAGAACGTCTTCCGATATTGTCACGTTCTGCAAATCGATTACGTCCAGATTCAGCTGGCTGCTCAGCGCATTTGTAATATTTTCTTCTGTGACAAGCCCTTCGTCAACCAGCGTTTCACCGAGTTTACGTCCACTGCCTTTCTGTAACTCAAGTCCCTTTTGTAACTGTTCTTCCGAAATGACGCCGCTGTTTACCAAAACATCGCCAAGACGCAGTTTTTTTCTACTGTTATCCATTCAACTTAACCCCTTTTGCCCCAAAATATAGAATACCTACTTTTCAATTATTTTACTCTTTTTTGTGATATTAGGCAAGTACCGGTGTTGAGGAGATTATCAAACCACCCTGACAAAATAACTGTTCCCAATCTGTCTCACATATCCTGTCAGGCTCAGCTTTACAAGCTGTCCCATCAGTTCCGACATCTGAACGTCTCTTTTTTCATTTAATAACATTAGTTCTTTTATAGTCTCAAGTGACTTCGGCGTGTCGTCCAGATTCCTTAAAAGCGCTTTCTGTATATCGGATAAAAGTTCTGTTCCGTCCATACCGCCAAAGCCTGTCTGACCGGTAAGACCGCGTATCATATCTTCCACGGAAATTACCACATTTGCGCCTTGCTGCAGCAGCCTGTTACAGCCTTCGCTGAGGGCGTCCGTTATCCGGCCGGGCAGCGCATAAACTTCTTTCCCCTGTTCCAGCGCCATATCGACAGTAATGAGCGTACCGCTCCTGTTTTTGGCTTCTATCACAAGAACGGCGTCCGAAAGTCCGCTGATAATGCGGTTGCGGGGCGGAAAAAGGCAGTTGCGCGGAGCTGTGCCGGGCGGATATTCCGAGCAGATGCCGCCCGTTTCACAAAGCCGCTCATACAATTCTCTGTTTTCCGCCGGATAACAGATATCCACACCGCAGCCGAGAACGCCAAGAGAATAACCGCCCGTCTGGAGGGCCGCATCCTGGCTCAGTCCGTCAATACCCCGCGCCATGCCGCTTATGACCTGTATGCCGGCCATTGCAAGCGCGCTTCCGAAATGCTGCGCCATCCGTTTTCCATATTCGGAACAGCTTCTTGCTCCGATTATCGCAATGGCCGGGCGTCCCTCTTCCGGCAGTTTTCCCCGGAAATAGAGTCCATATGGCGCATCGGGAATCCGGGCGAGCCTTTCGGGATAGAAAGGCATTCCAAGACAGACAAAATGGATTCCTTTTTTCCAAAGCACTGCATAGGCTTTTTCAACATTCCAGTTTTGTTTTGATGCGGTAATACGCTGTGCCAGTTTCTGTTTTCCAGGCAGAACGGACAAAAGCTCTTCCAGTTCCTGCTCCTTTGCGCGATAAACCGCTTCCGGTGTCTCCTTCACCGAAAGCAGATACTGGATTGTCTTGCGGCCCATGCCCGGGACATTGTACAGCCAGTGCGCATATGGCAGCTGTGCCGATGTTTCCTGTGTCACCGACGCATCCGCGTCCTGTTCTATTTCCTGTAACGTCTCTACCTTCTTTCCCTCCATTCTCCTTTTCCCTTTCCGGCTTTATTCCTCTGTCCGCTTCTATTACCCTTCCCGCTTCCGATGCCCTGTCCTTCGCAGTCGATGCCCCGGAACATGAGCGCTTCCATCAAATGCTCTTCCCGAATCTCTTCCTGCCCCGCCAGGTCGGCTATTGTACGGGCAACTTTCAGAATCCGGTGATAGCTTCTTGCAGTCAGATTCCATTGTCGGAAAATCTGCTCCAGCATCCGGTTTTCTGCGGGCCGCAAAGAACAATATTTCCGAATGTCCTTCACTCCCATATCGGCATTGAAGCGCAGTCCGGTTCCGGCAAAGCGCTTCTGCTGCATGATTCTTGACGCCATCACACGATTTCTTATCCGTTCGCTGTCTTCTTCCATAACATGTGTTGTCAAATCTTTGACTTCTATGGATGCCGCTTCCGCGCAGATATCAATCCGGTCCAGTATCGGGCCGGAAATGCGCTCCTGATAGCGATGCACCTCGTAGGGCGTGCAGCTGCATTGGTGCATATCCGGGTAATAGCCGCAAGGACAGGGATTCATGGCTCCTACCAGCATAAAATCCGCCGGATAGGTATAATTTCCGGTGCTTCGCGCCAGCTGTATCTGCCTGTCCTCCAGCGGCTGGCGCAGAATATCCAGGGTCTCCCGCTTAAATTCCGGCATCTCATCGAGGAACAAAATGCCGCGGTGGGCAAGCGTGACCATTCCGGGAACGGGTATTTTGCCGCCTCCCGCGAGAGCCTGTCCCGTTATGGTATGATGCGGCGCCAGAAAAGGCCGTCCGGTTATCAGCGCCGCTTCCGGCGGGAGCATTCCGGCTATGCTGTAAATTGTAGAAACTTCCATACTTTCTTCCAGCGAAAGAGGCGGCAGAATCGTAGGAAGCCGCCTGGCTATCATCGTTTTGCCGGAACCTGGCGGGCCGATAATCAGAAGATGGTGAAAGCCCGCCGCCGCTATCTCCGCCGCCCTTTTTACCGTCTGTTGTCCGCTTACCTCCGCAAAATCCAGCGAGGCTTCGCTTTTCTTTCTTTCAAAAAGCATGTTCACATCGATTTTCGTCGGCGCAATCAACTCATGCCGCACCGCTTTTTCAGTCTGTAAAAAAGCAATCGCTTCCCGGATATCGGAAACGCCGATAACTTCCATATCCTGCACCGCCGCGCCCTCCGCGGCATTTTCCCGCGGCAGTATGCAGCAGGAAATCCCTTGTTTTCTGGCTTCTCTGACGATTGGAAGCACGCCCCTGACGGGCTTTACTTCCCCATTCAGGCCGAGCTCACCGATGATAAGCGTATCTGTGACATTTTCAGGCGGAAGATGCCGCAGCGCCGCCAGAATCCCGACAGCAACCGGCAAATCCAGCAGAGAGCCTTCTTTCCGCAAATCAGCCGGAGAGAAATTGACATTGACGCACATTGGGGGCATCTGGATTCCGGCATTTTTCAGCGCAACTCTTACCCGCTCTCTCGCTTCCCTCACCTCTGAGTTTGGCAGTCCCACCATCTGGAAGCATGGCAGTCCTTTGGACACATCCACCTCTACATGAATCAGCTGGCTCCTGATGCCGTGAATCGTGCCCGATGTAATTGAAGCAAACAACAATTTTTCCTCCTTTTTGAATATTATTATTGAATCGTTCTGAATGCTGCGGCGATATGCCGGGATTCATAAGAAATTAGAATAGGGCTTAATGCCCCGTCAGGATATTTTTATCATAATGAAAAGGGTGGGAGCTGTCAAGAAATTTTTATGAAAACAAATCGAAAGGCCTGCATGCAAAAGACACACAAGCCCAAATTTTGCCACCTAAATAATCTTATTCTGCATTCCATCCGGGTCCTGGGCGAACTGAATCGCCATTTCCCTGTCAATCTTTCCTTCATAGAAAAGCTGTGTGATGCTTTCATCCATCGTAACCATGCCCATCTTGCGGTTGGTCTGCATGACGGAAACAAGCTGATGGGATTTTCCTTCCCGAATCAGATTGCGGACCGCATGGTTCGCGTGCATCACTTCAAAAGCCGCCACACGGCCTCTGCCGTCCATCGTCGGAATCAGCTGCTGGGAAATGACCGCTTCCAGAACGTTTGCAAACTGTACCCGAATCTGCTGCTGCTGGTGCGGCGGAAATACGTCGATAACACGGTCTACCGTACTGGCAGCGCCAATCGTATGCAGTGTAGACAAAACAAGATGTCCTGTTTCCGCCGCCGTAATGGCAACGCTGATGGTCTCAAAATCACGCATCTCACCGACCAGAATAACATCCGGGTCCTCGCGCAGCGCGGCGCGCAGCGCATTGGCGTAATTCTGGGAATCCAGACCAATTTCCCGCTGGTTTACCATCGCCATCTTATGCTGGTGAAGATATTCGATTGGGTCTTCCAGCGTAATAACATGGGCGTCTCTATTGTTGTTGATTTTATCGATAATAGCTGCCAGCGTCGTGGACTTACCGCTTCCGGTAGGGCCCGTGACGAGAATCAGCCCTCTTTTTCTTTCATACAGGTTGATAACGGATTCTGGAACACCGAGAGATTCGGGGGAAGGAACTTTGGTTCCCACAAGACGGAGCGCAAGCGCGACGGAACCTCTCTGCTTATAGGCGTTGACACGATACCGTCCAAGTTCCGGGATGGAAAAAGACATATCGTATTCGCCCCGTTCTTCAAAACGCTCCCGCTGTGACTCTGACATTATCTCCAGCAAAACGCTGAGGGTGTCCGCCGGCATCATTTTGGCATAATTCATTGTGACAAGATTCCCGTTTACACGCATTTTAGGCGGTATTCCGACGGTAATATGTACATCCGATGCACCGGCGTCCTTTGCTGTTCTCATAATCTCTTCAATCGTTGGCATTTCATAACTCCTTCTTCCCCGGACGTATTCCTTACATCATTCCCGGAATATATTCCTCTTCCGCTTCTGCTTCCCCTTCTTCGCCAATACCCACATATTCCGGCTCTTCCACATCGATGCCATGTCTCTTTAACAGTTCTCTGTTCATCACATGGCGGTTATCCATGGTTTTCATGATGTCCACAATTTCTATATGTCCGTCATATACACGGTTATTCAGGTCGATTATCCGGTTATCGTTAAAGGTCAGAACAAGCGGTTTTAAAATATTTCTCTCATTCTCCACAAGTACAAGCCCTTTCGCACCGGTATTCAGTTCCACGCTGACGCCGGGTACAAGAAGGTTGATGGAGCTGCTTAATGCGGTTACTACTTTTTCGTCAAAATACCGGGGATTCCGCAGAAGATGCTTAAAGGCCGCTATTTCGGACTGGCGCTCTCTGTCAAGCTGCACCGCTGTAATCGTATCAAAAATTTCCGCCACGGACAGAATCTTAGCGCCCGTAACCATTTTACTCATGTCCGTCGTCCGGCCTCTTTGCAGATTATCCAGATTATTCTGTGCCTGCATACAGATACGCTTGATATTCGGATTGGTGGAAAATACATGTTCTATTTTACTGAATCCCGCCACCTCGGCATTCCGCAGCTGTTCTCTTTCCGCTTCCGTCCACGTGTCCTGAAGCATCAGGTTCTTGGGGGCCGACAGCTTGCCAATATCATGAACGATTGCCGCCGTCACCGCATCGAGCTGTTCCGATACGGTCGCTTTCATCGTATGGGCTATCATGGCGCAGAGTATGGCAACGTTCAGGGAATGTTTGTAAAAATAATCTTCTTTGCTCCGCAGATTCTGCATAAAAGTGATTTTATGGTCCAGATGCCCATAATTTTTAATGATATTGGCCGCAATCGTCTGTATTTTGGAATACCGCGAGGTCTGCAGAATCCAGTCCAGTTCTTCCTGTATGGAAAAAACGCAGATGGTCTGGAACCGCTCAAACTCAATATCGTCTTTGGTCATCGGCGGAACCGGTTCCGCCGGTTCCAGCACGAAAACACCGAGCAGTCCGAAATTCTTGATGCTGTTCAATCCCTGTGCGGTTAATTTCGAATTTCTCTCATACAGCAGAACGCCGTTTTTATTATAAATAGGACGGGCGAGCCGCATGCCGGTCTTTAAATCATCCCTTTTTACAAAAATCATATGACTTTATCCCCCTGTCTTAACTACCCAAAACCCTCCCTCAGCTTTTCCAGAGCCCTTTTTTCAATTCTGGAAACATAACTTCTGGAAATTCCCAGGTTTCTCCCGATTTCCCGCTGTGTCACTTCTTCATCGTTCACAAGACCATATCGCAGCTTCAAAATCTCTTTTTCCCGCACATCCAGCTTTTCCTCCAAAAGCCCCGATAAACGTTTCAGGTGTTCCTTTACTTCCATCTGCTCTATTACATCGGACTGTTCCTGTTCAATAATATCGAGCAAGCTGATTTCATTTCCTTCTCTGTCCGTTCCAATTGGTTCATAAAGCGACACTTCCCTAGAAGTTTTCTTTTTGGCCCGCAGCAGCATCAACAGTTCGTTGTCAATACACCTTGACGCATAAGTGCTGAGCTTTCCTTTTCCCGCATCAAAAGAATCTATCGCCTTAATCAGCCCGATTGTCCCTGTTGAAATCAAATCTTCCATATCTTCATCAACATTCTGATATTTTTTTGCGATATGCGCCACCAGACGAAGGTTCCGTTCAACCAGTATTTCTTTGGCGGTCTGCCTCTGCCGGCTGTTCCCTTCCTTCAGCTGGCGCAGATATGCGGCTTCTTCTTTCGCCGTCAGCGGTTGCTTAAATGTTTTCAAAAGAAGCCCCCAAAGTTCATTTATTCTATTCTATGACTTCGGGACAGTTCGAGTGCCTTTCCACCAAATAAAAGTGTCCTAATTTCGTATTCTATTAGATATATTATACAAATTTATCGTACAAAGTTCAATAACCATTATCCAAAAAGGAACTTCGCCATAACATAATTACTGATATCCGTTCCATAGGGCGTCAGGCGGACAGATTCCTCCACGATAAGCAGTCCGTCACGCTGTAATTCTTCCAGCTCTTTTTCATATACCGTTTCTATCGGTACGCCGAATTTCTCCTGAAAATCCTGTTTCCTGACGCCGTTTGTCAGACGCAGTCCAAGAAACATAAATTCCTCCATCTGCTCCTGTCTGCTCAGATATTGTATATTATCGCCAAGACGGGTACGGGCTGCGGCCAGACGATTTTCCCCGGTATGCGATTTTCCACATGCGAATCCCGTCAGTCCGTGCACAGGTTCTGCCAGTTCGGAATCCATGTCTGTCACATCCGCCTGCCGCAGTCTTCTCCGGTATTCCGCTATGGAACGAGGGTTGTTCCAGCGCACATCGTTCACCAGCGAAGCCGCTCCCAAGCCGAGCCCCAGATAATTCCCCCTTGTCCAGTAGACCTGGTTATGTCTGCATTCATAGCCCGCAAGCGCATAATTGGAAATTTCATAACGTTTGTAATTATATTTTCCCAGCAGCTCTCCCGTCAGCTCGTAAAGCGCCCTGTCCTCGTCTTCTGTCGGAAAAGTCAGTTCGCTTCTGTGCTCATAAAGCCATGTGCCCTCTTCCAGAATCAGGCTGTAAGCGGAAATGTGCTCCGGTTTCAGCAATAGCACCCGTTCCAGCGTCCGCCTGTATGAGTCGTAAGTCTGCCCGGGAAGCGCCGCCATCAGGTCAATGTTGACATTCCGGAAACCGGACTGTCTCGCCATCTCATAGGCATTGCGAAATGTCCGGTAATCATGAATCCTTCCGATTTGCCGCAGCTCTTCGTCATCCGCACTCTGTAAACCGATGCTCAGACGGTTGACGCCCGCCTGTAAATACGCCGACAATTTTTCCCCCGTCAGGCTGTCCGGGTTCGCTTCCATCGTGATTTCACAGTCTTTTTCTATGGTAAAATCATGATTTAACTTTTCAAATATGGTCTTTACGGCATCCGGTTCCAGCAGCGAAGGGGTTCCGCCGCCGACAAAAACAGACATTACCTGATATTCTTTATAAAAAAACGACTGTTTTTCTATTTCAAGCAGAAGCAGTTCCAGATATTCCTCCCGCTCCCGCTCTGCTGCCGGCCAGGACAGAAAATCACAGTAACGGCATTTTCGGGCACAGAAGGGAATATGAAGATACAGACTCAGTTCACGCATACGGATATCCCCTTTATCATACAAATGCCCGTCCCGGCACCTGTCTCCTTCGATTCCGATTTTCATCCCGGCATCTATCCCAGCCGGCCCTAATTCTCGTCCAGTTTCAAAACACTCATGAAGGCGCTCTGCGGAATTTCCACATTTCCCACCTGGCGCATCCGTTTCTTGCCTTCTTTCTGTTTCTCCAGCAGTTTCTTTTTCCGGGTGATATCGCCGCCGTAGCACTTTGCAAGAACATCCTTACGCATGGCCTTAACTGTCTCTCTCGCGATGATTTTCCCCCCTACCGCCGCCTGAATCGGAATTTCAAACAAATGTCTCGGAATCTCATCTTTCAGTTTCTCACACATTTTCCGTCCTCTCTCATAGGCGCTGTCCGCATGAACGATAAAAGAAAGCGCGTCCACTTCTTCCCGGTTGATGAGAATATCCAGCTTCACGAGCTTTGATTCTTCATAGCCCTTCATCTCATAATCAAAAGAGGCATAGCCCCTTGAACGGGATTTGAGAGCGTCGAAAAAGTCATAGATAATCTCATTCAAAGGCAAATCATATTTTAATAACGCACGGGATGCCTCGATATATTCCGTGCTGACATACCTTCCCCGTCTTTCCTGGCAAAGCTGCATGATAGAGCCGATGAACTCCGAGGTTACCATGATTTCCGCGGCAACAACCGGTTCTTCCATATAGTCGATTTCCGAAGGGTCCGGCAAGTTGGAAGGATTGGTCAGTTCAATCATTTCTCCGTTGGTTTTATGCACCCGGTAGATTACACCCGGCGCGGTTGTAACCAGGTCCAGATTGTATTCCCTCTCCAGCCGCTCCTGGATGATTTCCAGATGCAGCAGTCCCAGGAATCCGCAGCGAAAACCGAATCCGAGCGCAATGGAAGTCTCCGGTTCATAGTTTAGGGACGCGTCGTTTAATTTCAGTTTTTCCAGGGCATCCCGCAAATCAGGATATTTTGCCCCGTCCGCCGGGTACATGCCGCAATAGACCATAGAATTTACTTTTTTATAACCGGGCAGCGGTTCCGGGCACGGATTTGTAACATCTGTTATTGTATCGCCGACTGCCGTATCTTTTACATTTTTAATCGATGCGGTCAGATAGCCTACCATTCCGGCGGTCAGTTCTTCACAGGGAATAAACTGTCCCGGCCCGAAATAGCCGACTTCCACCACTTCGGCAGCCGCCCCCGTCGCCATCATTTTAATATTCATGCCTTTGCACACTCTGCCTTCCATAATACGGCAGAATACAATCACCCCTTTGTAGGAATCATACACGGAATCAAAAATCAGCGCCTGTAAAGGATTGTCTGCGCTTCCTTTGGGGGCCGGAATTTTGGCAACAACGGCTTCCAGCACGTCCTCTATGCCGATTCCGTTCTTGGCAGAGATTAGAGGCGCGTCCTGCGCCTCTATTCCGATGACATCTTCTATTTCATTAATGACCCGCTGCGGGTCCGCACTCGGCAGGTCAATTTTGTTGATAACAGGAAAAACATCCAAATCATGGTCCAGAGCAAGATACACATTCGCTAACGTCTGCGCCTCAATTCCCTGTGCCGCGTCCACTACCAGAATTGCCCCGTCACAGGCCGCCAGGCTCCGGCTCACTTCGTAATTGAAATCCACATGACCGGGCGTATCAATCAGGTTAAAAATATATTCCTGTCCGTCTTTCGCCTGATAGACGATGCGGACCGTCTGCGCCTTGATTGTAATGCCGCGTTCCCGTTCCAGTTCCATATTATCGAGTACCTGCGCCTGCATCTCCCGGCTTGTCAAAAGTCCCGTTTTCTCGATGATTCTGTCCGCCAGCGTTGATTTTCCGTGGTCGATATGCGCCACGATACAGAAATTTCTGATTCTGCTCTGTTCCACTGTTGTCATAATTTCCGTGCCTTTCTTTTCTTTCTTTTAGTAATTCAGCGTGTCCTGTGCCGGCAGATAACGCAACGCCAGGAAAGCGTTGTGGTCGTTATGGTATAACCGTTTCAGGTCGTCCGTATACCCTACTACCATATGTGGGAAATTGTTCGCGTAATATTCCAGTATCTGGTCGCTGTATTTCTTCTTTACCGCGATATCTCCTATCTGATTTGTCCCGTTCGCCGCAAAAATCAGCACATTATAACTACTTCCCGTATAGAGGCCGTTCGTATAGTGCTTCGTTCGGTACATATAAGCCCAGGCCATGTTTTTGTTCAGGTAAGCGCGGGGTGAAGTCGATACGGCATTATAGGTAAAAAGACGGCCGATGCGGATATCTTTATTAATGACATACGCGCTCTGATAATCCGAAACAATCTGGCTTTCCGAAATTCCGGACTGTTCGAAGTCTTTCTTAATATCTTTCAGATATTTTCCGGAAAGGGCTTTTAACAGGTATACAACGCCCCAGATAAGCAGAATCAGGCTTCCCGCGGTCATCAGATACAGTCTGACAGGGCCGATTCCGTTGGCATACATGCCGTCTACCAGCACATAGTTTACGGCATATTCTTCCATCTCCTCATCGCTGTACCCCATCGCATGAAACCAGTCTTTATAATAGTATAATTCATCGCCATCCATCGGACGGATATTTCCTTTTACGGAAACGGTCTCATCCGGTAATCTCGTATTTTCGAGCAGATATTCCCATGTTGCTTCACAGATATCATCCATCCGGTCCGCCTTCTCTTCCTTCACGCAAACGCCGATAAAACCCGTTTCTCCGTAAGGAATCACATAATAAACGGAAACCTCACCGCTACTCGATTCATATTCCGCAAAACAGTCATAAACCATATCGATTTCGCTGCTGGCAATCCGGTTATACAAATCCGTTCCCGAAAGCCGCTGTAACTCTTTTCCACCCGTCAGGAAAGAAAAAATCTGCGGTACCGCCGGACCGTTGATAACCAGCAGTACGACAGCCGCAACGACCAAAACGGCAGTCAGCCACCAGACATTTCCGACCGACCTTTTTTTCATCTCTTTTAACAGTTCTTCCATCACTTGTCTCCCTCTCATCTGTATATAGTGTTTCGATAAATTCTATTTTATAGGAGATGGGGGAATGTGTCCATTGTTTTTTATGATTTCCTTCTGGGGAGGCCGCCTTCATCCCCTCAATCCACATCCGGCTCCTCTCCCACCAGCACAAGATGAATGATATGCGCAAGCGGGTCAATCGCATTCATAATTTCTTCTACGGTATTGTTCTGCGCTCCCAATTCAATTAGCAAGGATTTGGGGCGCAGATGAAGGTTATAGCGGTAGGCTTTCAGATATATGCGCCTGGCAACACCCGGGTAATATTCGTTGCTCGCCGTCTGCATCTGAAAGGAAAATGCCAGGTTGTCATCCAGATAAGGATTTTCCAGCGATTCTATCTCACCGCTTCTCGCAGTCCGGCTGAGTCCGTTAAAAAACATAAACTGGGCCGTCGGCTTTCCCTGTAAATCAACAACCAGACGTCTGTCCTCCGGCATCGCATCCCGGTGAAGGTCGATAATAACCTCAATCGAAGGATTTTCTGCCAGAATCTGCTCCAGAGCCGGAAGGGAATTGCTGTATGCGTAATCTCTCGATTCATCATCAAAATGCTCTGTACTATGTATGACATTATACCCGTATTTCTCCCGCAGTAACTGCGCCAGTTTTTCTCCGGCGCCCACAATGGTTGTGGATTCGTCTCCGGGTATGGAATCTTTGAACGCCTCCTGGGAATGGGTATGATAAATAAGAATCTGCGGCTCGTCACTGCCGCCCTGCATCCGCATATCTTTGGAAAGCAGTTTTTCCGTATTCAGCAGTTCCGCGCCCGCCACCGTCGTAGAGTCGATGGCATAAAAGGCTTTGACAAGCTCCGTATAATCTTTTAGATTCTCCCACTGATAGCGGTATACCGGCTCTTCCACCTCATGAAAAACCAGCTCTTGCTGACTCTGTTGGTCAACATCCTCCATCGCCTCTTCTTCCTCGACAGCCGGACGGTTCTCTCCGGCAAGTCCATTTTCTGCAAGAAAAGCCTCCTCAAGGCTCTTATCCAGGTGGATTGCGTCTTCCCCGTATTCCAGAGAGCCTTCCGCAATATCTTTCCTGTTCTCATCCGTCCCTTCCAGCAAAAGGAGCTGTGCATAATCGCTTTCTTTGACGGATTCTTTATCGTATTCTTCCGGCTGTTCCATACTGTAAAGAAAAACCGGCATATTTTCCAGAACGAGTCTGTCCATCAGATTATAATCGGCCTTTCTCTGTTCCGGCTGCAGAACGGAAAGGCCCGGAAGCCAGATATTCTGAACAGACTGTTCCAGCCACGTCTGCAGTCTGTGCTCCCCTTCTTCCTCCTGTGCTTTTGCGCTCTGATAAAGCTCCTGTAAAAAAGCAATTCCCGCCATCACGCACAAAATGATAAGCAGAATCCGCAGAATCCCGCGCCCAATATGAATCTCACCGTCAAATAACCGCCCTTTTTTCATGCTTACACCCATCTGTCTGCTTTAGCAGACATTTGAATCAAAAGTTGAAAATCCCTTCTTTTCAACCTTACACCCATCTGTCTGCTTTGGCAGACGCGCAGGACTTTCCGTTCTGCCCCATTGTTCATTATATGCAGACAATGGGTGCTCTCATGATAAAGAGATATCCAGCGCTTTATTCAGCGCATCACACAGAATATGGCTTATCTGCTGTATCTGAAAATCCACGTCTTTGCTCGTGACATACATGTTGTTCAGTTCCGAAAGCGCGCTCGGATATTCCCCGATGGCGTCTCCCACAATAGTCGCCGCATCCACGACCGTCGGCACGCCGATTGCCAGCACCGGAACCTGTAAACTCTCTTCCGTCAGGGCATTCCTGTGGTTTCCGACACCGGAACCCGGATGGATTCCTGTATTGGTAATCTGTATCGTCCGGTTCAGCCTCTTGGTAGAGCGCGCCGCCAGCGCATCGATGACGATTACCTGGTCGGGAGCCGTCTGCTCGATAACGCCTTTGATAATCTCCGCCGATTCCATGCCGGTCTTTGCCATAACACCCGGTATCAAACTGCTTACCATGTTCATCCTGGAACAGTTATAAGCAACTTTTCCATATTCCATGACAATATGCCTGTTAATAAAAAGATTATCGACCACGTTGGGGCCAAGCGAATCCGCTGTCACATCCCGGTTTCCGAGACCGACAACCAGAATTGAATGTTCTTCTTCCGGCTCTTTCAGAAGTTTTCTGATTTCCCCGGCCAGAATATCCGAAATCTCCTGATGATAATCTTCTTCCGGCTCAATCATGGCGGGAGCTTCCAGCGTCACATACGTTCCCATCGGCTTGCCCATCGCACGGGAGCCGTTTTTTGTCTCGATGATGACTGTCGTAATGTGCACATCGCTGTCTTTATCATAATTTTCTTCTACTTTTACACCATGAATTTCGTTTTCTTTCCCGTCAATACTTTCCCTGGCTTCCAATGCCAGGTCTGTTCTGACCTGAAACCAACTCATATCTCATGTCCTCGTTTCTTCTTTCCTTTTTCTCAGGAAGGGTAAATAAGTAACTCCAAAGGGCGCGGAATACGGATTATTTATCATTCCTTTGTTTATTATATGCGGCGCGGGCGGGCGAGTGCGTGGGGGACTGTGCTTCGCTCGTCCCGGGCGGGGTGGGACTCGACTTTGCTTCGCTCGTCTCGCGTATGCACGGTCTGTCTGGTTCTTTGGCCGGCCGAAAACTAAAGCCATGCAACCTCGATTCCGCTCCGCTGCATCTCGGTTCGGGCTGCGCCCTATACTTTCGCCTGACTCGGTCGGGAAGGGGGCTCGACTTTGCTTCGCTCGTCTCGCGTGGCTGGCCGAAATCTAAAGCCATGCAACCTCGATTCCGCTCCGCTTCATCTCGGTTCGGGCTGCGCCCTATACTTTCAAGTAAAAGCAGCCTGACCCGTGCAAGCACGGTCAGTCTGGTTTTACTTGAAAGTGCATGGCTTTAGTTTTCGCAAAAATGTCCAAATTATGTATTGACAGAATTTAGTAGTTATTCTACAATAATAGCTGTGTGTTTCCATTAAAACGTCCGTGTCCGGATTAATGAGACACTTTCCTGAAAAATCTGATTGTAATAGGAGGTGTGTATCTTGGCTAATATCAAATCAGCAAAGAAGAGAATCTTAGTAAACAGAACAAAGGCAGATAGAAATAAAGCTATCAAATCCGGCGTTAAGACTGCTGTAAAGAAAGTAAATGCTGCTGTTGCCGCGAACGACAAGGATGCTGCGAAGTCCGCTTTGCTCGCTGCTACGGCTACTATTGATAAGGCCGCTTCGAAGGGCGTATTCCATAAGAATACCGCTTCCAGAAAAGTATCCCGTTTAGCACAGGCAGTTAATAAGATGGCTTAATTTTCATTCGGATATTGATTAAAATAAATATTCCTATAAAAAAACAACCCATACCGTCATGTGGGTTGTTTTTTATATGCACGTCCGCATAAGGACTTTAAGCTCAACGCTCTGTCTGCTCGGTCATAATTCCCCAGCGGATTCCAAACTTATCCACAAAAACAACCCTGCAGGAACTATAAGGCGTTGCTTCCAGCTGATATATTGTTGTACTTCCTTCTTTCATGATTTCATATGCCCCTATCACTTCTTCTTTTGTATCAAACATAATCGTAAGAAAGTTTGAATAGCATGTTTGAAAATCAATATCCACATTATCGCTCATAATAATTCTCTGATTATCCAAAACAAGTTCCGAATGGTATATATATTCATTTTGATTTTCTTTCAGCAGCGGGTTATATTTAGGGTCATTCGCTTCTCCGTATGTAATCATACAACTAATCTTTCCCTGAAACGCTTTCTCATACATCTGAATCGCTTCCCGGCAATCCCCTCCAAAATTTAGTGTAGGTACAATCTGCATTTTTAATTGTCTCCCTTTCTATCTAATTCCAAAGCGGACTGCTGCCGCCGTGCTTATGGATATCAGGTGGTGCCGCAATGGCTCAGCGGCTGTGGCCGCCTCCCCCGTGGCTTCCGCCCCCGCCGCCTCCGCCGCCTCCGCCACCGCTATGGCCTCCGCCGCTGCTGCTCGTGTCAATATGGCGTTTGGTAACGGACTTTCTTAAAAATATATCCTGTTTATTGGAAAAATGTTCTATTCCGCCGTTCAGATAAGTAGCCGCCGTGGTCGTTTTGCTGCCGCTCCCGGATTTCCAGTTTGCCGGGATAAAAATAACTAGTGCTATGATTCCGGCCAGTATCGGCAGCCATCCCGGAAGGTTCAGATTGAGAAACCGTTTCCCTGTCATATGGCGGTAAAACTCGTTTACATAAGTCTTATAGGCACGGTATGGATTGTCTTCCACATAAAGGTATACATCATCCAGAATGCTGTCGATATCCGCATCCGAATAAGCATCCTTTACGATTCCTGTGGTGCAGAACCATGTATGTATTTTGCCGTCGGCCTCCCGGAACCAGTTATCGACCAGGATAACGCCATCCCCGTTCGGCTTATTATAACCGAAATTGTTTTCTTCATAATATTGTTCCGCAAAAATTCTGACAAACTGATTATAGGGCACATCCGGTTCGATTTCCCTCGCATACTCTTCCAGCGATTCAAACAGCGTAACCAGAACAATATCGCAGCCTGTCTGGCTCTCCCGTCTGGCTATCAGTTCTTCCAGCTTTTTCTCTTCCGCATCCGACAGAACATCCGCATAATCGAAGACGCGCTGCGTCGTCGAACACTCCGTATTCGTCCGTTCATGCTTCCCCATCGCCGACGCCGCTTTCTGAACACCTTTTACGCCGCCAAGAATCAGCACAAGCACAGCAATTACGATAAATACCCATTTAAAATATCTGAAATATTCTCTCATTCCAATTCTCCCTCATACCCCGGCACGGCATCCTCTTTGGTTTACATAATCCCGAGAATGGCACCTATCAGATAAAAAATTGCGCTGACGGAAAACATTGTTGTCAGGCCGTATAAAAAAACTTTTCCTCTGGATACAGGCGTCTTGCCGACTACTTTTCCGGTCTGCCCGTTTACCTGAAAGCGCCAGGTCTTTCCCTGATACTGGTACAGATACATCCACACCGGCATGAGCGCATAGCAGACACCGTCTCTGCGAAGGTTCAGTTCTTTTCTCCCCGGCCGGATGCTGCTGTAACCCGCAAGGGAGCCCTGCATCAGCGTTTCCGACGCATTCCGCACCTTCACCTGGGCGCGTCCTTCCAGTTCCGGCGCGCTCTGGTTATAGACTTCTCCTTCAAAACCGGACATGTATTTGGGGTCAAAATCCTCCAGCTCCCGATAAGAGTAAGGCTCCATCAAATCCATTTCGCCGTCGTCCATCTTAAAAGAAGCATCTACCGGAACCCTGTCAAAATCCGCCTCCATCTGCCGGATAATATGAAAATAGGAAGTTTCCGTATATTCCGTATCTCCCTGCTGCCAGCTCCGCACTTTTGTGCCCTCTCCTTCAAAATCGTAGTGCGCCTGATAGTCGTACAGCCAGAAAGGAACATAGATGCCCTGTAATTTTTCCAGACTCTTCTGGGAAAGAAAGCTGCTAGGAAGGAACGTCTTTTTATGAAATTCTTTATTCAGCAGTTCTACCGCCATTTCTTTGTCGAATCTGAATGGCAGAATCAGATGCGGTTCAAAAATCCCGCTGATTCGTTCGTCGTAAACAATATAACTGCCACAGTGCGCACATCTTCCCGCCGACTCGTACTGTCCGGGCGTCAGGGGTGCACCACAGTTCCCGCACTGTGCCAGGGAACCATCGTGAACGATATTTTCGCTGTCCAGGCTTTCACAGTGCGGACAGTACATTTTTTTCCTGGACGGCTCATAAACCGTATTGCCGCCGCAGTTACTACATTTAAAAATCATATGGATGATGTCCTTTCTCCATGCGTTTTAAGAATGTTTTCCGGCCCGTCTTTTTCCAAAAGCAGCCAGGCAGAAAACAGCAAAAACAACTGTTATGATAAGATAACAGACCACTGCTTTTGTCCCCGCTCCAAAAATTAACAGCATAGCTTCCCGGATGCTTGCCACGCCGAAAACCGCAAAAATCGCGAAGGAAAGCGCATTCAGGATGCCGGTCGGCATCTTGCTTTTCAGAACAACGCCGACAATCA
The DNA here is from genome assembly GCA_910578715.1 of uncultured Lachnospiraceae bacterium. Classification (GTDB taxonomy): domain Bacteria; phylum Bacillota; class Clostridia; order Lachnospirales; family Lachnospiraceae; genus UBA3282. The sequence continues at coordinate 60,270 of CAJTRL010000009.1, read as the reverse complement.
GCCCTATCAAATCCGCAAGAATCAGGCCGAGCGTACATCCAAGAAATACCTGGAAGGCGCTCATAAACTGGTGCTGTGTGTAGTTGGCGGCGAGGGTAATCGCGGAAAGCTGCGTCTTATCGCCGAGCTCCCCGATGAAAAAAGAGCCGAAAATCGCCAGAACCGGGCCCGCCTTATGTTTGATTTCCTTTTCTTCCTCTTCTTTTTCCCCTCGCAACGTCGAATAGGCAAACCAGAAGAAGGCCAGGCCGGCCGCCAGTTTGATAATTCTCATGTCCAGGTAGCTGCCAAGCGCCGCTCCCACTCCTACGGCCAGCACATTCAGCAATACCGTCGCCAGCCAGGTTCCTGTCAGAATGTCGGAAACCTTATACTTTCCGGCCATCGCCACGAGCAATAACTGGGTTTTGTCCCCCATCTCCGCAATGAAAATCGTGAATAGAACTGTCAGAAAAACTGTCATCTTTGCCACATCCTTTCTTTTGTCAAAAATAGCGGGTACATTGCTGTATCCGCCTCTTTCACAGGATGCAATCGAAGATTTACAGACTTTCCTGTTTTACAAAAAAAGACACATGCACAGCAACTACGCCCCACATGAGTCTCATCAATTAAGATATACCAGGCTTTCGCCAGTATGTTGATATACCGCACGTTTCCGGTGCCGACTACTCCCTCATTCGTGTTTGTATTATACCTTTTATCACGCCATACGTCAAGCGGATTTCAATTTTTTCAAATACCCCATTGCCCTGTCCTGTGAATTTTTATATACTAATAATAGTATCATTAACATCTAATGCGCAAAGACAGAATATGGAGGACATTATGGGCGGATTTTTTGGCGTCGCATCTAAGGAAGACTGCACTTTTGATTTATTTTTTGGCACGGATTATCATTCCCATCTCGGCACGAGGCGGGCCGGTATGGCCGTTTATAATCAGCAGAGCGGCTTTGACCGAGCCATCCACAACATCGAAAACGCACCGTTCCGCACGAAATTTGACAAAGATATCAATAAAATGAGCGGCTCTCTGGGCATCGGCAGTATCTCCGACTACGAGCCTCAGCCGCTTATCATCCGTTCCCATCACGGTACATACGCCATCACCACCGTTGGCAGAATCAATAACAAAGAAGAAATCGTCGGACAGCTTTTTCAGAGCGGCCACGCACATTTTCTGGAAATGAGCGGCGGCGATATTAACGCGACCGAGCTTGTGGCCGCCATTATCAACCAGAAAGACAACCTGATTGAAGGACTGCAGTATGCCCAGGAGCTGATTGAAGGTTCCATGACGATGCTGTTGATGACGCCGAAAGGCATTTATGCCGCCAGAGACCGTCTGGGGCGTACACCGCTCGTTATTGGGAAAAAAGACACCGGCTGCTGCGTTTCTTTTGAAAGTTTTGCCTATCTGAATCTGGGATATCAGGATGAGAGGGAACTAGGCCCCGGTGAAATTGCAATTGTCACCCCGGAAGGGGTAAGAACCCTTGCCGCTCCGGGCAGCGAAATGAAAATCTGTACCTTTCTCTGGGTTTATTACGGCTATCCCTCTTCCTCTTACGAGGGTATCAGCGTGGAGCAGATGCGCTATCACTGCGGCGCCAAACTGGCACAGCGGGATGATGTGAAGCCGGACATCGTAGCGGGCGTGCCGGACTCCGGCACAGCGCATGCAATCGGCTATGCAAATGAATCCGGAATCCCTTTTTCCAGACCTTTCATCAAGTATACGCCGACCTGGCCCCGCTCGTTCATGCCTACCATTCAGAGCAAACGGAATCTGATTGCCAAGATGAAGCTGATTCCGGTTCACGACCTTATCAAGGACCGCAGCCTGCTTTTGATTGACGATTCCATCGTGCGCGGGACACAGCTGCGGGAAACGACGGAATTTCTGTATCAGAGCGGTGCGAAGGAAGTCCATATCCGCCCGGCATGCCCGCCGCTTCTTTTCGGCTGTAAATACCTGAATTTCTCCCGGTCAACGTCCGAAATGGAGCTGATTACGCGTCAGGTCATTCAGGAAATGGAATCCGACAATAAATATCCCAATCTGACCGCCTATGCGGACCCGGAATCCATGCAGTACCACGATATGCTGGAAAAAATAAGAGAGAAGCTCAATTTCACTTCTCTCCGTTATAACCGTCTGGATGATATGGTTGAATCGGTCGGTATTGATAAATCAAAGCTGTGTACTTATTGCTGGGATGGGCGGGAATAGGCGCTTCCATTTCCCATATTACGGTTTTGGGGTGTAAAGATATTGCAGAATTTCATCCTGTGTCCGCATTGTACTACACCGTGCCGCCAGTTCTTCCGCTTCTTCTATCGTTATTCCGGACAGTGCCGCTTTGACGCCGGACAGACACGATGCGCTCATACTGAGTTTTCGCGCTCCGAGTCCGATAAGCAGCGCTGTCAGTCCGGAATCTCCCGCCATTTCCCCGCAAACCGATATAGGTTTGCCCGCTTTGGCAAAAGCGCCAAAAACCGATGCAAGCAATCTGAGCATTGCTGGAGAGCAGTTCTGATAATAAGAAGAAACTTCCGGGTTCATCCTGTCCGCCGCGCTGACATACTGTGTCAAATCATTGGAACCGATGCTGGCAAAATCTACTACTTCCGCCGCCATATCCGCAATAATCGACATGGCCGGGGTCTCAATCATAACACCTGTTCTTATATTTTTATCATATGGCACCTGTTCTTCGTCCAGTTTTTTCATCGTTTCTTTTACATAAGCCTTCGCGCGGTAAATATCCTCCATTCCACCCGTCATCGGAAACATCAGCCTAAGTTCTCCGTAAACGGAAGCCCGCAGAGCGGCCCGAAGCTGTGTAATAAAAATGTCCGGTCTGGAAAAGCACAGGCGCAGCGCACGGATGCCGAGAAATGGATTTTCTTCTTTGGGCAGTTCCATATAAGGCAGTGTTTTGTCTCCGCCGATATCCAGCGTCCGAAGCGTCACCGGTTTTCCCTCCGCCTGAAGAAGAACTTTCCGATAAGCCGCAAACTGCTCTTCCTCTGTTGGAAGCGTATTTTTTTCCATATACAGAAATTCCGTGCGGAACAAGCCGACAAAATCATAAGATTCACCCAAAGCGTCAAATGTACAGGAGCCGATATTGATTCCCAGTTCTATCTTCGTTCCGTCTCCCATGATACCCAGCCTCTGCCGATACTGTGCTTCCTCAGAGCGTTTCTTCCGTTCCTCCCCGCACATGGCAAGACACTTTTTCGTATCTTCATCCGTCGGGTCCAGAATTACTTCTCCCTTCCCCGCATCAAGGGCGAGATACATCCCATCAAAAATCTTATCAACCGCGCCTGATACGCCGGATACCGCCGGAATCCGGAAGCTCCTCGCAAGAATTGCCGAATGGGAATTGCATCCGCCTTTTTCCGTAATAATTCCCTTTACATGCCTGCGGTCCAGAGATGCCGTATCGCTGGGAAGCAGGTCGTATGCAATAATGATGACATCCTTCCCAGGCGCGGAAAGTTTTTTTTCTGTTCTGCCCTGATAAATACGCTGTAACCGCTTTTTTACGTCATGCAAATCTGCGGCGCGCGCCGCAATCAGTTCATCCTCCACCTGCCCGAGCAGCCCGGCAAATTCAGAAAATACTTTCTCGATTGCGCTGTCCGGTTCCAAAAGCTCATCCCGGATAGCAAGCTCCGTTTCCGAAATCAGTTCCTCATCCTCCAGCATTTCACGATGTGCCAGAAAAATACCGGACTGCTCCCCATTCTCTTCTTCAAACTGTTTTGCAAGCTGCGTCAGTTCTTCCTTCGCCAATTCTACCGTCCGATGAAAAGCATCCAGCTTTTCTTTCTTTTTTCCGGCATCATAATAAATCCGGCCGATTTCCATCTTCTGCGGTTTATAGACAAAGGCTTCTGCCACCGCGGCTCCGGCCGATACCGGATTCCCGGTCAGCACCGTCCGCTGCGTTCTTTTTTCTGCCATCGCCTGTCCCTCCTTTTCACAGATTATCTGCTGCCGCCCTTTTCCCTTGTCCGCTGCCGCTCCTTACTCTCCAAATCCGCTTTCTATGATTGCGGCAAGCGTCACCATCGCAGCTTCCTCATCCTCGCCTTCCGTTGAAAGCTCGATTTTCGTTCCCTGTCCGATTCCTTCCGCCAGCAGGCGCACAATGGACTTGGCGTTTACGGGCGTTCCCCCTTCTCTGCAGATTGTTACTTTCGACGCATATTTTTTGGCTTCCATGACAAAATCCGAAGCCGGACGGGCATGAAGCCCTGTTTTATTGGTAATTTCGAGTTTTTTAGTCAGCATATCCGTCCCCTCCCAAATCGGCGCCATTGCTCGCGATACAACGCTGATACCAGTAAAAAGAATCCTTTTTACTCCGCTTCAGCGTCCCATTTCCCCGGTTATCCTTATCAACATAAATAAATCCGTATCGTTTCTTCATCTCTCCGGTGCTCGCACTGATTAAATCAATACAGCTCCAGGGCGTATAACCCATCAGTTCCACGCCATCCTCAACGGCCTCTCTCATTTGTTCCACATGTGCGCGAAGATAAGCAATACGATAGTCATCATGAATCCGGCCGCCTTCTCCCGGCTCATCGACGGCCCCAAGTCCGTTTTCAACGACCATCAGGGGAATCCCGTACCGGCTGTAAAGCTCGTTCAGTAAATACCGCAATCCTTTGGCATCAATCGTCCAGCCCCATTCACTTGCCGCAAGATACGGATTGGCGACGCCAAGCATCATATTTCCCGCAGATTTAACAACCTCCTTATCCGCAGTCGCACAGCGGGAACTGTAATAGCTGAAGCTGAGAAAATCTGCACATCCGGCCCGCAGTATCTGTTCATCTTCCCTGTCTTTCACAATTTCGATGCCGTTTTCCCGGAAATAGCGATTCATAAAATACGGATATGCTCCTCTGATGCACACGTCTCCGCAAAACCAGCTGCTCCGGTTCATCTGCCGCTGCGCTTCCAGCACATCGTCCGGGCTGCAGGTATATGGATAAACGCCCGCCGCAGAAAGCATACAGCCCACCCGGTTTGCCGGGTCGATTTCATGTGCCAGTCTGACCGCCTTTGCTCCGGCCACAAACTGATGATGCAGCGCCGTAAATCTGCGGCTCTGTTCCTCCGCCGTCTCCGGCATTCCCATTTTGTCCATCCCGAAAAGGTCCCTACCGTCCTCAGGCAGAATCCCGGCTCCAAGCAGCGTACCGAAGCGGCTTACAAGCGTATTCATCTCATTGAAAGTCAGCCAGAACCGCACCTGTCCGGCATAAGCCTGAAACACCGTCTCACAATAGCGTAGGAAAAAATCAATCAGTTTCCGGTTTCCCCATCCACCGTATTTTCTGCATAATCCATAGGGCATCTCATAGTGGGACAAAGTTACCATCGGTTCCATGCCGTATCTGCGGCATTCTTCAAATACATTCCTGTAAAAAGCGATTCCCTTTTCATTCGGCTTCTCCTCGTCCCCTTCCGGAAAAATCCGGCTCCACGCAATGGACAGGCGAAGAACGCGCATTCCCATTTCCGCAAACAGCGCGATATCCTCCTTATAATGGTGGTAAAAATCCACTGCCTGATGACTCGGATAAAATTCTTCCGCACGAATTTTTTCGGTAAACCGCCGCGGGGATGTTTTTGTCCCCGCAGTAATATGGTCCGCAACAGATTCCCCTTTTCCGTCTTCCCTCCATGCGCCTTCCGTCTGGTTGGCCGCAATGGCGCCTCCCCAGAGGAAGTCCGGCGGAAAAGCGCTCCTATGCTCCTTCGACATTCGCGGCCTCCTTTTCCATAAGCTGCTTTTCATATACTTTAAAGAATGGCCAGTACACTAACCAGGCTACCGCAAAGGCAATGACCGGAATCAGAATATTTGTCCAGGAAAGCGTACACAGGTAAGGAGATACGCCTACCGGAAGCGTTGCCGTAATCATTGTAAAAGACGGTTTGAACAATCCTGCCAGATAACCGAAATAGCACAAAAACATCGTAATCAGCGGATTGAAGATAAAAGGAATTGCCAGAACCGGATTATACATAATCGGATATCCAAATGTCGCCGGTTCATTGATATTGAAAATACCGGGTACAATCGCCGCCCTGCTGACCGCCTTAATCTGTTCCGATTTGGAAAACAGTCCCATAACGCAGAGCGCCAGCGTGTTACCCGTCCCGCCGCAGCAGTTCATAATGCCAAACAGCGCAACCGGTACAAACAGAAGCGCTTTTCCTTCGGACATCAGCGCGCCGTTTGTTGCAATATACTCCATCAGTGCCGGCATAATCGCAATATAGACTACCATCGTCCCGTGAATTCCAAAAGTCCATAACAGATTGGCAAAAAATACGACGATAATAATGCCGGGAACGCTCGTCAATGCGCCTAGCGGTGCGGATAACAGATAAGAAAGCGCATAAGGAAGGCTGATGGTCATCACACCCGTACAGATACTTCCTATCGTGTGCCAGATAATAATATTGATAATCAAAGGAATCAGTGATGCGAACGTGTCCTGTAAAAATTTGGGCACGGCATCCGGCATCCGTATCATCAGATGTCGTTTTTCACAAAAATGCGCCAGTTTCACCGTACAGAGTGAAATCAGGATTGCCGTAAACATTCCGACAGCCCCGAGACAGGAATTGTCAATTCCGGTAAAAGTCGAGCCGTCCGCCAGCTCTACGGTCTTTATCGGCGCCGCGACAATCAGAAATACAAGCATCGCATTGAGCGCGTTCGTCACGGCCTGCATCTTCAAAGACTTCGCATAAGAATATGCGATTGTAAATGCCATATAAACGGAAATTAGTCCCATAGACAAATCATAAGGCACCATCAATGTTTTATAGACCGTATCCTCCGTTGTATATAATTTGAAAAATGTCGGGATAATCGCAACAAGCTGCGCGACCGCGCCAATCAGTATAATCCCCATCGCTACCATCATCCCGGCCGATACCGAGGCAATCGCCTTGTTCCCCGCAAACTTCTCTCCAATCTGCCTCACTTTCTGCATGGCCTTGCTTTCATATAAGTTCCCCATATACTGCTCCTCTCTCAACAAAAACTGTTTTTCGTTATGTAATCTACGGATATATTTCATCAACCTGTTTCATAATATTTGCAACATTCCCCACCGCATAGTCATAAGCTGCGATGACCGCCAGCGGCATCTGCGATGTCTGCTCAATTTCTGCCTTTTTGTATGACACCTGAGGACCTAATAAAATGACATCATATTGATGACAGACATCCTCATAAGCGGACATGCCGACCGCTTCAACCTGCAGCGCGATTCCATGTTCTGCGGCATACTGTTCCATTTTTTTCATCAGAATGCCCGTTGACATCCCGCCCGCACAGATTAACAAAATTTTACGCTCCATGCTCATCCCCCCTGTCTCATTTCCCGATACATCAAAATCATCTCTGAAATTAAATCCTTTGCTAACGCGCTTCCCATCAAATGGTCCTGGGCGTGGCAGAGCAGAATGCCCGTCTGCGTTACCTGTCCGGACGCATCCATCTGAAGCAGTACACGGTGTGCTTCATGCGCTTTCTGCATACTTTCCTCTGCGTTTTTCATAAACGCTTCCGCGCTTTCATACTTTCCGTTTCTGGCCTCGTTAAGCGCTTCAAATGCCCCTGAACGGGCCGCTCCCGAATTGGCAATGATTACCATTGCGAGCTCTTCAAGTTTTTCACAAACAGTTTCATCCATATTCCCATCCTCCTTCTATAAATGATAAATAATGGCCAGTATATTTGCCGCTTCATCGTCATTTATGATAATATGAAAATTCTTTTCCAGAGGTCTTAACAGTTTTAACAGCCGCCGGAATTCTTTCCCGTGCGAGTTTAAAATTGCCGCCTTCCGGGGATTGACCGGAGAAACGCCATTCCCCTTCAGGCGGTCGATGCAGCAGGCAAGATGCAGCAGCAGTCCCGCTTCCGTGTCCAGCGACATTTCTCCCAACGTTTTATTGATTTCCTTTAATACTTCTAAAAGAACTTTCTCCAGCCGTGCAATATCCACATGTACAAGCTGCTGCCCCAAATACTCAAAAATTGCCGTGTAATCCAGCTGTTCCTTGAGCATCCGTTCCGCGCGCAGCAGCGCAGGAAGCCGTTCTTTCGGTGTGCGGAATACTTCTCCTACGGAACAAAACGGAATGGAAAACAGTTTCGGGTCGTAAGTTCCGACCACACAGCGAATCGTTCCCTTTCGGAGCAGACGGCGGAATGCCTCTTTTAATGCCGCCCGGTCATTCATGGACAACGGAATTACCTGTATATTTTCCAGTTCGCCATAGCGTTCAATATAATTTTTGATTTCCTCCGCTCCTCCTTTACCTGTCGTGCACAAAGTTACAATATAGTTTCTGTGTTCTTTTGCAAATGCGTTGATTCCGCACAGCACTTCCTGATAAGCCTCATCCGGCGCAATGCCGGAAAACGCCTTTCGCGCCAGCTCGATTCCCATCGTTGTAACCGGAGCCGGAAACTGCCTTATCAGGATTCCGGTATCTTCTGCGATTTCATCCAGCATTTCCGGCAAAAAATCACCGTCATATACAACGTATACACCTTTTCCCCGGTGAATCTCCGATATACAGCGTTTCAGTGAATCATAGTTCTGTTTCTTATCTGCCGCATAAATCAGTTCAAAAGAATACACATTTTCAAAATGCGTCAGGCCGACAATCGTATTTACGATAGACGACGCAATTCCTTCCCCATAAAATGCAAACAAAATCACCGGACTTCCATTCTGCTGTGCCATCGGTATTTCATAGCAGAGGAACATCGTAATCAAAATAATTTCTTCTTCCGGGAGCATCGTTCCATATGCTGCATAGATGCGTTCTGCCAGTTCAGCGCCCAGTCCGTATTCCCTCTGGTGCATCTGCCGGAACCGGGCCATTTGTCCTTTGTCTGCAAAATTTTTTCCAACTTTTCCCGACAACACAGATTTCAAATGCAGACACAATCCATAAAATATGTTATCGTCAAGCGTTCTGGCAAGTTCCGTCTCCGCCCGCCGCATAAAAATATCCACCAGTTCCACCAGCCGCCGTTCCACCAGTACCGCCAGCTGTTCCCTGTTACCCACTTCTTTCACAAGTTCCTTTTGATACTGCCCAAAAGAACGCTCTACCTCCTCGCTCAGAATCGGATAGATTTCCTCCTGTGTCAGTCCTTCCGCATCCAGCGCCATAGCCTTTTTATGCAGCCGCTCATATAGATTTCCCTCTTCATCCTCCTGTACATATATCCGGTTTCCGTCAAAAGAATAACTGCAGTTTCCCGGTAAAAGCCTGTCCAGTTCAGCGCTTTTCGTCCCCCACCGAAGAAGGCCGCCGCGCACGCGGTGTTCAAAATCACTGATATATAACAGAATATCCTCCCGGCTCCGGTATTCCCTCACATAGGCATTAGCGCATCCGATTCGGATATCTCCCTTCAGCTGGTGATAATTGGCTTCACAGTCATAGAACAGAAGACACCGGAAAAGCTCTTCTTTTACAATCAGTCTTCTCCCGATACGGGACGCCTCTCTGGAAAAAAGACTCTGAATCATCTCCATGCGCTCCGTAATCGGACGTTCCGCCAGCGTGGGAAGATGGATTATCATCGGAAATTTCGCCAAAACCTCCTCTTCAGCAATCTGCGATTCCTCCGTACAGCTAATGATTACAACAGGACCGTCTCCTTCTTCCTGAATCCGTCCCGCCAGAAATCTGCGCAGTCCGCCTCCCAGATACTGAACATTATCCAGATACAGCATACCTCTCTCCGCCTGTTTCCACAGCCCGCCGTTTCTGTTTTCCCCGAACAGTTCCGCTTCCGCCCGTTTCTCTGCACCGGAAAAATCCCTGCAGTTCATTTGAATATAAGCCGCATTTTCCGGAAGCCGCCGACAGGCTGCCGCATATTGGTACATCAGTTCCGCCATACGGCGTTTTCCCGTTCCCCGCGCTCCCACAATGATAGTATTCAGGCTCTTCTTCGGATATAAGACCGCTGCCTTCATCAGCTGAACCGCGTGTCTTAAACTCCCGTCTTTGCCAATGAGTTCCGCGAAACAGTCCTCCGCTCTCTTCTCTTCAGGCGACCCGCCCCGATATAAAACCGGTCTTCCAACCGTCTTATGAATTTTTCCTTCCTGAACCAGCGCATTCAGAATCCGGCTGACATTTGTCCGCTGCATACTGAACGCCTCCGCGATATAAGCGGTCGATACGCCTCCGCTTTTTTCATCTGTATCGTGCAATCTGATAAAGTCATATACTTTTTCTTTATTGGATTTCATATCCCCAATTCCCCCTCTTCCTACGCCTGTTTCAATCCGTATATTCCAAAAAGAAATGATACACTTTATACAATTAAAAATCTATCATTTCCCTTTTTTGTTGTCAAAAAGCATAGTGTATTGTTTTATTTTCAATTTTATTATACTATATTGCACAATTTTTATAATTTTCCGGAACTTTCGGATAAAAAGAATGTTCTTTCGGATTTAGTGTATCATTTTTCCGCCGCCCTTCCGTGTAGTGTATCGTATTCATGCCTGCCCCTAAATTTTCACAAAAAATAGGAAAGTGCACTGATACCCTGTCACTTTCCTATTTTGTAACTTCCGTGTGCTATTTTATTTCAAAAACCCGTTAATAATCTGCTCTTCCGCCTCCGCCTCGGTCAGGCCGAGCGTCATCAGCTTGACAATCTGCTCCCCGGCAATCTTGCCGATTGCCGCCTCGTGAATCAGCGCCGCATCCACATCGTTTGCCTCAAGCTGCGGTATCGCAAGAATACGGGCGTCATCCATGATAATCGCATCGCATTCCGTATGCCCGCTGCATGACACGTTTCCGATGATGCGGGAATCGAACTTCTGATAAGAAGTATCTCTTGCGACCGAGCGGGAAACGATATCCGCGCTGGCGTCTTTTCCGTTCAGATACACTTCATAACTGCTGACCGCCTGCTGGTCTTCATGGGTCATCAGCCTTTCCCGGACGACGAGCTTCGCCCCGGCTTCCAGTTTCGCCGTCGTCGTCCTTGCGGTAGAATCCACGCCTTTAATCTGCACCATCTCCATTTCCATGAAGCTGTCCTCTTCCATATAGACTTCCGTCCCCGGATTCATAATGCGTTTTCCGCTCCCGCCTCCGGAACCGTAATGCTTTTCCACATATTTTACTTTTGCATTTTTTCCCAGATAAAAGCGGTGCACGCCGTCGTGCTCCGAATCCTGTACACCGCAGTTATCAATGCCGCATCCCGCTACAATCGTTACATCGGCGCCTTCCCCGACATAAAAATCGTTATAGACCATTTCTTTCAGGCCGCTCTGACTTAAAACGACCGGAATATGCACGCTCTCGTTTTTTGTTCCCGGTTTGATATGAATGTCAATGCCGCTCACATCCTGTTTGGAAACGATATCGATGTTGGCCGTCGTGTTCCGCGAATCGAGCCGGCCGTTCGCCCGGATATTATATGCGCCTTCCGGCACTTCGTGCAAATCCGCAACTTCCTCCAGAAGCCGTTTCTGTATTGTATCAATCATCGGATTACTCCTTTCGTTCTGCTTATATATTGGAAATAACTAAAATTTCTCAGACGGTATTTTTTGCTGCCTTAAAAATGATTCACTGCCCGTACATTGAGAAACCGCCGCAGAAGTTCCAAGCAGTCCCGGCAGAATCTCTTCCCGTGTTCCCCGTTTGGCAACCCTTCCGTCCGCGACTACGATAATTTCATCCGCAATGTTTAAAATGCGTTCCTGATGCGAGATAACAAGAATCGAACCATCCTGATTTCTTTTCTGCATCCGCTCAAAAACCTGAATCAGGTTCTGAAAGCTCCAGAGGTCGATTCCGGCCTCCGGTTCATCGAATACGGACAGTCTGCTGCCCCTTGCAAGTACCGTCGCGATTTCGATGCGTTTCAGTTCGCCTCCGGAAAGGCTCGCATTGACTTCCCTCCTGATATAGTCTCTGGCACAGAGTCCTACTTCCGAAAGACAGGCACAGGCATCCGCAACGGAAAGCTGTCTCCCGGATGCGATTCTGAGCAAATCGACCACTTCAAGTCCCTTGAACCGCACGGGCTGCTGAAAAGCATAGCCGATTCCCATCTGTGCGCGCTCCGTAATGTTTTTTTCCGTAATATCGACTCCGTCTAAATAAATCCGGCCGGAAGTCGGTTTTTCTATCCCCGCAATCAGCCTTGCCAGCGTAGACTTGCCGCTGCCGTTCGGCCCGGTAATAACCGTAAATTTGCTATTTTCTACCGTCAGGCTGATATCGCGGACAATTTCTTTCTGGTTTTCTTCTTCGGAAACTTCAAAAGAAATATTTTTTAATTCCAGCATAATAACCGTTATTCTCCATTTCCGCCCGGCCGGAAATACACAGATATCCGCCGGAGCTTTTTCAATACCTTATCATATCGCTTTTCTTCCGTCTGTGCAAATATTTTTATGGAAAATCTGCTAAAAAGGAGAAAAGTTTTGGATAAACGGTGAGAAAAGGGCCGTCTGAAAGGCGTTGAAACAGCCCGCGAGGGCACAGAAAAAGGGCATTACAAAAAGATTAAAAACGATTGACTAAAAAATTACATATGGTATAATACTAACAGAAGATAGCGGCAATGACCAGCTATCGCGGTGTTGAAATAACTGACTGTTTCGGTATGCCGCCAGTTATGGAGCCAGCCTGTGGGTTATGCGTATACCACAAACCGAATAGATTCCTATGAGTCGAACAAAAACGCTTAAAAGAGAGCTTTGCTTCAGGCATGGCTCTCTATTTTTACAAAAGGAGAATACTTTTCTGTACGAGCAAAAAAATGATATTCTTTATCAGGCAGCAATTGTCTGGAAAGAATTGACAAAATATCAATATGCGATTACATACGGCTATCGCAAACAACTACATACACTCTACCTGACCTTTTCTAATAAAGATTTCTCTCATCTTGCCGGTTTTCAATACTTAAAGGATATATCATTTCCCAAATATAATCCCTCAAAGATAATAGACCAGATTATAAATGGTAAAATCACATATAGTCAAATCCAAAAAGGATGTCAATTCAATCAATCTGTAAAACCCCGTCTCACCGCCCTCATTCATCTAAAAGATATTCTTGAGACAGACTTCACCCTTTTTTCATTTATACCCCACTTGTATCCGTTCTCAACTACCATGAAAGCCGACTATCTGATTTCCAGTCACCGGGACTTTAACAGTTTCATTTTTATCCTCCATGTTCCCGCAGATGAAACCCAAAATTGCAATTACCTTTGTTACTCAGCGTTCATAAAAGAAATTCGTAATTATGAGACAAATCAGCGTCCCCGGACAATTTTAAGAAAAGAAAAAGTACATATCGAAACCGGAACAGTTTGCTTACTATATGACAAACTGACCATTCCGCCGCATACACACCATAGTATAAAAAGCGCAGACCAACGCCTGCGCTTTCCACCCTCTTTCCTTACCGGCCAATCGGACTTTCCCGGTAAATAATATCTTCTCTTCCCGGCCCGTTTGAGACCATTGTAATCGGATAACCGATTTGTTTTTCGATAAATTCTATATAGTTCCGGCAGTTCTCCGGCAATTCCGCATAATTCTTTATACCGCGTATCTCACATTTCCAGCCCGGCAGCTTTTTCAGGACGGGCTTTGCCTTTTCAAGTTTCGCCGTAACCGGAAAGTCCGTCGTCATTTCGCCGTCGATTTCATAGCCGACGCAGACGGGAATCTCATCCAGATAGCCGAGCACATCCAGAACGGTGAAAGCCACATCGGTTGCGCCCTGTAAGCGGCAGCCATATTTGGATGCCACACAGTCAAACCATCCCATACGGCGCGGACGGCCTGTTGTCGCCCCATATTCTCCTCCGTCACCGCCGCGCCTTCTCAGTTCTTCCGCTTCCTCACCGAAAATTTCGGAGACAAACGCCCCTGCGCCGACTGCGGAAGAATAGGCTTTGCAGACGGTCACAATCTGTTTGATTTCATAAGGCGGAAGCCCCGCACCAATGGCACCGTATGCCGCTAATGTGGAAGACGACGTCACCATCGGATAAATGCCGTGGTCCGGGTCTTTCAGCGTGCCAAGCTGGCCTTCCAGCAATATCGTCTTATTTTCCCTTAACGCCCGGTCCAGATACGCGGACACATCACAGACGTAGGGCGCTATCATATCTCTGTACTGGTGAAGCGTCTCCAGAAGCTCCGACGGCTGAATCACCGGTTTATGATACAAGTGTTCCAGGATGACGTTCTTCGTCTCACAGACTCTTTCCACTTTTTCCACAAGCAGTTCTTCGTCAAAAAGCTCACTCACCTGAAAACCGATTTTCGCATATTTATCGGAGTAAAAAGGCGCGATTCCCGATTTCGTGGAGCCAAAAGATTTTCCGCCAAGCCTTTCTTCCTCATACTGGTCGAACAGAATATGATACGGCATCACAATCTGGCACCGGTCGGAAACCAGAATTTTAGGCATCGGCACATTCCTGTCCGTAATGGATTTGATTTCACCGAAAAGAATTGGAATATTCAGCGCAACGCCGTTTCCGATAACGCTCGTCACATGGCTGTAAAAAACGCCCGACGGCAGTGTATGCAGCGCAAATTTTCCATAATTATTTACAATTGTATGGCCCGCGTTGGCGCCTCCCTGAAAGCGGATGACGATATCGGCTTTTGCCGCCATCATATCCGTAATTTTTCCTTTTCCTTCGTCGCCCCAGTTAGCGCCCACGATTGCCTTAACCATAATCATTCCTCCATGTTTTCGTGAAAATTTCAATATCGTTTACGATAGTTCTCTGTTTCTTACTTTATGATTATATTTCATTTTTAATCATAAGTAAAATCAATATTTTTTATGGTATATATAATTATTGCTTATATATTATGGATACATTATTCTCACTAAAGCAAAGCCTGAAATGCTGTTAGCTATTACAAGGTAATCTGGTCTATTCAGGCTGACTTGACAGAAAGCCTGTTTTATTGTATTTATTATTTAACAATATACCAAACAAGGAGCTCCCTAAAAATGACCGGACGTGAAGAACGCAAATCTGCGCGGAAGTGTAATACCGGATTGAGAACTGTCGTTCACAATCCGGTACCTTTTAACGTTTTATAATCTTCCGGCCCTACACCGTAATTTCCGCCTCTACCCCAAGCAGTTCCCGGTTCTCGGTAAGAATCGGCCGAACGACTTCTTCCAGGAATTTTTCCACCTGAAGGGGCGCGCGTCCCACATAACGGGCCGGTTCCATCGTTTCCTGCAGCTTTTCAAGGCTTGTATGGAAGGCCGCATCTTCGGCAATCAGTTCCAGCAGATTGTTGTCTTTGCCTTCTTTTTTTACTCTGGCGCCAGCCTGCATGGAAAGCTCCCGAATCTTCTCGTGCAGTTCCTGACGGTTGCCGCCCATTTTCACGGCATCCATCATAATATTTTCCGTTGCCATGAAAGGAAGTTCGCTCATCAGGCGTTTTTCGATGACTTTATCGTATACCACAAGGCCGTCCACCACATTCAGGCACAGGTCAAGAATACCATCCACCGCCAGAAAAGCCTCCGGGATGGAAAGGCGTTTGTTCGCCGAATCATCCAGCGTCCGCTCGAACCACTGGGTCGCGGAGGTGATGGCCGGATTCAGCGCATCTACCATAACAAATCTGGAAAGGGAAGCGATTCGCTCGCTCCGCATCGGGTTCCTTTTATACGCCATTGCGGAAGAGCCTATCTGGCTCTTCTCGAAGGGCTCTTCCACTTCTTTCAGGTGCTGTAATAGCCGGATATCGTTGGACATCTTATGGGCCGACGCCGCGATGCCAGCCAGCACATTGCACACTCTCGTATCCACTTTCCGGGAATAGGTCTGCCCGGACACGGGATAGCATTTTTCAAAGCCCATTTTCTTCGCAATCATCGGGTCGATTTTATCGATGGTTTCCTGGTCTCCGTCGAACAGCTCCAGGAAGGAAGCCTGTGTCCCGGTGGTTCCTTTGGAGCCGAGCAGCTTCATGGTTGAAAGCACAAAATTAAGGTCTTCCAAATCCAGACAAAATTCCTGTGCCCACAGGGTCGCCCTTTTTCCGACGGTCGTCGGCTGCGCCGGCTGGAAATGGGTAAAAGCGAGGGTCGGAAGCGCTTTGTAATTATCTGCGAACTCCGCCAGCTTCGCAATAACGTTGACCAGTTTCTTTTTCACCAGCTTAAGCGCCTGTGTCATCACGATAATATCGGTATTGTCGCCCACATAACAGGACGTCGCGCCGAGATGGATGATTCCCGCGGCCTTCGGGCATTGCTGGCCGTAAGCATACACATGGCTCATAACGTCATGGCGCACTTCTTTTTCCCGCGCTTTCGCAACGTCGTAATTGATATCTTCCGCGTGGGCTTTCAGCTCGTCTATCTGCTCCTTCGTAATAACGGGCTTTCCGTCTCTGCAAAGTCCAAGTTCCATTTCCGTTTCCGCTAACGCTATCCACAATTTCCGCCATGTCCGGAATTTCATGTCCGGCGAAAAGATATACTGCATTTCTTTGCTGGCATACCGCTCCGACAGCGGGCTTACATATCTGTCTGTTTCCATATTCAGAACCATACCTTTCTCATAACTTGCGAACTTCGGCCGCAAATTTGCATACAAACATAGTCCGCAACACGCAATTTTTTATATTTCATATTTTTGTTGCAATTCAGTTTTAACTGCAAAGCGTTTCTTCAACTACACTTTTTCGCTTAATCACAGCCTTTATGCTTCAAACTCTCCCCGGATATCTTCTTTCGGCGGCTCTATCGGATAATTTCCGGTAAAACAGCCTTTGCAGATGCCAAGATGTCCCGCGATTTCGTCCAGCCGCTCCATTTTCAGATAAGCCAGCGTGTCCGCCCCAATGATTTCCCGTACCTCTTCTACGGAACGCCCATAAGCGATGAGCAAATCCCTTGCCGGAACATCGGTTCCGAAATAACAGGGCCATAAGAACGGGGGCGAGCTCACTCTCATATGTACTTCTGCCGCTCCCGCCTCCCGGAGCATTCTGACAATTCTGTCGGAAGTCGTTCCCCGGACGATGGAATCGTCTATCATGACAATGCGCTTCCCTTTTACGGCTTCCCGGATGGCGTTCAGTTTTACCCGGACGCTGCTTTCCCGGTTCTTCTGTTTCGGTTTGATAAATGTCCGTCCCACATAGGCATTTTTGACAAAAGCCTGCCCATAGGGAATCCCGGACTGCATGGCATAACCGAGAGCCGCACAGTTTCCCGATTCCGGCACGCCAACGACCAAATCTGCCTCCACAGGCGAATCCATCGCAAGATATTTTCCCGCAAGAATCCGGGATTCGTATACGCTCACGCCGTCAAAATGGCTGTCCGGCCTCGCAAAATAGATATATTCAAAGACGCATCTCGCCTGTTTTTCTTTGGCAAGACAGAGTCTTTTATCCGATATGATTCCCTTTTCCGGCGAAATGGTAACAATCTCTCCCGGCTCCACGTCTCTTACAAATTCTGCCCCAATCGTATCGAGCGCACAGGTCTCCGACGCCAGAATAAAGGCGTTATCCCGCCTACCGATACAAAGCGGCTTAAACCCGTACGGGTCTCTTGCGCCAATCAGTTTCCGGGGCGACATGATGACGAGGGAATAAGCTCCCTTAATTTTCTGCATGGCGCGCCCTACGGCCTCTTCCACAGTACCGCAGTTTAAGCGTTCCCTTGCAATATGATAAGCGATGACTTCCGAATCGATTGTCGTCTGAAAAATCGCGCCGGAATATTCCAGCTCATGACGCAGCCCCGGCGTATTGATTAAATTTCCGTTGTGCGCCAGAGCCAGCGTTCCTTTTACATAATTGAGGACAAGGGGCTGCGCGTTCTCTCTCGTGCTGCTGCCCGCCGTCGAATATCTGACATGTCCCACGCCGATATCGCCTTCCAGCTTCTCTAAATCTTCTTTCATAAACGCCTCGTTCAGAAGACCCATTTCCTTGACGCTGCGCACTCTGCCCTTCGGCCCTTTCGTGTCACTGACCGCGATGCCGCAGCTCTCCTGTCCTCTGTGCTGCAGTGCAAAAAGCCCGTAGTAAATGCTGGAAGCTACATCGTTTCCGTCAAAATCATAGATACCAAAAACACCACATTCTTCCCTTAGTCTGTCTGTTTTGTTTATCTGATTTTCCATATGATTTTGTTAATAACCGTACCCTTTCACTCTATTTTACAGTCCAAGCCTCTTAAACACTTCGTTATACGCTTCTTCCACGTTGCCCAGGTCTCTGCGGAAACGGTCTTTGTCCAGTTTTTCATTGGTATGGACATCCCACAGTCTGCATGTGTCAGGGCTCGTCTCATCGGCGAGGATAATCTGTCCGTGATAACGGCCGAACTCGATTTTAAAGTCAATCAGTCTGATATCCGCCTGTAAGAAGTAATTTTTCAGCACTTCGTTTACTTTAAAAGCATATTTTTTAATCGTTTCGATTTCTTCCCATGTAGCGAGTTTCATCGCTACCGCAAAATAGCTATTGATAAGCGGGTCGCCGAGTTCGTCGTTTTTATAGCTGAACTCGATGGTCGGCTCTTCAAAAGGGGTTCCCTCTTCGACGCCGAGCCTCTTGGAAAAACTTCCGGCCGCCACGTTACGGATAATCACTTCGAGCGGTACAATTTCCACTTTTTTAACCGCCGTCTCGCGGTCGCTCAGCTCTTCGACAAAATGCGTCGGAACACCTTCTTTTTCCAGAAGTTTGAATACATGATTCGTCATTTTGTTATTAATAACGCCTTTTCCGACAATCGTTCCCTTCTTCTCCCCGTTAAAAGCCGTCGCGTCATCCTTGTAATCCACAATCAGCACGTCCGGATTGTCGGTCTTAAATACTTTCTTTGCCTTTCCTTCATAAAGCTGTTCCAATTTCTGCATAATGTGCTCCTCCTTTAATATTTATAATCATCCTATGATGAAACGTCTTTAGAACTTCTTCTCAGAATATTTTACATACTTTTCTCATACTTTTCAACCGTTTCGAGTATTTCCTTCCCGTACTGCGGATAACGGTTCACGAGTTCTTTGATTTCTTTCTGGGCGCCGCCCGCCACCATATCTTTGTTATAGTCCATTCTCCGCCTGAGCGACTGCCTTCTGATAATCAGTCCGTGCCGGATTTCCACCATTTCCTTATGGTCGAGAATCGCTTCCGTCTGGTGGAGCCAGACTGCCGGGTCTTTAATCTGGTATCTTCTGAGGATTTTTAACAGCTCCTGCTGCGTATAATCCAAATCCAGCTCCGCCCTTCTGCACTTCTCCCGTTCTTCTTTTTCCTGAAAATAAAGGTTCCATGCTTTTTCCAGCTCTTCCGCGCTGGTTACGTCATATTTCAGGTAAAGATAATCCAGCAGATTCGTGTTATTGACATAACGGATTTTGACGCGGTTCTGCAGCAGAATAATTTTATTGATGCTCAGCTCAACACGCTGTAATTCCCGTTTCGCCTCCGTATGCTTCACATAAATGAGCGTAATCGCCAAAGCCGCGACGCCCGCCGTAATCAGATAACCGGCCTGGGTTTCCATTTCCAGGAAAAAATGAAGGCCGAGCAGCAGCGCAAGGCACAGGCCGAGGGCTGTCACGCAGATAACCGCCATGCCCCTCGTATCGGCGATGGCGCTGGTCAGTTCGTTTTTACGGTAATAATAGGCGTGTTTTTCCCCTTCCAGACGGCTTAAATCCTTCTTTATCAGGTCCTGATACCCTTCCGCCTCTTTCAGTCTGCTGCAGCCCTCTTCGATTTCATCCAACATCCGCTCAATCTGCTGGTATCTGGAATCGCTCATCCGGCGTTTCCTTCCCATATAGTCGTCCCGGCTGCTCTGCAGAAGTTCTACCCTTTTGGCACAGCTTTTCAGTTCTTCCGCTTCTTCTTCCGGAATTGCCTCTATTTCCTCCATGTCTTTCAGATAGGAAGTCACCGTATCGTACTCGAAATTCAGATTTTCCAGCTCTTTCGCGGCGTCTTTCATCTTTTCCAGACAGTTATAGACATAGGCCTCCCGCACTTCCCGGCTGTGAAAATCCAGCCGTTCTTCCTCTTCCTGTTCTTCCCAGTTCTCTTCAAAATCGATTTCTTCCGGTTTCTTTTTCCATTTTCCGAATAGCTTCTTAAAAATATTCATCTATCTTTCAACCCTTCATGCATTCTCTGTACTCATCTTTGAGCGCGCTCGTCAGCTTCTCTATTTCTTCATAGTATGGCGCCGCGTTTCCAACGGTACTTCCGCCGTCTTCTTTGCATACGCGCAGCGTAAACAGCATTCTGTTCTCGTCGGTCATCTCGTATTCGCCCGCAGTCTGCTCCACCATCCGTTCTACTTTAAGCGACACATCATGCCATTCCGGGTGCCCGGCCAGAAAAGCAACATAATCTTCTTCCTTATCCAGCATTCTGTGCGCCGTCAAAAACAGTTTCAGGCTTTCTATGCCGCCGTTTTGCTGATAGGCCGAGAAAAAATCTTCCTGGGCACGCTCAAACAAAAACAGTCTCGCATTGACGACGCCCCTGTTGTGCAGCACTTTTCCCCGCAGCTCCCGCTCCCCGCCGGGCAGTCTGGAAAGCAGCTCGTTATAGCGGTTTAAGGCCAGCATATAACGGCCGTTCTGCAGCATATAGTCCGCTTTTGTTTTCAGCCGCTCGAAGGGATTTAATCCCGCGCTGTTGCGAATCACCGTTTCCACATGGGAAATCATCTCTTTCGGATAAAGGCCCGCATACTCCAGTATCATTCCCGCAAAAGCGCTGGCCGAGCCTCTCTGGTTTATCAGCGCATAGAGCGCATGGGCCAGCGTCGGAAGGCCGCACTGCTCATCCAGCCAGCGCGCCAGTTTATCGCTTACGATTTCCTGGTCAATCAGCTCCACATTTTCCACAAGGCAGTAGCACAGCTCTTCCAGCGAATATAGGTTTACATAAGTTTTTTCAAAAAAATATGGAACTTCCGCGCATTTCCCGGTTCCCAATATGATGCGGCTCATATGCTGCCCGCCTTTCTGTCACATAGCTGCTCTGTCCGGCCATGCGTTTCCTTTATCTGCCTTCTTCTATGTGACTGCAAACTGTTTTATCCAGACTTTGCCACCCGCCGGAAACAGTTCCCCGAAGCCCATATCCGTTATCTGCGCTTCGACGCATTCCGCGGAAGTCATCCGTATTTTAACGGCGTATCTGCCAAACGCCCCCGTTCTGACCGGGGCATCCTCCAGAATAAATTCCCGCAGCTGGGCGCGTTTTCCCGTCAGCGGCGTTACGAGAAAGGAAAGGACATTTTCCTCTCCCGGCAGAAGGATTTCACATTCTTTGTACACTTCATACCAGTTTTCGCCCGCGTCTAACAAGGCATAGTAAGATTCTTTTCCCCGCTTTAACACGTTCATGCCGATATTGGCCTTCAATTTATCCGCTCCCAGGAAAATATGCTCTTTTCCGGCCTGGCTCGGTTCGAGCTTTTCCAGAAGCCCGAAACAGGCGCCTTTGCAGAAAAGATTGTTTCCCTGAAAAACTCTGCGGTTCCGGCACAGAAAGCGCAGCGATTCTTTCGCCCATTCCTCCCTGAAACCGTCACCGAGCAGATAGACCGCCGAAACGATTCTGTCGGCGCACTGTTCCTGTAAAATTCCCAGGAGCTTTTCGTCCGCCAGCCGATAGCTGTCCGCCTTGATTTCCTCATCCTCCTGTTCCTCCGGAAGGATGATGGAAGAACAGGTCTGCTCTTCAATCAGGACGACCATCGGCGTCGTTTTTTTGTTGCGCTCAAAACGATAAATTTTCAGTCTGGAGCGGTTATGCTCACAGGCAAGCACCTGATAGTTCCATAATTCTTCCGGCTGGTGCAGTACAAAATGGTAAAAACTCTCCACATGGCTCTGAAAATAAATCTGTGACGTTTTCAGGTTCAAGTTCACCGCCGCCTTTGCCAGCACATCCACCATCCGGCCGTCCAGGTTGTCCACGGTGAACATGATTGCCCCGATATTTTCCGCCTTAACCAGAAAGTTCAGCAAGGCGAGACTTCTTTTCACAAACAGCGTAAGCAGTGCGACACAGTCAAAGGTCTCTTCTTCGATGGTTATCATCCCGCCTTTCCGTGCCAGCTCTGTCAGATTGGTCACGAGAAAGCCGCCCTCTTCCTGATTGTACCTGAGGGCCTCTTTTCCGTAAAGCCACTGATTCACCCCTTTTCGTTTACATAACACAGTGGGAATATTATACTGTTTCGTTCCCGCAACGGTCGCCACGCTCTCCACCGCATTTTCCCCGTAAACACAGTAGCTTATCTGGGAAAAATCATCCCCCAGGTCATATCCCGCCAAAATACTGCCTTTATGCACTTTTTCTTCTGTTTTTTTATCAAAAAGCATAGCCGCACCTGTTTTCACTTTTTCCTATATTCTATTGAAGAAGAATTTCCGGCTTCCGGGACATTCTCTTTTTATATAATATTAAAAAGTTTCTCGGTCATAAAGTCTTTTTTATAATATTCTTCCAGCAATGTATTTACCGTGTCGTAATCCTGGAGCGTTTTACCAATCATGACGCCGTTTAACAGGTTGAAACGGCTCCCCGCGTGAAGCTGGCTGCTGTCGTTCTTACTGATGGTGCCGCTCTCCGTCACCTGTTCCTTTCCGTCCGTCTCTTCCGTAATATAATACTGGAGCCGCTCGCCAAAAAACAGGATGAACTCTTTCACGCAGATACCGGAAAACATGTCCTTCATGGTCTCTTTGCAATATTCCTGTTCTTTTCCGTCCTCCCGCTGAATCAGATAATGTATCTTCACGCGGTGCCCCGGCTTCGCCCGGTATTCTAAAATCACCTTATCCTGTAACATCATAAGAGCCGGCAGATAATCCAGATAGGATTTAAACAATGGCAGAACAATCTTCCGGTTCAGCAAATCCTGTAAAAATGCGGTAATGATTTCTTTCATTTCTTCCGTGATTTCCTTCGGATTCTCCGCAAAATATTTTAAGTACGCTATTTTGCATACGAGGTGGAGCTGCGCCTTTTCCCGGTACAGCTGCCGGATGCTCCGGAAAATATCCGTATCGATTACTTTTTCACCGATGACATAATCGAAACTGGCCTGTGATAAGAAAGCGGAAATCACCTCTTCTTTTCCTCCGGCTCTGCTGTAAGAGGAAAAAATTTCTATTTCTTCACCGATATAGGAGCCTGTATAAAGGGTCTGCACGAGAATCCGCTCGCTTATCTCATAAGCATCGACGCCAAAATCCACCGCCGCTTTCCAGACATCCCGCATATCCTTGATGCTCCCGTTATAATGCCGGACAAGATACTGCAGTATCTGTTCGTCATATTTTCCCTTTTTTACGACATACAGAAGAATCCCTGTCATCAGAGCGTCGTCCTCCGAAACAGCGTCCCCCTGTGCCAGCAGTCTGCTGAAAAGCCGGACGAGCGTTTTGATGTCGATGCGGTACGGTCCGGTAACGCGGACCCACGCATAGGCCTCCTGATACATTCCCCGCAGCACCATCATACGGATAACTTCTTTTCTGTCATTCCCGGCAATTTCTTCCGGCTTCAGAGAAAGCAGATAATCGTCCAGTTCCCACATCCGGTCTTTTTCATAGTAGAACTGCACGAGCTTCATCCGGATTTCCTGTCGGTTTGTTTCCGCAAGAAAATCCGAATCCGCAAGATACCGGAAGCGTTCCACATTTTCTTCCAGGATGTTCAAATCCTCTTTATGGTCATAGCAGACATGAATGGCATATCCAAGATGTTCCCTGATATAGGGCGCCACAAGCTGGAACAGTCTTCCCGTCGTAACCAGCTGTTCCCTTCTGCTCACTATGCTGTTCGTATAGCGGTTCCGCTCTTCATCCTCCAGCACAACCTGACATTCTTCATCAAAAACCGGAACCTGTGCCTGTCTCCCCGCCACCGGATATGCCATTTCCCGCACGCCGTACGGATAGACAAGAACCACCTGTTTCACAGCATCACTGTCCACCGTGATATTCTGCATAAACAGCAGCTCCGCCAGGGCCCCCGCAATCTCCGCGTCAATCATGGACTGCTCCAGAATGTTCCGGTACAGATAGGCCAGATTTTTGTTGATTCTCCCGTGTTTTATCTGTTCGATGACAAAACGCTCAATCGCCGCCAGATAACTGATATAGATTTCCGGGATTTCCTCCTGATGTTTCCATACATACGCATACAGCCATGCCGTAATCTCATAATGTAAATCGCTCTGGTAAGAAAAATACATCAATACCCTTTTGGGCAGCTTCTGCCTGTCATCCCGCGTAACCGACATCATATAATATTCGTATAACCGGGTAATCCGCAAGTTCTGCTCCACGCCGGCCTGATACCATTTAAAATATTTGCTGCCCTGTTTATTCCCCTTCATCAACGTCGCGCATATGGCCTGCAGAAGGTCGCTCTGCGGTTTCTTCTCATAACAGGCCGTCAGAATCCGCAGCAGCAAATCGGAATATCCCTTCTGCTTCTGTGCCAGATACAAAAGCTGTATCATGACGTCGTCTTTCATCGCTTCGTTTTTGGCCGCAAAATGCAATACCTGAAGCTCAAAATCTCCCAGTTTCCGCAGCATGGCCGGATTCATGCAGATAAGAATCCAGGCTTCCGCATACACCACCGGACTGTAACAGTGATATGCAAAAAGCTCCTCTAACAACGCCCATTTTCTGGCCGCATTTTTCGTATATTCATCCGCAAGAAACAGCAGAAGCCAGGCAATCCGCCAGTTTCCACGGTTCCGCTCATAAAACCACGCGATTTTCCGGGCCGTCTCGTCCACATATCTGTCGCTTTTGCTGCACAGGGCCGTCAGATACAGATAATAGCAATACAGCTCCGGTTTTTCTTCCCGCAAATTTTCCGTTCCTGCCCTGTTCTGTTCCAGCACCCATTCCGCCTCGCGAAAACGCTCCTGTGTCACAAAAAGCTGCGCCTGGAACAGTTTCGCCGAAATATCGTTTCCATCCACTTCCTTCAGGCGCTCCACCAGACTGCCCGACTCTTTCAGCCATGTTCCGGCGCTGATTTTTTTCAGACGGTATGCCTGATAGTACTGCATGAGCTGCGTCGTTATACGCTTCTGCTCACGCTTCATCACCGTCAGCCTTCGCTCGATTTGGGCATGACAGACAACGGTCACCGGAACCGTAATCGATTTTTCAAAACTTTTTAACCGGATACAACCGTAATTATTCCCCGCATGAAGATTTTCATCCTGTATATAATAATATAAACGGTACAGGTTTCCAAGAAAAGCGTCTTCCGTAACAACCGTTTCCTCCACCTTCAGAAAGCCGCCTTCCGTTTCGATGCGCAAATTCGTATATCCCCATCCGTTCCGATGAATCACGAGTGTATAGCGCATCATCGGCGCCGGTTCCTCCAGCCGGATTTCCGTTTCCTCGGGCATATATTCCACCGGTTTTTTCTTATTAATTTCCAGCAGAAATTCTTCCACATTGTGCTCGTTGCCGTAAACGGCGGAAAGTCCTTTATAAGCCGCATAATACTGGCGGCTGTTCCCGGTAAGTGTCTGTCCAAATTCCGGGCTGTAAAAAAGCCTGACCGCCTCCGCCCAGTTGCTTTTGGCAAGATTGGTAAAGTGGAAAAGATTCTTGATTTCTCCCAGGCTGGAACCGATAGGCGCCGCTTTCACGGAAACTGAAAAAGGGAGATAATATTCTCCCTGATTTGATATCATATGAAAAGCGCCGTTTACTTCTTCCCCGTCCGACGAGCCGGAAGCGTCAAAACGATAAAAAACCTCATCCTGACCGCCGCTGAAAGAAGAAGAAAGACACTCCATCCGTAAGTCCGAAGATACAATATATCCTTCCGTGATAACATCTTTCGCACCATAGATGAAAAAGGAGCCCTCCGCGGCTTCCCCAGCCCGGACGGACAATTCAACGCGCGGACATGAAAAATCCAGCGCACTGTTTTCATATTTGAAATTTCCGTCTAATATTTCGCGAATAATCTGTTTCAAATCTTATACCACGCTTCCAAAGGACTTTTTATGCAATTTACTGATAAGGTAAAAACCGGGGCCTGAGAAATTATCTCCGCCCCGGCACCATTCTTATTAAACCGGTTCCGCAATCCGGCTGACTCCCACATAAATATCTGAAATCTCATACCAGGTAGGATAATCGACGATTCCGCTTGCCGGCAGTCCGAATATCCTCTGGAACATCCGCACGGATTCCGCCGTTGCGGAACCGTAAACGCCATCCACCGTAACTCTCGGAATCGCCGGAAAATTCTGTGCAATCCGGTTAAGCTGCTGCTGAATCTGTCTGACCTTATCCCCCGATGCACCGATACCGAGATTATATCCCGGCCAGGAAGAGGGAACTCCGGCCACACTGACCGCCGTATTGATATACATATCACTGCCATAATAATAACGAATGATTTCGATGGCAGAATATCCTTCATCTCCAAGATACTTGGAGCCCCATTGACTGAGCCCGTCACAAGTCGCACGCTGTCCATCGCAATAGGACGTAAAAATAGGCTGTCTGACACCCGGCCGGGAAAGATAATTCGCAAAAATGCTGTCCACAAGCCTGTCGATATTTTCAAATGTATTTCTTCCCCGAATCCATTTCTGGTCATATGCGGTAGAGGAAGTTATCGTAAAATTGTAGCCCTGGTTCCGATACCCCGCGGCCACAGCTGATTCGTTGCGGACTTCGATTTACTGTAATATGTCCGACACGGACGTGTCCGACGCGGACTTGTCCGACACGGACGTGTCCGACGCGGACTTGTCCGACACGAACTTGTCCGGCGCAGACTTATATCACGACCCTGTTATCGTAAGGGCGTGCATATAGGCGTCATCCCCGCGCGCACAAGTTACCGTCACCTTTTTGCCGCTTACAAGCACCTTCAGATTATTGACGCTGTTTACCGCATCCAGTTTCAGTTCCATCTCTCCATAGTTCGTCGATAAGTAAAGCAGATTTTCATTGGATTTGTCTCCAACCGTTCCTGTCACCGTAGAAACGGACGAGGTATCAACGGACGCCGATGTTCCGTCCTTGCTCCCAAAAATCGTTGCCGCGTGCATATAGGCATCCGAGCCGCGGTAAACGGAAACGCTCAGCTTATTGCCTGGCGTCAGGACAATTCCGTTTCTGGAATCCGTATTATTATCAATCGCAATCTGCATCACGCCGTAATTCGTAGATAAATAAAGCATGTTTTCTTTCGTATCGCCTGTTACCTTCCCCGTTACCGTCGAAGTGGAAACGCCGACCGGAGAAGCGGGCGCCGGCGTTATGCCCGTATAATTCGTATCGGAAGAGCCTGTCCCGGAGGAAGAAGCTCCATCCGAGATGCTTACCGCGTGCATATAGGCATCCGAGCCGCGCACGCAGACAATGGTATATGTTTTATCCGCCACAAGAACGGAACAGCCGCTCAGATTGGTCGTCGGGTCCAGTTTGATTTCCATATCTCCCTGCGGCGTTTTGAAATAAATAACGTCTCCCTTGCTTTTGCTCCCGATTGTCCCTGTCACCGAAGACGCAGTCGAAGAATCCAGCGTTGTCGTCTGTGTCTGCGTATCCCCGGAAAGCGTTACCGCATGAAGATATCCGTCGGAACCGTGAGATACGGAAACCGATACTTTACTGTCCGGCAGAAGAATCTTACAGCCGCTCGTGTCCGTCCCGCCATCCAGCTTAATCTGCATTTCCCCTTCCTTTGTGGAAAGCCGCAGCAAGTCGGATGTTGTGCCGGAAGCTACCGTGCCGTGCACCGTCGCAATCACTTCCGCCGCCTGTGCCTTCATCAGATTCGCCGGTAAAATGAACATACCACATATAAGCGCTGTCGTCAGACATAACCTGCTATATTTTTTCCATCTCATTTGCTGTCACACTCCTTTTCTCCCCATTGTGTATTCCAAATCCACAAAAGCGGACACTTACCCATATTATGTAAATATATATTATGTAAAGCTATCATACAATATTTACCAGGAGAAATCAATGTTTTTTTGGAAAAATGCTGGTATAATGCAAGTTATGTCAAATGTTTTATGGTATCTGGCATCCGCCACCGTCCGGGACGCGCATCGTTCTCTTTGGAGGCACGCTTTCGCTCCACGAAAAATCGCAACGGTACTAAGCTCAAATGCAGCAAAGCTGCCTTTTCGCTAACTACCGGCGTTTTTCCAGGGCCTCCGTCAGAGAACGATGCGCGTCCCGGACGGTGGCAGAATATTCCAAATAACAATATATATTTTGCCTACTGTACGACTCCCGTACCGCTTCTCGTCCACATAATGTTCTGGCTTATCATTTCGTCGATATCCATGCCGATAATCTCGGAAGCCCTCGCTTTTGCCGCCGCTTCATTGGCCGTGCCGAGGTTCTTATATATCTCATAAGAAGGCTTCTTATTGCCGTTTAAGTCAAACAGGCCAAGCGCAAGATGGCTCTCCATTTCGCTCGCCTCATCGGTCTGCCGGAACAGGATAAACGCATCTATCTCCGGGAAAGACGCGGCTTTCAGATAACCGTATACGATGGAAGCCTCCTGTTGTTCGTTTCCGAAGCTGGAAGTGTAGCCGATTTCCGCCAGAGAAATGCTTCTGACTTCTCCCGCAGGATTCAGGAAACTGCTCTGGTGCATATAATTGACCAGAATATGCAGATTCTGCATCGTAATATAAGGAGAGGAAATGCTGTCCTGAACCCATACCGCCGGGCCGTTCCACGCATAAGGGTCATATAACGGCGAATTGTACGGATGGAAGGAAAGCCCCCAGTCTATATTGCCCTCACGGGTCATATAATAATTGAATTTGTCCAGATATTCTTTTGCAAGGAAACTGCCCGGGTTGGACTTCCGATTCCATTCCTGGTCAATAGAATTATATATACGCACATTCGCGTTCATGCTCTTCATTTCATTATAAATAATCCGAAATGCCTTAACATAAATACCGACGTTAAAATCCAGTGAATCGGAACTAGTATACCACCAGGAAGTCCTGGCATTGACTTCATTGCCCAGAATCCAGTTATCCACCTGGCCGCATCCGAACTTTCCGGAATAACGCTGTGCCAGAAAAGCGCCCACCGCTTTCAGATGGTCAACACCCGCTTCATCCGCCACATTCAACGCATATCCCGGGCAGTCCGCTCCAACAGCCATCGGATGAACCAAATCCTGTGAATACGGGCTTTCTCCCCTGTTCAGAAGCACGATTGTCACCTGGACACCGTAATGGTTAAAACTTTTAAACATGGAATCGAACTTGCCAATCATGTTGCCGTCAAAGTAATAAGTCGTTCCGTTATATGTAAAAGGAAGCGCTCCCGGCGCCGACGCAGAAGAACAGATATCATCAACCGCCATGTTATAAACGACCTGTTTGATACCAAGCTCCTGTACTTCCTCTCTGGAAGATTTGGTCAAATCCGGCAGAATCCCTTTGATTCCGTTATCCATACGTCCGGCGGTATATGCTGCCATCGCTTCCGGGTTGGTAATATAATGTTCATCGCTCACCTGAATCATCTGCCCGTTCTGCTTTACCGCAATCAGAAACTTACGGCTGAGATTCGAATCCGCCGTATTATAGTTTAGAGGAAAACTCACCGAAACGGAAGTTCCCGCATCGACCGTCGCTACAACGCTGCCCGTCGTTCCATCCTGAAAGACTTCATCCGCATAAACGTAGAACTTTCCGTCATCGCTCGCCGGAACGCTGCCCGTGCTGAGCTGACATACAACATCCGCCCCGGATATCAGACAGGAATCAATCGAAACCGAACGCCCCGCCGCCTCTACCTGTTCCAGACCGCTTTCGCTTACATGAAAGCCGCCAACCGTAAGGGCGGCTGCGACCGCTATTGCCGCTATCAAAGTCCTTCTTACGTTTTTCATCTTCAAAATCATTCTCCTCCATTCCGAAGTATCTTACCATGTTCTTCCTTAGTTATTTTATGCACATCCCATTATAACATGCCGCGTTTTAAATGTCATTATTACCTTGAAAAAAAATCCCGCCAAGAAGCGGCACGGACAAGGAGGCGGGCGACAGGCCCGGCCGGGACATGGATAACAGGGCGGGGAGGCCTGTGACAGGAAATTAGAACTTCTTAGTAGTTCCATCATCAACAGCAATTTCGGAACAGGATGTTCCGAAAAGGCATAATACCGCCACGGATGGCGGGTTTATGCCGATTGCGTCCGCATACGGAAACTTTTGCGAAATACTTTAGAAGTTCTTATTTCCGAAAGCCGGCCTCCCCGCCCTGTTATCCATGTCCCGGCCGGGCCTGTCGCCCGCCTCCTTGTCTGTGCCGCTTTTCTTTTCACAAAAAAGGAATACGCCGCTGCTTTTACAAATAAGATTAGGATAAAGAAAGAACTCCCGCAAAATAAAGGTTTCTATGACAAATAACAATCATTTTCACCAGCCCCTGAAAGAAATCCGCCGGGAAGCGGCATACGGAACGGACAAAGTTTTAGTGGTAATGCAGTTTCCTGATGAGCCGTCCGGAACATCCGCAGACCAGCTTCGCCGGGAAATTCTGACCATTTTCGAAAAAGAACTGTCGCACCAGAACCCGTCTCCGTTTCCTTCGCCGCGTCCAAAGAAATTTTTACCGCCGCTTCCGCCGCCGTGCCAGACGAAATTCCCACCATCACATCCAGAAACCGGAGAAAATGGCATATCATGAAAAGAGTCCGCATTCTGCTGCGGGTCAGCTCCAGCAAACAGCTGGACGCCGACGGCGACCTGTCCGTACAGCGAAGGCTCGTCAAGGAATATGTGGAGCGGCATAAAGACTGGCAGTTGGACGAAAAAGAATATTTCGAGGGGAGCAATAGCGGATATCAGAACGCCGTCAGTCAGAGAGATATTTTACAGGAAGCGCTGGCGGACGCCCAAAACGGCGAATACGATATTCTGGCCGCCTACAAGGACGACCGGATTGGCAGACGTATGTGGGAAATCGGCGCCTATGTCATGACGTTAAAAAGCTGTAACGTCGATATCTATACGGTAAAGGACGGCTGTATTTCCCCGGAAAACGATGACATTATGGGGCAGATAATGCTCGCGCTCCGCTATGGAAATGCCCAGAAAAGCAGTTCCGATACGGGTATGCGCGTCAAAGACACGGCGGAAAAACTGGTCCGGGAAGGAAAATTTATGGGCGGTGCGCCGCCCTACGGCTACCGCCTCACTTTTTCCGGCGAGCTGAGCAAACACGGCCGCGCGCTGCACAAGCTGGAAATTGTCCCGGAACAGGCGGCGCTCGTTCAGAAAATATATGAGCTGTCTTGTTATCGGGAATTTGGCTCCGTTAAAATCGCCGGCCTTCTGAATGCCAGTCCTTCCGAGCGGGAAATGGCTCCCGGAAACGAATGGAAAAGCGGCACGATTAGCGGTATTCTGTCCAATCCCGTGTATACGGGCCATGCCGCTTATAAACGCCGGGAACAAATCGGCGGAAAATGCCGCCGAAATAACAGAAGTGACTGGGTAACCGCTGATAATCCGAACCCGGAGATACGCATCATCGACGATGCGCTCTGGCAGCTGACTCAGCAAAAAAGAAAAGCCCGTGCCGTCCGGTTTCAGAAAAAAGCCCAAATGCCGGAGTGCGATACGTCTATTCCCGTCATTTCCAGAAACGATGGTGTCCTCCCTCTGCGCGACATCCTTTTCTGCGGCTTCTGCGGGCGGAAAATGGTAAACGGCACGAGATACAGTTATTGGACGCTCCAAAGCACCGGAGAGAAAAAAAGCCGCAAAATCCCGCTATACCGTTGTCCGGCGTCCCATAACGGCATTCCCCACAATCAGCGTGCGCAATTTCGCGCCGATATGCTGGAACAAATTGTATTCGACTGTCTGGCGGAACATATCGGCAGTCTGTTACGTCAAGAGGATATAACCGCCCTATACCGGAAAATGCTGGATTCCCGGAGAAA
The DNA here is from genome assembly GCA_910578715.1 of uncultured Lachnospiraceae bacterium. Lineage (GTDB taxonomy): Bacteria > Bacillota > Clostridia > Lachnospirales > Lachnospiraceae > UBA3282. The sequence goes on along the minus strand of CAJTRL010000009.1, from coordinate 28,149 downwards.
AAACCTGGAAGCCGGGCGGCGGCGGGCCGAAACAGAACTTGCAAAACTCACACAGGATATTCAGCTTATGCGCCAGCATATTCCCGATGCCATGTCCGGAAATTATCCCCTTCCGGTCACGGAACTTGCCCACGCGCTCCGACAGAAAAATGAACGGATTACGCTTTTGGAAGAAACGCTTCAGGAAACCAGAATGTCATTGGAAGAAGTGTGTAATAGCATAGCCGCCTTCTCCTCCACTTTATATTCTTTCGGACAAAACGTTTCCTCTCCAGACACTCTCACTTCAAAGACTCCCGGCCTGGAGAAAGCGTCTGCGCTTCCCGCCTGGCCGCAGCTACTTGAAAACACCTCTCCCGAGACAAAGCGGGTCTTGACAAACAGGCTTATCGAACGGATTGAAGTCTCAGGGGAACAAATTTTGATACGCTTCCGCGGCTGACCTGGAAATAACAACAGCCGACTTCGATGTAATAACGGCTGACCGCGAATCAGCGGCGGCGGCCCTACCACTCCGTATACACTCTGTTAAGCGTAAAAGATAAAATTGCCAGAATATTCGCATAGATACTGCTTTCCGGCCAGGTCGCATATATTTCTGAGGAAGCCACGTTTTTGATATAGTCCTTATATCGTACATAATAGTTCGGCGCACTGCTGTCATTTGGAACGCCGTCGTGAACGACAACGAATTCCGGAATCACGACTCTGCTTAAAACAATTTCTCCCGTTTCGTCCATCGGTTTGATTTCTTCTTCCGGAATTTTCGGCGGATATTCCCCATATAGCGTATGGTCCGGAATGACGAGCGTCTCTTCCGTTTCTCTTGCGGTTTCTGTCGGCGTCATCCGTATGTTCTGCACAGCCGTTACATCCGGCAGAACTTCCACGCCGGAAATCATGACCGGCTCATATCCGGGCGCCTCCACGGTCACATTGTATTCTGAATAAGGCATTGGTGATTCCGGCGTCAGACTATAAGAAAGAGGCGGTGCGGAAAGCTGCACTTCCTCCGTCTGCCCGGAGATATCCGTCTCGAGTGTTTCTACTTCTGTCTCGGGTGCTCTTGTATAGGCAATGGAAATCACGGCGTTCTGAATCGGAATCAGTCCGATATCTGAGGTCACATTAATCTGCAGTCCGCCGGTCTGCTCTCCTTCCCCTTGCGCCATTTTAAACGTTTTCCCGTTCATATAATTACCTGCTTTAACCTTATTATCTTTCTAATTATCATATGCAGTTTCAGGCATATTGCCATTCGGAAAAAAGTGAAATACATCGCGGCAGTCGCCAAATTCATGCAAGCATGACTTTGGCTCGTTGCCCGCGGGAATAAATATGGGGGCGGCATTGTCTGATATGCCGCCCCCGTCTTTACATTTTTAAAAATTTACTGCTTTCCTCTTTTCTGTTACGCGATTTCTTCTACGCTTTCGCCAGAAGCAGCATAATCTCATTGCTCCTTGCGATGAATTTCGTCATCGCCTCCGGTTCAAGCGGCGCGTGCTGCAGCAAAGCGAGGTCATATAACTGCTCGCAGATGGTTTTCGTGTTTTCGCCGTCTTTGTTCTCCAGCACATACTGGACAAGCGGATGGTTTGCATTCAGAATCAGCGTTTCGCCTTCCTTGCCGCCGAACATTCCGGCATCCATGCCGGGCATCGCATACATCTTCATCATGTCCTGCATTCTTCTGCTTTCCTCGGATAAGGTAATCATGGAAGAAATCTTCTTGTTTTTCAGCTTTTCCACCTTAACGGTAATGGAATCCTTCTTCAATACCTTTTTCATGATACCCACAATCTCTTCGGCCTGTGCTTCCAGTTCCTTTTCGGTCTTTTTGGAAGTTTTCGCCTTAAAGGTATCGGTCAGGTCGGCATCGATTCTCTGGAACTTGATGCCCTCATTCTTCGCCTCAAGCTGTGACACGAAAGGCTGGTCGATGTTGTGTGTCAGTATCACCGCGTCCATTTTGGCAGCACGGAACATATTGATATACTGGCTCTGCTGTTTTTCGTCCGTCACATAATAGATGACTTTCTCTTTCTTCTCCGCTTCGTCTTCCTCATCCTCCGCCATGTCCGCGTTTTCATCAACGACTTCCGCCTCAACCTTTTCGCCGTTTTCGTCTACGGCCTGGCCGCTTTCTGCCGTTTCGTCCACGACCTCGGCTTCCACCTTCTCACCGTTCTCATCCACAGCTTTGGCTTCCACTTTTTCGCCGTTTTCATCCACAACTTCGGCTTCCACCTTCTCGCCATTCTCGTCCACAACCGAAGCGTCTCCGCTTTCGGAAGCTGTCTGGCCGTCCGCGCCGGATTCGTCTGCTGCCTTCTCTTCTTCTGCTTCGTCCGGGTCTCTCTTTGCAACTTCCAGGCATTCGGGAAGTGTCAGATATTTGCCGTCCAGATTCTTGAAGAGAATATAATCCGTCATTTTCTCGCAGAATTTGTCGTCTTTTAAGCAGCCAAACTTGATAAAGGGGCTGATATCGTCCCAATATTTCTCGTATTCTTCTTTTTCGGTCTTGCACATGCCGGAAAGTTTGTCCGCAACTTTTTTCGTAATATACTCGTTAATCTTATTTACAAAACCGTCGTTCTGCAATGCGCTTCTGGAAACATTTAACGGCAAATCGGGACAGTCGATAACGCCCTTTAACAGCATCAGAAATTCCGGGATGACTTCTTTAATGTTATCCGCGATAAATACCTGGTTATTGTACAGCTTAATCGTGCCTTCGATGGATTCATACTCCATGTTGATTTTGGGGAAATACAGGATTCCTTTCAGGTTAAAAGGATAATCCATGTTCAGGTGAATCCAGAACAGGGGCTCTTTATAATCCTGAAATACTTTCCGGTAAAATTCCAGATATTCCTCTTTCGTGCAGTCATTGGGATGTTTGCTCCAGAGGGGCTGCGTCTCGTTCAGAAGCTCCGGACGTTTTCTGATTTTTAATTTCTGCTCGTCCTCTTCTTTTTCCTTCTTAATCTCTTCGATAACAACGTCCGTATCCAGTTTTTCCGCTTCCGTAATCGTCTGGGTATCGGTCGTATTGGCTTTGCTTAAATAAATTTCAATGGGCATGAAGGAGCAGTATTTTTTGATAACTTCACGCGCCTTGTATTCGTTGCAGAACTCCAGGCAGTCTTCGTTCAAAAACAGGGTAATTTCCGTACCGACCTCGGTTCTCGTCCCTTCCTCCATATCGAACTCCGTGCCGCCGTCACATTCCCAGTGCACGGGTGCCGCACCTTCCTGATAGGAAAGGCTGTCGATATGCACTTCATCGGCTACCATGAAAGCAGAGTAAAAGCCCAGGCCGAAATGACCGATAATCTGGTCTTCATTGGTTTTATCTTTATATTTTTCAATAAATTCCGTTGCGCCGGAAAAAGCAATCTGATTGATATATTCCTCTACTTCGTCGGCGGTCATGCCCAGTCCGTTATCAATAAATTTTAATGTCTTTTCTTCCGGGTTCACGATAACCTGGATTTTGGCCTTATAGTCGCCGGGTAGCGCATATTCGCCCATCATATCCAGTTTTTTGAGTTTCGTCACCGCGTCGCAGCCGTTGGAAATCAGCTCGCGGAAGAAAATATCGTGGTCAGAGTATAACCACTTTTTGATAATCGGGAAAATATTATCGCTGTTAATCGATAAATTACCATGCTTTGCTGCCATTTTACCACATTCCTTTCTCTTTTTTCCTCTCATAAACAGGCATTTCTCCGGCCCGTTTTTATCTAATGAACAGTGTAATGCGCTCTTAATAAAAAGTCAAGGAAAAATTAGCACTCAGCTTTGCCGAGTGCTAACAATGTGTCAGAAGTCCTTTATTTTACAGGCTTTTTCCGATTTCTAAATTTTTTCTAAACTGTCCTGATTTTCCCACGAAAGTCAAAACGCAAACCCGTTGTTAAAAACATCCCAGAAATCGGCCGTCCTGACGTTTTCATCATGAATAAAACCGATGCTTTCCCAGAGCTCTTCATTCAGCTTTCTCGTCAGCGTTTCCACAAACGCGTCATATTCCTGGCCAAATACTTCTTTCCTCCGCTGCTCCACGATTTTCACTTTGTTGCTGTCCGTCTCTTCTTTATCAAAAGTGCTGATACATTTGATGATATGATATCCTTCTTCCGTCTCTACAATCTCGCTGATTTCATTCGTTCCGAGATTGAACGCGGCCTTTTCAAAGGCGGGCTCCGTCTCGCCTTTTCCAAAAGAACAGGTGCTTTTTTCCCCTTCGTTATAATGTCTGATTAATTCGTCGAAGTCTTCTCCCGCCATCGCTTTATCCCATACCTCACAGGCGGTCTTGTAGGTATCTTCCTTCGCCTTTTCCGTATATTCAATCTTCCGTCCGGTCCCGTCCGTTGCGTATGTTTTTAGCAGAATCTGCTGGACTTTGATGGTTCTTGCCTCATCGTCGCTGATTTCCGGATTAATGTCTTTGATGATATACTGATATACTTTATTGGCGAGCGCATATTCCCGGTACAGGTTTTCTATGGTCTCCTGGCTGACGCCCATCGCCTCGACTTCCGTCTCGTTCAGCGAAGCATAATAAACCTTCGCAAGATAGTCCGCCTGTTCCTTTTCTTCCTTTGTCAGCCCGACCTGATATTTCTCCGCCATCAGATTCATTGTCTTAATCTGCGCAATCTGTGCTAACGCAATGTCCTTTACGTTCTGCTCCAGCGTCATATCGCCCAGATTGATATTCCAGATTTCTGTCCCGTAAACGCTTTCATACTGGTTCTGAATATTGGTCAGATACACCATCATTTCCGGAAGGGTACAGGAAACCGATTCGATACGGAATACCTCATCCTTACGAAATCCGGTGGTCAGTACAACTTTCATGCCGTCTCCGCCGCTGCCGCAGCCCGCCAGCAGGCTCATAAAAAATGACAGGGCAAATAGCAGCGCCGCCGCTTTTTTACTTTTTCTTAACATCGTTTCTCCGTCCTCTGTTTCAAAATCCCGTTTCCGCAACTTTCCTTCCGCCGCCAGACATTTCCCGTCTTTCCGGCATCTTTTCATTCCGCCGCCAGACACTTTCCGTCTTTCTGATACCAGTATTCGCCGTTTGTCAGCACATAATCCTCTCCGGTAAGAATTGCCCGGATATAATCCGCCGGAGATTTCAGTTTCCGGCGGAACGCAACGCCGCCGCCGAGCAGTGCCGCACGATGGATATCGGAGCCGGCCGTTATGGGCAGACGGTGTTCCTGTGCATAAGCGACCGCTTTGACATCATAAGCCGGGGCATTATGGTAAAGGCTCCGGGAATTGGAGTGCATGGCATTGACGCCCTCCACGCCGTCCACCCATTCCGGGAAAAGACGTATACGGGGAATATAGTTCTCCTCTCTGTACGGATGGGCGTGAATTACCATTCCGCCGCCCGCATGTACGAGCTCGTACTGTTCTTGTATATCCGCGTTCCGAATCGCCGGATGGGCCAGCATCCATGCCTTATCGACACCGTAAATCAGAAATTCCGTTCCGCCAAAACCGGCCTCGTAGCCGAAAAACACATCAAGACCGATGCGCTCCCCTTCCGCTCTTGCGCTTTCATATCCTTTGCAGAATTCATGCACCCATTCGTCCCAGGGCAGTCTTTCGTCCACCGCCGTATTGCCGCCCCAGTTATGGTCCGTCACAAAAATGCCCGCATAACCGTATTCCTTACAGGCTTTTGCCATTTCTCCGCCTGTACTGCGGCCGCAGGCGCTTCCTTCGGACGTATGAAGATGGGTCTCATACAGATAAGGATATTCTTTTTTAATCCGCTCATACATATCCGCGTTCAAATCCTTTCTTCCCGCTTCCCTGCGAAACCGGGCGGATGCGTGTCGGCTCCTGTGCAAAACGTTTTCCGTGCAAATCAGGTTCAGCACAAAATGGCCTTTATGCAAAAAAGCGCAGGCCCGACGGCCCGCGCTCCGTTCATACTATCTGATAACGTGAATCCATCCTTCCGGCGCCTCGATGCGTCCCATCTGGATTCCTGTCAAAGTATCGTACAATTTCTTCGTCACAGGCCCCATTTCCGTCATGCCGCTCGGAAATACGATTTCTTTACCGTGGTCTACCACTTTTCCGACCGGGGAGATAACCGCCGCCGTACCGCAAAGGCCGCATTCCGCAAAGTCCTTTACTTCTTCCAGCGCAACAGGCCGCTCTTCCACAGTAAGCCCCAGATAATCCTTTGCAACGGTCAGAAGGGAACGCCGTGTTATGGAAGGCAGAATACTGTCCGACTTCGGCGTTACGATTTTGTTATCCTTCGTTACAAAAAGGAAATTGGCTCCTCCCGTTTCTTCCACATAAGTTCTCGTTCCCGCATCCAGGTACATGTTCTCGTCGAACCCTTCCTCATGTGCGGTCACGATTGCATACAGGCTCATTGCATAATTCAGTCCGGCCTTGATATGTCCCGTGCCGTTCGGCGCTGCCCGGTCAAAATCGCTTACTTTGATTGTCAGCGGCTTCACACCGCCTTTAAAATATGGGCCGACAGGCGTTGTGAAAATTCTGAACTGATATTCTTCGGCCGGTTTGACGCCGATAACGGAGGAACTGCCAAACATATAAGGACGGATATAAAGCGTCGCACCCGAACCGTAGGGAGGCACATATGCTTCATTGGCCGCAACCGTCTGCGTCACCGCCTCTACAAATCGCTCTTTCGGAAAAACAGGCATTTCCAGCCGCTTACAGGAATCTTCCATACGCTGACCGTTCAAATCAGGACGGAAAGTAACAATGCGTCCGTCTTCCGTCGTATAAGCCTTCAGCCCTTCAAAACATGTCTGCGCATACTGCAGAACGCCCGCACACTCGTTTATTGTAATCGATGCGTCCGAAATCAGGCCGCCCTCATCCCATGCGCCGTTCTTATAATTTGCCACAAACCGCTTATCCGTCTCATGATATCCGAATCCCAGATTCGCCCAGTCTATATTTTTCTTCTCCATAACTCCTGTCGCTCCTTCCTCATCCTGTATCACATTTCATTTTTTTATTTTATACTTTTGTCATCAAAAGTCAACCCTACAATACGGAAGAAACGATTTCCATCGCCACATCATAGGCAAAATCATTCACCGCTTTTTCACAGAGCCTTAGCAGTTTCCGGTTTTCTTCTGTCAGCTGGTATTTTTTCAGTTCCTGGATGCTCTCCGTCACGCCGTCCGTATCGAAATCATCCAGCTGCCTGTGCAGAAGCTGTAATTTTTCTTTCCAGATTTCTTCGGTTATCTGCTGCTTTTCCGTCTGCTCTTCTTCTTTTTCCACGCTGACATCTGCGGCTTCCGTTTCCAGATACCGGTCCAGATTTTCGCCCAGCGTCCGCATCATGCTGAACAGAATCGGGGACTGTACTTCCACTTCCTCCAGCTTTCCGGCCTTGCTCTTTTTCTCCAGCTCAAAGGCTTCCTCCGCCAGCTCGTCGGCTCCCACGTTGCGCGCATTGCCTTTCAGCGCATGGACGATAATCGCATAGCCGGACACATCTTCTTTTGAAAGCATGCTCTTTAACTGCTCTTCTTTTTCATGGAGAATTTCCCGGAAATCACGCAGCACTTTTTCATAAAGGGAACGGCTCCCACCCATATATTTTAAGCCGTTGGCCGCGTTGATTCCCATATCCGTCAGTTTTTCTTCATTCAGGCCGCTCTCATCGTCATCGCTTTCCACGGAAATTTCTTCGTCATCCGTCAGATAAACGAGTTCTTTCGGAAGATACTGAATCATAATATCTTCCAGCTTGTCCGGCTCAATTGGCTTCGACAGATAATCCTCGAATCCGGCGTTCAGATAAAACTCTTTGGCGCCCACCACCGCGTTGGCAGTCAGCGCGATGACCGGAATATTCCGGGACGGGTTATCTTCCATCGCCCGGATAGCCTGAAGCGTCTGGACGCCGTCCATCACCGGCATCATATGGTCCATACAGATTAGATGGTATTCTTTCCGCTTTAACATCTCCAGGCATTCGCCGCCGCTGGAAGCGACGTCAATCTGCAGTTTCGTTTTGCGAAGCAAATCCTGCGCTACCGCAAGATTCATCGCATTATCGTCCACCACCAGGATTTTGGCAAGGGGCGCAATAAATTTTTCCCGGTAGCTGATGGAATTTCTGACACTCTTGTCATATTGTTCCTGAAAATCGCCAAGCGGAGAAGAATTGATGATTTTCTGCGGAATCGCAAAGGAGAATATGGAGCCTTTGCCAAACTCGCTTTTTACTTCCAGCTTTCCTCCCATCATGCTCACCAGCTGATTGGTTACGGCAAGGCCGAGCCCGGTTCCTTCCTCGTTTCTGCTCGCTTCCATATCCAGCCTGTTAAAGGTCTCAAAAATTCTGGCAATATCCTTTTCTTTCACACCGACTCCGGTATCTTCCACCGCAATTTTTAATAACAGCCCGTCGTTTTCCTGTTTTTCCCAGGCAAGATGCAGCGTCACCGTTCCGGTCTGCGTATATTTCACGGCATTGGACAGAAGATTTCCGATAATCTGGCGAAGGTGAACCTCGTCTCCAGACAGTTTATAAGGAACATCCGACGCGATATCCAGCGCAAGGCGCAGCTTCTTTTTCCGAAGCGGAATGGAAACACTGTTGATTAAATCGTTCAACAGGGAACTGATATCATAGGTTCCTTCCGCGAGCTCCATTTTCCCGGACTGCAGCTTGGAAAAGTCCAGAATATCGCTGACGAGCGATAAAAGGACGGTTCCCGCCTGTTTGATATCGAGGGCATAGCCGCGGATTGTCTCATCCTGGCTTTCCCGCAGAATCAGTTCATTCAGTCCGAGCATCGTATTGATAGGCGTCCGTATTTCATGGGACATATTGGCAAGAAAAACATCCCTTGCGCGGCTTGCCTTTCTGGCGTCAATCATGGCGTTTTCCAGCTCGATATTCTTTTTTTCCAGTTCATCTTTGGCGAGAAGCAGCGATACCGCCTGCTTTTCCAGTTTGGAAGTAAAGCCGCTTCTGCGCTCCTGTTTCTTTCCTTCTTCCATAAATATCATGCCTTTCTCTTTTTCCGTTCATATTTTATAAAGCTGTACGCAATATCGAAATAAGTCTGTTCCTCACTGTCCGCGGTAATCTCCCATTCCTCCGACTCGTCCAGATTCGGGAAATAAGCGTCCGCTTCATAAATATGGTCTATTTTCGTCACATGCGCCGTCTGACAATACGGCAGCATCATCCGGTAAACGCTCTCTCCCCCGATAATATAAATATCTTCCTCCCGGTATTTTTTCAGTTCTTCCAGCAGTTCCTCTTTGCTGTGTACGACGACAGCCCCCTTTACCCGGTAACTCGGATTTGCGGAAAGAATGATGTTCGTTCTGTCCGCGAGAGGCATTCCCTGTGGAAACGTCTGAAGTGTCTTTCTTCCGAGCACTACCACCTTACCGGCCGTTTCCTGACGGAACGCTTTATGGTCGCCCGGAATGCGCACGAGGAGGCCTCCCTTACAGCCGATTGCCCAGTTATTATCCACCGCAACAATTAAATTCATTGTCGTGACCCTGCCTTTTCCTTCGTTCTATTTATCATATTTATTGCACAGCTCATTAATCTGGTCGGCAAATCTGCCCAAATCCTTATTCGCGCCGCCTTCGTTCTTATAGATAACCGCCATAAGCCGCTGTCCGGCCGCCACGAGCCTTGCAAAGACATCGGAAATGAAATGCCCTTTCTTTTTGAGTATAACAGGTTCCGCTTCATAAAGAAACTCTCCGCTTATCAAATCAAATCTCGTACCGCTGTAAGGCGCATACGCATTAAACCCATGCTCCGCTTTCAGACATTCCGTAAAAAGTTTGCAGATACGGTCATCACCGTGTACCACAAAGACTTTTTCCGGCTTTTGCGCAAATCCGTCTATCCAGCGCAGCAGTCCTGCCTTATCCGCATGGCCGCTCATCCCCACCAGCTTCTCGATTTTCGCGCGGATTTCTATCGGCTCGCCAAAAAGTTTTACTTCTTTGATGCCTTCCACGATTGCCCGGCCGAGCGTTCCGACGGCCTGATAGCCGACGAAAAGCACCGTACATTCCTTCCGCCAGAGATTGTGCTTTAAATGATGGCGGATTCTTCCCGCCTCGCACATGCCGGAAGCGGAAATAATAACCTTCGGCGTATTTTCAAAATTTATCTCTCTTGACTCTTCGCTTGTAATCGCAAGATGCAGTCCGGGAAACATAATCGGATTGATACCTTTGCGAATCAGCTCCATCGCCTCTTCGTCAAAACATTCCACGCTGTTACGCTGAAAAATTCCGGTCGCTTCCACGGCCAGCGGACTGTCCACATAAACCGGAAAATTCCCATGTCCTTTCACGCGCTTTTCTTCTTTAATCTGCCGCAGAAAATACAGCAGTTCCTGTGTTCTTCCCACCGCAAAAGAGGGAATGACGACATTGCCGCCCGCATCGAACGTCTGCTGCAGAATCCGGGAAAGCTCCGCCACAAAATCTACTTTTTCCTCGCTGTGATTCCTGTCGCCGTAGGTAGATTCCATAATGACATAATCGGCTTCCTTCGTCATCCGCGGGTTCTTCATGAGCGGAAGTCCGGTGTTGCCGATATCGCCGGAGAATACCAGTTTTCTCGTAACGTCTTCTTCCGTCGCCCAGACTTCGATGCTGGCCGAGCCCAGTAAATGGCCGATATCCGTAAACCGGATAACGACGCCGGGGCATACTTCAATTTTTTTCTCATAATCACAGGGAACCAGCCGCCTGATAACGCCGTCGGCATCTTCCATCGTATAGAGCGGCTCCATCGGCGCATGCTCCGAACTCCGTTTCGCCTTCCGGTTTTTCCATTCCGCTTCCTGCATCTGGATGTGCGCGCTGTCCCGCAGCATAATGCTGCACAAATCCGCCGTAGCATCCGTCGTATAGATGCTGCCCCGGAAGCCCCGCGCGAACAAAAAAGGCAGCAGCCCGGAATGGTCGATATGTGCATGTGTCAGAAAAACGTAATGAATTAACGCCGGCTCCACCGGCAGTTCACAGCTTTGAAAAGTCTGCGTCCCCTGTTCCATTCCATAATCTACCAGGATATTCGTCTCATTGACCCGCAGATAGTGGCAGCTTCCAGTAACCTCGTGGTCCGCCCCGATAAACATCAGTTCCATAGGCTGTCCTCCCTTTCGCAATGTATGAATGCCCAAAATGGGTTCTTTATCATATAGTATCATTTTTCAGGATTTGCGTACAGTCAATTTCCAAAGATTTACATATGATAACAATAAATAATGACAAAATACGATTTGAGGTGGCATAATGTTCCTTCGATTCATGCCCGTGCTTCTTTTTATGCTCGCCGTTTCGGTCGATTCCCTGACCGCCGGATTTTCCTACGGTGCTTCCAGAGTTCATATAAAACTCGTTTCCGCAGTCTTTCTCGTGTTCATCCCTTCCGCTTTCATCACGCTCATGACACAGGCCGGCTCTCTGCTCTTTTCCCTCTTTCCATCCGCCGTTCTGTCGCTTCTGTCCTTTTTACTCCTGTTTTTTCTCGGCTGTGAAAAGCTGCTGGAAAGCCTGATACGCCATCTGGCAAGAGCCTGCCCCGATATCATCGGCAACTGGACCTGTAAAATCAAACAGCTTAACATCATCTTTACCATTTATTTTTCACCGGAAGAAGCCAACCGTCAGGAAGTCCAGATTTTAAGCGGAAAGGAAGCCTTCTTCTTAAGTCTCGCCCTCTCCCTTGACAGTATGTTTGCGAGCATGGCCTTTTCCTGTCAGGTGACTTCCCTTCTCTTTCTGTTCTTTGCGGCGGCTTTTTTTCATTTTCTGCTTTTTTCACTCGGTTATCTTTCCGGCCTTCTCGTGTCGAAAAAAGTTTCCTTTGACCTTTCCTGGCTCAGCGGACTGTTTCTTCTGCTACTGGCTCTGGGCACGCTTCTGTGACGCCCTTCTTTTCCACCCCGTAATAAACGGCGACGAGAAGCTCATGCACAATTACCGGCGTCAGCGACAGGGCAAGAAGCTGTCCCCATTCCATCCATTCCAGTTTTACCGTGCCAAAAAGAGCAATCAGCGGTTCAATCTCCGTCACCGCAAACTGTAAAATCAGACCGAAAACAAGCGCCAGAATCATGAACGGATTTTTCTTATGATTCATCCTGAAAATAGAGCGGTTTACATCCCGCATCCCGACCGCATGAAAAAGCTGGCTCATGCCGAGCACCGTAAAGGCATGGGTCTGCGCTTTGACTAAAACGGCCGATATCCGATAGCTTTCCATAATATTATGTAAACTAATCGGAATATTTTCCGCCACCAGCCGGTCGTAAGGCACTTTCAGAAAAGCCGCAAGGCTCACACCGCCAATCACAAAGCCGTAACAGAGCACGCACAGAAGCCCTCCTTTGGCGAAAAGAGATTCTCCCTTTTTTCTGGGCGGCTCCTTCATCAGCAAATCGGTCTCGTTATCGTCCACACCGAGCGCCAGCGCCGGCAGCGAATCCGTAATCAGATTAATCCACAGGATGAAGCTCGCCTTTAAGGGACTCGGGAAACGCGCGATAATCGTAACCAGCATCGTCATGATTTCTCCCAGATTGGAGGAAAGCAGAAACAGCACCGATTTTCTGATATTTTCATAGATGCCCCTGCCCTCTTTTATGGCAAGATGTATCGTCGCGAAATTATCGTCCATCAGGACAAAATCGGCGGCGTTTCTCGCCACATCCGTCCCGTTCTTTCCCATGGCGATTCCGATATCCGCGGTCTGTAAAGAGGGAGCGTCGTTGACGCCGTCTCCCGTCATTGCCACCGTCTTGTCAAGTTTCTTAAACCCTTCCACAATCCTGACTTTATGCTCCGGCGTCACCCTGGCAAAAACCTTCAAAAGCGGCAGTTTTTTCAGAAAAAGGGGCTCTTCCATCGCATCCAGTTCCCGGCCGGAAACACATTCGTTCAGGGAAGATGCAATTCCCAGTTCCTTAGCGATGGAAAAAGCGGTGCTCTGGTGGTCTCCGGTAATCATTACCGTAGAAACACCGGCCTTCCGAAATTCTTCCACGGCTTCCACAGCTTCCGGCCTGACCGGGTCCTGCATACTGACAAATCCTAAAAACACCATGTCCGACTCTTCTAACCCGCCGTCCGGCCTCATTGCGATGGCGAGCACCCTTCTGCCTTCATTCATCAGTCCGGCAAGCACTCCCGTAAGCGCCGTCCGCTCACTGTCGTGCAGAGCGCATTTTCTCCCGTTCTGATAAAAATAAGTACAGCGCTCCAATATTTTCTCTGCAGCCCCTTTGGAATATGCGTTCTTCCGGCCGCTCTGGGAACTGCCTTTCATCAAATGAGATGTGGTCATCATTTTCCGCTCGGAATCGAATCCCTTTTCCTCTTTCCGCGGGAAGCGGCTTCTGAGTTCATCTACCGCAATTCCGCATTCTTCCGCCATACGGACAAGCGCCAGCTCCGTCGGGTCGCCAAAACCGCCTTCTTTGGAAGAGGCTCCGTCGTTGCACAAAATACAGCCCAGCAGAAAATGCGCTCTGCCGCTCTTCTCCCATTCCGCATTCTGCCACAACTGTCCGTTAAAAAAATGGGGGAATTTTTCCCGTTCCACCATTCTGCCATCCAGATAACATTCCGTAACCGTCATCCGGTTCTGTGTCAGCGTGCCGGTCTTGTCCGAGCAGACCACGTCCACCGCTCCCAGCGTTTCCACCGAGGATAACTTCCTCACAATGGTTCTTGCCCGCACCATCCTCGATACGCTGAGCGCAAGCACAATCGTAACAATGGCCGGAAGCCCTTCCGGCACGGCCGCCACCGTCAGGGAAACGGAGGTTAAAAGCATCTCTCCCACATCCCGCTTCTGCCAGACGGCGATGCCAAAAAGCAGCGCACAGATTGCTACGGCAAGGATGCTCAGCACTTTTCCGAGCTCGCCCAGTTTTACCTGCAGAGGCGTCAACCTTTCGCCGGTCTCATGCAGCATGTCCGCAATATGTCCGATGCGGGTATCCATCCCGATTGCCGTCACGACGCCCTTTCCCCGCCCCCTCGTCACATAAGTGGACATATAAGCCATATTCGCGCTGCTGTTATCCCCCTGTATTTCCTCCACATAGTCTGCGGACTTTTCCACCGGGGCAGACTCTCCCGTAAGGGTAGACTCTTCTATCTGAATTCCCTGTGCTTCAATCAGACGCATATCGGCCGGAACCATACTGCCCGCTTCCAGCAGCACAATATCCCCCGTAACCAGCTCTTCCGCAGACAGTTTCACAGTTTTTCCATCCCGGACGACGACCGCCTGAGGACAGGAAATCTTCTTTAGCGCTTCCACCGCTTTTCCGGCTTTTCCTTCCTGAATGACGCCGATAGCGGCGTTTAATACGACGACGGTAACAATGATGACCGCATCCCCGGCTTCCCCCAGCAGAAGGGAAATGGCCATCGCCGCAATCAGAATCAGAATCAGCGGGTCGTTTAACTGTCCCAGTATCATCTGCCAGATACTCTTTCCCGCCTGTTCCCTAAGCCGGTTGGCCCCCTGCCTTGTCCGCCTTTCTAAGACTTCATGCCTGTCCAGCCCTTTTTCCCGGTCAGAATGCAGCAACCGGACGGTTTCTGCCGCTGTTTTCATTTCATACATATCCTTTTCCTCCTCAAGCGCCGATGTATTGCATATTCCGATTACAGAATGCCCGGTGAAGGACATTCCTGTTTCTCTTTACACTATATATGCCTGTCTGGGAAAAGTTATGCCAGCCTTTGATTCTCCGGCTGTGAAAAAACGAAAGCCCCCGCCTTAAAAACTTCTGAGCTTGTCGCTGCCGTCATCCACCGTATTTTCAATCGACTTTACCACCACATAATAACCGTAAGAAGGATTCACTTCGATATACACCCGGTCGCCCGCTTTATGGCCGAGAAGCGCCTTTCCGAGCGGCGACTCCGTACTGATAAGACCTTCCAGAGAATTGCCCCGCACCGTGGTAACCAGTTTATATTTTTCAGTCGTTCCATCCTCTTCAAAGTATACCTCTATGGTATTGTTTACGCCAACTTCATCTTCCGCCGATTCATCGGAAATGATAACCGCCGTCCGTATCATCCGTTCCAGATACCGGATGCGGCTCTCGTTCTGGTTTTTGACTTTTTTGGCCGCATGATATTCAAAATTTTCGCTCAAATCTCCATGGGCTCTTGCCGTTTTCACATCTTCCAATGCTTCTTTGCGCACCACCAGCTTACGGTACTCGATTTCCTCCTTCATCTTTTCGATGTCTTTCCGGGTCAGTTCGTTGTGCATCTGTAATAGCTCCTTTTCTTTTTCAAATAAAGAAGGCAGAATGGCGTGCCGCCATTCTGCCAGACGAAAACCTTTTCGTCACCTTAAACTGTCTGATTCTTTCCGATATAAACCGGGAAGCTGTCCGTTCCTTTCATTTCTTTGCCGGCCGTAATCGTAACATTTTTGTCCGTAACCAGATATTCAATATCCGCTCCCGCTTCCACAACGGTCCCCTGCATCAGAACACAGTTTTTCACTTTGGCGCCTTTGGCAATCTTCACGCTTCTGAACAGAATGCTGTTTTCCACTTCGCCTTCGATGATACAGCCGTCCGCCGCCATCACGTTCTGGGCCTTACAGCCGTCTATATATCTGGTCGGGTTGCCGCCGTGAAGTTTCGTGTAAATCGGCGGGCCGGAGAACAATGCGTTCAGATTATAATCGTCCAGAAGTTTCATATTTTCATCAAAATAACTCTTTAAGTCATTGATGCGCGCGATATAGTCTTCGCATTTATAGGCCTGTACATTCAGCTGGTTCAGCTTCGGTACAAGAATATCGCGCTCGAAAAACTCATGTCCATGCACATAAGCCTCTTCAATCAGGCTGATTAAAAATTCACGCTCCAGCACATACATATTCATCGAAAAATTCTGGACGCCGCTCTCTTTTGAGTTTACATAAATCTTGGTCACTCTGCCGTCTTCGACCTCAAAAGTATAGTAGAAACATCTTCCGTTGGACGGAAGTTTTACAAGGCTCTCCGGCAGTTCCTGTTCATTATACGCGATGGTAACGTCCGCGCCGCTGTCGATATGCGCCTGAAGCATCGCCTTGAAATCGAAGTTTACCGCAATATTCGCATCCGTCAGGATAACATAGGTTTCTTTCTGATTTTTCAGGAAATTCAGAATACCCGCCAGCGCGCCTACGCGGCCCACATAGGGCTTTGAATCTTTTTCCGCAAACGGGGGAAAGATATTCAGGCCGCCGTTTTTACGGACCAAATCCCATTCACGCCCGGAACCGAGATGGTCCATCAGCGAATGATAATTGTTATTCACCATAATGGAGACATTTCCGATATCGCTGTGGGTCATGCTGGATAAGGTAAAGTCAATCAGGCGGTAACGGCTGGCAAAAGGAATGGACGCCATCAAACGGATATTAACCAGTTCCGGAACCAGCAAATCATAACTGTTCGGGAAAATAATGCCGAGTGCATTTGTATTCGTATTTAACATTGCTCTTCACCGCCTTCTACATTTTTATTTATCATGGCATTCGGGCCGATTTTCGCATTATCCCCAATCGTAATGCCCGCGCCGATGGTCGCAACGCCGTTCTCATCACCGGAAGGCATCGCGCCGACTACCGCGTTTTCTCCGATTGTAACGTATTCCGCAACGATGCAGTGCCGCACAACGGCGCCCGCTTTCACGACCGTATTGCCCATCACAACAGCATCTTCGATAATTGCGCCTTTTTCCACCTTGACGCCTTCAAACAGAATCGAATGTCTGACCGTACCTTTAATCTGACAGCCATCCGTCACCATGGAATTTTCCACAACAGCGCCTGCCGCAATTTTCTGTCCGGGCAGCGCCGCTTTCCGGCTGTAAATCTTCCAGTCTTCGTCGAACAGGTTGATGCCGCTGTTATCCGGGTCGAGAACTTCCATATTCGCTTCCCACAGAGAAGAGATGGTTCCTACATCTTTCCAGTAACCGCTGAAATGATAAGCGTACATCCTGCGGTTATCACGAAGCAGATTCGGGATGATATTTTTACCGAAATCATTATCGGAATTTGGGTCCGCCTCGTCCTCTTCCAGATATTTTTTCAAAATATCCCAGTTAAATATGTAAATACCCATAGATGCCAGGTTGGATTTCGGATTCTTCGGCTTCTCCTGGAACTCCGTAATCCGGTCGTTCTCATCCGCAACCATCAGACCGAAACGGGGCGCTTCCTCCCATGGAACCTCCATGACCGCTACGCTGAATTCCGCGTCCTTCTCCTTGTGGAATTTCAGGAAATCGCTGTAATCCTGTTTGCAAATCTGGTCGCCGGACAAAATGATAACATATTCCGGGTCATATCTCTCAATAAAAGAAAGATTCTGATAAATCGCATTGGCCGTTCCCTTATACCAGTCCGATTTGTCCGCTTTCTGATAAGGCGGCAGAACATGTACGCCCCCGTAGAGTCTGTCCAGGTCCCACGGCTGGCCGTTACCCACATACTCATTCAGCACCAGCGGCTGATACTGCGTCAGAATACCTACCGTATCGATTCCCGAATTGACACAGTTAGAAAGCGGGAAGTCGATAATACGATATTTTCCCCCAAATGGAACCGCCGGTTTGGCAAGCCTCTCCGTCAACGCGTACAGACGGGAACCCTGTCCGCCGGCAAGAAGCATTGCAATCATTTCTTTTGCCATAATTTAGCCCTCCATCATATAGTCTTTATAATTAAAATAATACAACATTCTGACGATAAAAGGAAGCGCAATATTACGAATTTTGTTAGATTTTTCCAAAAAACTTGCTTCCCATTTCATCCATGCCTTCCATTTTCCGGCTTTTGCCAAAAAAAGTTCTTCCAGATAAAAAGATTTCCTTTTTTTCCCGAATCAAGTATAATAACCGCATAAAAATATAAAATGCAGAAATGGAGATTCGTATGAATCATATTCTGATTATAGAAGACGACAAATCCCTGGCAGACGGTCTTGTCCGCGCGCTTTCCTCGGAGCAGAGCATGGCGGAAAGCTGCGGCTGCCTGAAAAAAGCGAGAGAAAAACTGAATCAAAACGGACCGGAAGGCTATTCCCTGATTCTTCTGGATGCCAGTCTGCCCGACGGAAACGGGTTTAATTTTCTGACGGAAATCAAAAAACATTGCGCCGTCCCCGTTATCATGCTCACCGCAAACGACCTGGAAGCGGATATCGTCTCCGCGCTGGAACAGGGCGCCGACGATTATATTACCAAACCGTTCAGCCTTGCGATTCTTCGGGCAAGAGTAAACGCCAGACTGCGCAGTCCGCGGACGGACAAACGGCCGGAAAACTTCTGCTTCCAGGTAGGCGACTATTTTTTTGACTTTGAAAAAATGTCCTTTTTCCATGCCGGAGCCGCCGTGGAACTAAGCAAAACCGAACAGAAACTGCTACGCATTTTAACCGAAAATGCCGGAATCACGATTCCCCGCGGCCGGCTCACCGACTATGTATGGACAGGCAGTTCTGATTTCGTAGATGAAAACGCGCTTTCCGTCGCCGTCAAGCGGCTGCGGGATAAACTGAACGCACAGGACTCCATCGAGACGGTGTATGGCATTGGCTACCGGTGGAAAGCGTAAGGACACCAGTCTTCTCTGCACGACAAAGAGGATTCGGGTGTCAAAAAGCGCCCTCATAAAAATGGATAGGGGCATAATGCACAAAATGTACACGAAGTTGTCCTGTGAAGTTGAATGAGACTTTCTTAATATTCCGTTTCAGTTTCAGCAATTTGGGGACATGGATGTCCCCAAAAGCCCGTAATGAGCACGGATGCGAATGACGGCGGTTGCGTCCGGCTTCGTATACCTTGCCGGAATATTTAGAAAATCCATTTAACGAAACCGGACACGAGGGAACATTTTGTGCATTATGCCGATTTCTATTTTAAATGTCACCTTTTGACATCCAAATCCTACTACACGACAAAAAGGGAAAGGAGGATATCATGTTTCAGTCTGTTATCATCGGAACTGCGGTCATTTCCATCATCATTTCCATCGCCGTTGCCGCCCGCTGCTATTTTTCCACCAAACATACAATAGAGCGGATGGAGCGGATGCTGGACGAGGCGATACAGGGAAATTTTGTGGTGGAGCGGATTGACGAATCCACACTCTCCGCGCTGGAGTTTAAACTCGCCCGCTATCTGGACGCGTCCGCTATTTCCGCCGGAAACACCGCCGCCGAAAAAGAGCGGCTCCAGAGATTGCTTTCGGATATCTCCCATCAGACCAAAACCCCCATCGCCAGTCTCCGGCTTTACAGTGAACTTTTACAGGAACAGCTTCTTCCGGAAGAGAGCCGTAGTTATGTAAACATAATTGCCGGCCAGACGCAGAAGCTGGAGTTTCTCATCTCCTCTCTCATCAAAATATCCCGTCTGGAAACAGGCGTTTTATCGCTGCACCCCAGGAGCGGAGCCGTTATGCCGATGCTTAAAAAGGCCTGTGAGCAGTTTACTCCGGCGGCCGAAGCAAAAGGGCTTACCCTTTGCATAGAGCCTTTCGGCATAGAGCCTTTCGGCATAGAACCTTCCGGCACAGAGTTCCTGGACACGGAACCTTACGCTGTTTTTGACGAAAAATGGACTTTGGAAGCCCTCTGCAATCTTCTGGACAATGCCGTAAAATATACGGAAACGGGCGGCATCACGATAAGGCTCATTCCTTATGAGCTGTTCTGCCGTATCGAAATCGCGGATACCGGAATCGGGATTGCCGAAGAAGAACAGGCCCAGGTCTTTTCCCGCTTCTACCGTTCCCCCTCCGTTTCCGACAAGGAAGGCGTCGGCATCGGCCTCTATCTGGCGAGAGAAATCATCTCCTTTGAAAACGGTTATATCAGACTTTCCTCCGCGCCCGGAAAAGGCTCTGTTTTTACGGTCTGCCTCCCGGCCGCCTCATCAGACTTGCAAAGCCGTGAAACGCCTCCTTCCCCGCAAAATCTGTCAAAACCGTAAGATTTTTTTCATCCTCGGAAAGAATCTGGAAAGAATCGGATGGTAATATTGGTGTTGCAGAAAACAATCTGCAATACTTTTTTATCAAGAAGGAAACTGCTATGTCTATTTTATCAACCTCTATTTTATCGACATCCCACCTTACCAAAATTTATGGGAAAGGCGAAAACGCAGTCCACGCGCTGAAAAACGTCAGTCTTTCCATCCGGAAAGGGGAATTTGTCGCCGTCGTCGGAACAAGCGGCAGCGGAAAATCCACACTTCTCCATATGCTCGGCGGACTCGACCGCCCCACTTCCGGCAGCGTCACCGTGGACGGCAAGGATATTTTTTCCCTGAAAGAAGAAGCGCTGACCATCTTCCGCCGGAGAAAAATCGGATTTGTTTTTCAGAATTATAATCTGGTTCCGGTTTTAACGGTCTATGAAAATATCGTTCTGCCCATCCAGCTCGACGGCGGCGTTATCGACAAAGAATATATTGACGACATCATTCATACGCTCGGCCTTCATGAAAAATTGCGGAGTCTTCCAAACAACCTGTCCGGCGGCCAGCAGCAGCGCGTCGCCATCGGACGCGCGCTCGCCTCCAAACCGGCAATCGTTCTGGCCGACGAACCGACCGGCAACCTGGACAGCAAAACTTCCCAGGACGTTCTGGGGCTTTTGAAAATTACGAGCCGGAAGTTTTCCCAGACCATCGTCATGATTACCCATAACGAAGATATTGCCCAACTTGCCGACCGCATCATCCGCATCGAGGACGGCATGCTGCAGACGCCGGAATCTCGGAAGGAAGAAGGAGGTGTGGGGCAATGAAAATTCATGTGCGCAATCAAAAATGCGTCCGCCGCATCAGCTTCCGGAATATGAAGGCGGCCAGAACAAGAAACATCGTGGCCATTCTCGCCATTTCCCTGACAGCGGTTCTGTTCACCGCCATTTTCACCATCGCCCTGTCCATCGTTTACGGCTATGAGCAGTCCAATTTCCGACAGGTCGGCGGTTATGCCCACGGGGACTTTAAATTCCTGACCAAAAAGCAGCTGGAAGAACTGTGCGAAGACCCGCTTATCCGGGAATACGGCGTCAGGCGGTTTCTGGGCGTTCCCTATGAAGCGCCTTTTCACAAATCCCATGTGGAAATCAGCTATGCCGATGCCAACTATGCGAAATGGAGCTTTTTAGAGCCTACGGAAGGCCGTCTTCCCGCAGAAGGAACCGATGAGGCCGCAACGGACACGGCCGTCCTCGCGCTGCTCGGCGTGGAGCCGGAAATCGGCGCAAAGTTCACCATGACGTTTAACGTGGACGGCGTCAGAACAACCGAAACGTTCACGCTTTGCGGCTTCTGGGAATATGACCGGGTTTCCCCCGCAAACCATGTGCTGCTGCCCGAAAGCCGCGTTCAGGAAATCCTGGATGGCACGAACTGCCAGTGTCTCGACGGCATGACCGGGTTGTATGCTCTGGAAATAATGTTTCCAAACTCCGCCCATATAGAAGAAGACCTTCTGGACGTTGTGGCACGGCACGGCTATCAGAGCGAAAACCGCGCCGAAGAAGATACCTATATCCATGCCGGCGTCAACTGGGGCTATATCAACGTACAGTCCGCCGACTATCTGGATTTACAGACGATACTTGCAGTTCTTCTCATCGTCTTTATCATCATGCTCACCGGATATCTGATTATCTATAATATTTTTCAGATTTCCATTGCAAACGATATCCGTTTCTACGGACTCTTAAAGACCATCGGCACGACGGGAAAACAGCTCCGGCACATGATTTTTTTACAGGCAACCATTTTATCCGCCGCCGGAATCCCCGCGGGACTGCTTATCGGTTACGGTATTGGCGCAGTTCTGACCCCCATCGTCCTGAAAAACCTGAATGTATACCAGGGAGCGCTTTCCATCAGTCCGTGGATTTTTGCCGGCTCCGCGCTTTTTTCCTTTTTAACAGTCATCGTCTCCTGTCGCAGGCCGGGCCGGATAGCCGCCGGCGTTTCCCCCATCGACGCGGCCCGTTACACGGATGGAATTTCATCCCGCGCGCGGAACGGGAAGCGGCACACTTTTCTTCGCGGGGGACTCTTTCGGATGGCATGGGCCAATCTGGGAAGGAACCGGAAAAAAACAGCCCTGACCGTTATTTCTCTCTCCCTTTCCGTCGTTCTTCTGAACATGACGGTTACGCTGACGGACGGATTCGATATGGATAAATACCTGCGCAACATCACGGCGGATTTCATTTTTGCCCACACCGGCTATTTCCAGACAGGCGCCGGACACCCGGACTTTTCCGAAGAAATGGGCGTTTCGGAAGACGCCGTCGCGGCGGTAAACGCTCAGGGCGGCATCGCGGCCGGCGGAAAAACCTATGGGAAATACGGCATCGCACAGGAATTTGTCACGGAAGACTACTACCGGCAGTCCTACGGGCGGTTTTATTCGGAATCGCAGATAGATGAAAGGCTGGCGGACGCCGAAAAAGAAAACGGCCTGATTACCGATACCGTACAGCTCTATGGCATGGAGCCCTTCTGCCTCGATAAGCTGACCGTTCTGGAAGGCGACCTGTCCGGACTGTATGAAGACGGAGACTCCCATTATATCGCCGCCGTATACGAACAGAATGCCGACGGAAGCGCCAGAGAAGGCAGCAACTGGCCAAAAGTCGGCGACCGGATGACCATCCGCTATATTGACGAAACGGAAATTTACAATACCCTGACCGGGGAAATCTATCCTGACGTGGAAAGCATTCCTGAAGCGGAAAGACAGTATGCCGACGTACGCATCCTGAAACAGCGGGATATCGAATATGAAGTCGCCGCGCTTGTGGATATTCCGGCCGCCATCACTTACCGCTACTACGGAAGGGATGAATTTGTGATGGGCGCGGACACATTCTGCCGGGACACCGGAACCGACGCCGTCATGTATTATCTCTTCGATATGGAAGAAGATGCGGCTGAATCAATGGAAAACTATATCGCCGGACTGACGGGAAAAAGCATGCCGCAGTATGCCTATGAAAGCAAAAAACTATATATGGAAGGTTTTGCGGCCGAAAAACGCATGTATCGGCTTTGCGGCTCCGTTTTAAGCCTTATCATCGGCTTCATCGGGATTCTGAATTTCTTCAACGTTATCCTGACAAACGTCATTGCCCGCCGCAAAGAATTTGCCGTTCTGCAGTCCGTCGGCATGACGGGACGGCAGTTAAAAAAGATGCTGATGATGGAAGGAGAGCTGCTGACCCTCGGTTCCCTCGCCTTCTCTCTCCTCCTGACCCTTGCGACGGCGCCCTTTGCCGCAGACGCGCTAAGCAGTGTGTTCTGGTTTTTCAGCTACCATTTTACGGTAACGCCGCTCCTTTTCATCATGCCGGTTTTTGCACTGATTGGTCTGCTCGTTCCGCTCATCGCTTACCGGCAGACAGCCAGGAAATCGATTGTGGAAAGACTGCGGGAAGGGGAATAGAATCATGAGCTTTGCCGCTGCCTGAATCTGTATTTTCCTTTGCCGTGACCGGATACCGGTTCGATGACTCCATGTTCTGACATCTCGCTCAAAAGCTCCGATGCTCTGGACGGTTTCATGTCAATTATCCTCATCACATCCGAGCGGCCAAAAATCGCCTGACCCAGTGTGTCATGCAGTTCCAGGATATGGCCTGCCGTTTTCGGATGGAACGATTTCTCAATGTCCGGTTTTAATGCTTCAATGTCCGGTTTTGAAGCGGATGGTTCTCATTCAGAAGAAGATTCTTCAAAAACAGCTCCAGAAATTCTGTCGTCCCGCAGATGCCGTTTTTCAAATCATGATTCCAAATATTTCTGGAGCATATCCGCAAACTGTCCAATATGCATCCCATCCACAAAAGAGTGATGAGCCTGCACAGATACGGGCATGACAATCTTACCGTCCTTCTCATAATATTTCCCCCAATCAAACAACGGCGTCGCATTATCCTTTTTCCCGGAATTGGTATGTGAGATATGCGTATAGGTAATCCAGGGCATAGGCGAACACTGGAACACATCATTTCCAAGAGGGCCGGTAAAATATTCCTTCTGCTCCCTGGCAGTCCTTCCCGCCGTCTCCACATATTCCTGAATACTGCCCCGAAGCGGCACATTAACCACCTTGAACAACCCCGTATCCTGATTCAGATAAGTAAATGCAGTATCAATATGCTCAAAAAGAACCACCTTCCCATCCAGAAAACGATACCGGAACGCTTCAATCCCATCTGCGCATTTACATACCGCATACACGAACGCAAGCGTAAAAGAAAGGTTCTGCGCCTTCACCTTCCGCCGGAAATTTGTGATATCCGCCTCAAACGTCACACAGAAAGCAGGCTCCACGCTTCCCCTGAAAACCATACAGTGCATAGCCCTCTCCCAATTTTTTTCATCTATCACCTGATAAGTATTCATTCCAAATTCTCCCTTTCCATTTCCACAATCCCGTCTGCCCACGGACGTTTTGACGTAACTCCGAACAGCATCAATCTGCCTCTTCAAAGGATATCTCACCTTCAATATTACGGATGGCGGTACGCACCAGATATTCAGATGTTTTCAATCCGTCAACTGCCTGCAGCCCAATTGCCGTATACCAGGCATACCCTTTGTCCCGTTTATCCGGCTCGGACTCCCGGATATATTCTTTAGAGGAAGCATTATCCAATCGATATCACTTTCTTTGTGCAGACACAAATTCCCGACTGCTATCCTATTGTGCCGTTAGAAAACCTTCTATCTCGGCAGCTATCTTTCCATATTCGTAATCGTGAACATAATGTGGACAGTCCAGCTCCACATAGCTTCCCCGCTCCGCCTGGGAAACATATCCGACTGCAGTCTGCCTCCAGGTATCTTTCTCAAATCCCGTTCCGCCGGAGCCATCCGAAAGAAACAGAAGGATAGGGACTTGCGGAACGCCCAGACTGCCGACTTTCTTCGCATTTTCTTTCACCACGTCCATTTCATTGAGCATGGACGCGGTCGCCGTTCTGCGATAAAAAACCGCTTTGTAAATCTCTTTTTCCTCCTCCGTCAGCGTGCCATACTTTATGGCATCGCTCTCCGCAATTCCCGGAATCAGCCGGGTAATGCCAATCTTTGCCGCCATCCCCGCAGCACGCATCATCGGTTTATTAATTTTCATATCCTCATAATACTGCGGCACCGCCATATCCAGTCCGATAATCGCAGATACCTCATCGGGATATTTCTGCGCCCAGTACAGCGCTTCCAGACCAGACATGGAATGGGGACACAAAACATATGGCGCTTCCAGACCGGCCGCAGTCAGCGCGGCTCTCGTATCTTCTAATATCGAGTCGATGTCTCGGCTTTTATCCACGATATCGCTGAACCCGTAACCGAATTTTTCCACCACCGCAATCCGGTAAGTATCGCTCAATAGCGAATATAACGACCTAAAATCCAATATCGGCGAACAAGTCCCGCCGCCCGATAAAAACACCAGCGTTGTTTCTCCACTGCCTTCCGTGTAAACGCTCATAAGATGCCCGTCAACCTCCACAAGCTGTCCTAATGGCGTAAATAGTTCCGCTTCTCGATGCAGTCTGATTTTATGGTTTACATAAATAATCAAAAATACGAGAATTAAGATTACAACGATAAAAACGATTGCCTTCTTCATCCGCACGGTCTTACCTCCTTTAACGCATACCTTTGCGAAATCACCGTACTGCCCTGATGGTATAGGTTGCGCCCCAGCTTTTCAGAATTTCCGCGCCG
The DNA here is from genome assembly GCA_910578715.1 of uncultured Lachnospiraceae bacterium. GTDB lineage: Bacteria > Bacillota > Clostridia > Lachnospirales > Lachnospiraceae > UBA3282. The sequence goes on along the minus strand of CAJTRL010000009.1, from coordinate 2,298 downwards.
GAAAAGCCCGCCGCCTTTAATATGCTGATTTCATGCGCAGTCGTCAACGGCGTATCATAGTGATAAGATTCGTTATCCATAATCCCCTGTTCCTTTTTCAGCTGTTCCAGATTTTCAAAATATGCCTTTTCCAGTTCGTCCGACTCCGCCAAATAATCCGTAAGAATAAAATACCCGTCGTCCGTCAGCGCATGCAGTACCTTCTGATATAACATCAATTTTTGCTCTTCTGTAAAATGATGCAGCGATTCAACCGATACGGCAGCATTATATGTTTTATCATCAAAGGAAACATCAAAATAGGAACCGTTTATCAGGCGGAGATTCCGATGCGGAAATTTCTTTTCAAGTTGTTTCAGCATGGCGTTTGATAAATCTATCCCTGTGACATGCGCATCGGGATTCAGCCGGAAGTATTCCTCCAGTTCCAGTCCTGTTCCACACCCCAAATCGAGAATTTTACAGTTCTTTTTCAGCGGAAGCTGCCTTGCCGTAAATTGATAAAAATCGGACGCTCCTTCGATATTTGCCAGCATATGTTCCTCATAGCCTGGCAGTCTTTTTTCAAAAAAATCCTGCATTTTTTCCAGCATACTTGTTTGTTCTCCCAAATCTATATATACACTCTTCGTTTTCTCCACGGCCACGTATATCGTTGTCTTCTGAAAGTCCGGTGATTTCCGGAAGTTTTCCGCTCAATTTTCCTGATGTTTTCATTCTATCACCAGAACCGGAAATTCTCTACTGTTTTTGTATTTTCTATTACCGGAGCTTTCCGTTATCGGAATCGGCAAGCCCATTTCCCCCTATCGACACGGAAATCAATTTTCAATTATTCTTAGGGTCTAAGACCGACAGAGCAGACATAAATCCCGCGAAGGCCCTTGAGAGACGTAGGCTACGGAAGTAGCCTTATGATTTAGAGAGGTTTTATCGAGCTTAGCGTCTGTTACGCCTCTCACGGAGCAAAAGCGTGCCTACAAGGGATTTATGGCTATTCTGTCGGCCCAAAACAAAAATAACTGAAAATTGATTTCCTACCTCTATCGATACTCATGCGGACAAAAAGAAAAGAAAATGCTAGACTGGAACAAAAAACGAGGAGGCTTCACCATGAACAGCTTACAAACACACATCGAAAATTACCTGACATACTGCCGGTATCAGAAAAGGCTGGATGAGAAAACGCTGAAAGCATACCGCATCGACCTGACCCAGTTCTGCTCCCGGATTCCCTGTACCAGACTCGAAGAAATAAACTCTACCATTCTGGAAGACTTTATTGCAGAACTCCACCAAAATTATAAGCCTAAGACGGTCAAACGAAAAATTGCCTCCGTCAAGGCGCTCTTCCACTATTTTGAATACCGGGAACTTATCGAACGAAATCCTTTTCACAAAATACAAATAAGATTCCGTGAGCCCGTCATTCTCCCCAAAACAATTCCTCTCCACACCGTTGAACGCTTTTTGTCCACTATGTATCAACAATATGCGGATGCTAAGACCGATTATCTGAAAAAAAATACCCTCCGGGATATTGCGGTCATCGAACTGCTTTTTGCTACCGGCATGCGGATTTCGGAATTGTGTTCTTTAAAAGTCCGCGATGTAAACCTGTATGAAAGAAATATACTGATTTACGGCAAGGGCTCAAAAGAACGGCAGATTCAGATTGGAAATGATGATGTCATCCGGGTTCTGGAAGAATATAAAAATGCGTTCGCAGATAACATACAAAGCTGCGGGCATTTTTTCGCCAATCAGTCCGGGCGCGCTCTGTCCGACCAGGCCGTCCGGCGGATGATTCACAAATATACTTCTATCGCCGCAATTGAACTGCACATCACGCCCCATATGTTCCGCCACACTTTTGCCACGAGTCTGCTGGAAGCGGATGTCGATATCCGGTACATTCAGGAAATGCTCGGCCACAGTTCAATTAATATCACGGAGATTTATACGCATGTGGCGATGAAGAAGCAGCGGGATATTCTGACAGCGAAGCATCCGAGGAAGGATTTTAGGGTTTGAGGTGGGGGACAAACTGATAGGGAAATGAGGGGGGGGATAAACGACGGATAATAAGAAATTATCTTTTGTGCTTGGTTAGAAAACCTGCAGTAGTGAACAGGAAGGATAATGTCAGAGTATCGGTTAGTTTAGAAATTTGACGGTTATATTGGAAATATGCACAATTATAGGGAGGTATTTGTTTTGAATTTTTGCATTATAGCTGAAGTGCGAGAATCTCATCCGGGACTCAATATTGGTGAGAAAATTTATAATGATTATGTG
>CAJTRL010000008.1 GCA_910578715.1 uncultured Lachnospiraceae bacterium | reverse complement strand
TGCCTTATGTGAGCAGGCTCCCAACGGCATTTTGTATATTTCATTTTGCATGGCTGAATGTGCCAAATTACATATTGCGGTTTGTTATAAAATCTAGTAGAATGTAGAAAGGAATATGTTCTTTCCACACAAGATGTAGTAGGACGGATGGAAATAAATGATTATAACGGAGGGTAAAGATGGCACAGGTAGGAATTGTAATGGGCAGCGATTCGGATATGCCCGTCATGGCGAAAGCCGCAGAAATTCTGGAGGAGCTCGGCATTTCATTTGAAATGACTATTATTTCCGCACACAGGGAGCCGGATGTCTTTTTCGAATATGCGAAAAATGCGGAAAGCAGAGGGTTTAAAGTTATCATAGCGGGTGCGGGCAAGGCGGCCCATCTGCCCGGCATGTGTGCCGCGATTTTTCCGATGCCGGTCATCGGCATCCCGATGAAAACTTCCGACCTGGGCGGCGTGGATTCCCTGTACTCCATCGTACAGATGCCTTCCGGCATTCCGGTGGCGACGGTCGCCATTAACGGCGGACAGAATGCGGGCATTCTTGCGGCGAAAATTCTTGCGACATCTGACGCGGCTTTATTGCAGCGGCTGAAAGATTATTCCCGTACATTGAAAGAGAGCGTTCAGAAAAAGGACGCGCATTTACAGGAAGCGGGCTGGCGGAATTATTGAGAAAGAATAAGAACAGAAAAAGGCAGAATCACGGGACCGGAGAGGAGTAAAAAAACAATTATGGATTACAAGACCGCGGGAGTCGATATTGAAGCTGGCTATAAGTCAGTGGAGCTGATGAAACAATATGTGAAGGGAACGACGAGGCCGGAAGTGCTCGGCGGGCTCGGCGGATTTTCGGGAGCCTTTTCCCTCGCAGCCATGAAAAATATGGAGAAACCGACACTTGTGTCAGGAACGGATGGCGTCGGAACCAAGCTGAAACTGGCATTTTTGCTGGATAAACATGATACGGTCGGTATTGACTGCGTTGCCATGTGTGTGAACGATATCGCCTGTGCGGGCGGAGAGCCGCTGTTCTTCCTGGATTATATTGCCTGTGGCAAGAATTATCCGGAGAAGATTGCACAGATTGTCAAAGGCGTTTCCGACGGCTGTATTCAGGCGGGCGCCGCGCTGATTGGCGGTGAGACGGCGGAGATGCCGGGATTTTACCCGGAAGACGAATACGACCTGGCGGGTTTTGCGGTCGGTCTTGTGGACGAAAAAGACCTGATTACCGGGGAACATATCAGACCGGGAGATGCGCTGATTGGCATTGCGTCCTCCGGCGTGCACAGCAACGGTTTTTCCCTTGTCAGAAAGGTTTTTGAAATGACGGCGGAAAGTCTTAATACATATTATGAAGAGCTGGGTAAAACACTCGGAGAAGCGCTGCTTGCGCCGACCAAAATCTATGTGAAGGCGTTAAAGGCGGTAAAAGAAGCCGGGGTTACGGTGAAAGGATGCAGTCATATCACAGGCGGCGGATTTTATGAAAATATTCCGAGAATGCTGCCCGACGGTGTAAACGCGCAGATTCGGAAAGACAGCTATCCGGTGCTGCCGATTTTTAAACTGCTGCAGCAGACCGGAAATCTGGAAGAAAAAATGATGTATAATACTTATAACATGGGACTCGGCATGGTGCTTGCCGTGGAACGGGAAGATGTGGAAAAGACGATGGAAGCGGTCCGGACGGCGGGAGAGACGCCGTACCATATCGGAGAGATTATTTCCGGTGAAAAGGGAATTACCCTGTTGTAAAAAAGAGTGAAACGGACGGATAAGAACCCCTGGGCAGTCTGGAGAAAAGGAAAGCCGGACTGCGGAAAGGACAGGACACCAAAATGCTGAAAATACTCGTATGCGTGTCGGGCGGCGGCACGAATTTACAGGCAGTGATTGATGCAATCCGGGAAAACAGGATAACGAATGCGCAGATTATCCGCGTTATCAGTAATAACCGGAATGCCTATGCGCTGGAGCGGGCCAGGGCGGCCGGAATCGATGCGCTTAGCGTATCGCCGAAGGAGTATGCGGACAGAGAGGCGTTTCATGAAGCGTTTTTGCGGGCGGTGGAGGAAAAAGAGCCGGATTTAATTGTGCTTGCGGGTTTTCTGGTGGTCTTGCCGGAAGAACTGATTCGGCGGTACAGAAACCGCATCATCAATATTCATCCGTCGCTGATTCCCTCTTTTTGCGGAAAAGGTTTTTACGGAATCAGAGTCCATGAAAAAGTGTTGGAGCGGGGTGTGAAAATAACCGGAGCGACGGTACATTTCGTGGATGAGGGGACGGACACGGGACCGATTATTTTACAGCAGGCGGTTACGGTGGAAGATGACGATACGCCGGAAATACTGCAGAAGCGGGTAATGGAACAGGCGGAATGGAAAATCCTGCCAAAGGCAATCGATGACATTGCAAACGGCAGAATCACGATAATGGACGGAAAGGTAAGGCGGAGCAGATGAAAATACTGATTGTAGGCGGCGGAGGAAGAGAGCACGCCATTGCGGCGAGCGTTGCAAAAAGCAGACGGGCGGATAAAATCTATTGTGCGCCGGGGAATGCCGGCATCGGACAGATAGCGGAATGTGTGCCGATTGGCGCAATGGAATTTGACAAAATCGTGGCGTTTGCCAAAAAAGAGGAAATTGACCTTACCATTGTAGGGCCGGATGACCCGCTGGTGGGCGGTCTGGTGGATGAACTGGAAGCGGCAGGGCTTCGAACCTTCGGGCCGCGGAAAAATGCGGCGATTCTGGAAGGAAGCAAGGCTTTTTCCAAAGATTTGATGAAAAAGTATCATATTCCGACGGCTGCTTATGAGACATTTGACGAGCCGGAGAAAGCGCTCGCTTATCTGGAAACGGCAAAAATGCCCGTAGTGCTCAAGGCCGACGGACTGGCGCTTGGCAAGGGGGTTCTGATTTGCAATACGCTGGACGAAGCGAAGGACGGCGTGAAGACGATTATGGAGGATAAAAAATTCGGAGCAGCCGGCAGCCGGATGGTCGTTGAAGAATATCTGACAGGCCGGGAAGTCTCCGTGTTGTCCTTTGTGGACGGAAAGACGATTCGCATCATGTCTTCGGCCCAGGACCACAAACGCGCTCTGGACGGCAATCAGGGACTCAACACGGGCGGTATGGGAACCTTTTCGCCCAGTCCTTTTTATACCGGGGAAGTGGATGCGTTCTGCAGAAAATACATTTATCAGGCGACGGTGGATGCGATGGCCGCGGAGGGAAGACCCTTTCAGGGAATCATCTTTTTCGGGCTGATGCTGACGGAAAACGGGCCGAGGGTGCTGGAGTACAACGCCCGTTTCGGAGACCCGGAAGCACAGGTGGTACTGCCCCGGATGAAGAATGATATTCTGGATGTGATAGATGCCTGTATCGACGGCACGCTGGATAAAGTAGAACTGGATTTCGAGGATAATGCGGCGGTATGCGTAATCCTGGCATCCGAAGGTTACCCGCTTTCCTATGAAAAGGGATTTCCAATCAGCGGGCTGGAATGTTTTGACGGAAAAGAAGGGTATTACTGTTTCCATGCTGGAACGAAGCCGACGGAAAAGGGTATCGTTACGAACGGCGGAAGGGTGCTGGGTATAACCGCACTCGGCGGTACGCTGCAGGAAGCAAGAGCCAATGCTTATGCGGCGGCGGCGTGGGTCGATTTTGATAACAAATACATGAGAAAGGATATTGGAAAGGCAATTGACGAAGTAGAAGTATAAGGGATAAAAGGGGGAACTATTCATGAATCTTATAACGGAATTTCAGGATATTGATGTTTACCATCGGCCGACAAAATGTCCGGAATGCGGCGGTATCATGCAATTTAAGGGATGTGGAGAGTATCGGTGTGAAGACTGCCGTTATGTGGCCTATGACGATTACGGAAAAGTGCGTAATTATGTGGAAAAGCATGCGGGTGCAACGGCGGCACAGGTTGCGGAGGCAACCGGAGTCAAACAGAAAACAATCCGCCAGATGCTCAAGGAATCGAGGCTGGAAATTGCGGAGGGCTCCAATTCTTTCATGAAATGCGAGATGTGCGGTGCAAGCATCCGGGCCGGAAGAGTGTGCAGTAAATGCGAGCCGGCCTACAAAAAAGCCATGGCGGAAAAAGCGACTTCGAGAAACGAAAAGATGATGGCCGGATTCGGCATGGACCGTCAGCGCGGCGAAGAAGGGGCAAAGCGTTTCGAAAGGGAAAAATAGAAAAGACAGAAAAAATAAGAAAAGACAGGAAAAAAGAAAAGACAGAAAATAGAAAAGACAGGAAAAAAAGAAAGACAAAAAGGGAAAGATAAGCAAAGGAAACACAAAAGAAAGATACGAGGTATCAGAATGGGAAAAAAGTGGAAACATAGTAAATACAGCATGATAAGAGGCGTACTGATGACGGCCTGCGCAGTTTTTTTCTTTCTGGGCGGACGGATGGAAAGCCGGGCGGCGGAAACCGGCAAAGTCAAAGTCGGCTCTGCGATTATCAGACAGTCGGCCGATAAAAACAGCGAGCCGGTTGCTACCTCCTCTCAAGGGACTGTGCTGACGATTAACGATGCAGTGACGGATTCCGCGGGAACCGTATGGTATGAAATTCAGGTAGATGCCAATACGATTGGATATGCCCGTTCCGACCTGATTGAAACAGATGCCAGTTTTGATGTCGCATCTGCGGATGCGGCGGCGCAGACGGATAATTCAGGCCTGGCGCCGGGGGCAGAGACCGGACCGGAAACGGCAATGGATGCCCAGTATGCGACGATTAAAGTGCGGGCGGCCATCGTCAGGACGGGAGCGTCCAAGAACAAAGGCACGGTGGATTCCATCCCGGAAGGGCATCAGGTTATTATCAGCGGTCAGACCAACGGCAGCGATAAACCCTGGTATTATGTTACGTTTACGGGAACAGACGGAACGGAAAAGTCCGGCTACGTCCGTTCGGACCTGGTGACGCTGGGCGATATGGTTCCGGTGCAGGCGCCGGAAGAGCAGCAGCCGGAGGAACAGGCGCCGGAACCGGAACCGGAGCCGGCACCGGAAGTAAGCGATGAGTATACGCTCTCTTATGAGGCGAATGAGGAAGGTAATTATGAATGGTTCCTTCACGATTATACAGGAGAGAAGGAGACAAAGCAGAGCGTTAAGCAGATACTGGATACGGTTCACGCGCTTGACGTCAATCAGTCCATCGATGCCAAGACGGTTTCAAAACAGCGTATCATTATCGTTGTGATGCTGGGCGTGATTGTTCTGCTTGCGGTGATTATCACGATTATGGTTTTTAAACTGCGGGATGCTTCCTATGAGTCCGATGATGATGACGATGACGAAGAGGAGGACGACGAGGACAGCAGAAGACGCGAAGCGGCCAGAAGAAGGCGTATGGAGAGAGAAGATACGCCCGCCAGAAGAAGGGCGCCGGAACAGGGAAGAACGTCCGGGGCAAGGCGGCCGGAAGAGGGCGGAAGAAGCTCCGAAGCCAGGAGAAGTCAGGGCGCGCGTCCGGCGGACGGCAGACGGCCGGCCGATGGTAGAAGAGCGCCGGAGCGGAGCAGACAGATGCCGGACAGAGAAGTCCGGTATGAAGAGGATATGCCTCCGGTCAGAACAGGGACAAAGCGGAAGGCAAGAAACTTTATGATGGATGACGACGAGTTTGAATTTGAATTTCTGAATATGAAGGATAAAGACAGAGACGTATAAGGTGTGGGATTCTGAAAGGCCACGCCGGCGTATTGTGTAAACGGGGGCGCATATGATTATTGAAATCGATTTTAACAGTGATGAGGCTTTGTATTTGCAGCTCAGAAATCAAATCGTATTAGGAATTGCGACGTCCCGATTCAGAGAGGGCGATGCACTCCCGTCCGTCAGACAGCTTGCGGACAGCATCGGCATCAATATGCACACGGTCAACAAAGCCTATTCCGTCCTGAAACAGGAAGGGTTCGTCAAAGTGGACAGAAGGCGGGGAGCCGTCATTGCAGTCGATATCGACAGGATTCAGGCGTTTAAAGAGATGCGGAACTCTTTACAGGTAATTCTTGCGGAAGCCTGTTGTAAGAATATTTCAAGGGAAGAAGTGCATGCCCTTATCGATGAAATATATGAGGAGTATGGAGGAATCTAATCATGCGGCCACAATATACGGACAAGGCCAAAATGGCATTGACGCTGGCGGAACGGGCGGCGAGAAATCTGAAACAGAGTTATGTGGGTACGGAACATATTTTGTTTGGTCTGCTGCGTGAAAATACAGGAGTCGCGGCTACCGTCCTGATGGAAAACGGCGTGGATATGCAGCAGTTAAAAGAACTGATAAAAGACCTGATTGCGCCGGAAAGCACGGTTATGCTGGCGGAAAGGGACGGCTACTCCCCCAGGGCGGAAAAGGTGCTGGAGGAAGCGCACAGACAGGCGGAACGTTTTCACAGCGATAAGACGGGGACGGAGCATATTCTGCTGGCATTGCTCAAAGAAGGCGAAAATGTGGCGGTCAGGCTTCTTAACACGATGGGAATTTCCATCCAGAAGCTGTATGTGGAAGTTCTGACGGCAATGGGGGAGGACAAATCCCTCTATAAAGAAGATTTGGGCAAAAAACAGAATAAAAAGAAGAATGCGACGTCTACGCTGGAGCAGTACAGCAGAGATTTGACGGCGCTTGCAAGAGAAGGAAAACTGGACCCGGTCATCGGAAGGGAAGATGAAATCCGGCGGGTGATTCAGATTCTGAGCAGAAGAACCAAAAACAATCCCTGTCTGATTGGAGAGCCGGGCGTGGGTAAAACGGCGGTCGTGGAAGGGCTTGCGATGCGCATTATGACGGGAGACGTGCCTTTTACCGTACAGGAAAAGCGGGTTATGACGCTGGATTTATCCGGTATGGTAGCCGGCAGTAAATACCGGGGCGAGTTTGAAGAACGGATTAAAAAGGTGATTAAAGAAGTCATCGACGATGGCAATATCATTCTTTTCCTGGATGAAATGCACACCATCATCGGGGCCGGCGGCGCGGAGGGTGCAATCGACGCATCGAATATTTTAAAACCGTCCCTTGCCAGAGGAGAAATTCAGCTGATTGGCGCGACGACCATCGCCGAATACCGGAAATATATCGAAAGAGACGCCGCGCTTGAGAGGCGGTTCCAGCCGGTAACGGTGGAGGAGCCAACCACAGAGGAAGCGGAAAATATTTTAAAGGGGATTGCCCATAAATACGAAGAGCATCACAGAGTGACGATTACGCCGGAAGCAATCAAAGCGGCGGTCGCCCTTTCATCCAGATATATCAACGACAGGAATCTGCCCGATAAGGCCATCGACATCATAGACGAAGCGGCGGCGGCGGTGCGGTTAAACAGCGGCAAACAGCCGGATAAACTGAAAGAACTGGCGGAAGAGATTCAGAAGACGGATTTACAGATAGAGCGTTCCATTCGGATGGAAGCCTTTACACAGGCCGGAGAGCTGAAAAAGAAACAGGACGGTCTGATTAAAAAATATGAACGAACCCTGAAGCGTATGGAAAAAGAAGATGAAAAGAAAGATTTTGTCATCGGAGAAAACGAGGTCGCGGAAGTCGTTTCGCTCTGGACGAAAATTCCTCTGCAGAAGCTGGCAGAAAAAGAGTCCGAGCGTCTTTTGAAACTGGAATCCATTCTCCACGAGCGGGTCATCGGCCAGGAAGAAGCGGTCAAAGCCGTTGCCAGAGCCATGCGGAGAGGCCGCGTCGGATTACAGGACCCGAACAGACCAATCGGTTCTTTCCTGTTCCTCGGCCCTACCGGCGTCGGCAAAACGGAGTTGAGCAAGGCCCTTGCGGAAGCGATGTTCGGTTCGGAAAACGCACTGATTCGGGTGGATATGTCGGAGTACATGGAAGGACATTCCGTTTCCAAAATGATAGGCTCGCCGCCGGGATATGTGGGATTTGAAGAAGGCGGCCAGCTCAGCGAGAAGATACGGCGCAATCCCTACTCGGTCGTACTGTTTGACGAGATAGAAAAAGCGCATCCCGACGTCTTCAATATTCTGCTCCAGGTGCTCGATGACGGACATATTACGGATTCCAAAGGGCGGAAAGTAAGTTTTAAGAATGCGATTCTGATTATGACTTCCAACGCCGGAGCGCAGAGGATTATGGAGCCGAAGAACCTCGGTTTTTCTTCGGGCGCTTCCGAAAAGCAGAATTATGAAAAGATGAAAGAAAACGTGATGGAAGAAGTCAAACGTCTTTTCAAACCGGAATTTATCAACCGCATCGACGAAATCATGGTATTCCATCCGCTCAACCGCGATAATATGAAACAGATTGTGACAATGCTTTCCAAGAACCTGACGAACAGATGCAGGAAGCAGATGGATATCGAACTGACGGTATCTCCGGCGCTGAAAGAATATATCGTGGAAAAATATACGGACGCCAAGATGGGCGCAAGGCCGATGAAGCGGGCGATTCAGACGGAAATTGAAGATACGCTGGCGGAGGAAATCCTTTCCGGGGCCGTAAAAGGCGGGGACAGGGTTTCCGCATTGTTGAAAAATAAGAAAGTAGTTTACAAAGTACGCGAATAAGATAGTATAAAGAACGCAGGAGGAAGTAGCAATGGCTGTAATTGAAGAATTAATCCGGGTGGAAAAAGACAACGCAATCAGTTTTGGTAATCACAAACTGGATGTCAAGGCAAAGGTGGAAAATTTTGAACACGGCGGCGACCTGTGGAAGGTAAAAACTTACAAAAGCATTACCAAACTGGAAAAGAACGGTCTTTTTGCCTATGAATCCGTGCCGGGCACGAGTGTCAGCAATTTTGTAGAAAAGGAAAACGGCGTCAGTTTTCTGGTAGAGGGCGACGAGGACGCTCAGATTACGGTAGGACTGGAAGATGAAACGGAATATGATGTTCAGGTCAACGGTGAGGATATCGGAAGGATGAAGACGAATCTGGGCGGGAAGCTGAATCTTTCCGTAGAGCTTGCGGGCAGCGGTGAAGTCAGCGTCAGCATCACCAGGTAAAGTGTTTTATGGCAAAGGCAAAGACAGCAACGGTATTCTATTGCCAAAGCTGCGGGTACGAATCTTCCAAGTGGATGGGACAATGCCCCGGCTGTAAAGAATGGAATACCTTTGTGGAAGAAAAAGTGAAGGCGAAAACGACGGGTTCCGGTATGGCGGGACGGGCTGCGCGGGAGGCGGGAAAGCCTTCCAGACTTTCGGAAATCGCTTTGAATGATGAAGAAAGAATGTCCACGCATATACAGGAGCTGGACAGAGTATTGGGAGGCGGCATTGTGCCGGGCTCCCTTATTCTCGTGGGCGGCGACCCGGGCATCGGCAAATCTACTCTTCTTTTACAGGTATGCCGGTATATTGCGCTGGACGGCAGGAAAGTATTATATATATCCGGAGAAGAATCGCTCAAACAGATTAAACTGCGGGCGAAGCGCATCGGAGAATTTGGTGAAACTCTTTTTTTGCTGTGCGAGACAAATCTGGCGGTCATCGAAGAGACTATCCGCCATCTGCAGCCGGATATCACGATTATTGACTCCATCCAGACGATGTACCAGGAAGAAGTCTCGTCGGCGCCCGGAAGCGTGTCCCAGGTCAGGGAAGCGACGAACATTTTTTTACAGCTGGCCAAAGGCATGGGAACCTCGATTTTCATCGTCGGCCATGTGACGAAGGAGGGAACGGTTGCGGGTCCCCGCGTGCTGGAGCATATGGTGGACACGGTGCTGTATTTTGAAGGGGACAGACACGCATCCTATCGGATTCTGCGCGGCGTCAAGAACCGGTTTGGCTCCACCAACGAAATCGGCGTTTTTGAAATGCAGGAAACGGGACTCGTGGAAGTGGCGAATCCCTCAGAATTTATGCTGGAAGGAAAACCGGAAGGGGCGAACGGCTCCGTCGTTTCCTGTTCGATGGAAGGAACAAGGCCGATTTTATTTGAAATCCAGGCCCTCGTCTGCCGGAGTAATTTCGGATTCCCGAGAAGACAGGCGAACGGAACTGATTTTAACCGGGTGAATCTCCTGATGGCGGTTCTGGAAAAAAGAGTCGGGCTCCAGATGTCCGACTGCGACGCCTATGTGAATCTGGCGGGCGGCATGAAAATCGCGGAGCCGGCCATCGACTTAGGGATTGCGATGGCGGTCGCTTCCAGCTTTAAAAACCGTCCGATTGATGATAAAACAGCCGCCTTCGGAGAAATCGGGCTGAGCGGAGAAGTGCGCGGTATCAGCATGATAGAGCAGCGCATTCAGGAGGCGGCCCGTATGGGATATACGACCTGTATCATCCCCAAGGTGTGCGAGAAACAGTTGAAGAACAGTAAAGGAATAAAAGTCATCGGTGTTTCTTCGGTACAGGATGCGGTGGATTTGATTTGAGGATTTGATTTGAGAATTTGAGGATTAGAAACATTTGCGGCGGGTCGGTCTCCGCCCGGACAGAGCATTGTTCTCTTTGGAGGCACGCTTGCGCTCCGCTAAAAATGTAGCGGTACTAAGCTCAAAAGACGCAAGGCGCCTTTTTCACTAAGTACCGACATTTTTACAGGGCCTCCGTCAGAGAACAATGCTCTGTCCGGGCGGAGGGGGAACGGCGGCGGAAATTTTGAATATTTTTTGGCATTTTTTAACTTTGTGTGAACAGATTTTTGTTTGTATGTTCAAATGTTTTTCAGTATGGTACAATAGATTGTCTTATTTTAGTATGAATTATTGTAGAATGTATTATCGTAGAATGTATTATGGTAGTATGTCTTGTCATAAAATGTAGAGACGAAATAGGGTAAGTTAGAGATAAAACAGGGATAAGTTAGAGATAAGATAGGGATAAGTTAGAGATAAGACAGGGATAAGTTAGAGATAAGATAGGGATAAGTTAGAGATAAGACAGGAATAGGACAGAGACAGGATAAAGATAAGAGGAGCCGTTATGAATGGTCGGAAGAAATGGAAACTGGGCATCCCGCTTTTGATACTGGAATTTCTGGTTCTGGTAGTCGCGGTCGGCATATTGTATGTGATTACAACGACAATGAATGAGATTGAGCGGACTGCGATTGATGAGGAGCATATTATCATCAATGAAGAAGTGGCGGAAATAAAGACGGAAAACCGGAAAGACGATGAAAAAACGGAAGAGCAGACGGAAGCGGCCCCAAAAGGGTACCGGAATATTGCGCTGTTCGGTGTGGATGCGCGGGACGGCGAGCTTGGGCGCGGAACGCGGAGCGATACGATTATTATTGCGAGTATCAATCAGGACACTCACGAAATCAAACTGGTTTCCGTTTATCGGGATACTTATCTGAATCTTGGAAACGACAGTTATAATAAATGCAACGGCGCCTATGCAAATGGCGGCCCGGAACAGGCAATCACGATGCTGAACATCAATCTGGATTTGGATATCACGGATTATGTGACAATCGGATTCAGCGGGCTGATTGATGCCATTGATTGTCTGGGCGGCATCGACATAGAAATCACGGAAGCGGAAATCAACCATCTAAATAATTATCAGCTCTGCATGGCGGAAGAACTGGGCGTCGATTATACTCCCGTGACACAGACGGGATTACAGACGCTTAACGGAATGCAGGCCACGGCTTACTGCCGCATCCGCTATACAAAAGGCGACGATTTTAAACGTGCCGAAAGACAGCGGGATGTCCTGGGAGCGATGATGATAAAAGCGAAGGGTGCGTCCCTTACGACTCTGCGGGATGTCCTGACGGCGGTGCTTCCCAATGTCAATACTTCCCTGAATGTGAACGAAGTGATTAGCGTGCTCGGAACGCTGACGGAATATAATGTGGTGGCATCCGAGGGCTTTCCTTTCCAGAGCGAGCGGACCAATGCGACCATCGGAAGCAAGGGCGACTGCATCATACCGGAAACGCTGGAAGAAAACGTGCAGATGCTGCATGAGCTTCTGTTTGATGAGAAAAATTATGAGACTTCCAGACAGGTGAGGACCATGAGCGAGGAAATTGCGGAGCAGACGGCGGAATATATGCCGTAGGAAAGAGAGGCTCTGCTGTGCAGAGGAGATTGTCTGGGAAAAGAAATTCTGCTGTGCAGAGCAGATTATATGAAAAAATTCGAAAACGGAAGTCAGGGTAACGGGAGAGGTATCTGGGAACGATGAAAAAATTACTGGTGTTTTTAAAAGATTATAAAAAGGAAACGGTGCTGGCGCCGCTTTTCAAAATGCTGGAAGCCGGTTTTGAATTGTTTGTGCCGCTTGTTATGGCGGCGGTCATCGACCGCGGCATCGCACAGGAAGATATTCCTTATGTGCTGAAAATGGGCCTCGTGCTCGTGATGCTCGGACTGATTGGTCTGACCTGTTCCATTACGGCGCAGTATTTTGCGGCAAAGGCGGCGGTTGGTTTTTCGACCCAATTAAAGCATTCGCTGTTTGAACATATTCAGGAACTTTCCTTTTCCGAGATGGATAAACTCGGCACTTCCACGATGATTACGCGGATGACTTCCGATGCCAATCAGGTGCAGAACGGTGTCAACATGGTTCTGCGTCTTTTTTTGCGTTCGCCTTTTATCGTTTTTGGCGCAATGGTGATGGCTTTTACCATCGATGTGAAGGCCGCGCTTGTTTTTGTTGTAACGATTCCGCTTCTTTCCATTGTGGTGTTCGGCATCATGATGATTACGATGCCCCTTTATAAAAAAGTTCAGGCGGGGCTCGATAAAGTGCTCGGCAAAACGCGGGAAAATCTGACGGGCGTCCGCGTTATCCGGGCTTTTCATAAGGAAGAACAGGAGACGGCGGAATTTGAACAGGACAACAGCGCACTGACCCACCTTCAGCTTTTCGTCGGCAAAATTTCTGCATTGACCAATCCGGTCACTTATATTATCGTCAACGTGGCGACGATTGTCCTCATTTACACGGGGGCGGTACGGGTCGATACCGGATATATCACACAGGGAGAAGTGGTGGCGTTAGTCAACTACATGTCCCAGATTCTGATTGAACTTGTGAAGCTGGCCAATCTGATTATTACGATTACGAAGGCACTGGCCTGTGCGAACCGCATTCAGAGCGTGTTTGAGTTACAGTCCAGCATGGCGTGGAAAGGAAGCGGAGACGGGCTGGCGGAAGCGGGCAGAAGTCTGACGGTGAGCGGGCAGGATGAAGCGGGGAAATCGGCGTTACCCTATGCGGTGGAATTTGACCAGGTCGGCCTGACTTATCAGGGAGCCGGGGCGGAATCGTTAAGCGATATCGATTTTAAGGTAAAAAAAGGCGAGACAATTGGCATTATCGGCGGTACGGGTTCCGGGAAATCCTCTCTGGTGCACCTGATACCCCGTTTTTATGATGCGAGCCGTGGGAGCGTAAGAATAGACGGTAAAGATGTAAGAGAGTACGGCATGGAAGAACTGCGGGATAAAATCGGCATGGTGATGCAGAAAGCGGTTCTTTTCCAGGGGACTATCCGGGAAAATCTAAGCTGGGGCAAACCGGACGCGACGACGGAAGAGATGAACTGGGCGCTGGAAATTTCCCAGGCCAAAGAATTTGTCGATACGAAGCCGAGGGGATTGGAAGAACTCATAGCCCAGGGCGGCAAAAACCTCTCCGGCGGCCAGAGACAGCGGCTTACGATTGCGAGGGCGGTAGTCAGACAGCCGGAAATCCTGATTCTGGACGACAGCGCATCTGCGCTGGATTATGCGACCGACGCGAGACTGCGTAAGGCGATTCGGGAGATGGGAGAGGGGACGACGGTTTTCATCGTTTCCCAAAGAACTTCATCGATTCAGTATGCCGACCAGATTATCGTGCTGGAAGATGGCAGAGTTGCCGGAATCGGAACCCATGAAGAACTGTTGGAAAGCTGTGAAGTTTATCAGGAAATACATTATTCTCAGGCATAGGTTGAAAAATCAGAGATTTCTCATAGCCGGATTGATTCGGCAAAGCAGTATGGAGGGAACGGTTGGAAATGAAAAATAAGGGAGCGAAACAGGCGGAGACTTTGAAAAAGGTGCTGCGTTATATACGAAAATACTGGCTCTATCTGGTCTTATCAATCGCGGCGGCGGCGGTGACGGTGGCGCTTACGCTTTATCTGCCGATTCTGACGGGCAGGGCCATTGACCTGATACTGGACAAAGGGCTGGTCGATTTTCCGGGTATTTTTGCCATTCTTCGAAAAATGGCAGTTGTTATTCTTATCACGGCATTTGCGCAGTGGCTGATGAATGTCTGCAATAACAAGATGGCATACCATATTGTACAGGACGTGAGGGACGAGGCTTTCCATAAAATCGAGATTTTACCTTTGAAGTATATTGACGGTCATTCTTATGGTGAAATTGTGAGCCGCGTCATCGCTGATGTGGACCAGTTTGCAGACGGTCTGCTGATGGGATTCACACAGTTTTTTACCGGCGTCATTACGATTATCGGCACGCTGGGCTTTATGCTCAGTATTAACGTTGGAATAACAGGCGTTGTTGTATTGATAACACCGCTTTCCTTTCTGGTAGCGGCCTTTATTGCCAAAAAGACGTTTACCATGTTTAAATTACAGTCCGAGACGAGAGGAGAGCAGACCGCCTTTATCGATGAAATGGTGGGAAATCAGAAAATCGTACAGGCCTTTTCCCATGAGGATGAGGCCCTTGAGAAGTTTGATGAAATCAATGACAGGCTCCAGGGCGCGTCGTTGAAAGCAATCTTCTTTTCGTCCATTACCAATCCCTCCACGAGATTCGTCAACAATCTCGTGTATGCGGGCGTTGCAATCTGCGGGGCGGTTTTCGCAATTCATAAAGGGATTACCGTCGGCCAGCTTTCCTGTTTTTTGAGCTATGCGAACCAGTATACAAAGCCTTTTAATGAAATATCCGGCGTGGTAACGGAGCTGCAGAATGCGCTCGCCTGTGCCGCCAGAATTTTTGAACTGATAGAAGAAGAACCGCAGATACCGGAAGCGGATAACGCCGCAGTACTGCATCAGGTGGACGGTACGGTTGCGCTTAATGATGTTTCCTTTTCTTATGTGCCGGATAAAAAGCTGATTCAGCACTTTAACCTTGCGGTGAAGCCGGGACAGCGGATTGCCATCGTCGGGCCTACCGGATGCGGAAAAACAACTGTTATCAATCTGCTGATGCGGTTCTATGATGTGGATGCGGGCGCAATCTGTGTGAGCGGCCACGATATCCGGGAGGTGACGAGAAAGAGCCTCCGGGAAAGTTACGGCATGGTATTACAGGAAACCTGGCTGAAAACCGGAACGATACGGGAAAATATCGTGATGGGAAAACCGGACGCCACGGAGGAAGAAGTGATTGCGGCGGCCAAAGCCTCCCATGCGCACAGCTTTATCAAGCGTCTGCCGAACGCTTATGACACGGTGATTACGGAAGACGGCGGCAATCTTTCCCAGGGACAAAAACAGTTGTTATGTATTACAAGAGTCATGCTCTGTCTGCCTCCGATGCTGATTCTGGATGAAGCAACGTCCTCCATTGATACGAGAACGGAAATTCGGATTCAGAAGGCTTTTGCAACCATGATGAAAGGCCGCACCAGCTTTATCGTTGCCCACAGACTTTCCACGATACGGGAAGCGGACGTTATTCTTGTCATGAAAGATGGGAATATCATCGAACAGGGCAGCCATGAATCACTGCTCGCCATGAAGGGATTTTACGCGGAACTCTATCAGAGCCAGTTTGCAAAGGTATAGCGTAGACGTCGTTGGTCGATGGAAATTCAGGCGGGTACGGCCTGATTTGAATTGCAAAATAAAAAGAGCTGACAAAAATCTCAGCTCTTTTTGAATGGGAAAAATTGAAAATTACTTCATTGGTTCTGCTTCCAGGTCCTCATAATAAGAAGCATCTTCGTTGTAATCCATAAATTCCGAATGGATATCGGTAATAACGCCGTCATCCCATGTGAAAATCATATAATGATATACGACCGTATGATTCTGCAGATATTCGTCTGAACTTAAAAGCGACAGCAGCCCGGTCCGCTCAATTTCGTTCTCCGTACAGATTTGTTCGATTGTGGCCGGAAGCCCGTCGATGAAAAAGGTCGGAAGAATCGTCCTGATTGAATCCGTAAAAGGAATTTCATCTGGCGCAATTGCCTCAAAAGGCCCGTATTCTATGGAAGTCTCGATATCGTAATCTCCATATGCTGCCAAAAATTCTTCCGGAGTGTCGCCGATACCGATTCCCTTCCGGGTGGTATTGGCGCTCTGGTTCAGCTCATAATCCGCGGCTTCCAAAAGCGGCTGCTCTTTTCCGCAGGCAGTCAGGAAACCTATTAAGATAAGAAATATAAAAAATAATTTTTTCATAACAGGGGCAGTAGGAATCGAACCCACATCGATGGTTTTGGAGACCACTGTTCTACCTTTGAACTATGCCCCTATATCTTCTGTAATCACCGAACTGTATTATAGCATAGATAGAGATGCTTTCGCAAGCCTTTTTTTTGAGGAGGGGGGTGTGCTATAATAAAAACGGTAATAGTTCAGCCTCCGCCCGGAGAGAGCATCGTTTTCTTTGGAGGCATGCTTGCGCTCCGCTAAAAATGTAGCGGTACTAAGGATTTTGTGCCACAAGTGTCCCAAAATCCAAGTACTGGACTACTTTCAGTAGTCCACATTTATTACAGGGCCTCCGTCAGAGAACGATGCTCTCTCCGGGCGGAGGCTGAATTGCTGCTAAAAATGAAATCGGAAAAACGGGAGGATTTCTTATGTGGAAGAAACGAATGAAAAGATATGCGGCGGTGGTGGGGCTTATGGTGCTTGCCGGACTGTCCGGGTGCGGAAATGCGGATGGACGGGAAGCGGAAAGCGGACAGGAGCAGACAAACGGGCCGGCGGAGCCTGCGGAAAATGCGGAGGCACAGCCGGAAGGTGCGGAAGCGGCGGACCTTCAGAACGGTCAGGGGGAAGAAGCCGGCAAAGAGAGCGCGTCACAGGAAGAAGGGCCGGCGCCCAAAGCAAAATGGCCCGTGGACACGGTTATCTATGAACTGCCCGAAAAAGCGGAAGAAGCGGGAGTCTATGTGGAGCCGGTAGAGGGGCTTCCCACGGATTTTATCCGGGGCGTGGATATTTCCAGCGTTATCGCACAGGAAAAGAGCGGCGTCGTTTATTATAACGAAGAAGGGGAAGAACAGGATATTTTTCAGACACTGGCGCAAAACGGCGTAAACTATATCCGTGTGCGCGTCTGGAACGACCCGTTTGATGAAAACGGCAACGGCTATGGCGGCGGCAACAACGATACGGCAACAGCAGCGGAAATCGGTGCGCGGGCGGCGAAATACGGGATGAAGCTCTGTGTGGACTATCATTATTCCGATTTCTGGGCAGACCCGAACAAACAGCAATGTCCGAAAGCGTGGGAAGGTATGGCGATAGAGGATAAATCGGAAGCCCTTTATCAGTTCACGAAGGAGAGCCTTTCGGAGATGATTGACGCGGGCGCTGTAATCGGCATGGTGCAGATTGGAAATGAAATCAACAACGGTATTTCCGGCGAAACGGACTGGACAAAACGGCGGCAGTTACTGCAGGCCGGTTCCAGAGCGGTCAGGGAAACCGCCGGGGAATCAGGACAGGAGATGCAGATAGCGGTGCATTTTACGGATGTTTCCGACAAAAAGGGAACGCTTGCCACCGCGCAGAAACTGCTGGAGAAAGAAATTGATTATGATATTTTTGCCGTATCTTATTATCCCTTCTGGCATGGAAGTCTGGAAAACCTGACGGATGTTTTGCGGGAACTCTCCGAAGAATATGGGAAAAAGGTGATGGTGGCGGAGACTTCCTATCCCTATACGGATGGAGACGGGGACGGCTCTGCGAACAGCATCGGCGGGGCAGACGTGGTACCGGAATATGCGGTCAGCGCACAGGGCCAGACCAATCTCGTCCGGGATGTATGCGCGGCGGTGGCCGATGTGGGAGAAGCGGGCCTCGGCGTCTTTTACTGGGAACCGGCATGGATTCCGGTGGGTGTCTATGAGGAAGATGCGCCGGACGCGGCGGCGGTGCTTTCCGCGAATCGGGAATCCTGGGAAAAGAACGGTTCCGGGTGGGCTTCCAGTTACGCGGCTTCCTATGACCCGAAAGATGCGGGTGTTTATTACGGCGGCAGTTCCTGGGACAATCAGGCCCTTTTTGACTATGAGGGACACCCGCTCGAATCTTTAAAAGTATTCAAATATCTGCATTGCGGCACCATTGTGGAACAGGCGGTGGAAAATATTTTACCCGTAGAACTTTCCGTGCCGTTAGGCGGAGAAGTGTTGATGCCGGAAACGGTGAGCGTCGTTTATAATGACAGGAGCACGGCGGAGATTCCGGTTCTGTGGGATGAGGCGCAGTTATCTGCAATCGATACATCCGCATCCGGAGACTATGAAGTGACCGGAACATTCGGGATGCTGACGGATTCCACGGCCGATACGACCCTTTCGGAGAAAGTCATCGAATATCTGGAAAAAGAACAGGTAACGGCGAAAATTTCCGTAAACCGCAATAACATGGTGGCTAACAGCAGTTTTGAAGAAGCGGACACTTCTATGTGGGTTATCGAGGAAAAGAGCGGCGGCATGACGGATTTTCAGAAGAAAGAGTCGGATGCGAAAAGCGGCGAGACGGCTCTGCATTTTTATTCCACCGGGGAAGTTTCCTTTACGGTGGAGCAGACTATTACGGGGCTGACACCGGGAACTTACGAGTTTGGCCTGTATATACAGGGCGGCGATGCCGGGGACAGTCCGGACATGTACATCTATGCGGATAACGGCACAGAACGGCTCACACAGGAAACTGGCGTGACGGGCTGGTGTAACTGGCAGAATCCGGTGATTTCCGAAATTATAGTCGGTGAGGACGGTACGCTGACCGTGGGCGCGTCCGTAAGTTGTGCGGCCAAAGGCTGGGGGACGTTAGATGATTTTTATCTGTATCAAGTGAAGTAACCGAATAAGAGGAAGTATGCCTGATGAAGTAAGACTGCTCGTATGAAGAGGAAGCATGTCTGATAAAGTAAGGCTGTTTATATAAAGAGGAAGCATGTTTGATGAAGTAAGGCTGCTCATATGAAGAGGGAGCATGTCTGATAAAGTAAGGCTGTTCGTACAAAGAGAAAGCGCGCCCGAATTATCAGGCTGTTCACAAAATGCGAAAGCGCTATGCAGATTTGCATATAAGTATTATGCAAATCTGCATAATTTATGTTGACCTTTTGCAGAAGCAGAGATATAATGTGGTATAAAGTGGAAATCAGGAGGCATGTCATCGCAGCAAGCTGCTCTGACATGGAGGATTTGTTTGAAAAGTTGAAGGTTTTCCACAGGCTGAGAGAAAGGGATGGTAATTTATATGAATTTGAAATCTTTCCGTGAGGACAAGCTCAAAATCAAAACCCAGTCTGCATTTGCAGAATTGATTGGTGTTGAGCAGTCCAGTATTTCCAGATGGGAGAAAGACCCGGACAGCATTCCTTTTCAGGTGATACAAAAAATCCTTGAAAAGACAGGGGCGACCTACGAGGAACTGACCGGGTGGAAGAAGCCGGTTCCCGCGCCGTTAAATGTCAGGAATGCCTGGGAAAAAGCTGATTTTACAAAAGATGCACTTTTGAAATATATTTCGGATGCCTTGCAAAAAATGGAGCTGCCGGAGGAATTTCGGAAGTCCTATGTTGAAGAATTAGAGCGCGGCATAGCCGTAAGGATGATAAAACCGAAAATTGCGATTGTAGGACGTTCTGATACCGGAAAGAGCACTCTTGTGAATGCCTTGCTGGGAATGGATAAGATGCCTGTCTCATGGACGCCTACAACGTCAATCGCCGTCTATATCAAGCATATTTCCGATAAACCGGTTTTCGTGGAAGAAGATGTGTGGATATTTGCGAATCAGGCTGGCGGGGAGAATTTGTGGGATGAGAGCAGATTGCATGACGAAAGCTATTGCCGTTTATGGAAAATCGGAGCGGGCGGCGTTGAAACATTACGTTCTTTTGGAACAAGACAGGGCGAGTATTATGACAGAGAAGCCGGAGCGGCGGTCGTTTTTCTCGATGCGCCGATTCTAAAGACTTGTGATATTGTTGATTTGCCGGGTTTTGGTACGGAAACGGAACAGGATGATAACATTACGTTTGCCACGACCAGGAAGGCTGATGTGGTGCTCTATCTTTCACAGGCCAGCGGGTTTATGCGGATTGAAGATATCACTTATCTGAAACGTAACATAAGCGAGCTTCCCGTATGGGAGAAAAAGGGCGGAAACGACTTGAAGCCGCTTTCCAATCTGTTTGTGATTGCATCACAGGCGCATACGGTCAGCAATGGCAACAGAGTACAGCTGGAAGAAATTTTGGATGTCGGATGCCGCAATCTGCGCAAAACACTTCCGGAGGAATATTGGAAGGAACGGCAGCAATTATCGGGATATACTTATGCGGATAATGGGCTGAAAGAGCTCCGTTCCCGGTTTTTTGCATATACGGTTGATATCCCGGATATATGCAGACCTTTTAACAACGCACTGACTGAAATTCTTGAAGCGCTGCCCGGCGTTATCGATGAAAATACGAAAGAGTTTGTGCGGGGCTATGTTGAATCCCGAAAACCGGCTCTCATCAGAGAGATACAGAAATATGAGGGGATTGCGGCAGAGCGTGAAAAATATGTGACATTGCTCGATGACATTAAAAAGAACGAGTTATCCCGGGTGAAGGACTGCGACAAGAGAAAAAATGAGGTCAGGAAGGAAATTGAGCGGCTTTCTTCGGAATCGTCAGAGGAGTTTAGCACTTATGCGGCGGCAACGGTCAGTACGGATAAACTGATTCAGCTGATGGAAGAAAAAGGGGTAAGGAATAAAACGGAGGATATTGTATGGTTTGGCAGTTTTGTGATGAGCATGATTCAGTTATTTTGTGAGACAATGATGGTTCGTAAATCGGAGAGATTCGCCGAAAAGGTCAGAGAGTATACGGTTATTTATGAGAAAGGCGTTTCATGTCCTTTTGAACACAATAAAATACAGGCGGATTTTGACACAGGGTGGGAAGCCCGTCTGAAACGCGAGGAATTTGAACTGGCGCGCCTGGAACATGGAGAATATTCATCTTACTACTTTAATTTTGACGGGTTTCTGGCAGGGCTTAAGGTTGTCTCGGAATTAGGGATTATGGAACGGTTTGGCGGCGGATGGAAAAAGAATGTTGCCAAAAAAATAAGTTCTGTTTTTGACGGGAACGGTTATAGCGGAAAGTTCCGTGACAGTATTCGCCGATACTGGACAGAAATGGAAACCTTTTTCAACGAGTCGGCAGCCGGGCTGGACAAAGAATGGAATTATTATGTCGATAAGCTCCGAAATACGGTTAATGAATATGATATTCAGGAAATCCGGCATAAAATTGAAAAACTGAAATGTCTGTCCGATTTTTTTGAGAATATCCCGTTGTAAAATGCTTGTTTTATCGCCTTTGCAAAGGAAAACAGGTATCAATTTTGATTTGAGTGTCTGCTGAAGCAGACAGATAGGAGTAAAGATGCTTAGTTTGTTTGAGGAATATAAGAGGAATGGAAAAATTGCCGAAGCTCTGTTAGCCGGGCGTAATCTGTTCAACCAGAATCCGGGAGATGAGAAAATTTTCGCTGCATATTTTGATTATCTCTGCACACTGGCGGAAACGCTTCCGTCTTTTGCCGACAGAAAGAATTTTGGGGAACAGGCGAATGTAGCGCTGGCTTTTTATGCGGAAAATGCCATGCTTACCAGGGAATTTGTGGAAGTATTTGCAAAATACCAGCAGCGTATCAATGTTATTTTGGAAGAGATTGAGAAAACCAATATGAAACGGGTGAAAGAAGAACAGGCGGAAGCAGAATCTCAAAATGCCGAATTTCTGAAAAAATTGTTCGCACTGAAGGATTCCATGCAAGGGGAAATAACACAGGAAAAATTTGATGAGCTGCTCGTTGAGATTGAAAAGCTGGACAGCGTCATTGAAAAAGACATGTTCACGGAAGAACAGGCTTCCATATATGAGTCTCTGACAAAGGAGATTACCGGGCTTATCAGTGTGAAAATGCGGCAGATTGAGCACAGGAAAAATATCGCATACAATCAACAGGCTGCAGAGGCATTTGCATCCGCCTTCGAGAAGTTTTGCAAGGAGGAGAGCAGATACAAAAATCAGACACAGTTGTTTTCCCTCGCATCGACGACGTTATTTGCTTTCGATGCCTCCCGCCTGTTCAACGAGACTTTGATTTATTACAATCATGTTTACTCCTACATATTCAGTAAACTAGATGACGGCGGCAAACTGGCACTGACCCGGTATGCCATAGAGTGCGAACGAAAGGCATGGTGATTAGTATGCTGACAAACTTAAAGAACAGCCGCAGTCTGACTTTTTATCAGCAGACGACGGCAAAGCGGAATGAAATGGACGTTTCCTGTGCGCCCGGCATTCTGGCCGTTCCGATTTCCGGAACATCTTTTTCGGCGATGACGGTCACGAACGGTTATAATACACAGCTTGGCGGCTTTTTGAAGGCGTTGAATGCAGAGCGTTCCGCGCTTGCCGACAAAGTGGCTAACGGTATGGCAAAGAACCCCGCTTATGCAGGCGCCCGGAATGACGGCGTCTCCCTGGCATGGGATTATGAAGCGGCCGATATTAAGATGGGCGGAAACGGTTCGGCGGACTGGAATGCGGCCGAGCAGCAGGAAATCTTAGAGAACAGGCCGGATATTGTGAATAAGCCTAAAATGGCAGATGGGAAACTCAAGGCACCTAAAGGGGGCGTCCGCGGCGCGGAAGGCCATCATCAGAAAAATGTTGCGGACCACCCGGAGGAGCAGGCAAATCCTGACAATATCAAATTTTACAAAACTCGGAAACAGCATCTGGAAGAAGGCCATGACGGCAACTGGAAAAATGAAAGTGACGGGCCGATGACTGACAAAAATAAGATGCTTGAAAAAACAAATGGAAAGCGGGTGTTTAAAAATGAGCTGCACGGACTGGGACTGGCTGCGGCGATTGGCGCCGGCGTCGGACTGACGCTTGGATTTGTTGCGACACTCGCGCAGATGGGCGTTACCCCCGATACCCTGAAATTAGCAATGGCCGAGGGTGTAAAGGGCGGCGTGGAATCTGGGCTGATGTCGATAGCCGGCTACGGCGTTGGGAGAACGCTTGGAGAAGTGGCTTCCCAGGCAGCTTCCGGTATGATGGAAAGCGTCGGTATGACGATTACTGAAAATATTTCAAAGATGGTTCATATGGGCGTGGCGGGAACACTGACAATCGCTGTATTTTCTGCTTACCAATTCGTGAAGCTGAAAATTAAAGGGGCTGCGACAAAGGACGCGCTGATACAAACAGGAAAACAGGCGCTTTTCTCCCTCTCCCTGTTAGCCGTATCCATAGCGGCACAGGGAATCTGGGGAGGTACGGCCGGAATCATTGTATCGGTGAGCATAGGAATTATTTTAATCGCCTATTCTCTTACCGATTCCATCCATAAGCGTCATTTTGAGGAAAGAGTCCGGGTCTATACAATCGAAAAATGCCGTCCGTCTTTTTCGGTATAGGCAGTATAGGTTGAAAAATCCGAGATTTTTCATAGCCGAATTTATTCGGCAGGCGAATATTGGCGCGGGCCCAGTATCGCAGACAGAGAGAAAGGTATGGTTATTAATATGGAGTATTCAGAATTTGTAAGGAAGGCTGTTTTACAGGATGAGCGCAATGTTTTTTCTGCATATGAAGGCAGTCTCGAAGAAATACCGGATGTTTTGAAAACTTTTTACAAGGAGCATAATCCGTCGGATGTGGAGATAAACGCCGTTCGTTTTTTCCCGGCGGAAGAACTTTCCGGCTTACAGGAGGAATATTCTTATCTGAAAGCACAATTTGTATTTGCAACCTGTAATGGAGACCCTGTTTTTATGCACGACGGAAATATCTACACATGTCCGCACGGGGCCGAAGCGCCGGAGTGGGAGCCTCTGGCCGCGGATTTTAAGGGTTATCTGGATTGGCTGCTGGAAGAATAGCAAGTCAGGCCGCCATGCAGCGGCCTTTTGTTTTATGGTTTCTATTTCTTTTTCACCGGAATCCAGATTTCCGTGTAGTAGTTTTCATCGCTTACGCCTTTCGGGTAGTTGCCGGGGTCATCATACATTTCGATGCAGTAGCCCGCCGCGAATTCGTAATCTTTCAGGGCCGGGAGCCATTCCGAGAAAATCTTGGAATTGACGTCGGCCAGAGCGTCCGGCATAGGGCCGGGACAGGGAAATACCGCCCAGGTAAATGCGGGGATGACCACGGTCGTAAACCCTTCCGGAACATCGGCCGCGGGATTATACACATCGGCTATCAGATATTCAAATTCATCGAATCCCCTGGATTCATCGATGTTTATGCCGAACATGCCGTGTACATACTGCTGGCGGCCCTTTTCGGCGTGCTCTTCCCAGAATGCCGGAATTGCCGTCGGCGCTTCGGCATAGGAGAATTTTTTCCTGACGCCTATCACGGTGAAGCTGTCTTTTTTCTTAAAAGTATAGTTCATTTTGTACCCTCCTTCTAAGGATAATTTGATTTTCAGCGGTGCGAACGCGTTTATCATCGCATGTCCTTTCTGCACCATAGAAGGCGTGACGCCATGAAAACGGTAAAAGGCTTTCGTAAAACTGTCCGGGGAATCATAACCGTATTTAACTGCAACATCGATGATTCTGACGTCTTCCGTGGCAAGCTCTCCCGCGGCGAGAGCCATTCTGCGGCTGCGGATATATTCGGTTACCGTATAACCGCAGAGCATCTGGAAGCCCTTCTGAAAGTAAAAGGGCGAGATGTGTACCTGTTTTGCAACATCTTCTGCGGAAATATTTTCCGTAATATGCGCTTCGATATATTCGACTGCGTTTCCGATTGCCTTCATCCATTCCATGTGTGCACCTCCCTGATGAAACCAGTATACGATAAAGAAAAAAAGCAGTTCCGACTTTCTTTGTCTGTTTTTGTCCTGTATATAGTAACAGTTCAGTTTCCGCCCGGACAGAGCATCGTTCTCTGGCGGAGGCCCTTTAATAGGATGTAGACTACTTTCAGTAGTCTAGTTCTTAGCGAAAAGGCAGCTTGCTGCATTTGAGCTTAGTACCGCTGCTTCCTTTAGCGGAGCGGAAGCGTGCCTCCAAAGAGATGATGCTCTGTCCGGGCGGAGGCTGAACTGTTACTGTATATATTTAATTTAATGAAAATTTTACGACTGTACGGATAGTTATAGTGTATACTATAATGGATGGCATTAAAATATTTTACGGGAACAAAGAGGAGAAAACAATGGATTTGAACAAAGGGAACATGAAAAAAATCAGAGGGCTGATTCTTTTTACGGCGGTTGTGTGCCTGGCCGTCATGAATGCGGAGGTTTTGCTGAAAGGCATTTTCTTTCTGATTGGTATTGTGCGTCCTTTTCTTTATGGCGCCGCAATCGCTTTCGTGCTGAACATTCCGATGAAGGCCATCGAGAAAGGGCTGTTTTCCAGGACCAAAAACCGTAAACTGGATAAAATAAAGCGTCCGGCGAGCGTTTTTCTGTCCTTTATGCTGGTCATTCTCATCATTTTTATCGTTACGGTTACGGTGATTCCACAGATAACGAAAACCATGATAGAACTGGGAAACGAAATACCGCAGTTTCTGACGGAAGCCCAAATCTGGCTGGAAGAGATGTTTGCGGCACAGCCGCAGCTTGTGGCCGCGCTGGAAGAATTTGAACCTGCGGAGGTAAACTGGGAATCCATCGTCAATACGGTTATTGATTTCATGCAGAACGGGCTCGGAAGCGTGGTCAGTTCCACGGTAACGGTGGCCTCCACGATTATCGGCGGAGTCGTCAATGTCTTCGTTGCGCTCGTCTTTTCTTTCTACATACTGGCCCAGAAGGAAAAACTGGGCGGCCAGTTTAAACGAATCCTTCATGCTTACTTTCCGCAGAAGGTGTATGACAGGACACTGGAAATCGTCTCCCTTGCCGGAAAAAATTTCAGCAGTTTTATTACGGGACAGTGTACGGAAGCGGTTATTTTAGGTCTGATGTTCGTCGTTTCCATGACGCTTTTCGGTTTTCCCTATGCGGTCATGATAGGCGTCCTGATTGCATTTACGGCGCTGATACCGATTGTCGGGGCCTTTATCGGGTGCTTCGTCGGCGCGTTTCTGATTATGGTGGACGACCCGGTAAAAGCAATCTGGTTCCTGATTCTATTCATCGTGCTTCAGCAGATAGAGGGAAATCTTATTTATCCTCATGTGGTGGGAAATTCGGTGGGCCTTCCTTCCATATGGGTACTGGCGGCGGTAACGGTCGGCGGCAGTCTGATGGGAGTCGTCGGCATGCTGATTTTTATCCCGATTTTATCGACGGTTTATGCGCTGATACGGGAAGATGTGAATGCGAAGAACGGGAGGAAGGGGAAGGTGTGATAAAAGCAATCTGTTTTGATTTATTTTTTACGTTGATAATCCCTTCCTATGAAAAAGAAAATAACGAATACGATATATTGGGCCTGTCCGCGGAGGAATGGGAAAGGTATGCGGAGAATGCATCCTTATATCGTGAACGAGCTTTGGGATATGTTAAATCCGAAAGGGAAATTATAGAAAAGATTACGGCGTCCATGCCCTGTGAAATCAGCGATGAACAGAAGCAAAGTCTCTTAAAGGCGCGCGAAAACAGAATGAAAAATGCGCTTCAAAATGTACCGGATGAAATAACAGGTGCTATTAAAGTGCTAAAAGCAAAAGGAAAGCAAATCGGCTTAATCAGCAACGCCGACAGGATTGACTGTAAATACTGGGAGAAATCGAAGCTGTTTCCTTTTTTTGACGATGCAGTTTTCTCCTGTGAGGCTGGACTTTTGAAACCGGACAGGCGTATTTATGAGCTGGCAATGCGGCGTCTGGGAGTGCGGCCCGGAGAATGTGTTTTTGTCGGAGACGGCGGTTCGGATGAGCTGCGCGGGGCAAAAGAGGCCGGCATGAAAACGGTATTTACGGAAGCGCTGGAAGCAAAAAGCGATAAAAGCAGAAAACATATTTTGCAGTATTCAGATTATCATATTCGGAATTTTGCAGAACTGGCGGTTTGGATAGGGTTATAGGCAGGTAAAGGCGTTTAAGTCAAGGAACAGCAGAGGCAGAGCAGACATTTCGGTGTGGGAATAGCAGGCAAAAGCATTCAGAATAATATATGCCATATCCGCATATGCTGAAAAGGTAATTGCACTTTGCCAGAGTCTGGTATAGAATGTAGTTAGAAAGCTGTGAATCAGCGGCGGATTGACACCTAAAATCTGATACCTTTTCCGAACGTAGGTGTCGGAGGCTGGCAGGCAGCGGAAAAATCAATCGTGAGAAGGGAATGTTTTGTGCTGCGGCATGGACATTCCCTTTTCTAAATAATATGATTAAAATGGCATGCTGCATTTGCCTTTATCGAGTTTATTCGAATATAGGCAAATAAGGTAGATTATCAAAGGATATAGATATGGACAAAACACCGATATAATTTCCTTCATCTGACAGAGGTAAGGTTAAACAGTTCCAGTGTGGCTTCCGCTATTCATTTTTATGAAAAATGTCTGGATAACCGTCTGACGGCAGAGGATTTCAGCTTTGCAAAGGATGGCTCTACGGTTCAGAAATTAGAAATTCTGGAAAACATGATGAGACTCAAGCAGAACGTTACAATGATAGGAGATTTTACGGATAGAGGGCCAAAGCTGTTTACGGAAAAGGTGGCAGGCAATGTATCTGGATGTATTGGTTTTGTGAAAGACCGGAATACAGGGCTGAATGTGCCGAACACACTTCTGAAAAAGGATATCAGGGATGTCACCGCCTTCCCGGTGCAGAAGGTTTATGCCGTTCTTTCCAAGAGTTACACAGCAGAAAAATATTCCGTACTGGAAAAAGCAGATAAGGGGATAAACATAAAGAAGTGTTTCTTTGCAGACCCAATTGTCTCAGGAAAAGAATCCGAAGAATACCGTAAACAGGATTGACACGAAAATAAGACTGTGGTAGTATGAAACTAAATCAAACTACTGCAGTCTTATGTTGTTTTATGATGGAATGGGAGAGAGGAAGTTCACCAATTCTAATTGATTAAAATGCCGCGCGCGTGGCGGAACAGGAGGCAGAAATGGATATAAAACTTTTTGATTCGGAACTGAAAGTAATGGATGTGTTATGGCGTGAAGGGGACGTGACCGCGAAGCATATTTCCGATGTATTGAAAGAAGCGGTAGGCTGGAATGTCAATACGACCTATACATTGATTAAGCGGTGTATCAAAAAAGGGGCGATAGAGCGTTCCGAGCCGCATTTTATGTGTCATGCGCTGATTCCAAAAGAGGTAGTGCAGGAGGTGGAAACGAATGAGCTGATTGATAAAGTTTATGACGGCTCCGTCGATAAGCTGTTTGCGGCGCTGCTTGGAAGGAAGAAACTTTCCGCCAGCCAGATAGAAAAGCTGAAACAGATTGTGGAAGAAGCGGAATGAAAAGAGCAGAGCCGAAAGCGAGAAAGAGGGCAGAAAGGGGAAAACAATGGTTTTTATGCAGATGACGGTTTCCGGCGCGGCGCTGATTTTGTTTACCGCGCTGCTGCGCAAGGCGGGTAAAAGCCTTCCGAAATATATTTTTCCGGTGTTATGGGTCATTGTACTGGCAAGGCTTCTGCTTCCCATAGCGGTTCCGTCGGCATACAGCATTTATTCGCTTCCCATTTTGAAGGAAGCCGTGGCCCGCGTGCAGTCCTATGAAACGGCTCAGGGCCCGGAGGGGGCGGATGCGGCGGAATCCGCTGACGCGCAGATACCTGTAAACGCGCCGAAACCTGTAAACGGACAGGCTGGGACGGGGACTGCCGGGACAGAGACTGCCAGGATGGGAAACGATTGGGTAGAGAATGCCGGGATGGAGAACGCCTGGGCAGAGACTGCCGGGATAGGTGACGTCTGGACAGGAAATGCCGGGTCAGGTGACGTCTGGACAGAAAATGCCCGGACAGGGAGCGCCTGGGGACAGACTGGCGCGGAGATGTTGAACCCGGAGGGAACGGAACAGGAGAATACCGGATGGCCGGGATTCAGGAAGAACATTCTCATTGCGGTATGGTGTGCGGGGATGCTTGCCTGTATGATTTTTTTTACAGTTGCTTATCTGCATGCGCTGTTTCGGTTCCGCACATCTTTGCCCGTTGAAGAAGCATTTGTCGGGCAGTGGCTTCGGGAGCATAGGCTGCGCCGCACTCTGTCGGTAAGACAGAGCGGCCGGGTCACAACGCCGCTGACTTACGGCATTTTCAGGCCGGTTATTCTGCTGCCGAGGAAAACTGACTGGAAGAATAAGGAGGCGCTTAGCTATATTCTTTTGCATGAATATGTGCATATTTGCCGGATGGACGCCGCAATGAAACTGCTTGCCGCGCTGGCGCTCTGTATTCATTGGTTTAATCCGTTTGTGTGGATGATGTATATACTTTTGAACAGAGATTTGGAGCTTGCCTGTGACGAAAAGGTAGTCAGGATATCCGGCAAAACCCAAAGGGCGGTTTATGCCCGGATGCTGATTGATATGGCGGCGGGACAGAGCGGACCAGAACCGCTTGGCAGTTATTTTGGGAGAAACGCTGTGGAAGAAAGGATTGATGCGATTATGAAATGGAAAAAGGTCTCTTTATATAAAAAATTAATAGCGGGTGTAATTTGTGCTGTGGCGGCTGTGGCTTGCGCCGGTTCGATGTTGACTATAAAAGTCAATGCCGGAAAGGAAGACCCACGGACGGATAAAAGTCTGGCTGATGAGAAAGTCAGTTCACGAACGGATAAAGGTCCGGCTGATGGGAATGCCCGGGCGGAGGAGTTGTCCGGTGAAGAAAAAAATATGCCTTCGGCGTTGGGATTTACCGAAGAGGAATATACGAAACTGCTGGCCTTGCGCGGATATGAAGCGATGACGGTGGCGGCGTATCAGGAAAAAGAACCGGAACCGTGGGAGAAGGAACCGCGCATTAACGGGTATGCTGTGAAGGAGGATTACGATTCTTTGCTATCGTTAAGAACTGAGGATTATCAGCAAATGACGGTCGCCGGCTTTAACCAGACGCTTCTTGACTGGGGAAACGTGAATTATGGCGCCTATGAGCGCATTCGGGAAGATGTTTATCGGAAGGACAGCCGCGTGGATTTGTCGGAAGAAGAATTGTTTTTTGTCAATACGACGATGACGCTTTCAACGGAAGAAAATTACCGGATGATTCAGAGCCTGAAAACGGGACGGCCGGAAGAGTCGCCCCTCTACTGTTCTTACCGTCTGCAGAAAACAAAAGCGGACGGCCTTGCCTGGTGCGGTTTCGACTATGCTTTTTCCTGGCAGATTGCCGATAAAGACGCGGTTACCGTTGCCGAACGCGACGCACGGGTTGGCGGTGTGATTCGGGATATTGAAAATTTCTGGGAGGAAACGGACCTGGAAGAGTTTTTACAGATGACAAAAGAGGATGTTTTGGAGCGGCTTAACGAAATTGCGGACGGGTACAGTGACGGCCGGATAAAATTTTCAATCGACGCGGAGCGGGTTTACTTTGAGGAGATGGATGAGAGGGTGCTGGCATTAGGTTGACAGGCATGACGAATAACGTTTGTGAATATATTTGCTAAACTGTGGTGTAATTAATGTGGCCGGAAGCGGATAAAAATATAATATTGGCGTCAGACATTTTGTGATGGTTTTGGCACATC
The DNA here is from genome assembly GCA_910578715.1 of uncultured Lachnospiraceae bacterium. Lineage (GTDB taxonomy): Bacteria > Bacillota > Clostridia > Lachnospirales > Lachnospiraceae > UBA3282. Next base: position 50,609 of record CAJTRL010000008.1, on the reverse strand, counting down.
CATAAACCGTTTTCACCGTCAGCTGCATAAGAGAGTTTTTCATCAAGTGAAAGTGCGGATGTTCGTTTTATGTCGGCGTCCGATTTTTGCTAATTGTTTTTCTTTTCAATAAATTTACCATACATCTGTTCGAGCAATTTAAAATCAACTGTGCTTTTCAGATATCCGATGGCAGGAACAGGAATCATATTGCTCAGTTTCAGGGTTCCCTTTAATTCCAGTTTCCCGGATGAGGATTGGGATGTGATGCGGATAATAGGGATAATGCTCCCACGGATTTTCTGCACTCCGTTCTCCAATTGGTAATCAGATTTTTTAGGAGAGGAAAGGGGAATGTAGTAGTTATACCCGTTAATGTTGTATACAATGCCCAGATACTTCCGGGTATGGTTTCTGTCATTTTCTTTTGAAGAGAAAACATTTTTTTCAACGGTGCTGATATATGAAATGTATTCCTCGGATACTTCATATAATTTCAATTCGCTCATCGGTATCTCCTACAGAAAAAAGGGTAATCATAGCGATTACCCTTTGATTTTAAAGTTTCCCACTATCTGGCAGGAACTCTCCTGAATATAAAGTTTTCCACTATCTGGCAGGAACTCTCCTGACGATGGTTTCCCATCTCTGATATTTATTATACGTTTTTGCGGGAAATATGTCAACAAAAATGAAAAATTCTGCCAAAGTCTATTGTTCGTAAAAATATCTTGTTCATACCATCGGCCATTTCCCGGAGCATTCATGAACAAACTCCGAAAAGCGGCCGATGCGTACCTTTTTAAATACCAGGATAAAAAACAATATCATCAGTCATCCACGTTCATAAGCACCACAAAATCCCACCCCGGAATCGAAACCATATCGCCATTCCGGACCGTCCCTTTGTTTGCCGGGTCTATAACGTCTGCTCCGATAAGAGGTACGCAGTCCTTTCCGTACCAGATGACGCTTTGCGCTTCATCCGAGTAATTGAAAAGATAGATGATTTCCTTACCTTTCTCGTTGACACCGCGCTTGATGATAACGGGGAATGCCGCTTCCGGGAGCGGTATGTCCGCGTCTTTACAGAGAAAACGCAGCAGCTCTTTTAAAAGGGATTTATCAAAATAGCATCCCGCATATGCCGCACTTCCTTTACCAAAGCGGTTGTATGTGACGGCGGCATAAGCGCCCCAGTGGGGGTGAGCATATGAAGCCAGTGTTTCGGCGGTATCGGGCTGTAAAAGCTCCATCCAGTAGTGAACGGACGATTTGGAAGCATCGGCGGTATGAATGGCATTTCCTTCGACATCGGCGGCGTCATGTCCGGGTTTTTGGTCCGCTGTGTATGGTATAACAAATGTTATATCTTTCAGGCCGACGTTTACCGCGTCGGTGAACTGGTCGTAGGTCATGCCGAATACATCCGTCAGGCGATGGGGCTGGTCATCGGCATATATCTTTAACATCGGGTCGGCAAAGGCCGTCTTAAAGGTGGAGAAAAGATGACCGCCCTGTTCCACATAGGCGCGGAGCGCGTCGATGACCGTTTCGGATATGCTGTAAAGCGCCGGAGCAATAAGAAGGGGATATTGACTGAATAAGTCAATATCATCACAGCTCAATATGTCGCATTCGATATTCAGTTCATAAAGGGCATCATAAATCCAGCGGACGATATCGTTGTATTTCAGGTTTTCATGAATTGCGAACCACTGCAGTCCGGTGAGCGCTTCGTTGGAGAGCAGCAGGGCAGCGGGCGCTTTCTTTTTCAGATTTTTCAGGTGCCCGCCGTAACGCTCGAATTCTTCTCCGATGCGGCAGACTTCCCGGTAAGCGGCATTTTCTTTCAGATTATGGCTGAGGATTCCTTTCCAGTAAGACTCGATGGCGTTATGAATGGAATGCCAGTGCCAGTACATAACGGAATCAGAGCCGGAGGCGAGATGGCTGAACGCCTGTAAACGGAGCTGGCCGGGATAGGGAAGCCATCCGTGGTTGCCCTGGGCCTCCGTTTCCAGAATCAGGTAGTTGTCTTTTTTGATGGAACGGGCAATTGCGCCGCCGAAGGAAATTTCTTTTCCGGTCAGGTCCTGTGCGGAAGGATGGTAGATGTCGAAGCCGGCAACTGTCACGGCTTTTCCGGCTTCCCACTGGTTGACTTCCGGCTGTAATCCATAGGAAAATCCACGCCAGTCGTAGTCGAAATTCTGCGTGATGAACTGGTCCGGGCGGGCGTATTCTCTGACGATTCCGCTCTGCCATGCGAGGAAATCCGTTACCAGCCTGCGCTGGAATTTCTGGTATTCCGCGCCGAGACTGCCGTTAATCGTGCCGCGGACGTCGGGAAACTCTTCCCAGGAATTGATGCGGTTGCTCCAGTAGTCCAGTCCGAACTGATGATTGAGCGCGCATAAATCGCCGTGGAAAAGCTCTTTCAGATAATCCCGGAATTTTTCCTGGGCGTAAACGCTGCAGGTATCATAGGATTTGGTTTCATTGTCCAGCTGAAAGCCGATGACATGCCGATAAGGGCGCACTTCTTCCATGAGCTTCCGGATGATGCGCTCCGCATGTTTTAAATACATGGGATGTGCGATGTCCATATTCTGTCTGCGCCCGTAGCGTTCCTGTCCGTTGTGGGTCTGGGCCAGAATATCGGGATATTTTGCGGCAAGCCAGGCCGGAACCGCATAGGTCGGTGTGCCGACGATAACCTGTATGCCGTGTTTTTCGGACGCTTTCAGCATGCGGTGCAGATGGGTAAAATCAAACACATTGTCCTGTGGTTCCCAGGTACTCCATGTGGACTCTGCAATGCGGATAACGTTCATATGCGCCTTTTTCATCATTTCCATGTCGGTTTCGATTCTGTCATAGGGCAGATATTCGTCATAATATGCCGCCCCGAATAATAGTTTGTCTGTTTTCATAAAAAACCCCGTTTAAATTGTATATATCTGCTATTGCAGTACTGCCTTTCTTTTGGTACGCTGTTAATGAACAACCGTTTGCGCAAACCTGTATATAAATTTTATCATGAAAAAGCAGACCGGTAAAGTACAAAACAGAACAACATTACAAAAAAGAAGCCGGCGCCATGCCAGGCTCCAGCCTCTTTTGGGGAATGGTTTTTTATTGAAATGCGTGTCGGCACACTAACGGGACAGGCGGCAGAGAAGCTCTTTCATCTGGCAGACTCCCTTTTTCTGGGAGACGATAATGGAATCCAGAATTGGCTTCAGTTCCGGGCAGATGCAGTATTGCAGGGTGGTTTCGGCAAATGCCACGGCGCCTTCGTGATGGGGAATCATTTCCCGTAAAAAGTTGCAGTCGATGGAATTGCATGCTTCAGCGGTCTCCATACAGTGGAACATTGTCTGGAAAATTTTATCCACCTGTTTCTGATAGGCGCACAGGTCTCTTTGGGCATTGAATTTCTGGCAGCAGCAGGGCATCGCTTTTTCCATATCGCATATGCTCTGTGTCTGCTCCGTAATGATGTTCGACGCGATGCACTCAATATCGCAGTCCGTTGTGTATTTCAAAACATTCCGCGACATCTGGATGGCGGCTTTGTGATGGGGAATCATTTGTACGATGAAGTTGTGGGAAATGCTGTTTGTCAGTTCCGCCTTTGTCATGCAGCAAATCATTTCTTTCAGAATACAGGCATAGGCGTTCAGATATTCATTGGTATTATGTGAAAAAGAAGATTGTGTGTTTGTTTTTTCCATATAACTCCGTTTTTAAAGAAAAACTTTGTATTATATTATGCGGGAATGGCATGATATGTTATAAGCGGTTCCCCGAAAGGCAGGTGCAGTCTGTATGACAGAAGAGAAAAATCTGACAATTAACGATATTGCGGAGGCGCTGGGCGTTTCCAAGACGACCGTTTCCCGCGCCATTTCCGGAAAGGGGCGCATCGGAGAGAAAACGCGCGCAAAAGTATTGCAATATATAGAAGAGCACAATTACAGACCGAATGTCATTGCCAAAGGGCTGGCGCAGTCCAGAACCTACAATATCGGGCTGGTCATTCCGGGCGATTATAATATCGTTGAGCTTCCTTTTTTTCAGAACTGTATGCTCGGCATCAGTAAAATTGCCTCTTCCCTGGATTATGACGTACTCGTTTCCATCGTTACGGCAGAGGATATTTCCCAGTTACAGCGGGTGGTTGTAAATCATAAAGTGGACGGCTTTATCCTGACCCGGACGCTGGTGGAGGATGCGCCCGCAGAGTACCTGAAAAAAACGGGGATTCCTTTTGTGGCAATTGGCAGTTCGGAGGACGATGCGGTCGTGTGGATTGATAACGACCACCAGAAGGCGTGCCGGGAGCTGACAGGACGCCTCCTTTCCCAGGGGAGCGGGAAGATTGCGCTGATTGGCGGAAGCCGGGCACACATGGTGAACCGGTACAGGGTTCAGGGATTTCTTGACGCCTGTCAGGAGTATGAAAACAAAGAAGGAATAAAACCGGAATCCTATGTGTTTTCAGATGTGGAAGGCCTGAAAGCGGTGGAGGAAATTGTGGAAAAACTGCTGCGGGAGGAGGTACGGTGCATCGTTTCCACGGACGATTATCTGTGCAGCTGTGTATTGAACTGTTTACAGCAGAAGAGAATAAGAGTGCCGGAACAGGTCCGGGTCGCTTCTTTTTATGACAGCTCTTTTCTGGAAAATTATACGCCTTCCGTGACGTCGATTCAGTTTGATATTGAAGAGCTTGGCAAAAGGACATGCCGGACGCTTCTGCAAATGATTGACGGGGAAGAAGTCCCCGGTAAAACGCTTCTTGGATGCCAGATATCCATGCGGGAATCGACGTAGAAGGGCGGGAGCCGAGTTTTTGACTGGCCTCCCGGATTTCAGCTTCCCTCATCCCCATAATCCTTTATGCAGAATCCACAAACAATCGCGCCGGAAATAGGCAATTATAGACATTGACAACAGATAACCGCTTTGTTATGCTAAGTTCATGATGTTGGACAACCGATTGCGCACCAGAAAATACAGGCGTAGTGGAAACTGCTAAGCTCGAAACTGTTAAACTCGAAACTGCCAAGTGCGTAAATGCCTCGCGGACCTGTGGCGGTATGCCCGGAAGGTTGTAAAAAAGAACGGAAAGAACAGAAGTGATTCCCGCGGCATATAGTCGTGGGTTGAGTAACGATAAGAATGGAGGATTACTATGGACAATAAGTTTATTGTGAACATTATCCATCGGCCGGAAATGGTTCCCGAGTACGCGGAGAAAGTGACCGGACATGGAAAAGAGGAGGACATCGGCAGAAAGGCGCTGCTGACGGAATCGCTCGACATTTTCAAGACGCAGCAGGCGATTGCGCACAAGAACGGCCTGAAAACGACCATTCAGATGACTTATGCGTCGCTGTTCAATGACGAGGCGGTGGAACTTGCGAAAGCGGACCATGAAAAATATGGGGATGAGATTGCGCTTTCCCTGTTAGGACTGCCCTGTACGGAGTTCCGAGAGAAATACAAGACCAAAGACTTCTGTATCTGGATGTTTTCAATGGAGGATAAAAAGTCTATTGTTGACGATGTATTCGGCAAATTTTACGACCGTTTCGGTTTTTATCCGGAATCCACAGGCTCCTATTATATGGATGCGGAGCTGGTAAATTACATCAAGGAAAAATATCCGATGATTAAGTGTGCGGTGGCAACCTGTTGGGAAGAGGGCCCCAAAGCGTATCATACATGCAATAATTCCTGGTATACCTTTATGGACGGCGGCCCCTGGGCTCCCTGGATTCCGAGCAAACAGAACGTACATGCTCCGGCGGCAAATGAGGAAGAGGACAGCGGCATCGTGGCGATTCCGCATTTGTCGAGAGACCTGATTGCCTGCTATGACGGGAACGGCTCCAATTTCGGAACGCATCCGCAGAACGTACTGCGCAGCATGAGCTATGATTCCAAGACCTGGGAATTTCCATATCTGTACAATCTGATTGACCAGTACCGTGATTTGGCAAAATATAACAATGGTTATGCTTACAATATGATGTTTGTCGGCCCCGGCTGGATGAACAAAATGGGCCGCTGGGAAGCGCCTTACGAGCTGCTTTTAAAATCTTATGAGGATGGCATGGCTTATTACGGCCAGCTGAAAAAAGAAGGAAAACTGGACGATATGACGATGGCGGAATTTGCCGATTATTATCGCCAGAAAAGGACGCTGACAGAGCCGGAATGCGCGCTTTGGAGAGATATCCTGTACGGTTCCGAAAAGCAGTTATTCTGGTACTGCGACCCGTTCATGCGCGTGTGCGTGAATATGGACCAGGGCGGCGCGATTGTGGACTTGAGACCTTACGCGGCGAAGCTGGAATGGCCGGTCGGCATCGGAACGAAGCATGTGACGGACGCTTCCTATCCTTTCCTCATTCAGGAAAAATACAGAGCCGGATATTTCACGCACTATGCGGGAGAAGGAACCGTAAGAAGCGCGAAGCTGACTTATAAGGGCGAGGAAGTGGATTTGTGCCTGTGCAGAACGAAGGCGCATTTTTCCGAAGAGGAAAACGAATCGAAGAAAGGAAAGACGAGAATCCTGACGCTTGACCCTGTGGATATCGAATTTTATGATTTAACGGTAAAACTGCAGACGAAGATGTATTTTGAGGAAGGAAGCTCCAGCGTAAAGATTGAGCGGAACATTCTGGAAATGAGCGACCCGGAAGCGGAAGTGGAAATCAACGAATACATGGTTGCATGCTATGGCACGACGGAATATTCCGAAGATATGAGCAATATCACCCTGACCTGTGTGGGCGATTTGGAAAGTAAGGAAATCAAATATGCCTATAAATGCCGCGAGGAACAGCTTGCGGGCGCGAAGGAAGTTGTGTCTGTCATTCCCGAAATCGAGACAAGAGTTTCTTTAAGCTGCGACAGAAAAGATGCGGTCGGCTATATCCGGGAAGGATATGCGTTCTCACCGATGTTCACACTGGGATATACGGGCAGACTGAAAGATAAGGAGGTATTTGCGACATGGCTCAATCTGGCAAAGGCAAATTAAATTACAGATGTCCCTCCTGTTTTATGAGAGATTTGGATATCGACATGTTTTATGACAAAGATAAAAAGGAATATCACTGCATCCGCTGTCAGTATGTGGGAACGGAAGAGGATGTTCTGGAAAAGAACGAGCTGGTAAGGTTCCGGTATAAGGACGCGATGAAGCGGTTTACGAAGTTTGACTTCGACTAGGTCGAACAGATTTTCTAAGGCGGCCAAACACGCCGCCAAAGAAAATCTACGATTTGCTACGCAAATCTTGTTCGCCTGAAAGAATGGCCTGCGGCCATTCTTCCGGGCATTGCGGCGGCAGAATACGCCGCCTTAGAAAATCTACGCAAATATAGGATGAGGAATAGATAACACATGAAATTTTTAAAGGGCATGGATATTTCGACGTTAAAAGAGGTGGAAAGTCTGGGCGGGCGTTTTTTTGACCACGGACAGGAGAAAGATTTGCTCGACATTCTGCGAAGCTATGATGTCAACGCGGTCAGGCTCCGGCTGTGGAACAATCCTTATACGGACGAAGGAGAGCCCTTCGGGGCGGGTACGAACGACCTGGCGACGACGATGGAGCTGACGAAGCGGGCGCGGGATAAGGGAATGGAAGTGCTGCTCGATTTTCATTACAGCGATTTCTGGGCGGACCCCGGCAAGCAGTGCGTGCCGAGGGCCTGGCAGCATATGGGACTGGAAGAGCTGGAAGAAGCTGTTTACCGGTACACGAAGGAAACGCTGGAAACCATGCGGGATGCCGGGGCTTTTCCAACGCTCGTCCAGATAGGGAATGAGGTGACGAACGGCATTCTCTGGCCCTACGGCAAAGTGCCGGAATATGAGAACCTCGCCCGTCTGCTGAACGCCGGAATCCGGGGAGCGCGGGCGGTGGACAAAGAGCTTCCGCTGATGATTCACCTCGATAATGGCGGAAACAATGCCCTTTACAGAGAGTGGTTTGACCATTTTATGGAAAAGGGCGAAGATTTTCAGATTATCGGTCTGTCCTATTATCCTTTCTGGCACGGGACGCTTGACGACCTCGCGGCGAATATGAACGATATTGCGGTCAGGTACGGCAAAGAGCTGATGATTGCGGAAGTGTCGATGGGTTTTACGATGGAAGATTATGCCGCCTATGAAAAGCTGGCGCCGGATAAAAGAAAAGGAATGGCGACGAAGCCGGAGCTTGCCGCGAAAGTGCCTTATCCGATGACGAAAGAGGGACAGAAACAGTTTTTGCTGGATTTGTTTGAAAAGATGAAACAGGTTCCGGACAACAAAGCCAGAGGCTTTTTCTACTGGGAAGCGGCCTGGATTCCGGCAGCCGGTTCCGGCTGGGCGTCCGAAGCTGCGATTGCCTATATGAATGAAAAAGGGCCTGGCGGCAATGAATGGGCCAACCAGGCGCTGTTCGATTACGACGGCAACGCGTTACCCGCTCTGGAGGCGGTCAGAGACACTATTTTCTGACCGGGGCGGTTGAATTTCTGATAATAAGCTGCGGCCGCAGCAGATTTTTGCTGACGGAAACATGGTTGATGACGGAGTGCAGCGTAAAAAAGCCGCATTTGCCCAGTTCGATGCGGTCCTGGCGGATGGTCGTCAGGGGCGGATTTAACTGGGCGGAAATCGGAATGTCGTCGAAGCCGATGATGCTGACGTCTTCCGGAACCCGGTAGCCGTTTGCAAGGCATTCATGCAGCGCGCCGGAGGCGAGAAGGTCGTTACCGCATACGATAGCGGTTGCGCCGAGGGAAAGCAGACCGGCTACATGGTCTTTGGCGGCGGCAGCCACATAGTAGCTGTAAGGCATCCATTTTTCACTGACTTCCAGGTTGTGGGCGCTCATGCTGTCGATATAGGCCTGGCGCCGCTGTTCCGTAATCATGGAATGGGCGGAGCCGTTCAACAGGGCAATTTTCCGGTGTCCCAGCGCGATGAGATGCTCGATGGCGTCATCGATTCCTTCGAAGCTGTCGGTGCCGATATAACTGACGTTCGGATTTTTACGGATATAATTGTCAAACAGCGTGGTAGGAATGGATGTGGTGTGAAGTTGTTCAAGCCATGCATCCTGTAAGGCAAAGCCCACAAGAAATGCACCCACATATCCGTTTTTTAACATAAAAGTATCATATTTTTCCGCCTTTTGAAAGGCAGGGGTGATGGGCATCACGGTAACATCATAGCGCGCAGGGTATGCGGCCTGTTTAAAACCGAGAATGATGTCGTAGCCAAACTGTTCGGCGGTTTCGTATTCCATATTTTCAATGAAAATACAAAGTTTTCCGGTATCTCTGGCGCGCATCTGCTTGGGCGTATAACCCATTTCAACAGCGGTGTCGAGTACGGTCTGACGAAGCTGTTCGCTGATGTCGCTTGCGCCGTTTAGTCCTTTGGAAACAGTGCTGACGGAAACGCCGAGCCGGTTTGCGATATCTTTTATCGTTGCCATAGAAATTTTCCCCAATATCCTATCAGATTTTCCGGATTGTCAAACCGGAGTCCTATCATTATATAAAAAAAGAATCAGTTTTTCAAGAAAGAAGAGAAATGATTGGCAGAATGACTAAAAAGAATGGCCCAAATCCGTCAAAAATTGCAAAAAAATGGATTGGCGGTGAATGGACAGTTGACAAAATGCCCTTTTTGGTGTTAAATTTACATTAGCGCGAAAGTTTACGAAAAAAATTGCAACGTAGTTTCGCAGACAGGTTTATCGAATATTTTTGGTATAAATGATATAAGATGTGGCAACACATTTTATATAGAGCAGTAAAAAGTATCAAAGAGAGAGAGGAAAAAGTTATGAAGAAAAAAGTATTAGCAGCATTACTTGCAACATCTATGGTAGCTGCAAGTCTTGTCGGATGTGGAAACGCCGGAAACGAGGCGGGGGGGGGCTTCTTCAGCCGATAACTCCACAGCAGCGACGGACAATTCCGCAGCAACAGACAACACTGCAGCAGCAGACAATTCCGCGGCAACGGACACAGCGGCGGCGGACACAACGGCAGACAATTCCGCAGCATCTTCCGATGACCCGGTTGCGAATCTGATTGCGGCAACCACGGATACGGTAAAACTGACCATATGGGCATCCGAAGAAGACCAGACGCTTACGACACAGCTTCTGGAAGATTTCAAAGCAGCATATCCCGATGTAACATTTGATATTACGCTTGGTTCCGAATCCGAATCCACGGCGAAAGATACGATTCTGACGGACGTAGAAGCGGCGGCGGACGTATTCGCATTTGCCGATGACCAGATTAACGAACTGGTTCAGGCCGGTGCGCTTCAGCCGGTAGCGGCTACTTACACTTATGATGTAGCCGGTGCAAACGTAGCGGGTTCCGTAGAAGCGGCAACCGTAAACGGTACATTATACGCTTATCCGATGACAGCGGATAACGGATATTTTATGTTCTATGACGCTTCCGTATTTTCGGAAGAAGATGTTAAGTCTCTTGACAAGATGGTGGAAGTTGCAGAAGCGGCCGGCAAAAAGATTGCAATGGACGTTTCCAACGGCTGGTATATTTACGCATTCTTCCAGGGCGCAGGATATGAACTGACGCTGAACGACGACGGTTCCAACAACTGTACATGGAACGCAGCGGGCGCAACGGATGTTGCACAGGCGATTATGGATTTATACGGAACAAACGTTATGGTTGATATGAGCGATGAGGAAATGGCAACGGCAATCGCAGAAGGTACGGTAGCGGCAGCGGTAAACGGAACATGGAGAGCGGAAACGGCTTCCGACGCATGGGGCGAGAACTATGCGGCAACCAAACTGCCTACATTCAATGTAGCGGGTAAAGACTGCCAGATGTCATCCTACTCAGGTTATAAGCTGATTGGCGTTAATCCTTACTCCGCAAACATCGGCTGGTCCATGCTGCTTGCAGAGTTTTTGACAAACGAAGCATCCCAGACGGCAAGATTTGAAGCAAGAGGCCTTGGCCCCGCAAACGTAGCGGCAGCATCTTCCGATGCGGTTCAGGCTGACCCGGCAATCGCAGCACTGGCAGCACAGGCAGCTTATGCAACGCCTCAGCGTGTAGGCGGCAACTTCTGGGCTCCTGCAGAAACACTCGGACAGATTCTGGCTGACGGCAGCGCCGGCTCAGACCTTCAGAGCGTACTGGATACGGCAGTGGAAGGTATCATGGCTCCGATTGAATAATATTTGACTTTACTATCTGAATGACTTCATAATACCCCGCAGCCGAAGTCGGGATGCGGGGTATTTTTCAAAGATTCTTTTCTGGAAAAATCATACAATACTATCTCTGAGAGGGGTTTCCTATGAAGAATAAAAAGAAATTTAGCGGAAATTATTTCAAAGAATTTGGCACGGCAGTGGCAAAAGGCGATATTGGGGTAAAATTATCTCTGCTTGTCATGGGGGCAGGCTACATTGCGAGAAAGCAGATTATCAACGGGCTGATTATGATAGCGCTGGAAGCGGTGTTTATCATAACATGTGTTTTTTACGCGGCTCCGAATCTGGCAAAATTCGGTACATTGGGAACTGTTCAGTTTGAACAGGTTTTTGACCCGCTAACGATGACAAGTAAAGTGAACGATTATGATAACTCTTTTCTGATTCTGCTCAACTCCATTATATCGTTATTTATAATCGTAGCTTTTATTCTTATATATATCGGCAATATCAAGGCTGTTTACCGTTTACAGGTGCAGAAGGAAGCGGGAAAGCATATCAATACATTCCGGGAAGATATCCGGGCGATGTTCAATGAAAAGTTTCATATTACGCTGTTATCGCTTCCGTGCATCGGCATCATCCTGATGAATATCATACCGATTCTGGTGCTGATTGCTGTGGCATTTACCAACTATGACCAGCAGCATATGCCGCCGAGCGCATTGTTTACATGGGTCGGCTGGAAGAACTTCAAACAGCTTTTTACCAACTCTACCACACTGACTTTTGGATATTCTTTTGGAAAAATACTGATATGGACGCTGGAATGGGCGGTGCTGTCAACACTGACGACTTTTATCGGCGGTATTCTGATGGCGCAGTTCATTAACAATAAAAAGACGAAACTGCCGAAGATGTGGAGAACGTTATTTATGGTAGCGATTGCAGTGCCGCAGTTCGTTACGCTGCTGCTTGTCAGGAACTTCTTCGCGGACAGTGGTATCGTGAATACCATCTGCTCTAACATCGGTCTGACGGATTTCTTAAAAAGCATTGGGCTGGTGGGCGCAAACCTGACTTATATTCCGTTCCTGACCAACCCCACCTGGGCAAAGGTTATGATTGTCATAATCAATATCTGGGTCGGCGTTCCTTATCAGATGCTGATTGCGACGGGCGTTCTGATGAACATCCCGGTAGACCAGCTGGAGAGCGCGAGAATCGACGGCGCCAACAGTTTCCAGATTTTCTGGAAAATCACGATGCCCTATGTGCTCTTTATTACGGGGCCGAGCCTTATCACGGACTTTGTAAGGAATATCAATAACTTCAACGTTATCTATCTGCTGACGCAGGATGTCTATGTTACATCCGACCAGCTGCTTGCAAACTCCAATGCCAAAGAGGTGGATTTGCTCGTCACCTGGCTGTTCAGGCTGACAAACGAATACTATAACTATAAGATAGCATCTGTTATCGGTATTATCGTATTTATTATCTGCGCGGGCTTTACACTGATTACGTTCACGCAGACGATTAAAGGCAGTAGAGAGGAGGACTTCCGCTAATGAAAAAGACAGTAGGATTTGTAGTAAGACATTTGGTGCTGACACTCCTTGTAGTTATCTGGCTTGTGCCGATTCTCTGGCTGTTAGTTACGTCCTTCAGCGCTTATAAGGGAATCAATACGGCGCACTTTTTCCCGGAACAATGGTCCCTTGATAATTACAAAGTGCTGTTTTTACAGCCGGACAGCGTTGTACAGTATGGTGCATGGTTTAAGAACACGCTGCTTATCGCAATTTTTACCTGTATTGTTTCCACTTCTTTTGTGCTGATGGTCAGCTATGCGATGAGCTGCCTCCGGTTTAAAGGAAGAAAAGGGCTGATGAGCTTCGGTATCATTCTGAATATGTTTCCGGGCGTATTGTCCATGATTGCGGTATATTTCGTTATGAAGTCCCTGGGACTGACGAACAGCCACCTCGGCATGATTATCGTGTATTCCGCGGGTTCGGGACTCGGTTATCTGATTACAAAAGGGTTTATGGACACCATTTCCACATCGCTGCGGGAAGCGGCATGGCTGGAAGGCGCTTCGGAAGCGACGATTTTCTTTAAAATTATCATTCCGTTATCGCAGCCGATTATTGTTTATACGATTATCAACTCCTTCCTCGTACCGTGGGGTGATTTTGTACTGGCAAAACTGATGCTAAATTCCGGCATTGCAACGGACTGGACGATTGCAATCGGTCTGTTCAATATGCTTGGCAAATCGCTGATTAACAAATACTTCTCGATTTTCTGCGCGGGCGGCGTTATCGTTTCCATTCCGATTTCCGCATTGTTCGTGCTGATGCAGAAATTCTATGTGGAAGGCGTAACGGGCGGCTCCGTCAAAGGTTAAAAAGAAACGAAGAAAAAGTTCCAGGCAGTTCGCCGCGGGTTTCGGCCCGTTGGCGAAATGTCTTGAACTTTTTTTCGTTTAACGGTAAGATATATCTGACCCTCGCGGCAGTCGCCAAATGATTGCAAGCAATCACTTGGCTCGTTGCTCGCGGGAATAAAAGGCGAGCGATATATGAGGAGACATGTAATAAATGAATTTTGAATCTGTCCAATTTTTTCTTTTTTTCCTGATGGTGGTCTGCGTTCTTTTTTTTATACACAAAAGAGCGCGGCTTTTGTGGTTACTGGTCTGCAATTATTACTTCTATATGTGCTGGAATCCGAAGAGTGCGCTGCTATTGGCATTCGTCACATTATGTACCTATTCCGCGGGTCGGTTTCTGGAGACTGTGGAAGGGGAAAAAAGAAAAAAATGGATAGTTGCCGGATGCTGTGTTGCGAGTTTTTCCATCCTTTTTGTTTTTAAATATTTTAATTTTCTGGTGGACAGTCTCAACGGTCTGCTTGGAATGGCGGGAAACGGCAATGTAATCGGCCTGCGACTGGATTTTCTGCTGCCGATAGGAATCTCTTTTTATACCTTTCAGGCGGTCGGCTATGTGATAGATGTTTACAGGGGAGAAAAGGCAGAACATAATCTGATAAAATATGCGGTATTCGTTTCCTTCTTTCCACAGTTAGGTTCGGGGCCGATAGAGCGCGGCAAAAATATCCTGGGACAGCTGGAAGCCCTGAAGACAAAAAAATTATGGAACTATGACAGGATAAAAGACGGTGCTTTGCTAATGCTTTGGGGGCTGTTTCAGAAAATTATTCTGGCGGACCGTCTGGCCTTATTTGTGGATGAGGTGTTTGGAAATTATCAGCAGTATGGACTTATTGTGATAGGAACGGCCCTGATATTATATGCGTTTCAGATATATTGTGATTTCGACGGCTACACCAATATTGCATGCGGCGTGGCCCAGATTATGGGAATCACCCTGATGCAGAACTTCAAAAGGCCGTATTTTGCCACGAATATCAAGGATTTCTGGAACAGATGGCATATTTCGCTGACCAGCTGGTTCCGGGATTATCTGTACATTCCTCTGGGCGGAAACCGGAAGGGAACTTTCAGAAAGTACCTGAATGTGTTTATTGTGTTCTGCGTAAGCGGATTATGGCATGGCGCGAGCTGGAATTTTGTTATCTGGGGAGCGCTTCACGGCCTGATGCTGGTGGGATATCAGATGATTTCTTCGCGGAGGAGGAAGGGGTTTCCTATGCACAAGGCCCCGGAGAGAATATCCTTCAGCACAAGACTGCGGAATGGCATTGTGACTTTTGCGGCGGTTGATTTTGCCTGGTTCTTTTTCAGGACGGCTTCCTTACAGGAGGCTTTTGGAATTTTACGGCAGATGACAAGAGCGCTGGGAGATTTTTCGGCTGTTCTGGAAGTGCTGGGAGACGGGGACAGAAATCTGCTGATAGTGGGACTGTTTATCCTGTTCATCGTGGATTTGGCGCACGAAAAGGGCATCTGCATCAGAAACTGGGTGAAAGAACAGGAGATATGGTTCCGTTATCTTCTGTATATCGGCGTCATTTCCGCATGTATTTTTTTGAAGATTCATACGGAAATGGACGGCGTAAGACAATTTATTTATTTTCGGTTTTAGAGTTTGCGTACTTGCTAAAGCATACGGATAGGAGTGCATATGAAAAGAGCAGTCAGAACGATATTGGGGGCTTTGATGATACTATGCGGTATCTGGGCGGCAGACAGGATTTTGTCCTATTTGGTAGTCGATGACGTGGGGGATGAAGTCCGGTATGCGATGCACGAGCTTTATGAGCAGAATGACATCGAAACGCTCTTTCTGGGCTCCTCCCATGTGTTTTTCGGATATGACCCGCGGATTCTGGATGAAATAATGGGGGAGAACACTTATCTTGCCGCTACGCCGGCGCAGAAGGCTGACGGTTCCTATTATTTGTTAAAAGAGGTGCTGAAAAATAATCCCGTCCGGAAAGTTTATCTGGATGTGTTTTGTAAGATGTACAAAGTTGTTCCTGCCCAGCGGACAAGCGAACATATGATGTATATTTACTGCATCACGGATTATATGAAGAACGGCTGGAACAGGACGGAGTTTCTGCTGAATGCTTCCGGCAGTGACTATTATATAGAAAGTTTTCTGCCGTCCGCCCGTTATGGGAATTATTTATTGGACCGGAGGCGGCTGGAAGGTATTGTGAAAAGAAAAAGAACTTCGGGGTATACCAATTATGAGGATGCTCCGTCTGACTTTTACAAAGGCGCCATGGTTTCACCCGGTACGCCCGGCGCGCCCAAGATGATAGTTGATGCGGACGGTCTGGAAGTGCCGGAGGAGGTTATTTCGTCCTATTCTTTAAAATATCTTGATAAAATCGTGGCACTATGCAAAGAAGAAGGAATAGAGCTGGTGTTAGTCTCAGCGCCGTTTACGAATTTATATGTACAAGCCATAGATAACTACGATACGTTCTATCATTACATGAGAAACTATGCGGAAGCGAATGAAATAGAATATTATGATTTCAATTTATGCAGAACGGAAATATTAGAGATGGAATATGATGATTTTATGGACTGTCACCATTTATCCGGGAAGGGAGCGGAAAAATACACCAGGACGTTTGCCGAATTGATGACGTCTTATGGAAAAGCGGAGAGGCAGGCGTTATTTTATGACTCGGTACAGGAAAAGATAGACGATATGCCTCCGCAGATTATGGGAATTGCGCTTCATCCGTTGGAGGGTGAAGAAAATAAATACGCTATCAAAACGGTGGCGAACTATGACGTGGATGTCGAATACAGGATTTGCATTCTTGACGAACAGGAAAATGAAACGGAACTGATTCAGGATTTTTCCGATGAGAATATTCTGGAAACGTCGCCGGAGGAACCGATGACTTTCCGGATAACGGTGCGTTTGAAAGAATCCGGGGAGATTTGCGAGGAAGCATCCATTTATATATAGATAGGTGTATCATAGATAGGCGTATCACAGATAGACGTATTATAGGAAAGAGGGGGAACGGCATGAATGAAAAGAGCATAAAAACATTTATTTACAGACGGAAAAACATTAGACGAGCCGCGGCGCTCTTTACGACCTGTATGCTTTTGCTTACGGGCTGCGGCGGAAGCGGCATGGAGAAGAATGATGCCGGAGCAGAAAATGCGCAGAGCGGCAATGAGACTGTCAGGACGGGAGACGGGACAGCCGGGACGCAGGCGGGACAAGAGAATGACGGCAGCGCTGGCGAAATTTCGACGGACGAAATAACAGACGTTACCGATTCGATTCCGCTTCATATCATTGACGACAATTACCGCACTTATTATGAAGTGTTTGTTTCTTCTTTTTATGACAGCAACGGAGACGGAATCGGAGATTTACAGGGGCTGATTGCAAAGCTCGATTATATCAATGACGGGGACGATACAACGGATACGGATTTGGGCTGTAACGGTATCTGGCTGATGCCTGTCAATCCTTCGCCGACTTATCATAAGTATGACGTGGCGGATTACTATGATATCGATGCTTCTTACGGTACGCTGGAAGACTTTAAGGAACTGCTTGCGGAATGCGACAGGAGGGGCATCCGGGTAATTATGGATTTGGTGCTGAACCATTCTTCTTCCCAGAACCCGTGGTTTCAGGAAGCCTGTGATTATCTGAGTAAGCTGGGAGACGGAGAACCGGACGCGGCGGAATGTCCGACATTTGATTATTATCATTTTTCCAAAGAGCAGGGTGCGGGCTGTTATGCGGTGGAAGGAACGGACTGGTATTACGAAGCGCAGTTCTGGAGTGAAATGCCGGATTTGAATCTGGACAGCGAGGCGCTCCGGGCGGAAATAACGGAGATTACAAAGTTCTGGCTGAATATGGGAGTCGGGGGATTCCGTCTGGATGCGGTCAAGGAGTTTTATACGGGGAATCCACAGAAAAATATTGAGTTTCTTGGCTGGTTCACCGATATGGTTAAGGAGCAGAAGGCGGATGCTTATCTGGTCGGGGAGGCGTGGCTGGAGGTCAGCGATTACGCGAAATATTACGAAAGCGGCATAGACAGTCTCTTTAACTTCGCTTTTGCGGACAAAGACGGTATTATTTCCAAAGTGCTGAACGGTTCTCCGGCCTCACGGTACGGCGCAGAAAGCGCGTCCTTACAGGAAACTTTCGGGCAGTATAACGAAAATTATATCGACGCGCCTTTTTACACCAACCATGATATGGGAAGAAGCGCCGGCTACTATGCGGGAGATAATTCGGAGAAGCAGACGAAGATGGCGGGCGCGATGAATCTTTTCATGAGCGGCTCTGCTTTCCTTTATTATGGAGAAGAGCTCGGTATGAAGGGAGCCGGCAAGGATGAGAACAAGCGCGCGCCGATGTACTGGAGCAAAGACCCGGAAAAAGAAGGAATGTGCGATGGCCCGGCGGATATGGATGACGTGAAAATGAAATTCGACAGTCTGGAAGAACAGGAACAGGAAGCGGAATCGGTTTACCATTATTATAAGAAGGTTATTAAAATCAGAAACCAGAACCCGGAAATCGCAAGAGGAAAAGTAGAATATCTGGAATCCGTTTCCGGAGACAGCTTCTGTGTCTTGCGAAAAACATGGGAAGGCTCTGAGGTTCTTCTGGTATTTCATACCGGGGAAGGGACGGAATCGCTCGACTTGGATAACATTACGGTAAATGGTGAAGAAGTTTCGGAAAGCAGGATTTGCGGTACGCTGGAAACCGGGGAAGAGCAAATTGTTTTATCGGAGAAAACCGTCACGATGCCGGGGTATTCGGTGCTTGTCCTGAAGTGATTTTGTATGGGATATATCGTGATATGATTATTGCACTGAATGAAACTATATTTGTTTGAAACTCAAAATATTATATGCGAAAAAAATGTCGAAAAATGCGTAAATATGACATAAAAGAAGGACTTATGCAGTATTGCATGAAAAAGTGCAGAAAAAAAGAGACAAAAACAGAAACCCCCGAATCGCTTCGGGGGCTCTGTTGTGTAAAAGGGGAATTCTTCCGGAATTGCTATTACCGACTTAACTTCCGTGATTAAGTCTATAACCACTATATAATTTTATTCCGGTTTCGTCTATGAATATATTGTGATGAAATGAAACTATATTAGCGAAATTGTCATTTTATGGAGAAAAACGCGAAAAACAATTTTGGGGCAAAAGGATGCCGGAAAGCAGTCGGAGAAGCCTCCGCCCGTCCGCCCGGACAGAGAACAATGCGCTGTCCGGGCGGACGGGCGGAGGCTGAACGGATGCGCACAGAGGAATCTGCCGGAAAAATGGGATTGAAATCTGTATGGGATTAGTGTAAAGTAATAATGATATTATAGTAAACGACATAATAAATTTCAGCTTCCGGTTTGGGCAAAGCTATACCCGAAAGTTTTAATCAGGCCGGAGGTAAAATTCTGATGCCGTTCACTATAACAAAATACCAAAGTGTAAAGGAGTATGTATACATATGGGAGCGAGTGTGAAAAATCAGGGGGGCTGGCGCACGAATAAATGGGTGCGTGCGGCGATTCCCGCTTTGCTGCTTCATTGCAGCATCGGTACGGTTTACTGTTGGTCAATTTTCAGCCAGGAAATCGCGGATTACATCGGATTTTCCAAAGGCGCAACGGAATGGGCATTTAGTTTCGCCATCTTTTTCCTCGGCATGTCGGCCGCGTTTCTCGGCAACGTTGTGGAGAAGGATATCCATAAGTCGTCACTGATTGCCTCTATCTGCTTTGCGGCGGGCATGGCGGGCACAGGATTTTTTATCTATTACG
Organism: uncultured Lachnospiraceae bacterium; assembly: GCA_910578715.1. Taxonomy (GTDB): domain Bacteria; phylum Bacillota; class Clostridia; order Lachnospirales; family Lachnospiraceae; genus UBA3282. The sequence continues at coordinate 31,117 of CAJTRL010000008.1, read as the reverse complement.
GCGGCGCGCATAAAGGCAGTATGCTGTCGCTGCTCGGCATCTATTTGTGCTATGGCTTCATCATGGGTATCGGCCTCGGAACGGGTTACCTGTCTCCGGTCAAAACGCTGATGCTCTGGTTTAAGGACAGAAAGGGTCTTGCGACGGGACTGGCGGTTGCGGGATTCGGCGCGGCGAAGGCGATTGCAAGCCCGATTATGCAGGGAATGCTGAACGGACTCGGTGAAGGCGGCATTTATAAGATGTTCCTGATTCTGGCGGTTGTTTATTTTGTCATGATGTTTGTCGGACATCTGCTCTTAAAGAAACCGGATGACTGGCATGAGCCGCAGAACAAGGAAGAGAGCCAGAGCATTATGTCCGTATTAAAGACCAGACCGCTTTCCAATTATATCGGTATCTGGCTGATGTTCTACATTAATATTACCTGTGGCCTTGCACTGATTTCACAGGAAAAGATGATAGTGAAATGTATCGGTCTTGCGGCCTTTGCGGGCGTGATTTCCACCGTGTCTGCAATCTTTAACGCGGGCGGGCGGCTTGGTTTTTCGGCCTGGGCGGATACGATGAAAGACCGGAATACCATTTACAAACTGATTTTCATCCTTTCCATCGTCTTTACGGCCCTCGTTATGGTAACCGGAGGCATTAAGAACGGGGAAGGCAATCCATTGTTAATTGTTCTCGTGCTCGGCCTGATTTTCGTTGTGAACGCGGGATATGGCGGCGGATTCTCGAATGTGCCGACGCTGCTTTCCGACCATTACGGAATGGGTAATATCAGTGCAATTCACGGCATTACGCTTTCGGCCTGGGCTTTCGCGGGACTGACCGGAAACCAGATGGCGACCTGGATTGTAAATCATTTCGGGGAGCCGGTAGAACATGCGCTTGAGGACGGTTCGGTTATCACGGTCAACCCGACCGGATATCAGTGCGTGCTCTATGCTACAATTGTACTTTATGTTATTGCGCTGGTGTTGAGCCTTGTGTTGGTAAAACCGCCTGTTGCTGAAAAAAAGAAATAAAATAATAATGAAAAATAGAAATAAAAAGTAATGAAAAAGAAAAACGGCGCTGCCCCTCTGCGGGGGACGCCGTTTTTTTTGTGAGGTTTCCACGGGAATACCTTTATTTCAGGAGATAAGCTCTCTGGTCGGAGATTTCTTCCGGAACTTCCGCACCGGTATTTTTTATCTTCTGAATCAGATTATCCATGTGATGGACTTTCTGGGACTGTTTTACGCCGTAGCGGTCCATCATTTCCTTATACAATGGATTGGCTTTCAGCTTATCCCGGATTTCCTTCGAGAACGGACAGTGCGCGAACAGAATCGTACGGGCTACTTTGTTCAGACGGGGAGAACCGGAACCTTCATATATAATCCATGATTCATAATCCCGAATAAACATTTCCTTGAAGCTGTTCTTGGCTTTCTGCATACTGAGTTTGACTTTTTCTTTGGCGTCCGCAGAAAGTTCCCTGTTCTTTTTGTAGAACTGAATATAATCGAAGTATTCGCTTGTAAGGGACGGCTCCGAAACGTCGTTCCATCTTGCGCCCTGAATACGTTTGCACATTTCCCAACGGTATTCTCCGGTCAGACGGACGAGGATATTGTTTAAATCTTCCATCTGGAAAAGAGATACCATCATACGGGCGGGGGTAGTACGTTTACGGCCTTCGATTTCCTGCCACATAACGCCGCGGACGCCTACATTGGGCATCAGGATGACATCGGGCAGCACCTCCACGCTGAGCGATTCTTTGACTACGCCGATTTCCGGGTTGCTGTACATGGTATCGCGGTAATAAGCGCTGTAATCGAGGGCGCGGACGCGTTCAAAACATGCTCTTACCTTATCCGCAGACACGAGAGATTCCGACAAATCCTTTAACACATTGCTTTCCGAAAAGACCGGGCAGAAAATACTGATACGGCCGAAGGTTATTTTATTGACGGACTGGAACATGTTATCCAGTTCAAACTGTACCTGTTTGGAGCGGTCGGCCAGCATGGGAGCTTCCTGTGCCGCCGTAATCTTGCCGGTCACTTTCAGTTCGTGCACATAAGCTGCGTAATCGTTGTCAAATTCGTTACGGCACGGAGCCTTGCGGCCTTCGTAGACTTCTTTCATCCATTCGTAGGCTGTATAGACACCCCGGGACGGGTCGCTTGGCAGGGAATCCACGATAGAATAAAGGTATGATGCGTTTTCCATGCCCGCCAGCGTTTCGTCCACATAGCCGAAATTGAAGAACATCTTGACAATTTTCGGTATGTTGGAATCGGAAAGGCTTTTCATGAATGCCTGTGAGTAAACCTTATAGAACAGTTTGCTGACAGTCAGGCGCAGTTTTCTGCATGCGTCATCGGACGCGTTTTTATCCGAAAGTTTGTTGTATTTGTCGATGGCGGCTTTGAAGTTTTTCGTTGTTTCTTCGTCGCTGCCGGCATAGGTCAGGATGGTATGCAGAGAATCCGTCAGGTCAGGAACTTCGGAAGCGGTATTTTCTTCTGGTGCGTCAGTCGCGTTTTGAAGCGCCTCCAGTTTGTTTTTATATTCCTGAACGCGGTTTTTGTACATTTCCTTATCGATGGAGTCCTGGTTTTCCAGCTGAATCATCATGGTGCCGAGAGCGGCGGTAATTGCGGTGGAATCTTCGTCATGCGCGCCAATCCGGTAGAGGATGCTGGCGTACAGGTCAAAGAAATCCAGCTTATTTTCATTCATCAGGAGCCCGGCGATTTCCGCTTTGTATTCGTACAGTTCACGGCATACGGAAAAGATTTCGTATACATCCTGGCTCGCTTTTAACAGCATACCGCGGATAAAGTCGGCAATCTGCGCTTTGGCGGCGATGCTTTTCATAATGCGCTGTAATTGTCCGTAATAACTGTTCAGCCAGTCCGGGACGTCGTACTCCAGTTCCATTTCCGTCAAATCTTCGAGTCCCGGAAGAACACGGGTTGCGATACCGTGCTTGGAGGTAAAACGGCCGTATTCGGAATAGCTTTTCATCAGATACTGATAAAAATTATCGCAGTCAAATTTGGTCAGTTCATATTGGTCGAGAATCTCTTTTAATTGTCTGAACAGGGAGCTTACAATCAGATTGGAAAGGTCTGATTTGGCATGGAGAAGTTCGGACAGGTGTCCTTCCGTACAGGCATAAGAAGCAATCGCTGTGTCTTCGACCGCCTGATAGGAAATAAAATAGGAATCGTAAGCGAGTTCGCAGACGCCGATAACGTCTCCTTTGCCCAGGTAAAATTCGCCGCCCGGATAGGTGGCCCTTACAGAGCCCTTCGTAATAAGATGCAGCGCGGATATCGGCTGCTCGCTCTGGATGAGAACAGTTCCCAGTGGAAATTCTTTTACTGCCATAAATAACTCCCCTTTCGTCCGTGTATACAGACATACATTAGTATAGATAATATTATAAAACGATTATAGCACAAAAACAAGGGGAACGCGAATAGGATAAAAGGGCGAAAATTTTTTTGCTGTACTTTTAGGAAAGATATGATAAAATATTAATGTATGGTTTTATCAGAAAGAAAGGCATGGGTTACCAGTATGTCAGTCGATGAAAAGGATATAGAATACAGGAAAAAGGTCGTACAGGAATATAAACCGGACGTGGAACGTCTGATACGGTATCTGCCCTGGCTGGAAGAAAAATCGGGGAGCGTTGTTTCGGAGACTTATACGGGTTCCGGCATCGGTGAGCACTCTATTGCATTTCCGGTCTATGACAGTACGCTTCTTTCTTTTGTCAAAGAGGTACAGCGGACGAATCTGCTGGACAGAAATTATCGGTATATTTATTCCCGGAACAGAATTGTTACCAATAGGGACGAGCTCCGGGCAATTTCCAATTCGGATATCACGAGGATGGATGTGCTAAAGGGGATTTTATCCAAATATGTGATAGGCGGCATGACAAAGGGACGGATGTGGTCGGAAGCGGTCCAGAACCGTATTTTTCTGAATGTTGTGAAGAAAATGAAAGAAAATCTGGAATTTTGGGACAGACCGATGGTTAATTAAGGAATTGTCAGGGAAGGTATTTTTTTATGGGAGAAAAATCGTTACAAAAGAAGCAGTACATATTGGAGACGGCCAGAAAGGTCTTTGTGGAAAAAGGATATAAGAATGTGACCATGAAGGATATTGTGGAAGCATGCGATATCAGCCGCGGAGGTCTTTATCTTTATTTTGGCAGCACGGAGGAGCTTTTGCTTGCGGTACTGCAGAAAGACGCGGAAGAGATAGATGATGTGTTTTCCGTGAGCATCGCGGAGGAAGACTCGGCGGCCGAAATTCTGACGTTGTTTTTAAAGGAACAAAAGAAAGAGCTTCTGCGCAAAAAGAATAACCTGACAATGGCGGTCTATGAATATGCTTTTGAAAATAAGGAAAAAAAGGACCAGATGATGCGGAAACAGTTTGAAGCGGGCGTGAGGGTTCTGGAAAAACTGATTGAATCGGGCATCGCTTCGGGAGAGTTTTACTGTGAAAATCCGAAGGGAGCTGCCAATAATATCATGTATGTGCTGGAAGGTATGAAAATTAATTCCCAGACAATGGGGATTACGGAAGCAATGGTTGACGAGCAGCTTCTTTATATTATGGCGGGACTGTTAATTGATGTAGACTGATGGAGGGAGTAAGGCGGATATGGGAAATGTAAAGCGCATCTATGTGGAAAAGAAAGAGCCCTTTGCGGTTAAGGCAAAGGAACTGCGGGAGGAAATCGGAAGTTATCTCGGCATTACGGGCGTGAAGGATGTACGGGTATTTATCCGGTACGATGTGGAAAACGTATCGCCGGAGGTTTTTGATAAGGCATGCAGGACGGTCTTTTCAGAACCGCCGGTTGACTTTTTGTATCGGGAAGAAATCGAAATTCCGGCGGACGGCCGGGTATTCAGCGTGGAATTTCTGCCGGGACAGTTCGACCAGCGGGCGGATTCCGCGGTGCAGTGCGTGAAGTTTCTGAAAGAGGATGAAGACCCAGTCATCAGGACTGCTGTAACATATTTAATAACAGGACAAATATCTGATACGGAATTTGAAAAAATAAAAGCATACTGCATCAATCCGGTGGATTCCAGGGAAACGGATATGGTAAAACCGGACACGCTGATTACCGTATACGAGGAACCGGCGGATGTGGCTGTGCTTCAGGATTTTAACGGAATGCCGGAAGAGGCTTTCCGGAAGCTGTATGATTCCCTGGGGCTGGCAATGACTTACAAGGATTTCCTGCATATTCGGAATTACTTCGACAAAGAAGAGCACAGGGACCCGACCATGACGGAAATCCGCGTGCTCGATACCTACTGGTCCGACCATTGTCGTCATACGACTTTTTCAACGGAGCTTACGAAGGTCGATTTCGAGGACGGCTATTATCAGAAGCCGATTCGCGAGTCTTACGAAAGTTATCTGAAAACGAGGGAAGAAATTTTCGCGGGCAGAACGGACAAGTTCGTGTGCCTGATGGATTTGGCGCTGATGGCGATGCGCAAACTGAAAAAAGACGGGAAGTTAGAGGATATGGAGCAGTCCGATGAAATCAACGCCTGTTCCGTTGTCGTTCCGGTGGAAATGGATTACGGCGACGGGCCGGTGACGGAGGAATGGCTTGTCTTTTTCAAGAATGAAACCCATAACCATCCGACGGAAATCGAGCCTTTCGGCGGCGCTGCGACCTGTCTGGGCGGCGCAATCCGTGACCCGCTTTCCGGGCGGGGTTATGTCTATCAGGCGATGCGCGTCACGGGCGCGGCCGACCCGACGGTGCCCGTTGCCGATACGTTAAAGGGCAAGCTGTCCCAGAAAAAGCTGGTGCGCGGCGCGGCACAGGGTTATTCTTCTTATGGAAATCAGATTGGACTTGCGACGGGGCTTGTGAAAGAAATTTATCACCCCGATTATGTGGCTAAAAGAATGGAAATCGGCGCGGTGATGGGTGCGGCGCCCCGGAAAAATGTAATTCGTGAGACTTCCGACCCGGACGATATCATTATTTTGCTCGGCGGAAGGACCGGACGCGACGGCTGCGGCGGAGCGACGGGCTCTTCCAAAGTCCACACGGAAAGCTCCATCGAAACATGCGGCGCGGAAGTCCAGAAGGGAAATGCGCCGACAGAACGGAAGATTCAGCGTCTGTTCCGGCGGGAAGAGGTCAGCAGACTGATTAAGAAATGTAACGATTTCGGCGCGGGCGGTGTATCCGTGGCGATTGGTGAGCTGGCGGACGGCCTCGTGGTGGATTTGGATAAGGTGCCGAAGAAATATGCGGGCCTTGACGGCACGGAACTGGCGATTTCGGAATCCCAGGAGCGGATGGCGGTAGTCGTATCGCCGGACGATGTGGATGTTTTTCTGCAGTATGCGGCGGAAGAAAATCTGGAAGCGGTGGCGGTGGCCGTCGTGACGAAGGAGCCGCGTCTCGTTTTAAAATGGCGCGGAAAAGAAATTGTCAATATTTCCAGGGCATTTCTCGATACAAACGGTGCGCATCAGGAAACACAGGTGCGCGTGGAGCTGCCGAAGCCGGAGGACAACTATCTGGAGAAAACGGCGGTTCCCGCGGTGGAGACGGCCCTGGCAGAAGGCGATGTGAAAAAAGCATGGCTTGCCTTATTAAATGATTTGAATGTATGTTCCCAGAAGGGACTTGTGGAGATGTTCGACGCTTCCATCGGCGCGGGCAGCGTATACATGCCTTACGGCGGAAAATATCAGCTGACGGAAACTCAGGCGATGGTGGCAAAACTGCCGGTGCTGAAAGGAAAGACCGATACCGTTACGATGATGAGTTACGGCTTCGACCCCTGTCTGTCCAGCTGGAGCCCTTATCACGGCGCGGTTTATGCGGTAACGGAGTCTATGGCCAAAATTGTAGCGAATGGCGGCGATTATAAGAAGATTCGGTTTACCTTCCAGGAATATTTCCGGCGTATGACGGAAGACGCAGAGCGCTGGAGTCAGCCGTTTGCGGCGCTGCTTGGCGCTTATGAAGCGCAGCTTAAGTACGGACTGCCTTCCATCGGCGGCAAGGATTCCATGTCCGGCACGTTTAACGATATCGACGTGCCGCCGACGCTCGTATCTTTTGCGGTGGATATCGGGAAAAAACAGGAGATTATCAGTCCGGAGCTGAAAAAGCCGGGAAATAAGCTGGTGCTCTTTAAGATTGCAAGAGACGAATACGACCTTCCGGTTTATGACAAAGTCATGCAGCTTTATGATAAGATTATGACATTGATGTCAGAAAAGAAAATTGCGGCGGCTTACGCGCTGGATGCAAAGGGCGTGGCGGCAGCAATTAGCAAGATGGCTTTCGGCAATAAACTGGGCGTTGCTGTGGAGGAGAGTTTCGGCACGGATGCGCTTTTTGAAAACGGACTGGGCAGCATTATTGCGGAAATGCCCGCGGCGGAAGCGGATGCGCTCTGCCGGGACGGCGTCTGCGCGCTCGCCGGCACGGTGACAAAAGAGCCGGCCTTTGTATATGGCGGTGTAACGATTCCGATGGAAGAGGCTTTGCAGACATGGACGAAAAGACTGGACAAAGTATTTCCTTATACGGCCGGAAAAGAGAAAACGCCGGTTGTTTCGGATGTCTTCCGCGCAAAGAAAATTTATGTGTGCCGGCATAAAACGGCCAGGCCGACCGTCTTTATTCCGGTGTTCCCAGGAACCAACTGCGAATACGACAGTGCGAGGGCGTTTGAGAATGCGGGTGCGGATGTTATAACGAAAGTATTTAAAAACATGACAGCGACGGATATCCGGGAAAGCGTGGAAGTTTTCGAGAAGGCAATCGGACAGGCGCAGATTATCATGTTCCCCGGCGGCTTCTCGGCGGGTGACGAACCGGACGGTTCCGCCAAGTTCTTTGCGACCGCTTTCCAGAATGCAAACATGAAAGAAGCAGTCATGAAATTGTTACAGGAAAGAGACGGACTTGCCCTCGGTATCTGTAACGGTTTCCAGGCGCTGATTAAGCTGGGGCTCGTGCCCTATGGAGAGATTACGGGACAGAAAGAGGATTCGCCGACGCTGACCTTCAATACCGTCAACCGCCATATATCCAAGATGGCTTATCTGAAAGTGATTTCAAATAAATCGCCCTGGCTGCAGAAAGCGGTTTTGGGGAATACTTATGTAAACCCGGCATCCCACGGGGAAGGCCGTTTTGTAGCATCAGAGGAATGGCTGGATAAGCTGTTTGTGAACGGACAGGTGGCGACCCAGTATGCGGATATCGACGGCAATGTGTCAATGGACGAAGAGTGGAATATTAACGGTTCCTATGCCGCCATCGAAGGCATCACTTCGCCGGACGGACGGTGTTTCGGCAAGATGGCCCATTCCGAAAGAAGGGGTGACGGCGTCGCGGTAAATATCTACGGGGAACAGGATATGAAGATTTTCGAATCGGGTGTGGCGTATTTTAGTTAAGTCACTTTTTCCGCCGATACTCATTCCGATGCTGAATCGGCGTTCTTCCGGTGGCTTTTTTGAAAGTCTGTGAAAAATAAGACTGGGAGGAAAAACCCAGAAGCGTTGAAATCTGCGCAATCGAATAGGATGTGGATTCCAACAGGGATTTTCCTTCCTGAATCCTTTTCTGAAGAAGGTAGTTGATGGGGGAGACCCCGATGTATTTGGTAAAGGCGTGCGCCATATAATACTTATTCATATGGGTAATCGCCGCCAGCGTGTCCAGCGTAATATTTTCAGAATAGTTTGCATCCAGATAGTTTTTAATCTGGGTGCATTCTCTGTTTAAAACGGTATTGCTGCTCTGAACGATAGTCAGATGGTCGTTGCGGAGCATACAAATCAGAAGCACTTCCAGAAGATTCTGGCAGACCGCCTCGTAGTTTTCTTCTCTGCGGGAAATTTCTTCCAGCATAATATTCAGGTAAGCATATACATTAGAGTTCGTCATATTGTATTTATATACAGTCCCGGATGCGGTGTGCATGGAGATGCCGTCCTGGGCGGAAGCGATATTCTCAAAGGAAAAGGAGAGACCGTCAATGCCAAGCACAATGTATTCGAGCGGCGTAGTATGCAGCGATTTTTCGGTATGCTGTACATGGGGATTGATAATGACCATGTCGTTTCTGCCCACCGGAAATTCGGAGCCTTCCGCCACGAAGGAACCGCTGCCGTTGACCACATAGAACAGCTCGCTGAACGGGTGGGAGTGCAGAATGCTCTGCCAGTCCCCTTCATATTTGGAGGTCGATACATAGAGAAGTCTGGACTGGTCAAAAGAGTTCGGTCTGCTGCCTTCGATGCGGTGTCTTGTATTTCCCATGAGAAGCTCCTTTCTGTCTGCCATTCCGGCAGCGTCGAAGCCTGTCATCCCGGCAGTGTTAAAAGTCCTGTTTAAAGTCACTATCTTACCATACTGTATCAGATTTTAGAGATTTTGTCCACTTCCTACTCTGAATAAAATGTCTAAAAAAAGAGAAAACGGAAAAAGAAGAAAGACAAAGAAATATTTGTCAAATAGTAAATTATTTTTTTATATGACATATGAAGTCGGCAAATTGCATAAAAATACATAAATACACAAAAGTACTGTGTGTAAAATATACAATATAAAAATATGATTGTAAAAATTTATAAAGCAAAATGATAAAAAGCAAGATATATAAAATAGCGAGCAACAATCGGATTGATAATCCGTGTACGTTCCACTATACTGAGGGTACATGAAAGAGTTGACTCGAAACGGTAAATGTTCACGATTCTTTTTGAAGGAGGAAATTTATTATGAAATTGAAAAAAGTTTTGGCAGCAGTTATGACGTTGGCGATGTCGGCGTCCGTACTGGCAGGATGCGGCGGAAACAACAATACGGCGCAGACCCAGACAACCGACAATGCGGCGCAGACAACCGACAGTGCGGCGCAGACGGCCGACAATGCGGCGCAGACGACTCAGGAAGAGACGAAGACGGACGCGGACGCCGGAGCACAGGTAGAAGAACAGGTATTGAAAGTAGCGGCGTTTGAAGGCGGTTACGGTGCGGAGATGTGGTCCGAGGTTGCGGCGGCTTTTGAGGCTTCCCACCCTGGCGTTACGGTAGAGCTTACCGTTGATAAGAAGCTGGAAGACGTTATCAGCCCGAGCATGAAGGCTGGCGATTATCCGGATGTCGTACATCTTGCGACAGGACGTGAAGCGGCTCTGACAGAAACGCTGACGAAGGAAAACGCGCTTCTTCCGCTGACGGATGTTCTGGAAATGACGGTTCCGGGCGAAGACGTGAAAGTGAAAGATAAAATCGTTCCCGGTTTCCTCGATACACTCGCAACCAATCCTTATGGCGACGGCGTAACCTACTACGCGCCGATGTTCTACAGCCCCTGTGGACTGTTTTATAACGCGGGCCTGTTCAAGGAAAAAGGATGGGATGTGCCGACAACCTGGGAAGAGATGTGGGCGTTGGGCGATACGGCGGCTGCTGACGGCATCGCACTGTTTACTTACCCGACAACCGGATATTTTGACGCATTTACTTATGCGACACTGTCTTCTGCGGGCGGCTCCGATTTCTTCAACAGCTGTATGACTTATGAAGACGGTATCTGGGAAAGCGAAAACGCGAGGAAGGTCTTTGACCTGATTGCAAAGCTCGGTACTTATACGGAAGCAACGACGGTTGCAAACGCGAATAACGATAACTTTACCAAGAATCAGCAGCTGATTCTCGACAACAAAGCAATCTTCTGTCCGAACGGCACATGGCTGCCCGGAGAAATGGCAGATGCGCCGAGAGCAGACGGCTTCGAGTGGGGCTTCATGGCGATTCCGGCAGTCAACGAAGGCGGCGCGGGATGTTCCTTCTGCTGGTTTGAGCAGATGTGGATTCCGGCGGCAGCGGAAAACCAGGATATGGCGAAGGAATTTGTAGCATATATGTATTCCGATGAAGCGGCACAGATTTTTGCAAAATCTGCGGCAATCCAGCCGATTACAGGCGTCAGCGATTATCTGGAAGGCGACAACAAACTGTTTTACAGTATCTATGATAACGGCGCAACCGCAGTTATGGGCGGATTTGCGGCAACGGCTCCGGTAGAAGGCGTAAACATGCTGGATGTTCTGTGCGGTACCGTGAACAGTATTGTAAGCGGCGACAAGACCGTTGAAGAATGGCAGGCGGCAGTGGAAGACGCGAGCGACAAGTTAAGAGCGGCAATGGAATAAATACTAAGGGGAGTGCTCCGAAGGTGGTGTTTCCGCCTTTGGAGCACTTTTGCATATAACCGGTTACGGGAAACGGAGGTATGGACGTGAAAAAGGGCAGGGCAAGAAGTGTTTTTATTGGGGTATGTGTGGCGCCCGCAGTCATTTTATTTACGATTTTTATGTTGATTCCCACCTTTAATGTTTTCAAGATGTCGCTGTATAAATGGGGCGGATATTCCAATACGAAGGAATTTGTGGGACTGAACAATTTTAAGATTCTGGTGGAGGACATGAACTTTTTCCGTTCTTTCCAGAATACGGTTTTGCTGATTGTCTGTGTGACCGTTGTCACGATGGCGCTTTCTCTGATTTTTGCAGCGATTCTTTCGAGAGAAAAAATCAAAGGACAGAACTTTTACAGAATCATTTTTTACATACCGAATATTTTATCGGTGGTAGTTATTTCCGCGATTTTCTCGGCAATTTATGACCCGAACAACGGTCTTTTAAACAGCATTATCGGTATTTTCCGGGGCAGCGACAAGACGCCGGTTCTCTGGCTCGGCGACCAGAAGCTGGTAATTTACAGTCTGGTTATCGCCATGATTTGGCAGGCCATCGGTTATTATATGGTTATGTATATGGCGAGTATGGCCAGCGTGCCGGAGAGCCTTTATGAATCGGCGAATCTGGAAGGGGCCGGGAGAATACAGCAGTTCTTCTCCATTACGCTTCCGTTAATCTGGACGAATGTAAGGACGACGCTGACATTTTTCGTTATCAGCTCCATCAATCTGAGTTTCCTCTTTGTGAAAGCATTGACGAGCGGCGGCCCGGACGGCGCGACGGAAGTATTTTTAAGTTATATGTATAAGCAGGCTTACACCAATTCTTCCTACGGATACGGTATGGCAATCGGTGTTGTAGTCTTCTTATTCTCTTTTGGCCTGTCCGCAGTCGTAAATTTCGTGACCAAACGGGAACCGTTGGAATTTTAAGGGGGAGAGCATATGAAAAAAAGAAAAGAAATGAGCTTCGATACGTTATACAGGCTTTTTATCTATGTTGCCCTTCTGACGCTGGCAGTCAGCATCGTTGTGCCGGTGGGATGGGTTTTTCTGGCGTCGATTAAGGAAAATTCCGAATTTTACGGGAATCCCTGGACGATGCCGAAAGGAATCTATTTCCAGAACTTCATCGATGCCTTTGAAAAGGCAAAAATGGGCGAATATTTCATGAATTCCATTCTCGTGACGGCGCTGGCGCTTCTGATTCTGCTGGTGGTTGCGCTGCCGGCGGCTTATGTGCTCGCCAGATACCGTTTCCGGGGAAGCAAACTGCTCAATATTATGTTTATGGGCGGCCTGTTCATCAATGTGAACTATATTGTCGTTCCGATTTTCCTGATGTTTGTGGATGCCGATAAATTTTTAAAAGGGCTTGGCGCGGACGGTTTTTTCCTGAATAATCTGTTTGTTGTGGCGCTTGTATATGCGTCAACGGCGCTGCCTTTTACCATTTATCTGCTCTCGGGCTTTTTCGTGACGATACCGCGGGATTATGAGGAAGCGGCTTATGTGGATGGCAGCGGTTATTTCAGGACGATGGTAAAAATAATGATGCCGATGGCGCTGCCGAGCATTATCACGGTTATCCTGTTCAATTTCCTGTCCTTCTGGAACGAGTATATTATTTCCATGACATTGCTGACGAAGGATGCCAAAACGCTTCCGGTGGGGCTGATGCAGCTGATGCAGGCGCAAAAAGCGGCCGCGAATTACGGACAGCTCTACGCGGGACTCGTAATCGTCATGCTTCCGACGCTGATTTTGTATATTATGGTGCAGAAAAAACTGACGCAGGGCATGAGCCTGGGCGGACTGAAAGGATAAAGGAGGAGACAAAATGAAATGGATTGTCAGATTGGTTTATCTGCTGATTTTCGTGCTGAGTATGGCGCTTATTGTGGTGGGGCAGCGTAACATCGGTCCGGCCGGACTTCTGACGATGCTGGCCGGCCTTGCCGGAATCCTGTTTCTTCTTTATCTGTATAACCGGAAATACCAGTAACGCAAAAAGGCGGATTGTTGAATAAAAAAGCGTATTCAGCAATTGAACGGTGTGCGCGTCGCAACGCGCGGATGGGAGTAAGAACATGAGCCAGGAAAATTCGGGCAGACTGACACTGCCGACGGATGTGGATATGGTCGAAGAAACGCTCCGGCTGAAAGAACTGCTTGGAGCCGACGCCTTGCGGGACTGTGACGGAACGACAATGCCGGAAGAACTGCTCGGCCAGAATGCCAAAATTTATGCGACTTATTATACAACCCGGAAAGACAATGACTGGGCGATGAAAAACCCGGAAGAGATACAACAGGAATATCTGATAAGCGAGCGCGTGACAGCCAGGGGCAGCAGCCTGCGCATAGAGCTGATGAAAGGCTTTCATACGGAACAGCTGAAGGTGAATACGCTCGATAACCCAAAACGATGGTGGGAGGTGATTGACCGGACGACGGGAGAGGTGGTTCCGCCGGAAAAATGGGAATACGATGAAACGGCGGGAGAAGTCGTCATCGAAACCGTTCCTTACCACCAGTATACCGTCAGCTTCCTTGCTTTTCTGATTTGGGACCCGGTACATATGTATAATTTTATTACGAACGACTGGAAGAACGCGCCCCATCAGCTCACTTATGATGTACGTCAGCCGAAAACACAGGCTTATGTAAAAGAGAAGCTGAAAAGATGGTGTGAGGAAAATCCCCATGTGGACGTGGTGCGGTTTACCACTTTTTTCCACCAGTTCACGCTTACCTTTGACGATAAAAAAAGGGAAAAGTATGTGGAATGGTTCGGGTACAGTGCGAGCGTCAGCCCCTATATTCTGGAGCAGTTCGAGAAATGGGCCGGATATCCGTTCCGGCCGGAATACATCGTGGACCAGGGGTATCACAATTCCATTTTCCGGGTGCCGTCTAAAGAATTTCGGGATTTCATCGAATTTCAGCAGATAGAAGTCTGTAAGCTGGCGAAAGAAATGGTCGATATCGTGCACAGCTACGGCAAGGAAGCCATGATGTTTCTGGGCGACCACTGGATTGGGACGGAACCGTTCGGAAAATATTTTAAAGACATCGGTCTGGACGCGGTGGTCGGTTCGGTGGGCGACGGCGTTACGCTCCGCATGATTTCCGATATTCAGGGCGTCCGTTATACGGAAGGCCGTCTGCTTCCGTATTTTTTCCCGGATGTATTTACGGAAGGCGGCGACCCAATTGGAGAAGCGCAGAACAACTGGATAAAGGCCAGAAGGGCGATTCTGCGTTCTCCGCTTGACAGAATCGGCTACGGCGGTTATTTGAAGCTGGCAAGCGAGTGGCCGGGCTTTATCGAACAGATTCAGAAAGTCGTGGAAGAGTTCCGTCAGATTCACGAAAACATGGCGGGAACGAAATCCTATACGGCGCCTTTTAAGGTCGGCATCTTAAACTGCTGGGGCAATCTGCGCAGATGGATGGCAAATCAGGTGCACCATGCCCTGTGGTACCGGGAAATCTATTCCTATGTGGGTGTTATCGAGTGTTTGAGCGGCATGCCGATAGACGTGGAGTTTATTACCTTTGATGAAGTGCGGAAGGGCATTGACCCGGCAATCAGAGTCATCATCAATGCGGGAGACGCTTATACCGCATGGAGCGGCGCGGAGAACTGGAAGGATGAAAAAGTGGTATGCGCAATCCGGCGGTTCGTGGATGAAGGCGGCGGATTTATCGGTGTAGGAGAGCCGAGCGCATGTCAGTATCAGGGACGCTATTTCCAGCTAAGCGATGTGCTCGGCGTGGACAGGGAACTTGGTTTTTCCATGAGCACGGATAAATATAATGAAATGGACAACCAGCATTTCATTCTGGAGGATATAGAAGGCGATATCGACTTCGGGGAAGGAAAGAGCCGTATCTATGCACAGGGAGAACATTATCAGATTTTAAATATGGATGGAAAATACAGCCGTCTGGTGGTCAACGAATACGGAAAAGGCCGGAGCGTGTATTTTACAGGACTGCCCTATTCTCCGCAGAACTGCCGCATTCTGCTGCGCGCCATCTATTATGCGGCGCATCAGGAAGAGGAGATGAAAAAGTTCTACGTTACCAATGTGGACACGGAGCTGGCTGTTTTTGAGAAAACGGGCAGGATTGCGGTGATTAACAATGCGAAAGAACCCCGGACGACGGCGCTGTATATTCAGGGAAAACTGGTACAGGAACTTTCTATGGAACCGATGGAAATGAAATGGGTTGCGTTTTAATGCGAATGGCGTGGCCAGACGGATGGAGGAATGTATATATATGAAGGAAGAAAATACGGCCTGTGCCGGAATTGAGGAAGCAGTTGCGCAGTTTGTCACAGAGGGCAGTCTGCTGGAACGAAGACCCTATGGGAACGGTCATATCAACGATACTTTTCTGCTCGTTTATGAAATGCCGGGAGGCGTCAGGAAACGGTATATTTTACAGCGCATGAACCACGATATTTTTAAGAAGCCGCGGGAGCTTATGGAAAACATCGTAAACGTGACGGAATATCTGCGGAAGATGATTATCGCCCAGGGCGGCGACCCGGACAGAGAGACGCTCAATGTGGTAAAAACCCATGACGGAGGCTGTGATTACCGTGACAGCGGCGGGAACTACTGGAGAATGTTTCTGTTCATCGAGCGGACCGTCTGCCTGGAAAAGGTGGAGAGCGCGAAAGATTTCTATGACAGCGCGGTGGCGTTCGGCAATTTTCAGCGGCTGCTTGCGGATTATCCGGCTGGGAGTCTGCATGAGACCATTCCCAATTTCCATCATACGCCCTCCAGGTTCCGGGATTTCCAGAAGGCGGTACAGGAGGACAAACTGGGCAGAGGGGCGCTTGTCAGAGAAGAAATTGCCTTTGCGCTGGCGCGGGAAAAAGATACGCCCGTGCTGACGGACCTTCTTGCAGCCGGACAGCTTCCGCTCCGGGTGACACATAACGATACAAAGCTCAATAATATTCTTTTTGATGAAGAGAGCAGAAAAGCGCTCTGCATTATCGACCTGGACACCGTCATGCCGGGACTTTCCCATTATGATTTCGGGGACTCCATCCGGTTCGGCGCAAGCACGGGAGAAGAGGATGAGAAGGATTTGAGCAAAATCGAACTGGACTTGGCTTTGTTTGAGACTTTTACAAAAGGGTATCTGGAAGGCTGCGGCGGACGTCTGACGGACAGGGAAATCGAAACGCTGCCGATGGGCGCGAAGCTGATGACTTACGAATGCGGCATCCGTTTCCTGGCGGATTATCTGGAAGGGGACGTTTACTTTAAGATTCACCGGGACGGCCACAATCTGGACCGGGCAAGAACCCAGTTTAAGCTGGTCGCGGATATGGAAGCGAAGTGGGACGACATGCGGGCCATTGTGGAGAAATATAAGTAAAAGTATAAATATAAATGCGATAAGAAAATTTTTTTGAGAAAAGACGGGATTCTTTGAAGAAGAGTCCCGTTCTTTTTCGTTATATATACTATCAGGGAAAGTTTAGAAACAAGTTAAGAATTTTTAAGAAATGTTTCAGGCGGGCGTTAAGAAATGTTGTTTATGGTAGTACAAAAGGGAAAGGGGGATGAGCATATGAGCAAGGGAAAACAGGTAAAAGTATGGGCGGTCATCGGCTTTATCGTAATACTGCTGCTTGTCGTCAGGATGTTTTTTGACAGGCAGTTTGAATCCGTGGAAGCGCTGCAGAATTATATGAGAGGATTCGGTCTGGCGGCACCGCTTGTTCTGCTGCTTTTTCAGGCCTTCCAGGTAGTCGTTCCGGTACTGCCAGGGTATCTTGGCTGTGCGGCGGGGGCGGTGGCGTTCGGAAGCATGACGGGATTCTGGTGTAACTATATCGGCATCAGCCTCGGCTCCATTATTGCCTATTTTCTGGCACGGAAGTACGGAATGGATATTGTGACGGCCATGTTTCCGCAGAAGCTGTATGACAAATGGAGCGGGCGGATAGAAAAAAGCAGGTCTTACGGATGGTTCCTGTTTGTGGCGACGCTTCTTCCCCTGTTCCCGGATGATTTTCTGTGTTACTTTTCAGGACTGATGCGGATGAACAGCAGAAAATTTATCTGGATTATCATTCTGGGAAAACCCTGGTGCATTCTGGCATACAGCCTGGCGTTCGGGCTGATACGGTAAAAATTCCGCTGCGTTGTTTAACTGCGGTCAGATGTCTTTTGATGTCTGATTCCTATAATAAAAGAGAAGGAGTCCGATTATGGAAGCAAAGAAAAAATTACTGGGATATTACGATTATACGGTGGTGCTGACTTATTGTGGAATGCTGCTGGCGTTCTGCGGCATTTTAAAGGCGATTGGCGGCCGGTATGGAGAGTCGGCGCTTTATCTGCTGCTTGCGGGTGTCTGTGATATGTTCGACGGTGCGGTGGCGGCCACGAAAGAACGGACAGAGCCGGAAAAACGGTTTGGAATCCAGATTGATTCCCTCAGCGATTTGATAAGTTTTGGCGTTCTGCCGGGCGTTTTTGTCTATATGATTTCCGACCGGAACGCGTTGTGCGGGACGATTTCCGCGGTGTTTGTTTTGTGCGCGCTGATTCGGCTGGCCTATTTCAATGTGCTGGAAGAGGACAGGCAGCAAAAAACAACGGGACGGCGGAAAAGCTATCTCGGCGTCCCTGTGACGACGATTGCGGTTTTTCTGCCCGCGCTCTGGCTGTTGTATGACCATAAATTATGTAAGAATATTTTCTTTTTCCCGTGCCTTCTGTGTCTGATGGGCGCCGGCTATCTGCTGCCGGTAAATATCAGGAAACCGGGTCTGCCCGGTAAACTGGGCATTCTGCTGTTAGGGATTCTGGAAGCCCTCGGCATGCTCTTTTTCATGGGGTGGGATGCACTATGAAAGAATCTCTGATACTGCGTTTTTTATACGAAACGATGCCTGGAAGAATGGCGTTAAAACTGCTTGTATGTCCGGGCATATCGAGGATGGCGGGAGATTTCCTCTCTTCCGGGGCTTCCCGTTGTCTGGTGCCTTACTATATCCGAAAACATAAAATCAGCATGAAAGATGTGGAGGTGCCGCCGGGCGGCTTCCCTTCGTTCAACGCTTTTTTCACGAGAAAAAGAAAAAGGGAACAGGGCGTGTTTTCGGAAGGCTGTCTGCTCAGTCCATGCGACGGTCTGCTTTCCCGTGTGGAAATCGGCGAAGATACGGTTTTCAGAATCAAAAACACGGAATTTTCCCTGAAGGATTTGCTGAAGGATGACGGCCTTGCCGCCCGCTTTCAGGATGGAACGGCGTTTATTTTCCGGCTGACGCCGGCTGATTACCACCATTATTGTTATGCGGCGTCGGGCAGACTCCTTTCTGGAAGAAAGATTCCGGGGAAACTGCACTGCGTCCGTCCGGTGGCTTTGCGGAATACGCCTGTATTTGTGCAGAACAGCAGAGCATATCAGGTGATGGAGACGGATGCGTTCGGAACGCTCGTACAGATGGAAGTAGGAGCCTTGCTTGTCGGAAAAATAAAAAATGACAGCCGCCGGGGAAAGGGAGACTGCGTCCATGCCGGAGAAGAAAAAGGACATTTTGAATTTGGCGGCTCCACCATTCTTCTTCTGGCCGGGAAAGGCGCCGTTCATTTTCGGAGCGTATTATATGAAAGGCAGATTGCCAGTGAAGAAATGCCGGTGCGCATGGGGGAAGTCATTGGTTCTGCGGGGATGAAAGGAATTGCGGAGGAGTATCTATGGAAGAAAGAAAACGGCTGATACCGGAGGAAATGCGTCTTCCAGCTGTTTTTTCCATCGTATGCCACGCGGCGGCCTATAATGGCACGCGGCTTCTGACAACGGCCCGGCCTCATTATGACTTTTCCGTTGAAATGGATGGAAAAATTCCGTTTGCGGCGTGGACGGTCATCATTTATCTGGGGTGCTTTGCATTCTGGTTTGTAAACTACATTATCGGCTGCCGACAGGAGCGGAAAGAGGCTTTCCGGTTTATGGGCGCGGATTTGATTGCGAAGACAGTCTGTATGCTGTGTTTCCTCCTGCTGCCAACGACGAATACGAGACCTTTTGTTGCGGGCGGCTCTGTCTTGGAAGAACTGGTGAGGTTCCTGTACCGTATGGATGCGGCGGATAATCTTTTTCCTTCCATTCATTGCCTGAACAGCTGGTTCTGCTTTATCGCCGTCAGGAAAAACGAAAAAGTGCCCGGCTGGTACCGGGGGGCATCTTTGCTGATGGCGCTTGGCGTCTGCATTTCCACCCTCACGACAAAGCAGCATGTGCTTGTGGATGTGTTTGCGGGGGTCGCGCTGGCGGAAGGGAGTTATCTGTTCGTGGAGAAAAGCGGGTTTGCGGCGTGGTATGGGAGACGGTGTCTGCAAAAAAATCTGGAAAAAAAGGAACAATCTATTGTATAATAGACGCAGGTTAAAAGACCCGCGTCTTTTTTTGCGCGGGCAGTGAGCCGGACAGGAGAAGATGGCTCTTCTCTGCCCGGCTGCGGGAGATACAAAGCCGCGGTATCTGCGGCGGAATGAGAGGAAATATGGGAATCATAAAGAAAGACAGACAGAAAAAAGAAGAAGCGGAAACGACGGAAAATCGGGAATATCAATTCCCGGAGGAAGCGGAATTAAAAGAATGCCGGTATTGCCGGATGATGATACCGAAGGCGGCGAAGGTGTGCCCCAATTGTAAGAAGCGCCAGAAGACGAACTGGGCGGGACTGATTTTATTGATTTTGCTGCTTGCGGCATGCGGTGCGGGCGCCTATTATTATCTGGTACTTTATCCGGCGCGGGTGACCGTCAGTGCGGAAGCCGTGGAAGGGACGGAAAATGTGGATATGGTGGAAGGCGCGGATATAGCGAATGTGCCAGAAGCGGCGGAGACGGTAGAAGGCGTGGATATGGCGGACGCAGCAGAAGCGGTGGAGACGGCGGAAGGCGTGGACATAGCAGAAGCTGCGGAAACGGCGGAAGGCGTAGGTGTGGCAGAAACGGCGGGAGGCCTGGATGCAGCGGACACAGCAGAAGCTGTGGATATGGCAGAAGGCGTGGATATGGCGGATGCGGCAGAAGTTGTGGAAGGCGTGGATATGGCGGACATGGCAGAAGCGGCGGGAGGCGTAGATGTGGCGGACACGGAAGAAGCAGTGGAAAGCGGCCGGCCTGTGGACGTGCCGGGGATAGAAGGAGAACAGGATGCCGGAACGGAACAGAAAGCAGAAGGCGGTCAGTCTGCGGAAAGAAGCGGGACGGCTGAAAACATGACGGTTATGCCGGAGGAACTGGCTCCGGCTGAAAGTCTGCCGGAATTTGCGGGAGCGGAAGGCCTGGAACAGGCCGCCGTGGATGCGTCCGAAGCGGAAAGGGATGCCTGGGCTCAGAGGATGTCCGGCCCTGAGAAAAATGTTCAGGTTCAGAAGGAGTCTGAATCTGAGAAGAATCTGCAGGCTGGAAAGGATTCTCAGGCTGAGAAAGAGTCTGAATCCGAAGAACTGGAAAAGTCCGCAACAGATTTGGCGGAGGGTGGAATAGAAGTGTCGGATTATACGGAAGAAGAATTTCGGGCCCTCTGCCAACGCGTTGATTATAAAAAGCTGCTGCGCAGTCAGGAAACTTACCTGAATGCGGCGGTAATGGAAGAACTGACCGTTATGGAACAGGTTGACGGCGGCCTTTTTGATGAGAATATTTATTATCTGTGCAAAAGGGAAGACGGACAGGGCATTACGCGCTATTATATCGTGCGGGATGACCGGGCAGAGGACGATACGCCGATTCTTGCGGGAGATGTGATTTGGGTTTACGGACAGCTTTTCGGAAGCTGTAAACTTCCGGGGTATCTTGTGAAGGCACAGCCCGTCGTTCCGGCGGTGACGATGGTGTATTTTGATTTGGTGGAATAATGATTGAAGAATGGAAAAGCCTGTGCTATAATAAAACGATTATGCAGAGGAATCAGAAGATGAGAGGAAAACGGAGAGAAAACAGGTACAGGTTGAGAAAGGAGTAAGAATGAAGGCATTTTTAATTTTGGAAGACGGCACTGTATTTGAAGGGCTCCATATCGGCGCGGAGAAAGAAATCATCAGCGAAATCGTGTTTAATACTTCGATGGCCGGATATGTTGAGGTGTTGACGGACCCTTCTTATGCGGGACAGGCCGTGTGCATGACTTACCCGTTAATTGGAAATTACGGAATCTGCTTTGAAGATATGGAATCGGACAAAGTTTGGCCGGACGGATTTATCGTCAGAGAGCTGAGCAGGATTCCCAGCAATTTCAGATGCGATATGACGATTCAGGATTTTCTGGAGAAAAACGGCATACCGGGTATTGCCGGAATCGATACGAGAGCCCTGACAAAGATTTTGCGGGAAAAGGGTACGATGAACGGCATGATTACAACCGATGCGTCTTACCAATTAGAAGAAATCCTTCCGAAACTGAAGGCCTACAATGTTGGAAAAGTCGTAGAGCTTGTGACCTGTAAAGAAAAATATGAAATAGTGGGAACAAAGGATATCGCGGAAAACGGACCGATTTCCGGAAGTTCCCATTTCAATGCGGAAGATTACGCGAAGGGCATCCGTGAGAAAAAACCAAGCACGGTTAAGAAGATAAACGGAAAAGGACTGAAGGTAGCGCTTCTTGACCTGGGCGCCAAAAACAATATTATCCGGTCTCTCGCGGCACGAGGTTGTGACGTGACGGTTTATCCGGCGCAGACTACGGCGGAGGAAATCATCGCGGCGAAGCCGGACGGCATTATGTTAAGCAACGGGCCGGGCGACCCGAAGGAGTGCAGAGAGGTCATCGCGGAGCTGAAAAAGCTGTATGATACGGATATTCCGATTTTTGCAATCTGTCTTGGGCACCAGCTGATGGCTCTGGCGACGGGAGCGGACACTTTTAAAATGAAATACGGGCACCGGGGAGGCAACCATCCGGTGAAGAGTCTGGAGACCGGAAGGGTTTACATTTCTTCTCAAAATCATGGATACGTGGTAGATACGGAGAAGCTGGATGAAAAAGTGGCAGTGCCGATGTTTTTCAATGTCAACGATGGCACGAACGAGGGGCTCCGCTATACGGGTAAAAATATTTTTACCGTGCAGTTCCATCCGGAAGCATGTTCCGGGCCACAGGATTCAGAGGATTTGTTTGATAAATTTATTGCGATGATGAGGAGGGTGTAAGATGCCGAAAAATCCAAATGTAAAAAGAGTATTGGTAATTGGTTCCGGCCCGATTGTAATCGGACAGGCGGCGGAATTTGACTATGCGGGCACTCAGGCATGCCGTTCCCTGAAAGAAGAGGGGATGGAAGTCGTACTGGTCAATTCCAACCCGGCAACGATTATGACGGACGGCGACATTGCGGATAAAGTGTATATTGAACCTTTGACAACAAAAGTGCTGGAACAGATAATTAT
The DNA here is from genome assembly GCA_910578715.1 of uncultured Lachnospiraceae bacterium. Lineage (GTDB taxonomy): Bacteria > Bacillota > Clostridia > Lachnospirales > Lachnospiraceae > UBA3282. The sequence goes on along the minus strand of CAJTRL010000008.1, from coordinate 8,367 downwards.
CAAAGAAAAACCGGACAGCCTTCTGCCGAATATGGGCGGACAGGCGGGCTTAAACCTCGGCATGGAGCTGGACGAATCCGGTTTTCTTGCCGAGCACGGCGTTACGCTTCTGGGTACGACTGCAAAGACCATTAAAAAAGCGGAAGACCGCCTGGAATTTAAGGAAACGATGGAAAAAATCGGAGAGCCGTGTGCGCCGTCCCTCGTCGTGGAAAATATCCAGGACGGAATCGACTTCGCGAATGAAATCGGCTATCCGGTAGTTTTGCGCCCCGCCTATACGCTCGGCGGCTCCGGCGGCGGCATCGCGCACAATCAGGTGGAACTGGAAGAAATTCTGGCAAACGGTCTCCGCCTTTCCCGTGTGGGACAGGTTCTTGTGGAGCGCTGCATCGCCGGATGGAAAGAAATCGAATATGAAGTTATGCGGGACGGTGCGGGCAACTGCATCACCGTATGTAGTATGGAAAATGTGGACCCGGTCGGCGTGCATACGGGCGACAGCATCGTTGTGGCTCCGGCGCAGACACTGGGCGATAAGGAATATCAGATGCTGCGGAGCGCGGCCCTGAATATTATCAACGAACTGGAAATTACAGGAGGCTGTAACGTGCAGTTCGCGCTGCATCCGACCAGCTTTGAATACTGCGTTATCGAAGTCAACCCCCGTGTGAGCCGTTCTTCCGCGCTGGCATCCAAAGCGACGGGTTATCCGATTGCCAAAGTTGCGGCGAAGATTGCCCTCGGTTACACGCTGGACGAAATCAAGAATGCGATTACGAAGAAGACTTATGCCAGCTTTGAGCCGACGATTGATTATTGTGTCGTAAAGATTCCAAGACTTCCTTTTGACAAGTTTATTACGGCAAAACGTACACTGACAACGCAGATGAAAGCAACCGGAGAGGTTATGAGCATCGGCGATAACTTTGAAGGCGCGCTGATGAAAGCAATCCGTTCCCTGGAACAGCATGTGGACTGTTTAAGAAGCTATGATTTCTCGGCCCTTTCCAAAGAAGAGCTGTTAGAACGGTTGAAAACGGTGGATGACCAGCGTATTTATATCATTGCGGAAGCGATTCGTAAGGGAATTGATTACAAGACAATATTTGACATCACAATGATTGATATCTGGTTTATTGACAAGATTGCGATTCTGACCGAAATGGAAGCGGCTCTCGAAAAAGGCCCGCTGACCGTTGAGCTTTTGAAAAAAGCGAAACGAATGGAGTTCCCGGATAATGTGATTGCGAGACTGACCGGGAAAACGGAAGAAGAAATCAGGAAAATGCGTTATGAGAACGGCATTGTTGCAGCTTTTAAAATGGTAGATACCTGTGCGGCGGAATTTGCGGCGACGACGCCTTACTATTATTCCGTATTCGGTTCCGAAACGGAAGTGGAAGAAAGCCATCCTAAGAAAAAAGTGCTCGTGCTCGGTTCCGGTCCGATTCGCATCGGCCAGGGCATTGAATTTGACTACTGCTCCGTTCATGCAACCTGGGCTTTTGCCAAAGAAGGATACGAAACGATTATTATCAATAATAACCCGGAGACGGTCAGCACCGACTTTGATATTGCGGATAAACTTTACTTTGAGCCGCTGACGCCGGAAGATGTGGAGAATGTTGTCAATATTGAAAAACCTGACGGCGCGGTCGTTCAGTTTGGCGGCCAGACGGCGATTAAACTGACAGAAAGCCTGATGAAAATGGGCGTGCCGATTCTCGGAACGAAAGCGGAAGATGTGGATGCGGCCGAGGACAGGGAGCTTTTTGATAAGATACTGGAAGAAACGGAGATTCCGAGAGCGGCAGGCGGCACGGTCTATACCGCGGAAGAAGCGAAGGAGGTCGCAAACCGCCTGGGCTACCCGGTGCTGGTTCGTCCTTCCTATGTGCTTGGCGGCCAGGGCATGCAGATAGCGATTTCCGATAAGGAAATCGAGGAATTTATGGCGGTCATCAACCGCTATGAACAGGAACATCCGATTCTGGTCGATAAATATTTACAGGGAAAAGAGCTGGAAGTCGATGCGGTATGCGACGGCACGGACATTCTGATTCCGGGCATCATGGAACATATCGAGCGGACAGGCGTTCATTCCGGCGACAGCATTTCCGTTTATCCGGCGCCGACGGTCAGCGAAAAGGTTAAGGAAACGATTGCGGAATATTCCAGAAGACTTGCAAAGGCCCTTCATGTTATCGGACTGATAAATATTCAGTTCATTGCGGTAGGCGATGAAGTCTATGTGATTGAAGTCAATCCCCGCTCCTCCCGTACCGTGCCTTATATCAGCAAAGTGACGGGAATCCCGATTGTGGATTTGGCGACACAGGTTATTATCGGAAAGAAAATAAGGGAACTGGGGTATGAACCCGGCTTACAGCCGGCGGCCGATTATTTTGCGGTCAAGATGCCCGTATTCTCTTTTGAAAAGATTCGCGGTGCGGAAATCAGCCTCGGACCGGAAATGAAATCCACGGGCGAATGTCTGGGCATTGCGGAAACCTTTAACGAAGCATTGTATAAAGCCTTTCTTGGCGCGGGTATCAGTCTGCCAAAATATAAGAGAATGATAATCACCGTCAAAGACGCCGATAAGGGCGAGGCAATCGAAGTGGCCCGCCGTTTTGAAAAGCTCGGTTATAAGATTTATGCAACGAGAAGTACGGCGGCGGCTTTGAATGACGCAGGAGTTAAGGCGAGAAAAGTCAATAAAATTCAACAGGAATCCCCGACTGTCATGGATTTAATTTTGGGACATGAAATTGACCTGGTTATCGACACCCCGACACAGGGACGCGATAAGAGCCGGGACGGCTTCCTGATTCGAAGAACCGCAATTGAAACGGGCGTATACTGTATTACCGCGATGGACACGGCGACCGCGCTCGTATCAAGCCTTGAGAATGCGGCTTCTCAGGGAGAACTGAATCTGATTGATATTGCGACGATTGCAAAGCGGGCATAATATCCATCCGGTACAGGAAATTACGATAACAGATTTAACAGGTTTTCTCTCTTGGGAAAACCTGTTGTCGCTTCGGTTATTTAAAACAGGATAAGAGAATATACCGGAAGGATAGCGTGCCTGTCGTTGGATTTTGAGATTCCGCAGAGAGAAAGGCATGGTTATCAGTGTGCGGACTCGTGTAAAAAGCAGCACGGAAATGGAAAGCAGCAAGGAAATGAATGCGGTCAGAAATTATCAGAAAGAACTGGATAAAATCATAGATAATATCAGAGGGAAAAAAAGTGAACTGATAAATAGCAGGGATATTGTCGGAAAGAATGATGGAGAAAACGCCGAAGAAAGTACCGCGGCGGCCTGGAAAGCGATACGGCCGCCCAGACTTTTTCTCCATAGCTGCTGTGCGCCGTGCAGTAGTTATGTGCTGGAATATCTCCGGCCGTTCTTTCGGATTACCGTATTTTACTATAATCCCAATATTTCGATGGAAGAAGAATACCAGAAACGTGTCGCGGAACAGAAACGTCTGATTGCCGCGTATAATGCGGAGGCGGAGAAGGAATGTCTGACTGCCGCGAATCGTACGGAGGCGGAGCAGAAGCAGCCGATTGCCGCGTCCTGTATGGCAGAGGATAAGCCTGTGGGCGGCTGGCCGGCGGCATATCCGATTGAAATTGTGGAAGGGGATTATGAGCCGGAGCTTTTCTTTGAAATGGCAAAGGGACTGGAACAGTGTCCGGAAGGCGGAGAAAGGTGTTTTGCCTGTTATGAGATGCGGCTTCGAAGGACAGCACAGCTGGCACAGGCCGGCGGATATGATTATTTCGCCACGACGCTGACCATCAGCCCCCTGAAAAATGCGGCGAAGCTGAACGAAACAGGCGGACGTCTTGCGGAAGAATACGGCGTGGCCTGGCTTCCTTCCGATTTTAAGAAACGCGGCGGTTACCAACGTTCGATTGCGTTATCAAAAGAATATGACTTATATAGACAGGATTACTGCGGCTGTGTTTTTTCCCGTGCCGAACGGGACAGAAAGAACGCGTCTGGCGTATAAAGGCCGCAGTTTGAGAGAAAGGAGCATGGTTATAATATGAAAAAATTTCTGGAACTTATTTCGGAAGAAATGGGAAAGGCTTTTGCAGAAGCCGGGTATCAGGCGGATTTGGGCAAAGTTACGATATCCAACCGGCCGGATTTGTGCGAATATCAGTGCAACGGTGCGATGGCGGGTGCGAAACAGTATCACAAAGCGCCGATTATGATAGCAAACGATGTGGCGGAAAAGTTAGAGGGAAATGCGGTATTTTCGGAAGTCAGCGCTGTTGCGCCGGGATTTCTGAACCTGAAAGTGGCTGAAAAGTTTGTAAAAGAATATTTACAGGGGATGCGGGCAGATGAAAAATTCGGACTGGAGATGCCCCGGAAGCCGCAGATGATTATTGTGGATTACGGCGGGCCTAATATTGCCAAACCGCTTCATGTAGGCCATTTACGCTCTGCAATCATCGGAGAGAGCATTAAAAGAATCTGCCGTTATGCCGGACATAAGGTGCTGGGAGATATTCATTTGGGTGACTGGGGACTTCAGATGGGCCTGATTGCCACGGAATTAAAAAAACGACACCCGGAACTGCCTTATTTTGATGAAAACTGGCAGGGAGAATATCCGCAAGAGGCTCCTTTTACCATATCGGAACTGGAAGAAATCTATCCCGCCGCGAGCGCAAAGTCCAAAGAAGATGCGGATTATAAGGCGGAGGCGATGGAAGCGACTTTTCAGTTACAGTCAGGCGTTCCGGGTATGCGGGCGCTCTGGAAACACATTATGGAAGTGTCGGTGACGGATTTAAAGAAAAACTATGCCGCTTTAAACGTGGAGTTTGACCTCTGGAAAGGCGAGTCGGACGTTCAGGATATCATTCCGGGCATGGTCGAAAAAATGAAGAAAGACGGCTATGCGCATGAAAGCGACGGCGCATTGGTTGTGGACGTTAAAGAAGAAACGGATACCAAAGAAATTCCTCCCTGTATGATTTTGAAATCGGACGGCGCTTCTTTGTATAATACGACCGACCTGGCAACGATTGTAGACCGCATGGATAAGTACAGGCCCGATAAATTGATTTATATGACGGACAAACGACAGGATTTGTATTTTGAACAAGTGTTCCGCTGTGCGAGAAAGACCGGGCTGGTAGAGCCGGAGACACAGCTTATCCACATCGGCTTCGGTACCATGAACGGAAAAGACGGCAAACCTTTTAAAACCAGGGAAGGCGGCGTCATGCGCCTTGAAAACCTGATTCGGGAAATCAACGAGGAGATGTACCGCAAGATTACGGATAACCGGGAAATGGAAGAAGAGGAAGCAAAAGAGACCTCCCGCATCGTCAGCCTTTCTGCCGTAAAATATGGGGATTTGTCCAATCAGGCATCCAAAGACTATATATTTGATATCGACAGGTTTACTTCCTTTGAGGGAGATACCGGACCGTATATCCTGTATACCATTGTGCGTATCAAATCCATTTTGAAAAAATACGAGGAACAGACCTATGGCGAGTCCGGTTCCGGACAGACTGAAAACGTCACAAAATCAAATAACGACAGTTTGGCCGAAAGAACTTCCTTACGGGAGGCGGCCAGCGAGTCGGAAAAGGCGCTGATGCTGGAAATTGCGAAATTCAACGCGATGCTGGAAGCCGCATATGAGGAAGTTGCGCCCCATAAGATTTGCGCTTATATTTATGATTTGGCCAACGCCTTTAACCATTTTTATCATGAAACAAAAATCCTGACGGAAGAAGATAAGGAAAAGCAGTCCGGCTGGATAGCGCTTTTGATTTTGACAAGGGACGTGCTGGAAGTCTGCATTGACCTGCTTGGATTTTCGGCCCCGGATAGAATGTAAGAGCGGCAGACGGGCCGGAACGGAAAGGAAAAGATGGGAAAATCCTATATAAATTTTGGGAGGTATATTTATAAGAAAAGTTTTTGGTGAAGTGAAAAGTTTATCTCCAGAGAAAGTTGGCGGGAAAATTTACAAGAAAAATTAGGAAAAATACTTGACAAGACTACCCATTAAATTGTATACTAGCAAAGCGGGTTGGCGAAACGGACAACCCGTTGTCGAATGGGATCTTAGCTCAGCTGGGAGAGCATCTGCCTTACAAGCAGAGGGTCATAGGTTCGAGCCCTATAGGTCCCATTTCCTTGCATATTTTCAGTATGAAAAACTTGAAGAGAAAAATTGCTGAAAATAGCCTGGAAATTATAATTTTATCATTATGGCGAGATAGCTCAGCTGGCTAGAGCATACGGTTCATACCCGTAGTGTCGAGGGTTCAAGTCCCCCTCTCGCTATTTGAAAGAAGTCCAGAATTCTTGTAAAATCAAGTGTTCCGGGCTTTTTGTATTTTGAGGGTAATCAATAGATAATCAAAAAGTAATCTGACATATGTTCGATTCAAAATCGTGGAAGAAAGGAGAAAATTCTGTACAAATGATACAACATCATTATCTGAAATAAGTATATCACAACTAAAGTGTAAAATCGATTTAATTATCAAGGTGGTTTGTGTTGGCTTGTGTTGTGGGTTGTTTTGATTGATAAGAATATTAGAGTATCTTGTACAAGGGCTGCTATAAAAGCAATTATTCTTATACCGGATTACATATTTACGTCTTGTACAGGAATGCGAAAGATATTATTACAACATCAATCAAACACACCACAGAAACCGAGCAGCCCGAAAAGCACTCATAAACTAAAGCAATATACCTGTGAACCGTTAGCAATAGTGAAGGCAATGGTCAGAAAGATTCTTTAAGGGCTGCTACAAAATCAAATTAGTAGTAGAAAGGAAAAGAAAACATGGCACTAAACATCAAAGGAAGGAATGAGTTGGCAAAAGTATTACAGCTGGCTGATAATTGTTAAAACTATAAAAAGTGTAGCAAATAGTTCTTGCGTAAGATATAATAAATTCAAGATATCTTATGGGAGGAATAGTATTATGTCATTAGTACCTGCAATATGTACACAGTGTGGAGCAGAAATTGAAGTTGATGATACACATGAGGCTGGGATATGCAAGTATTGTGGAACTGCTTTTATTACCGAAAAAGCTATTAATAATTATACTACAAATATTACAAATCATATTGTAAATAATAATAATTTTGCTGGTGCAAATGTAACAATCGGTAATGATAGTAATATTGAGGGACTGCTTACTCTTGCAAAAATCGAATTACAGGCAAAACATTATCGTTCCAATAATTTATTTAAGTATCTTGATGAAATTGTTGCAAAATCATATGATGGATTAGAGAAAATAAGAAATCTGTTTCGAGAAATGGAAATTTATGAAATGGCTGAATTAGCCATTGAGTCCGGTGAACATATGAATAAAGGGTTTGAGATAGCAGGTTTATTAACCAGATATGATTCGGAGAATATATTAGGATGGCTGCTGAAGTGGAGAGGTTCATCCCTAAAATTTTACGAAGATGGAGAAAATGTTATTCGATTTGCTGATGAAAGAGACAAGGAAACTTACCAAAAAGAAGTATATACATATTTTGTTGAACATGGACCTCACTGTAATGCATATAAAGAATATTTGGGTGCAATTCCGTCTGATTATATAAAGAAAAATGGATATATACAAGATTTACTTATACAGCATGCAAATATGCTATGGGATATTGATGAAAAAACAAGAAATGAAAGAATTAAATATATTAGAAATTTGCTTCCTGATGATAGGTTAAATGACTTTAAGATAGTACGACCAAAAAGTACTTCGGGTGGTGGCTGTTACATCGCCACTTGTGTATATGGCTCTTATGATTGTCCGCAAGTATGGACACTTAGAAGATTCAGGGATTACATTCTTGGCGAAACCTGGTATGGTAGATTATTCATAAAATGTTATTATGCAATCAGTCCGTCACTTGTTAAATTGTTTGGTGAAACAAAATGGTTTAGAAATTTTTGGAAATCCCGATTAGATAAGATGGTTTCGGAATTGAATTGTAGAGGAGTAAAAGATACTTATTATCAGGATAAATATTAATTATAAGACGTTGATGGATTAAGGAAGCATATTTTTTATTGTCATATTGTAAATGTTTGATAAAATCAAACAATAGAAATAAAAGCAGGGGGTATATGGTGACAGAAGGTGATAAATATATTAGAAAATAAAATATACCCACTTATTTGCTGGAGGAACAAAAGGAGAAACGATATTATGGCCGATGTTTGTAGTTGTTGCGGAAAGAAAATTCCAATTTTAGATGTAGATTTTGATTATATAGAAATTGATAAAGAATCATATAGAATATGTGGTAAATGTATTTCTAAAATAAATGCATATCAT
>CAJTRL010000007.1 GCA_910578715.1 uncultured Lachnospiraceae bacterium | reverse complement strand
CGACTGCAAGAAAAACAAATGACGCTTCGCGTCGCTTGTTTTTCTTTTGCAGTCTAGTATATCACACATGGGTTTATTTGACAACTTGGGCAAATTTTTCTTCTTCGAGCACGACTGCGGCAAAGAGCGGGAGGCCGAACCAGAAGATAAGCACATACCGGGGCAGATAGGTGGGGCCGAGCAGCACCGTCAGCCATATCAGAAAAACCATGAGATACGGAATCATAATATGATATTTCCGACGGTAAATGACATAGCTGAACACAAAGGCAAAACACCAGAACAGACAGCCCGGAGAATACATCATGGAAACAATCGGCATCCTCTCCTGCTCCAGTTCCAGAGACAGGCGTCTGTACGCTTCATCCAGCCAGGGAATTTTACTGTCTCTTACGCCGGGTAACTCCACCTCATATCCGAAATAAGAACTGTCCTCATAAGTAAATGTAAAAACAGTATTGCCGGAATAAACGTCGATTATCGTATCCGGATACCAGAATCCATAAGAATTTACAAGCCAGGCATTGATATAGGACAAAGGCTTTTTCAAACCGATTTTCAACCACAATTTTGCATACTTCAGCCGATTGGCATTATACGGTCCGTTCTGGAAACGGTATTTCACCGGGTCGGACAATTTGGGATTGTACAGCACAAGCGCCTCCTCCGGCAGAATTTCATGCAGAATTGCAATATCCTCTTCGGAAAAAACATCTTTATTGAATTTGTATGTCCTTGCAAGCTGCTGTATCGGCACCGTCAGAATTTCCTGATTCTCCGTCTCATGCGCACCGAGTACCGCCGCCAGCCCGCCATTTATCAGAAAGTAGGAAACAATAATAACCGCCAGAAGCATTCCCATCTTTTTCAGGTATTTTTTATGATAAAAAAGAAGCGCCGGTATCATCACTACAAACGCATAAATGCCGTTTTTCCGAAACAAAAGCATCGCCAGGGCGCTCAGAACAAAAAATATCATTTCCGTACGGGACGAAAAAAAACGTTCTCTGTCAATTCCCATTTCCAGCATACTGAGCAGTAACATCAGTAATGCCACCGTAAAAATCGTATCTTTGGCGGAGCAGAGTGTGAACATCACGATGACCGGAAAAAGGGCAAAATAAAGCAGCGCAATAATCCGCAGCAGCCTTCCCGTTTTCTTCCGGCGCAGATAAGAAAGCAACACCGTAAAACCGCCCGCCACAATGCACATCTGAACGAGCATATAGCATGCGATTCCCAGATTATAAGAGTCCGTTACCTTATGAACGGCGCAGATAATGCCGCCGAGCATCAGCACATGCACGAGCGGATGATGCGTCGTAAAAGTCCTCGATGCCACCTGTAAGTATTCGTCCTGTGCGTCATAAACAAAAAAGCCCGGATAAACCGCAAGCAATACGGGAAGCCAGCATAACAGCAGAAATACGAACGTCAGAACATCCGCGTTTTTTACCGGAGATTTCAACGGCTCCGGCACCCTGATATACTGCGCCAGCCTTTCCTTCCGCTCCTCCATGTTTCCGAGGAAATTCCAGAATTTACGGACAAGAATCGTAAAAAGACAGGTCAGCACAGGCAGAGAAATCCACAGCTTCCAGTCTTTGAAATCCACATTTCCGACCGCCTCCAGCCTTACCCCGAAAAGCATCGCCGCCGTAAAAGCAAAAGACAATACCCCCGCCAGCTTCCATCCCCGCATATCGCGAAGGTCAATCGTATGCAGAGAAAGATTTACCGCATAGATACACAGCAGCCATATAAACACGGAAAAGATACTGTTTGTATAGGCCAGCGTGTTCTCTTTCAGATTGATAATCTGCGAAAAACACAGTGTGCCCGCCGTCGCGATAAAAAAAGCGACAAAATTCAGTTTCAGTCCAATTTTAAACTCATTCTCGTTCATTAATACACTCTCTGATTACATACTGTGGGGAATTATTCAGCGAAATATAAATTCTTCCGATATATTCCCCGATAATGCCGAGCATCAGCATCACAATGCCCCCAAAAAACACAATAGCGGACATCAGAGAGCTGAACCCGATAACGACATTGGGATTGACCAGCTTTTTAATAATCGTATAAGTTCCATACAGAAATCCGGCCACAGCCGAAAAAGCGCCGAGAAAAGTCGCCGCCCGGAGCGGTTTGATGCTGAACGCCGTAAAACCGTTAAACCACAGTGCCAGCAGCTTTCCAATCGTATAGCCGGAAGAGCCGATTTCCCTTTCTCTGTGGTCCACGTCCACGTTCGTAATATTCCGGGTTGCGCGGAGAACCAGCCCGATGACATACGGATAAGGATTCGTATACCGGAGCATTTCATCCACGATAAAACGCTTTACCGCAAAATAACTGGACAAATACAAATCTTTCGGTTTGCCGAGCATGACTCTCGCCATCCAGTCGTTGACCTTGCTCCCAAAGTTCCGAAATGCCGAATGCTGCTTATGCTCATACCTGGCATATACGGCGTCGGAACCGTTTTCCAGCGCCTGAAGCAGTCTGCCGGCCTGATTTGCCGGCGTCTGTCCGTCGTCATCCAGACAGATTACATACTCCCCGTGCACATAATGAAAACCGGCCATCAGCGCCGCATGCTGCCCAAAATTTCTGGCCAGATTAACGCCCGTGATATCCTTCCGCCCTGCGCAGATATCCCGAATCACTTCAAAGGTATTGTCGGGCGAACAGTCATTGACAAGAATAATCTCATGACCGTATTCTTCCATCGTTTCCATCGCCGCATCAATTTCCGCAATCACCCCGCCGAGCGTCTCCGCCGAGCGGTAACAGGGTATTATAAAACTCACCAACTTACTCATATATGCTCTCCATCCGCCGTTTCAGGCGGTGCTCCCCTCTTTTTTTCATAAAACACAACCGTTCTGCTGCCATCCTTTGTCATTACCCGTTCCTGTCTGTCTTTCATCGGGAGAAATCCCGCCTTTTCATAACTTTTCCTCGCCCTCACGTTATCCTCGAATACCCGGAGAAAAATACTCTCAAGCCCCAGCTCTTCAAATGCGAAAGCGAGCGCGAGCCCGGCGGCTTCCGTTCCGTACCCTTTGCCGACGGCATCCTCCTCCCCGATAAAAATACCATATTCCGCACAGCTCTTTTCCCGGTCGATATCCCGGAAATAAACGCTTCCCACAGCGCGCTCCGAATCTTTCTCGCAAATCATGAACTGCGCCACATGCCCCGGCTCCACCTGTGTGTGCAGCCAGTTCAGCTGCCCTTCTAATGTAAAAGGTTCCTGATAGAGGAAGTTGCGCCTGACCCACTCTTTATTCCGCCATATCACAATGCTGTCCGCATCCGCTTCCCCCATCGGCCGCAGATAAACAAGTTCTCCCGCCGGGCCGGATATCCTGTCCATTTTTCGATTCCTCCTGTATTATCCATCTTCCTGTGTCCATACAATTTTCTACTCCATTGCGCAGTATTTATTTCCGTCACCGCATCTTCCGCCTATGTCACATTTCACCGCCGCAACTGATAAACCGCATAAATCCCCGCAATCGAATCCACCTGTTCTACGCTGACTTCCATCCCTTTTCCCGCATAATACGCAATCAGCCAGTCAGTACCGTTTTCATTGGCTGAAATAAAATAAACATTGTCCATGTTATACAGCCCTTCCTCCATCGACGCAATTCCAAACTGCCCGAGCTTTTCCTTATAAAGCGGGCTCTTGCAGAGCCATCCGCCCATGATATCATAATTGGCAGGCGAATGATACCTCTCTTCCAATAATTTCTGCGTAAAATTCACGGTAGAGTATACATCTTCAAAATAAAAATTTTCCGGGTGTTCTTCACAATAGCGGGCAATTTCCAGAAATTCCCCATTACAGACTTCCCTGTTGTCCATATCCGCCGCGGCCTTCCCGATGCTCTGCGGAAAATGGCAGACGCACAACAGTCCGAACAGCACGCCGATAAGCCCCACGGCCCAGTCTCCTTTTCCGGCGCGAAACCGTCTCCGGTTCGCGAGCTGCACGCACAGCATGCCGAGCAGCAGAACCGTCTCGGCAAAATACAGCGAATGAGTGATGCGCTCCGGGTATCTTCCCCGTATCAGAATAAACATCCACAGCGACGTCCGGCATGCGCCGAGCAAGAATACTTTCCAGAGAAAGCACCATTTCCCCCGATGCCCTTTCTCCGCAAGCGCAATGCCAAGCCCGGCGAACACAATACAGGCATAAAGAAAAATAACCAGTCTATTATATGGCGCATCTTCCGCATGCAGCGTCCGGTACAGATAATAACGCAGCTGCTTCATAACCACTCCGGCATAGTCCGCATTTGCTCCGGCGTAATCCGCGATATCTCCCATCAGCTTCGCATCAAGGCTTTCGTCGAGACCGAAATTATAATTGGAGAGCAGTTCCTGCTGTGCATCGTTTAAACCGAGAGAATACAAAAATTCTCTGTGCTCCCCGCTCGTCACGACATCCAGATGGTAATCATATACTTCCGTTCTTTTATCGAAAAAAACAAGATATTCTTTCCAGTCCCCGCTTCCATAAGCCGCCAAGTCTATCGCGCTGCTTATGAGCATTCCAAACAAAATGCCGGACAGCACGGCACCGTATTTTATATAATTCTCCTTATGAAAAAACTTCTCCTCCTCGCTCCACCGGAACAGCCCCGCAAGACCGATGAGCGGAAAAAGAAGCAGCAGCATTTCCGTCCGGAGCTGATAAGCCAGAATAACGAGCAGTACGGACGGGATATTCCACACGATAAACTGCCTTACCGTCAGTCCTTCCGGCGTCGTAATAAAAAGGAATATCGCCGAAGCCGCTAACACCGCGCTGATAAACGTATAATGCAGCGCCGTCATATGGGGCAGCAGCACCCCCCACAAAAACAACGTAAAAACCGCCATACAGCCCGCTTTCGCAGGCAGCTTCCGGCAAAATCCAAGCAGCCGCACGCCAATCAGATACAGGCTTCCCATCTGACAGAGAAACAGGAAAACGCCATACCACGGAAACGCACGATATATCTTATAAAACAGACTGATAAATGCCCCAAGAACGTACAATGTCTGCACATTATGGCCGTCCGGCGTTCCCGTATATGCTCCCGACATAATATCCCGCATAAAGACGTCGTCGTTTAAATCATAATAGAAATCAAAAAAGAGACTCAGCAAAATGATGTTGACCAGTATAGTCACCAATGCAATCATGCAGTTTTCATACCGCTTCCATCTTCCCCGCTCTTTCATGAATGCCAATACCTTTCTTTCCGCTTTCCGGCCCGGACGCCGCAGCGTTCTACAGCAGAAAGCCCTGACTTCTTATGCAAATCATTTCGGCTGTCCATGCCAATACATTAGCAATAGAAAGCCCTGACCTGTTCCGCAATATATTCCGTTTCATCCGCCGTCAGCTTATAGAACAATGGCAGACGAAGAAGTCTTTCGCTCTCTTTCGTCGTATAGTTATCTTCTCCATGAAATCTGCCAAACTTCCGGCCGGCGGGCGCGGAATGCAGCGGCACATAATGAGAAGCCGGCAGAATCCCTTTTTCCTTTAAAAACGCATCCAGTGCGCTTCTTTCCTCCAAATCCTTCGCTTTAATATAGAACATATGCGCATTGTGGCTGCAATGCTCAGGAATATACGGCAGTTCGATTCTGCCTTCCTCCGCAAGCGGCAAAAGCATTTCGTGATACTGATTCCATCTTTCCATCCGCGCTGCGGTAATTTCCTCCGCAAGCTCAAGCTGCGCATACAGATAGGCCGCGTTCATATCGCTTGGCAGATAAGACGAACCATAATTCTGCCAGCGGTATTTGTCCACCTGTCCCCTGTGATACTTGCTTCTGTCCGTTCCCTTTTCCCGGATGATTTCCGCGTTTTCAATATATTTTTCATCCCGAATCAGCAGTGCGCCGCCCTCGCCCATGCTTAAGTTTTTCGTTTCATGAAAGCTGAAACAGCCAAACTCTCCGAACGTGCCGAGAGCCTTTCCTTTATAAGACGCCATAATGCCCTGTGCGGCGTCTTCCACCACCGCAAGATGATGCTTTTTCGCAATTTCCATAATCGCATCCATTTCACAGCCAACTCCCGCATAATGTACCGGGGCAATCGCCTTTGTCCTGTCCGTAACCGCATCTTCAATCAGCGTTTCATCAATATTCATCGTGTCCGGTCTGATATCCACAAAAACCGCTTTCGCGCCGCGCAGCACAAAGGCATCCGCCGTGGAAACAAACGTATAAGAAGGAAGAATCACTTCGTCCCCCTCTTTGATATCCAGAAGCAGCGCCGCCAGTTCCGTCGCCTGGGTACAGGAAGGTGTAAGCAGGCATTTGGCAGTTTTGGTCTGTTTCTCTATCCATTCGCTGCATTTTTTCGTAAACGGGCCGTCGCCGCAAATTTTCTGATTTTGAACGGCCTCTCTCATATAGTCGATTTCTTTTCCCGTATAGGGCGGGACGTTAAAGTTTATTTTTATTGCCATTTTTACTCCCATCTCACCGCATTAGCGGCATTCCCAGATTTTTCAATCCATTGTAGCACAAACCTGTGGCATTTTGCAATGATATGGTTACTCATACACTGCATACCTCATATTGCAAAACGTCTCCTCATACCCGTAATCCTCCAGGAATTGTAACAACACCGCCAGCTTTTCATCCTCTGCAAATTTCTGCGGGTCCACACCGAACCATTTATAGGCTTCCGCGTCTTCCCCCCGGTAAGCGGCAATCGCAGAAGAAACGATGACGACCGGCTTATCCCGCACAGCATCCGCCCCGCCCGGCTCTGCCGATTCCGTCCCGGCCGCCGCTTCTGCCACCGTTCCAGCTTCCGCCTCTTGTTCCGGTGCCCCCAGCTTCTGTTCTACCTTTTCCATATCCCGCGTAAACTGCACCAGCCTGTATGAATCCAGGTCCGGCCAGGCCGTGGATATCGCCGTCGGCATATCGAGAAAATAACTTAAGCCCGGCACTTCCCCGTACAGAATCACTTCCCGGCCCGCGAAATTCCGTTCCTTTGCAAATTCCACCAAATCCATGAACGTTTCCGCATTCTCTTTATTCGTATAGATGCCTTCCGTC
This sequence comes from uncultured Lachnospiraceae bacterium, assembly GCA_910578715.1. Taxonomy (GTDB): domain Bacteria; phylum Bacillota; class Clostridia; order Lachnospirales; family Lachnospiraceae; genus UBA3282. The sequence goes on along the minus strand of CAJTRL010000007.1, from coordinate 75,806 downwards.
TTCGGATTTCCGGTCAGCAGCGTATCTCTCTTTTCTCCCCACACGCCGTCCAGAAAAACGAACTGCATATGAAAGCCGACGCTTTGTATCAATACCATCAGGCCAAACACAGCCGTCATGCACTTCCACGGAATATGAACGCTTTTTCCCTTCGTGGAAAGGAACAGCTCCCTTCCCACCCACAGCGTAAAAGGCGCAGCCAGAAACAGATTATTGATAATCGGAAATAATTTATTGTTACTGCCAAGCGGCGTGACAAATATCTGAATCAGCACAATAAGCGCAAACACTTTATCCTCCGGCCCCCGTCTGCCCACAGCTCCCGCAAGCACCGAAAAAGCGCCCAGAACCGCCGCCAGCAGAAACAACGCCGCCCACTGATAGATACTGCCATAATCGTAGGCATAATAACGGAAGTGAAACATTCCGCGTCCCCAGAAAAAGCGAATGACCACGAGGACTGCCGCAATGCACAAAACACCGAATGCCTTTCCTGTCCACTGAAACGCCCCTTTTTTCTGTATGTACTCTTTTAAAAGGTAAAGAACATACAGCCCGCCCAGACACAGAACCGCCGGAAGAAGCCATTTCAGAGCGTCCAGATAGCCGCCGAACATTCCGGTCAGCATGGCCGTCGGTTTATAGTCCGCCGCCTTTTCCGTCATGGCAAACATATTCATAACCATTTCCGGATAGGCCCCCGCTCCGTACCTGATAACGATAGCCGCATACGGAAGGCCAAAACCTGCAAGATAACCGCACAGGCAGACCGCCGTATCGCGCACCGTCCGGGAAAACTTTCTTTTCTTTAACCACGCCCCATACCACAGCGCCAGTATAAACGCTGCCTCTGCCACATTGGGCATCCGTACTGCCACGTTCATCCCAAGACAGACGCCCGCCAGAAACAGCAATGCCGCCTTTTTCTTTTCCCGTTCCTCACAGATTCCCCGGTACAGAAAGAAAATACCCGCCCCCATAAACAGATACGTCAGATAATTGTATAAAATGACCGTCGGACACCAGCACAGGCCGACAGCCAGCATTTCTCCCAGAAAGACAATCCATGCCGGCATTTTTTTCCGCAGAGCAAAATACGCAGACAGCGCCCCGCCCGAAACAATCAGTCCGGTATAAAAATTCATGCCTGCAAGCGTATCACCCTTCGGAAGCTGCATCAGAAAATATCCGACTGTATTTGCCAGATAGGTCGCCACCATCCATGTGCCTTCCGATGTTGGAAAAAACTGGAAATTCGTCAGGCTGTACGACGTGTCCACCACATCAAGTCCCTGATTGATTTTGACGAGCGGATAAAAAACAAGAAGAACGATAAACAGCCCGTTCTCCAGAAAATGCTGATATCTTTGATATAATTTCTCGATTATTCTCATCCTTATACCTATCTTCTGTCTGCTTTTGCAGACATTTTATGATGCCCGTTTTCTCAAAAACATTTTTCCTTTTTCAAAAAGCCATGTTCTGATAAAATCCGCCAATATACCCGCGCAAAAAACGACGCCGACGCACCAGAACATATGCGGCAGAAAAAGAAAACTTTCCCGTACCGCATCCACCCTCAGCCAGTTCATCCATTCATAACGAATCAAAAGATGCTCGTGCAAAAGATAGACGCCAAATGTATAAGGCGCAACGCGCCGGATAATATCTGCCGCCCGTCCTTCCCGAATCCGCAGCTTCCGAAAAGCCGCAAACAGGCCCACCGCGCCGAACAGACATAACAGGTGATTATAAGTATAAGGCATATCTGCATAATAGGAAAGGGCCTCCGCTCTTCCTCCCAGAAGCCCCGCCACAGCCGAAGCCGCAAAAAGACAGACACACATGCCCGCATACAGCAGAAGACCGTGTTTTTTCTCTTCCAGCCACTTACAACCGTACAGGCGCAGATATGCCGCAACCAGGAACAGACACAAAAACCAGCCGTAATCATAACCGCAGCGGTCCGTCACAAGCGGTATAGGCAGAACTGTTTTCTCCACCGAAAAGAAAAGCAAGAGCAATGCAATGACCTTCTGCAATGTCTTTTTCTCCATCTTTTTGATGCCCGCCGCCAGAAGCGGCGCAAACAAATACAGAAACAGATATGCCGTTGCAAACCAGTAATGCTCCGTTCCAATCGGAAACAAAAATCCAATCCAGTCATAAAGCCCCAGGTCATGTATCGAAATCATGCCTACGCCAAGCATCACAGCCGGAACCACCAGCGAATAAAAAAGAACCTGACAAAGCAAAGACAATACCCGTCCCGACTTCCATTCAGATTCCACGAGGAAATAACCGCTCAGAAGAACATAGCAGTCCACCGCCACGATACAAAAAGCCTCCACAAGCCAGGCCGTGTAATTGACCAGGCTTCGGCTCTCCGAATACGGCGCCGCAACATTGCCTTTCACCAGATAATGAAGGGCGATAATCATAAACATTGCCACGATGCGGAGCAATTCAAAATTGGACTGGCGTTTTGAGGGCATGGGGTTCCTCCTATTTTTTCTTAAATATCCACAGCTTGCTCAGAAAATAATTCGACACAATAACGAGTACCTGTCCAATCAGTTTGGCGATATTGGAGTTCATCCCGAGTATATCCACGGCAAGGTACATAAACCCGATTTCCAGAAATTCCGTTGCGATGCGCGCGCCGATGAAGGAAACAAACTCTTTGAACAGGCTTCCCTGACTGACGTTCTTGCTTTTAAAAACAAATGTCCGGTTCGTCCAGTAAGCAAAAATAACAGTAATCACCCAGGACAGCACAGTTGCTATGAGGTAATTCAGATGCAGAATGGACTCAAACAGAAAAAACAAAGCATAATTCAGCACAAATGCGAGAAAACCGAAAATCAGATAATTGATTCCTTCCTCGTATTTTTTATATAAATCCCATCCATATTTTATGAAGGCTTTCATAAGCAGCGCCCTGCCTTTCTTTCCGCTCCGCCATATGCACTCTGGCACAGGACCGTTTTTCCCTATCTTTCTCTTGCCGCTTTGCCGTTCTCTATCCGGTAAACCATATCGCATTTTTCAATCGTCTGTAATCTGTGCGCGATGATAATCAGCGTTTTGCGGCCATGCAGACGGTTAATGGATTCCATAATAGCAGCTTCCGTATCGTTATCAAGCGCCGAAGTCGCTTCATCCAGCACGAGTACCTCCGGGTCTTCAAACAAGGCTCTTGCAATTCCGATACGCTGTCTTTGTCCACCGGAAATGCGGATTCCCCGCTCGCCGATACTCGTATCAAGCCCTTCCGGAAGGCCTCTGACGAACTCGTCAAGCTGCGCCTCCGCCAGCGCTTCCCACACTTTCTTATCGTCGATATCCTCATCCGCATAACCGAACGCCACATTTTTCCGGATAGAAGCATCGACCATAAAAATAGACTGGGGTATATAACCGATATTCCTGAGCCATTCCTTATAATGGCCTCTCACTTCCACGCCATCCGCCAGAATTTCTCCGCTCTGCAGCCGCAGAAGTCCCAGAAGAATATCCACCACTGTTGTTTTGCCGGAACCGGAAGTTCCCACAATACCGACGCTCTTACCGATGGGAATTTCCATATCGGCTCCGTCGAAAATCAGAACATCCGAGTTCGGATATTTATAAGTGATATTTTTCAGTTCTATTTTGTTTTTGATAACCAGCTTTTCGACTTCTACGTTCTTCCGGTAGGTCTCCGCCTCATAATCAATCGTTTCATCCTGAATCTCTTCCTGGAGATTATCGCTCACGCCCATAAAGAACGGCTCAAAATAGGCGATGGACGTCAGATGATTGTTGATTCTGTTGGCACAGGGAATCAGCCGCATTGCCACAAGTGCAAGCAGGGTCAGCTGCGGCATGATGTCAATGGCCTCTCCTCCGTTTAACAGCTGTACCATCATATAAAGCACCATTCCGGCAATCGCCACCGTTTCAATCAGCAGACGGGGCGTTGCATTATACAGATTATACCGCTGCACCGCATTGACATATCCGGCGCCGCATTTGGAATATTCATTGATAAAATAAGGCTCTCTGCAGGCAATTTTTATCTCCTTGATGCCCATGACCGACTGGTCTATCCACTTATACAGACCGCTGTAATAATCCTGATTTTCCTCGCCAGCACGTTTCATGATTGGTTTCAGAACACATTTAATGACAACCAGAACGACCACCAGCAGCGAGGTAACCGTAATACACATCCAGACGTCCGTAACGAGACTGATTGCCACAAGGAATACAAATACGATACCCTCGCTGATTAACTGCAGCAGTGCCAGAATCAGACCGTACATATTGTTGACGTCCGACGTAATGCTCCGCTGAATCACGGATGTGTCCGCATTCAGATAATATTCGTAAGGCCGCTGCATGAAATTAATCATCATTTTCCGGGAAGTCGCAAACTGATTGGTATAGACAAAACGCAACTGCATTTTCTGCTGGAAGAAGAGAAAAATATTTTTCACCGCAAAAATTGCAATCAGCACCGTCAGAACGAGAATCATCAAATCCTTTGTATTGTCTATTTGAAAAATATCGCAGACATCCCGCAGATACTTGTGGTTCTCCAATGCGTTTTCTTCCAGAACTACATCCATGACGGGCAGAATGGAAGATACGCCGAGCGTCTCCAGAATCGCTCCGATTAGCATCATGAAAATCAGGAACAGCATTGTTCTTTTCTGTTTTTTGTCCAGCAGAATCATTAGCTTTTTATATATTTTTTTCATAACTGTCTCTTTTCATCTATATACCGATTTGTCCGCTTTAACGAACACAAAACCATGCCTTTCTCTCTGTCCGCAGATTAGTGACCCTTTCCCGGCCAGCAGGTTTATTCACGAACAATCTTCCTTTCACTTTATCACAACCGACGCGATTCGTCAAAGCTGCTCGTTCTGCCTGTGCAGTTCCGGCGCCTCGTATTTATCCAGAAAATCTTCTCCGAGAAACAGCACCTCTTCCGCGAACCTGATTCCGTTCGGCACTGTCAGGACCGAAACAACCCTCCTGAACCGAAGGCCGGGTATGAAGTTCAGAATTTCCATCGGAAACATGCCGCTAAGTACAATATGCTCTGGAAATTCTTTCGTATAATCCAGCACATCTCTCGGATGCGGTTTAATCAACACCTGTAAATCATGCCCGCAAATCTGACCGTATTCGTTAATAATATCCGTAAAAATCTGTTTCCGCACATCCAAATCACAAAGCGGTTCCGAAAGCACAAGCATCTTTTCCTTCCCGCTGCAATGTAATTTCTGCAGCAGCTCGTCCATATTTTCGATAAAAAGATGAATCAAAATATCTTTGTCCGCTTCCGACAAACGCTCCACCAGCTGCTCCCGCGGCTGCTCGATATATTTTTTACAGGGAAAAGGAACCACGCTCTTATCATTGATTTCCATATCCAGGCAATACTTTCCATACCCGTTCTGGATAAAAATCAGGTTGTGAGCGGACATCCAGGCCTTGAGTGCAAAATGTCCCTTATTATCATACCGTGCCGTATCATAATACTGAATGCAGTTCAGTCCGTCCTCTACCGCATGATAATGTATTTTCTTATAACTTAAATAATAACCAATCGGGTCCGAATCGCAGAAAACATAAATATCCCGGTATTCCCGGAAATCCACCGGCACATACGGCTCCTGGAGCTTTCCGAGCAGCTTCGTATATTTCATGCGGGCAAACATATTCAGTACAATGTTCCCACGGTCCTTGTGGTATTTCTGAAGTTCAGGAAAAAATACATCTTCCTTTTCATCAAACATATAAACCGCATGAAATAACCCGCATTGTTGTGCCCGCTCTTTCAGATTGCCAAAACGGTTCGACATGGTGCTTAAGACAAGCTCCGCCTGTCCCCGCTTTTCGGCGGACAGACTGCACTCCTTCAGACATGCCACATATACATGATAAAAGGTATGACAGACATAGATTCGTTCTTTCATAAATTATACCCATCTGTCTGCTTTAGCAGACACTTGTTTCCAGATTCCATCCACTTTCTTTTCTCAGTATACTCATTCCGATACCTAAAAGCAACCGGCATATCTTATTTTTCTGTCCAAAAGAGGGGCCGTCAGGTTTCTGACCCCTCCTTTCGTCTTTCCAGCCCTCTCACCGTATTACGCCGCATCCAATTTTCTCTCCGGCATTTCCCGAAGGCTGGGTTATAAAGTCATCCGGCATCTGGTGTATGATAACGCTTCTTCCGATGATTTCAGAAATCTGGAAGCGCTTATCATAAAACGCAAGCCAGGCATATCCCTGATTTCCCATCAGCGGAACCATATCCCCCGCGTGATTGGGATGTTCTTCTTTTGTCGGATTATAATGATTTCCTGTCTTGTCAAACGGCAGTGTACAGTCGCCGTTTTCATGTATGTGCATCGCATAGAAATCCGATGAAAACTGTGTCTCGATATTAGGAAGTCCAAAAATTTCCGCCTCCACCAGCACGCCCCCATAGGGTGTGGAATAAAACTTCACAGCACCGCTCAACTGAGGGTTCTGCGCATTTCCTTTCATCCATGCCACAGCGTCCGGCGTACCGCTTCTTAGTATATCCGTAAAAATCATTCCGGGTGTTACATCTTTCATCATGATGCAGACCTCCGCTACACTTTCTTTTTATACTATGCCTGATTCCCTGTCGGGTGTATGCTTCATGAGATTCAAGCAGTATTTATGAGCAGGCCCGTATCATCTTGCAACTTTTTCCCAAATAGGATAATATTTGAATAGAAAGTAAATCCGAAAGGTGCGACACAATGGAACTATTACAGACCCCTTATTTTGTCATTGACGAGGCGATTCTGTCAAAATATTATCAAATGCTGACAGACTCCCTTCAGCAAAACTGGAGCAATTATCTGGTCGGATATTCCTTTAAGACGAACTCCCTTCCCTGGCTCGTTTCTTTTGTGAAAAAAAACGGCGCTTATGCGGAAGTCGTTTCCGAAGACGAATATCTGCTTGCCCGCCGCCTGGGTTACGAAAACCGGGAAATCATCTATAACGGCCCCTATAAAAGCGAATCTTCCTTCCGCGAAGTTCTGCTGGCGGGCGGTTATGTCAATCTGGATTCCCGCATGGAAATCTCCTGGCTTTACCGACTCGCCTCCGAATACCCGGAACAGACTTTTGCCGTCGGCATCCGCGCCAACTTTGACCTGGAAAAAATGTGTCCGGGGGAAACGACGATGGGCGAAGTCAGCGGACGTTTCGGCTTTTGTTATGAAACCGGAAAATTTGCGGAGGCCTTACAGCTTCTGCGGCAAATTCCCAATGTTTCCGTTTCCGGTCTGCATCTTCATTCCAGCAGCAAATCCCGGAGCGTCAGCATTTTCCGTTCGATTGCGCAAATGGCCTGTAAATTACAGCAGGAATTTCAACTTTCTTTATCCTATGTGGATTTGGGCGGCGGCTATTGCGGCGGCATGGAAGGCAGACCCGAATATCCCGATTATTTTCCGGCCGTGGCCAAAGAACTGTCGAGATGCTTTGTGCCCGGACAAACCAGATTAATTGTGGAACCGGGCATCTCTCTGATATCCAAATGCACCACTTTTGTGACTTCCGTTTTCGACACAAGAGATATCAAAGGCACCCGCTATGTCATGACCGACGGCAGCCGGTTCAACATCGACGCAACCATGATTAAAACTTCTCATCTTTTTCACGTGGACTATGCAAAGGAAAACCCTGACGACAGGCCGCTTATACCGCAGCAAATTATCAGCGGTTACACCTGTATGGAATGCGACCGTATGTTTACCCATGAAAACAGCCCGGAACTCGTTCCCGGCGACCGGATTGTATATGAAAACGTCGGCGGTTACACGATGAGCCTGAACCCTCTTTTCATCCAGTATTTTCCCGCCGTTTACATCCGGCGCGGTGACAGGCTGATACGGGTGCGCAGAAAATGGACGCCGGAAGACTATATACAGGGAGCGGTGCTGGAAACGGCAAGCGAATAGGAGAATTTTTATGAACATTCTGATATTAAGCTGCGGCACGAGAAATAAACTGATGCGCTATTTTAAAGAATCCGGCAGCGGCGCAGACCGGGTTATTGGCACGGACTGCAGCGCCTATGCGCCCGCTCTTTATGAGGCGGACGCCCATTATCTGGTGCCGCGCATGACAGCGCCGGATTATCTGGACGTCATTCTCGACATTTGTAAAAAAGAAAAAATTGACGCGCTGCTGCCTTTACAGGAAGACGAGCTGTTTCTCATCGCTTCCCACCGGGAAAAATTTGCACAGGCCGGCATCACGCCAATCGTTTCCGAAAAAGAAACTATCGAACTGTGCCGGGATAAATATGCTTTTTACCAACATATGAAACAAAACGGACTTCCCGTGCTCCCAAGCTGTCAGAATCTGGATGAATTTCAGAAACGCCTTGAAGCCGGAGAAATGCACTTCCCGGTATTTATCAAACCCATCCGCGGATGCGGCAGCATCGGCATTCAGAAAGTCGATAACATGGACTTGCTGAGCGTCCTATGCAAATATAGTTCGGAAAACATGCTGATTCAGCAATTTGCGGAAGGGGAAGAGTACGGCGTTGATTTGTATATCGATATGCTTTCCCACAGACCCGTTTCTATTTTTACCAAGAAAAAACTGCGGATGCGCGCCGGAGAAACGGAAAAATCCGTTTCCATAAAGGACGAAGCTCTTTTTTCCCTGATACGGAAAACGGCGGCCTCCCTGTCCCTGTCCGGGCCTGTTGATATGGACGTTTTCTGCATAGACGGCCATTATTATATTTCCGAAATCAATCCCCGCTTCGGCGGCGGCTATCCCCACGCCCACGCCTGCGGCGTGAACTTCCCACGGCTGATTGCCGCCAATCTTTCCGGCACGGAAAACCCGGATGATATCGGAAATTATGAAGAAAGAATCTGTATGTTAAAATATACGGATTTGATGACCTTAAAGCTATAACTGCCCGAAAACCTTTCGCCAAAGGCAGTTTGGGTCGTTATGCCTGTAAAACCTTTTTTACCTCTTCCAGCAAAAGCTGCGCCGCCGGGGTAAACACCTGATATTTTTTCCAGATAATATACATCTTATTATAAAGCGCCGGGGAAAGCGGCCGGAAACACAGCGGCCCCTCTTCCGGCATTTCAATCAAATGGTCAAAGGTAAGCTGGACGCCAAGCCCTTCCCGTACGAAGACCGCTCCGTTATTCGCCAGATTAAAGGTCGCCAGAATGTTCAGACGGTCAGCCTTTTCTCCACACCACCGCGGCAAATCCGCCTTTGCGGACTGTTCCGAGCAAAAAATCGGATAGGGCTGCAAATCTTCCACCGTAATTTTCTCTTTTTCCGCCAGCGGACAGTCTTTTCGCAGCACCGCTCCCCACCTGTCGCATTCCGGCACTTCCAGATAATTATATTTTGATAAATCCGGCGGTTCTACAATAATTGCCATATCGAACAGCCCGCGGTCCAGCCTTTCCACGGCCTGTTCCGTTCCCCCGCTCGTAATATGGTACTGGATGCCCGGATATTTCCGATGCAGTTCTTTCACCGCACGGGCCAGATATTTTATCAGATAGGATTCCGCACAGCCGATATAAACATCTCCCCCTGTAATATCGTCCATTGAACGGAACTCGTTTTCTATACGCTCCGCCATATCCAGCAAATCTTCCGCCCTTTTTCTGAGAATCAATCCTTCCTCGGTCAGGCTGACGCTGGCGCTTCCCCTTCGGAACAGCTTTTTCCCAAGCTCCCGCTCCAAGTCTTTCATCTGCTTGGAAAGCGTCGGCTGTGTCACATGAAGCCGCTCGGCTGCCCTAGACATATTTCCTTCCCGCGCAATTTCCAGAAAATAACGCAGTACCCGTATTTCCATATTAATAACCCTGCTCCTTTCCCATCCGCCTGTTTTCACAGACAATTTTATTCCGATATTACAGTCTGCTATTCCAATATTTCTATGGCGCGTGAAATTCTTCTGCGGAATAACATGATATAAATTATAACAATTAGACATAACATATTCAATCCTGTAAAATAATACATATCAAATACAGGAGGTCCGAAATAATGGAAGAAAATCTGAATCTGACACAGGAATGGGATAAAACATTTCTCCAAAGCGAAAAAGTTAATCACCGTAAAATAACCTTTCATAACCGCTACGGCATCACGCTGGCGGCCGATTTATATGAGCCGAAAAATCTTACCGGAAAGCTGCCCGCCCTCGCCGTATGCGGCCCTTTTGGAGCCGTCAAGGAGCAGGCTGCCGGACTGTATGCACAGACAATGGCCGAAAGAGGCTTTCTGACAATCGCCTTTGACCCGTCTTTTACGGGAGAAAGCGGCGGGACGCCCAGATATGTAGCTTCCCCGGATATCAACACGGAAGATTTCCAGGCGGCCGTCGATTTTCTTTCCGTTCAGGAACAGGTGGATGCGGAAAAAATCGGCATCATCGGTATCTGCGGATGGGGCGGCATGGCCCTGAATGCGGCGGCCATCGACACGAGAATCAAAGCCACCGTTGCTTCCACCATGTACGACATGACCCGCGTCAACGCCAGAGGATATTTTGATGCCGAGGACAGCGAAGAAGCCCGTTATGAGAAACGTAAAGCCCTGAATGCCCAGCGAATCAAAGACTATCGGAGCGGAAACTATGAGCTCGGCGGCGGCGTTGCCGATACGCTCCCGGAAGACGCGCCCTTTTTCGTAAAAGATTATTATGATTATTATAAGACCAAAAGAGGGTATCACAAACGCTCCTTAAACTCCAACGGCGGCTGGAACATCACTTCCACCCTGTCCTTTCTGAATATGCCCATTTTGCAGTACAGCAGTGAAATCCGCAGCGCAGTGCTTCTCGTCCACGGAGAAAAAGCGCATTCCTGTTATTTCAGCAAGGATGCCTATAAAGAATTGAAGGGCGATAACAAAGAACTGCTCCTCATCCCCGATGCGGTGCACACGGATTTATATGACAGGACCGATATCATCCCGTTCGATAAACTGGAAGCGTTTTTTATGGAAAATCTCAAATAATTTATAACCGGGTTTTCCGGTTTCACAAGGGGAATGGCAGTCTGCGGGCTGTTATTCCCTTGCACGTCCCTAAGCCGCATTCGCATTAATGCGTTCGATGACTTTCCGGATTTCCATCCACACCGCTACATCGCTAAAAACCGCCGCCACACTTCCCCTGTCCGTAAAAGGCGGTTCCTGTAACACGGAAAAGTCCTTCAGCATTCCGTTATGAACGATATACTCCACAATCTGATTGACAAAATAAATCTGCCTGCCGTCGAGATTCATGTCATTTAAAAATACCGCAAACGCCTCTTTAGCGGCATTCATGTCAAGGCCCACGATTTCCCGGACAAATTCGCCCAACGGCTTATCGCCAAATTCCTGTTCATAATCCTGTCTGGAACCCACCTCGCTCCATAAAATCTTTTCCAGACTTTCGATGTCCGCCTCCGTCAGCGGCTGGTTTGTTTTCAGCTTAGCTATTGCCGTCTGGTTCTGATGCGCCCTGATATAGTATTCCGCCCTCGCCTTATAATTTTTCAGGTCATCGTTTTCCAGCTCCGCTTCATTCCACTGCATTTCCAAAATTTCATCCGTGAAATTCGTATCATAACGGCGTTTCGATTTCGGAATATACTTCATAAGATTCCGAAGTTTTCTCCGTATCTCTTCCAGCTCGTCGATGCCAGCATTTTCCAGATAATCCGTATGTAGTATTTTTTCTATCAGAGACCCCTGTACCATAATTTCGGGAATATTGGCAACCGACGAAACCGCATCAACCTTTTTATACAGGTCGTTCCGCGCTCTGACATGCTTTTTCCCCGTCAGATATGCCAGCTCGATGCTGTACAGCAGCGCATCGAATCGGAGCGCTTCCGCCTCTTCCTGTTCCGGCAGAATCAGCGGTGCAAGCTCCTCCCGCACAGTAACCGTATCTTCAAAAGTAATCGTCCCGTAACCTCTTTCCTCCGAATAGAAATCGACATATTTCAAATGCTGCCTGACCGCAAAATTTTCCCGGTTTAAAGCCCTCACTTTCCCGGTCATCTCTCCGACCAGCGCATTGCGGTAAGCAATAAGGCGCTTCGTCTGATATTCTATCGCCTGTAATTTGTATGCGATTTCAAACTGCAACTGAAAAACCGCCCCCTGAAGCGCGGCCATATTCGCCGTAGGCTTTCCCTTATTCATGCGGAAGAACTCAAAATTACCGCAAAAATCAAAAATATAAAAATTCCTTTTATCCTCTCCGTCGAGAAGCCCCTCGCAAAGTCTGGTTCCCCGCCCAATCATCTGCCAGAACTTCGCTTTGCTCATCACCTTTTTGAAAAAGACAAGATTCAGAATTTCTGGCACATCAATCCCTGTGTCCAGCATATCGACAGATATCGCTATCTGCGGCAGTTTCACTGGGTCGGAAAAATCGTCAATTGCCCTCTGTGCATAGCTCGTGCATCGGTCAATGACTTCGGCATATCCTGTAAGACCAGGATATTCCTTATAAAAAATTTCCCGTATTTTTTCCGCATGCGCATGGTTCCGTGCAAAAATAATCGTCTTGCCAATTTTCGCGCCATATGCGATATGAAGCCCCTCTGTCATCAAAATATGCAGCGCCTGTTTTATGGTATCTTCATTCAATATCCAGTCATTTAAGGCCGACGAAGCAATTCTTTCCGGAATTTTCCCGTCCTCCTTTTCAAAAGTCGCCTCATACTCGGCTTTTTCCTCCTCCGAAAGTTCGTCATAGACAATCCCCTGTTCAATAAATTTCAGCTTTGTCTCGACGGACAGAAAATCCACAAGATACCCGTCCTGAACGGCCTGGGCCAGCTCATATCCATAGGTCGGAACACCGTTTTCCAGTTCAAAAACTTCATAAGTATTTTTATCTATTTCATCCTTTGGCGTCGCCGTAAGTCCGATAAGCGGTGCGTCAAAATACCGAAAAATATCGCGATATTTATTGTAAATGGAACGATGCGCCTCATCGCAGATAATCAGGTCAAAATGTCCCGGCGTAAACAGCTTTCCTTCCTCGTCCCGGACAGAATCAATACAGGACATCATGGTCTGATAGGTCGAAAAAATACCGTGCGCATGATAATTGTCCTTCTCTTCCACCAGGTTTGTTACCGATAAATCCGGAAGCAGATTAGTAAACCTTCGCTTCGCCTGTGTAACGAGCGCGTTGCGGTCCGCCAGGAAAAGAATGTTCTTAATCCATCCCGCATCCAGAAGCACCTTGCACAATCCGATGACCGTACGGGTCTTACCTGAACCGGTAGCCATAACGAGCAGCGCTTTTCTGCGATTCTTTTTATCAAAAGCATCGCAAACCGCCCTGACAGCACCTTCCTGATAATACCTTCCGGCAATCTTTTTATTCACGCATATATTTTGAAGAGACACCCGCGCCCCCCTCAGATGAAACCATTTTTCCAAATCTCTTTTTGAATAAATAACTGATACCTTTCTTTCCGGGTGCTGCCCGTCCACTATCCGGGTATCAAATCCGTTCGTCAGGAAAATAACCGGTCTTCTGCCATATTCCTTTTCTAAGGAATCTGCATATAATTTCGCCTGCTGCCGGCCTTTTGCAACGTCCTCACAAGTCCTTTTGGCTTCCACCACAGCTAACGGCCTGTGCGCGTCGTCATAAAGTATATAATCCGCATATCCGACCCCTGACTTGTTTGGCATTCCCTTTATTTCCACTTCATTTAACCAGTCTCTGCCCTCACTCCATCCCACATCCGCCAGCATTTCGTCAATATAAAGTTTTCTCGTCTCATATTCCGACAAGTCTAACGGCTTCGGAACATATCCCGGCTGCCGCTCCTGTCTGCGCGCCGAGAGCGCCTCTTTCAAAGACACATTTTCTTCCGAAAGTCTTTTTAAATCCAGTTCTTTACGCGCTAATTCCTCTATTTTTCCCGCAAGCTCATACCGGATTGCCTCCGCTTCCTTTTTCGACTGCTTCGCTTTCTCAATCCGTTCCTCGATAATGCTTTTGTCAAAAAAGTGCTCTTTATATTCTTCCGAATAGCAACACGCTACAAAATCGAGATATATAAACAAATTTTCCAGACAGAGCATCGCCTCGTCTTTTCCGGGCCTCCGGCTGCCATGCGCCGTATTATTCCCGCATCTTCGGATATAGTCCATCCGCTTCCACAAATCGGGCCCTACAATCTCTCTGTAATCCTCTGCGTTCATAAGGCTCAGCAAATTATCGGGACGGGGCAGCTCAAGCTCTTTATCCACCGAATACATCCATTTAACGGCAAACTCCATCGCCCTGCGGCTATTGATAATGCTCGCCGCCGGGTCTGCTAAAATGAGCTTTTCCGCCGATACCGCCACATCTGCAAAAGACGAAAATTGGGGTTCCCGCATGAATATATCGAAATTTGTTGTCATTGGATTGTTCCTCCCTGCCAGGTTAATTGTGTATTATCCAGCTTTCTTTTTTGATTGGACCAATATGTTTGTTCCAGGATTCCGGCTTGTTTTAGCTTATTAATATGGTATCGCACGCCGCCTTCGGAAAGGTGCAGCTTCTTGGCAATTTTTCTTGCCGGCGTTGATGGCGCTGATTCCAGAATACGGACAGCATCCCGGACCCCCAATTCATTCGCAATTCCAATCTCCCGAAACACCTTAGAAATTGGCGGGTTTTAGGAAAAGGTTCAAATTTATTCAGCTGTAACTTGCCATGTCCATGTGGTAAATTACTTTTTTGGTATATATTCTATCTTTTTCTATAACAAATTGCGTCGTATAAGCATTGGCATAATCTCTATTTCTGTGAACATATTATAGCAAGTTTTCTATATAGTAACCGTATCTGTCTATGTATCATCAGCCGAAATAACTCTGCACTAAACTGTCAAAAAATTTTTGTGTTTCTCTCAATGATTTCTTGGCAGTAACTTTTAATTTTTCTACCTGTCCAACAAAAGTTGCAAATCGCCGCTGCAGTTCTAATGGTGGAACAATTACTTCGTAATTGTTAATATCCTTATTGGAGATATGCGGTACCAGTGAACCTGTAACTGTACATTGTCTTTTAAATGCTTCATCTTTGAGAAGATACAGTAAAAATTTTTGTTCCATATCTTTTCCCCTGATTCTCGCTGTGCGCTGTATTAATAATGCAGGTAAATCACTGCTATGTACCATCCCTATTTTCAACCCCTCTGAAATCCATGGACGGTCAAGCGCCAGGACAATATCGTCTGCGTCTAAAAAGAACTGCTCATAGCCATCGCCAGACTCCCAGTACTTACACTCTTCCCACTTAATACAATTCGGCATAATTATTAAGCCCCCACATATCTTAATGCCTTCGATTGAATATTTATTACTATCAAATGGATATCCTGTAATCATATCTATATGACTCTGCAAGCATTCCTTTTTCCATTTAAAAGGATTTAATGTTATATCCCCAAACATCTCCACAAAGCGGGATTTAATAAGTTTCTCATACTGTTCTAATTGTATCTTACGCAATTGTATAAGAGCTGATGCTCCATCCAATATTTTCTCTATATTATGTTGCTCTTGTAAATCAGGCAAATCAATTTCCAATTCTTCCAACTTACTTTTTCTTACGGAAGGAACCGTTGTAGATTCAGCAAGAAGCTCCATTTTCAAATTACACATAAAATAATATAAATATTTTAGACTGACTTCTGACTCAATTGGAGCGATTCCCATTACATTATTATCAATCAGACATTTTACCGTTGTTATGGCCCGTCTATTTAATCGCAAAGCCTCGCCGATTTTAGCAAATACAACCGTATTAGGCGGAATAATTGTCCCCCCGATTTCTTCGGCTTCGACATCAGAAATATAATTATTACATAACTTCAGATTAGTATTTCCCTGCATTACATTATTGGTAATATCTCCCACTTTATAAAATGGCAATTTACCATGAGTCTTGCCTTGGTATTTTAAAGGAAATCCCGTACCAGAATAAAATTTACATATACCTGATAATTTTTTTCGCATACATCATCCCCTCAAACCCTTCCCACATTCTCAATCTAATAACTCTTTCTCCGTATCAAGCAGTATCTGAACCAATACCTTATAATCCAGATACTGTATTCCATTTTTCCCATGATATATCTTATCAGACAAATTACTGCTGTAATATATATCCATTGCTTTTTCATAAGATAAATTACATATTTTTACTAAATATGCAATTATCCGCTCTTCAAGATTTTCCTGATATACACGTTCTAATGTCTCTTCATTCATATCTTTACCTCATAAAATGATTCATAATATAATAATTGATTTATCGCTCTTTGGCTTATAAAAGCTATCTGGTCATAGTCAGGATATACTTTTATTTCTTTCAAAGCTCTTTCCTTATCCCAGATACCAGAATGATACATATCTACAACCCTGAATACCTTATCGTTTGCCACCTTCCCTCTGATTAAGTCATACTGTAAATAATCTTTTTCTTCATCACGGCACTTACATACAAAATCAATCCACTCCGCTAAATCCTCTTCAAAATATTTACAAGTCAAACCATTTAAATCCTCCATCATCTTATAGACTGTAATGACGGCCTTGTCTGTTCCACAAATATCAGCCTTTCTTATCGCCCATCGTTCAGCCTGTTCCTTTACTGCTGTCACATAAAACCCTTTCCCAAAGTCCAGAGGCCGAAAGGAATGTTTTATATCTGGAAATTTTACAATCACATTTGAGCCATGATAAACATTCATATAGATATCCCCCTGACATGAAAATATTCCTTAATATCTTCCATAATGTACTTCGTGCTTTGTGTGTGAAGAATTTCATAATTAGGCACCAGAAACCCCTTAATGCAATCTGTACTTTTCATATTTTTGTATACCTCAGAAGGCTTCTGCTCCCATTGGTTTGCGCATGCGTGAATCATATATATAACAAACGAAAATATCTCTTGATTCATAGTTCTGTCTCTCTTTCATTCAAATCGTTTTTAATACGCTTTATATTTATTTACAAGCGCTTATGCCCCTCCCCCAGCAGCCTCTCCAACTCGTCCAGCTCCGCCCCTATCTGCACTTCAAGCCTTCTGATTTCCGCCATAATCTCGGACGTTGACGGGTATTCCACTGGTACATACTCTGTTTCTTTATATTTGTTGATGGAAAGGTCGTATTCATTTTCTGCAATCTCCTGCTTCGGCACGAAAAAGGACTGCTCCGTGCGTTTCCTGTCAGTCTCGGCTTCCCGCTTCTTAAACCTCGCTATGATATCCGGAATATCGTTTTCTTGGACTTCCACACGCTTATCATCAAGGCTCCTTCCATCTGCCTTCATGTCGTAAAACCAGACTTTATCGGTCCCGCCATGTCCTGTTCTGGTAAAAATCAAAATCGCTGTCGAGACACCCGCATAGGGTTTAAACACACCCGAAGGCATGGAAATGACGGCTTCCAGTCTGTTTTCCTCCACCAGTTCCTTTCGGATTGCCTTATGCGCCGTAGACGAACCGAACAACACGCCGTCCGGCACAATACATGCACAGCGGCCGCCCTTTTTCAGCATTTTGATAAACAAGGCAAGAAACAAAAGCTCCGTCTTTTTGGTCTTGCATACTTTTAACAAATCCGCGGCCACGATATCGTAATCCAGGCTCCCCTTAAAGGGCGGATTTGCCAGAATAAGGCTATATTTATCCCTGTCCGCATTCTGGTCGGACAGGCTATCCCGGTATTCGATAAAAGGATTTTCCACACCATGCGTCATCATGTTCATTGCACCGATGCGCAGCATTGTCCGGTCCATATCGAAACCGTGAAACATGTGGTTCATGTAATGCTCTTTATTTTTCCGGTCAAAAAAAATTTCTTCTTTCCTTTTCTCCCGGAGATATTCACAGGCCGCCACCAAAAAGCCGGAAGTGCCGCAGGCAGGGTCGCAGATTATCTCGTCAGGCTCAGGCTCCATCAGTTCCACCATCATTTTAATGATATGCCTCGGCGTCCGAAACTGCCCATTGACGCCGGCCGTCGCCAGCTTGGAAAGCAGATACTCGTACACATCGCCTTTTGTGTCGGCGTTTCCGATGGATTCCATCTGCGCATACATTTCATCCATCGCATTGACGATTTTATCCAGCATAAGGGGCGTTGGTATCTTAAAAATAGCGTCGCTCATATATTTGGAATAGGCACTTTCCTTATCCCCGTGCAGTTCTTTGATGAACGGAAAAACCCATTCCTGCATGGTGGTATACATCTTCTGCGCCGGGAAATCCCGAAATACGCTCCATTTCAACCGTCCGCCGTCAACGCTTCTTTCCCCGACGGTAATTTCTCCCGCAAACATGCTTTCATAGGGAAGTCCCAGCATTGCGCTCTCTTTGATGTGGATATTGTCCGCGTCGTCCAGGTCCTTGATAAACATTAGATAGGTCATTTGCTCTATCACATCCAGCGGGTTTGTCAGTCCGCCGGTCCAGAACATTTCCCATATGTTGTCAATTTTATTTTTGAGTTCTCCCGTAATCATTTTTCATTCTCTCCACTCCAGGTATATTTTGTATATCTTCCACCACCGATTTTCAATACTTCACCGGATTCGACAAGTTCCGCCAACGCGCGCTGTACGGTAATCTGACTGATATCAGGGCATTTTTTTAAAATTTCTGCCTTTGTCACCGTTCCAACCGTTTCCTGAATGAGTTTTCGCACCCGTCCAGGTTTGGACAGTCCCTCCGTCGTCAGCAATGCGACTCGCGAAGAAAACTCTCTGTATACGCTGGCCAATACTTCCAGCATATATTGTACAAAAGGAGCGTAATCATTTTCATTCTCTTGCCATCCGGCCGAGCTCTCCTTCAGCGCGTCGTAATAATTATCTTTCGATATTTCTATTTGCTTTTCAATGCTGATATACTTCCCGACAATATAGCCTTCCCGGTACAAAAGGAGCAATGTCAGCAGTCTGCTCATCCGGCCGTTGCCGTCGCGGAAAGGATGAATGCACAAAAAATCGAGAATAAACATAAATATTAAAAGCAGGGAATCCGCTTTTTCCATCGCTGACGCTTCCTGAAAAGCACCGCACAGTTTTTCGACCGACTCCGCGGTTTCCCATGCGGGTACGGGCCTGAATCTGACAGATACGGTTCCATCACCCTTCTCTTCTTCAATCAGATTATCCACAGTTTTATATTTTCCACCGATATCGTAGCCTTCAAATTTATAAAGATTGCGATGCAGCTGCAAAATCATCGAAGATTTCAACGGAATGTGTTCATAACTTTCATGAATCGTTTTCAGTACATCCCGATAGCCCGCTATTTCGCGTTCATTCCTCGTCTTCGGCATCGTTTTGTCCTTGACAAGCGCCTTTAGCCTTTCGTCGGACGCCTGGATTCCTTCTATTCTGTTCGACGCCTCTGTACTTTGGATTCTCGCCACCTCAAGCAGCTGTGCCAGAGAATCCGCTTTTGCCTCTATAAACAAATTCTGTTCGCCCTTATACTCGTGTATCGTAGTAAGTAATGACACAATATCGGGCGTCAGCAGTTTCTGCCATTTTCCCCGGTAATCGTAGATTCGCATTTAAGAACATATCCTTCCCGTTTTTTCCAAAATCATCTGAATTTTCGGTATTTTGAAAAATATGATTTTATTTTACTATACATGGTTGTTTTATCATTGTCAAGTTTAATTACATCATTTCTCTAAAAATGATGTAATTAATTTAAGGTGATAAAAATAAAACAGGCAAAGCAAATGCCCTGCCTGTTCTCCAAAAAACTTTTCGATATCGTAACTGCCTTTTCACCGGAACATCCCCCAGTCGAGCGGCGTTCCCCGCTCAATATCCCGAAGCGCACTCTTTCCGAGCACTTCCTCGTAATACATCGTATGCAGACCATATCCCGGCCTGATGGAACGAATATTTTCCGGTGTGAGTTTTTCCCCCGCCCTGATATCTTTCACGACAAACAGGGACCTGGAACCGCTCCGCTCCTTTTCCTGTTTCTCTGTCAGCGCATAAGCGGAAGAGCCGAGCGCTTTTTCAACGATACGGATATGCCGTACCATTTCCCCAAACTCCTCCGGCTCCATGGAAAAGGCGCCGTCCGGGCCGCCGTCGGCGCGCCGCAGGGTCAGGTGTTTTTCCACCATCCTGATGCCGAGCGGTACGGCACCGGCCGCTACGGCGCTTCCCATCGAATGGTCGGAGAGCCCGGTCAGGCAGTCAAAGGTTTCCGTCAGCGTGAGTATCATGGCAAGATTAATATCTTCGTAGGGCGTCGGGTAAGCGGAAACGCATTTTAACAGCATGACTTCCTCGTTTCCCTCTTCCCGGCAGACACGCAGAGCCCGTTCGATGTCTTCCAGGTGTGCGATACCTGTCGCAAGAATCACCGGCTTATGCAGCGCGGCAATTTTCCGTATCAGAGGAATATCGTTGATTTCATAAGACGCAATCTTATAGGCCGGCATATTACAGTCTTTCATAAACTCCACGGATGTCGCGTCAAAAGGCGAAGAGAAGCATTCCATTCCCAGACTTTCCGCCAGTTCTTTCAGTTTGGGCTGCCATTCCCAGGGCGTAGACGCCTCTTCATATAATTTGTACTCCGTCATTCCGTCCCAGAGACCGCCATGTATCTGAAAATATTCGTTATCGCAGTCTAAAGAAAGGCTGTCCGCCGTATAGGTCTGCAATTTCACGGCGTCGGCCCCCGCTTCTTTTGCCGCATGAATAATTTCCACGGCCCTTCCATAATCTTTCAAATGATTCCCTGACATTTCCGCAACGCAAAAAACGGGATGATTTTCCCCTATGGTTTTTTTCCCAATTTGAAATTCTTTTTTCATCTTTAATGTTGTCTCCCTCTCCGTCGTTACAACTTCCGCGCCTCGATAACAAAAGTCACCGGCAGCATTTCTGCTTTTTTCCCAAAAGGACTGTCGCAGTCCTCCAAAAACAACCCGTCATCGTTTTCCTCAATAAGCTGCTCTGTCAAAAATCCGTTTCTTGCCAGCGCATTGATGTAGGTTGACATCTTGCGGTTTGAAAGCATAAAGTTTTCATCTCCCATCGGAACCGAATACCACGATTCGTCAAAATAAGAATTGGAAAAGACAAACTTTCCTTCTTCCTGTGAAACGCATTTATGAATCGGATGCGACCAGCTGAAAATGAAAATACCGCCTTTTCTAAGATAGGAATTAATTTGGCGAAAAGTCTCGTCCAAATCCGTCGTCCAGCCAATCGCGTATACGGAATAGACAATGTCAAAATATCCTTCTGGTATTCCACAATCGTTTTCCATCGGCGAACAGACAAGTTTTGCCTCCACCCCACAGGAATCCAGATATTCCTTTGTCCGCTCAAGCTGCATGGATGAAATATCCATTCCCCAAAGCTCAGCAGCTCCTTTTTCTGCGGCATATTTTAACGAGCGGCCATTTCCACAGCCTATTTCAAGTACCCTTTTCTTTCTGACTCCGTCTGCTCCATCCAGCAAGTGCAGCTTCTTTTCCGAAAGAAATGCGCCCCATCGGGGAAGGCTCGTAGCGCCTAACAAATCGCTTCCAACCGTATTCCAGAACGCCGTATTCATTTCATGGGCCGCAAGGGAATCCAGCCCGACTTTCTCCACATCGGCGGCCCGTCCGCCTCCTATTACGCTTTTATGGGTCATTATCCCTCTCCTTTCATCTTCCGATATTTCAGTTCCGCAATCTCCCAGTCATCCTGATTATCAATATCCTGTACTTCCAGCCCACTGACAAACAGGGGCATCATATGCGGAAGGTCCGTCGTTCCGTACTCAAGAAAAGGCTTCGTCCGGCAGCAATAGAACTGCCCGCAGTCATGGTAATAAGGTTCCAGGTCCTGGGAACGGGTTTTCGCATGTTCCGGCCATTTCATCCGCAGTTCTCCCTGTTCATTCAGAACAACGCATCTCTGCGGCGGATAGGAAAAGGCCGTCACCGGCATGACGGAATCCGCTTTTTCCAGCATCGCCATTGCCTTTTGCAGCTTCTGCGCCGTAATAAAAGGGGCCGTCGGGTACAGACAGCAAAAGGTCTCAAATTCTCTTCCCTGTTTCCGATACCAGTTCAGCACTTCCAGAAGCACATCGTCAGTGGAAGCGTAGTCTCCCGCGTTCTTGCTGCTGCGCATGAAAGGCACTTTTGCTCCCGCCTGTCCGGCAATCCGGGCTATTTCCTCATCGTCGGTAGAAACCATGACTTCCGTAAAAAGTTCTGATTCAAGCGCCGCTTCTATGGAGTAATTGATAATCGGCTTTCCGCAAAAGTCTTTTATATTTTTGTGCGGAATCCGTTTGCTTCCGCCTCTTGCCGTAATGATGGCGATGGATGATTTATTCATATAAAACCTCTTTCTCAGACCCGCAAACCCGCGCTGGTGCGCTCTCTGCTCGGTTGCTTGGTTTTCTTTTTCTTTCTTAGACTCGCAAACCCGCGCTAACGCGCTCTCTGTTTCCGGTCGCTTGCTTTTCCTTTGCGCTATTTAGACTCGCAAACCCGCGCTGGCGCGCTCTCTGTCCGATTTCATCGGACGTTTGCTCGATAATAGTGCAATAAAAGCAAATGTCTGCTTCGCAGCCGCTTGCTTTTATTTTGCACTATTATATCATATATAGGTGGGCTTTGCATAGCAGAGGCTTTCGTGATAAAATGAGGAAAATGGGGCGGCAAGTATCATATGCTGGTGATATCTGGCAGTCGCAAAACAGTTTTCAGGAAGGGATGTTATCATGTCAGTCGTTTATTTCAGAACCGATGGAAATGAGGAAATCGCAACCGGGCATATTATGCGCTGTTTATCCATCGCAAGGGCCTGTGCGTCTCTTTCGATGAAGGTATGCTTTCTTGTTTCCGACGAAACAAGCACGACAATTTTAAAAGAACGCTTTTCTTTCCCGGAAGAATTTCCAGTCATCTGCCTCCACAGCGATTATCGGACGCCGGAAAAAGAGCTTCCTGCCCTGACCAAAATTCTAAAAGAAGCTCCTGAAGCGGATAAAAAACTTTTTATTGATTCTTATTTTGTAACGGAAACGTACCTGGCTGAACTTAAGAACTTTTGTCCGGTCGCTTATCTGGACGACCTTCTGGCCTTTGATTATCCGGTAGATTTTATCGTAAATTATGATATAGACAACGCGGATAAAATACCTTCATGTTACCGCAAAGCTGCCTTTCATTTGACGGGAGCCGCCTATACGCCGCTCCGGGAACAGTTTCAGAATGTTTCTTATGAGGTAAAACCGGAAGTCCGGGATGTTTTTCTTTCCGCCGGAGGAACCGATGCCTGTAACGTAATGGGCACGCTTCTTCACAGGATATTTGAACCGGACACCACAGGTTCATCGGCTTCCTCAGACATATTGGCTTTTCTGAATGCGTCGGCTCTGCCAAATATGTCCGCTGCACAAAATGACGATTTCTCAGATTTTATACAAAATCTGGACTACCATATTATCACAAGTCGCCTCAACTCGCATTTTCAGGAATTAGAACGGTTTGCATCGCGCTGTTCATCCGTTCACATTCATATGAATGTACAGGATATGGCCGCCCTTATGTGCAAATGTGACCTGGGTATTTCCGCGGGTGGAACTACTTTGTATGAGCTATGCGCCGTCGGCGTGCCTTCCGTCAGTTTTCTTACAGCAGATAACCAGCTGCGCGCCGTTCGGACTTTTTCTGACAGACAGGTGATATCCTGTGCCGGAGACGCCCGCATTTCTTTGGATAAAACTATCGATGGCCTGATTGCGTTTCTGAACCATCAGAAAAATTCTTATCCGAAACGAAAAGAAAGCTCCCTCCGTATGAGAGCTTTCGTCGATGGCAGAGGTGCTTTTCGGATTGCGTCCGTGTTGAAGGATTTATGCGGAGTTTACTCTTTTACATGTTAGCGCTGTACTCTTCCGGCCCTCCTGACAGCAGTAGAAGGAGGCTCTCCATGAGTATGTACTGTTTTCCTTTGATTATCCATTGAATAACCGGGCATAAAAATCTTGCCACTTACCGAAGTAAAGCCATACTTCCAGTCAATTTATTAACTTTCTTCTTTGTTCCGCAAATCGCAATCCCAAAATAATTCAAGTCAATTTCTGATACTTCTTTCATCTTCTCTATAAATTCATCATAGGTCTTGCAGCCTTGTGCCAAATCTGAAAAATCAACGACTGTTAAATCCGAAAAATCCGGCTCATACAATTTCTCACGGATAGTTTTAATAATATCTGCATTGCCTTTCAAAATGGGTACGGGAAATTCAATAATCCCTAAATGTTCATTCCCGGTTCTGTCGTATACATCAGCACCAACAACTTCCGGCATTTTCTTTCCCAAAGTAATACCCATGATAGCCGCCGTATTTGCGATAATTCCCAGCGGCAGATTTTCGTCAATTACCATGACGCACTTCTCATTTTGTAAATCCATTTTTTAATCCTCCTTTTGATAACAGCGGTAAAGATACGCTTTATGAAATCCTGATTCTCTGTAATGGGCTAATAGCTTTTCATTCTCTGGAATGTTCACCAATATTCTTGAAATGTGGTTTCCATACGCAAATTGAAAAATATCATCTACGCCCACACCATACGGCAAAAGCGTGGTGCAATTTATAACCATAATCTTCAAGACGTGCCGCCAAATAATAGTTGGTATGCTCCACAATGCGGAATTGACAGTCCAAAGATTTTTGGTGGCTGATTTCTTCGCCCGCCTGTATACGTTCTGTAATGTCTTTATCAGACGAACCATATAGCGGACAGATAATCGTCTGGTTGGAAGTTTGTTTTAATATCCAGCCTTGATAAACTTCGGTTTCCAGTGCTGGAAACAAACTGATAATTTGTTCTTCTAATCTAACGGCTGGCTCATTCATCCTTTTTGCTCCCTGTCCTGTTATATTCAGAAAGAAACAGCCCGACAACAGCTAATACTGTTCCAGTTATAGAAAGAAATGTAACTGTTTCTTTCAGAACCAGCATAGACGTTATAACGGTTATGACCGGAACCATGTATATGTAAATACTTGTTTTAACTGCCCCTGATACTTTTACAGCATAATTCCATGTTACAAAGCAAAGAGCAGACGCACCGATTCCCAAATACAAAATATTGAGCAGATTTTTCATATCCGTAAAACGAGGCAAATCTAACTGAAAGTCAAACAGGAATAATGCAGGTACCATAAATGAAATACCATAGAAAAATGTCCTGCGTGTAGTAAGGATAACAGGAAGCCCGAAACTTCCTATCCTTTTTGTCAAAATAGAATAGTAGGACCAAACAAAAGCGGCGGCAAACGCTAAAATATCTCCAACAGGATTCAATTTAAGCTGTGAGCCCTTAAAGCTAATCAATATGATTCCTACCATTGCAACGATAAAGCCAATAAAAAAATTTATCCGCAATCTTTCTTCCGACTTCATAAACAGGTGCGCCAATATTGCGGTGATAAACGGGGCTACGGATATAATCACGCCTACATTGGAAGTCATTGTATAAGTTAATGCAACATTTTCCAGCAAATAGTACAGACATACTCCGCAAAAACCCGCAGCGACAAAGGTCATTTCCTGTTTCTGGTTTAACCTCTTTATACTGTGCGGATATGCTATCAGCAAAATCAGATAGCCCATAATAAAACGGAAAAATAAGATTTCCACGGGCTGAAAGTCTGTAAGCAGGATTTTTGTGGAAATAAATGTAGTTCCCCATATAAGGATTGTGAGCAGAGCCGCCAAATGCCCTGTGCGCTTTTGTGTCACCATTCTATTCACCGCCCTTATTTTTTTCAAAAAAGATTTCACGGTATACTCCCGGCGCAAGCCCGATAAAGCTGGTAAAATAGTTTGTAAAGTGGCTTTGGTCAGAAAACCCTGTCCTTATTGCTGCGTCAAGCACAGATACGCCGTTTGACAATAATTTCTTTGCTTCATTGATACGGATTGTTTCTAAATAACGGTATGGGGTAATCCCCTTTGACTTTGTAAATGCTCTAAGGAGCGTTGACTTGCTTAAGGATGCCTGGCGGCAAATCTGGTCTAAATAAATACGCTCTGTAAAGTGCTGCTCCATAAACATACAGGCGTTTTCGATTTCCTGTCTGCACTCTGGAATACAGCTTTCAAAAGGCTTGCTATAATTCTGAATCAGGCTGGACAACAGAAACAACAAATTTTCTTCTTTTCCGAAGTCACTGTTTCCATTCATCACCATTTCATGCAGCGGGCGCAGATAGCAGATTACTTCATCATCACAAATCACATTCTCTGAAAATCCCGGAAGTTCCCGTTTTCCTGTCACTTCTTCTGCCAAATCAAGCATAATTTCTTTGCTGATATTAAGGCCACGGTAATCTAATGTACCGTCATCAGACTGTACGCAGGCATGGTTATCGCCCGGATTGAACAAAACAACACTTCCCTGTCCAATCGTGTAGTCTATGTTCCTGCAAGACAAATAGCGTTCACCGTTCTCCACAAAACCAATTACATAATGCTCATGAAAATGGTTTGGAAACGGCTGGACAATTCCCTCAAAGCGGTAGGCTTCAATCCGCAATGATTCATCATAAACAACGGTTCTGATTTCTTTCTTCATTCAAATTTCCTCCTTGCCAAAAAACATTTTAAATCAAAGATTTTCAAAAATCTTGTAAAATATCTTCATTTTTCGGTAATTGGGGCTGTTACTTGAATTTTCCATATTCTGCTAGTGCCGTATAAAATAATATGAGAAATGAGAGGGATTTCGTAGCAGTCGGCATTGTGGGAATGTGAGTAACTGGCTGCTCTTTTGAGATTGTGGGTAACCCCGTCTGCTGGACGTGGGAAAGCTGTCCTTTAGCTTTTCCATGTGCTGTGTTTGGACAAAAAATAGCGACAGCCCTTTTCATATTAAGAAGCTGCCGCATTATCTTTTTCAAGATTTACTTTTTTATTTGGAATTGTCATCTCAAGGCTCTTTATTTCTTCAGGTTCCAGTCATCAGACTGCCAGCGGCCTCTTTCTTCCGCTTCTTCCAGTACCACCACCCGATTCCCGCCGCAGTCAGAAACGATACCGCACTGGCGGCCAGGAATCCCGGCACCGGACCGAATCGGACATGAACTTCATGCTCCTTCCCGTCCCCCGAAAGCATCACCCGGATGCGGTGGTCGTCGCCGTCCAGAATTTCCAGTTTTCTGCCGTTTTCATCCCACGCGCGGTAACCCGCATAATTCAGAATCGGCATTTCCAGATAAGCTCCTTCCACTTCGGCCGAGTAGACCGCTTTCGCTCTGGTTCCTGTTTTACTGTAATTGACAACGCTTACGCGGTTCAAATCCGACACGAGCACGCTCGTTACCAGCCTGTCGTCCGTAATGCCTTCCAGCCTCCATTCATGCGGATAAAAAATGCCGATATTGGCCGCCATTTTGCTTCCATGTCCTTTGGAAGCCGTCGCTTCCGCGCTGCTGTACGGCATATGAATGTTATCCGTCGGAATCGTCTGCACCGTCAGCAGGTTTAATCCAATAAAAAGTGCAAAAATCAGATTTCTATAAGGCTTTAAAATCTCCGACCGGGAAAGCCAGATAATTCCGGCAAGCAAAAAGCAAGTACATGCCGGCCCCAGGAACCGCCAGGGAAACTGCAGCATCGTCATGATGGAATCGAGCAGCCCGTTCTGGCGCATCTCTTTGCTCGGAAAATATCCTGTCGTCATCCAGGTCAGAATCACACCAAGAATCAGTAGAAAACAAAGATATCCATCCAGCGCGTCCTCCATTTTTTTCTTATCGCATACAAGGTGCAGCACACCGATACCGATACATCCAAGCAATGGCAGCCCCAGTGAAAAATACTGCTTATTGTACAGACTGATGGACTGCGCCAGGTTGGACGGATTGATTGCCTGGTCAAAATACCCGCTCCACCGCAAGAGCTCCGTACCGAGCGGTTCTTTAAAATAGTAATAGAGAAACGGTACGAGGAACCACAAATTCAGCAAAACGGTAAGCCCGGCCGCTTTGCCGATTTCCACATAACGCTTTTCTTTCCACACATTGCCGATAAATACGAGGAAAGAGATAATGCAAAACGCCATCACAAACATGATGCTCAAAATATGGCTCTGCAGAATGCCGCTGAACCCAATCACTAAAAAATACCATTTTTTTCTGTCTCCCAGCAGAATATGATACATTCCCACGATAACCAGCGGCCAGAATGTGAGCGCCAGCGTTTCTCCCAAATCACCTCTGGAAAAAATATTCGTGAAACGGTAAGGCATCAGCGTATACAAAACCACTCCCAAAATGACGGTCCGGCGGGATTTGGAAACGGATTTAAAGGCATAGTAAGCGCACAGCGCCGCACCCAGATTCGCGCAAAAAACCACCATCTTATAAGACAGGCCCAGGGAGACACGGAAGATTCTCAAAATAGCGCCGATGTACAAAAACAGATACGGATACATCGCATTCAGATAACCGTTTCCCTTCATGGCATCCGGCATAATAACTGCCGGTATCTGTCCGTCCAGTATACAGTCTTTGATGCCCTCTATCCGCGCCAGGTGATAGCACAAATCATCGCCATTATACAGATAAGTCGAAAACATCGGCGACATCGCAAGCAGTACGACCCCCGCAATGATACATCCGTCGATTAACTTTTCCTGCGCTACCGGCGTTTTCAAATGTCTCTGATAAAGACAATACCCGGCTATATTCAGCAGTATGAACAGCAATATCATGAAATAAGTATCGGTATAAAAAAGCGTTCTCGGAGCCAGTTCAATTCTCTGAATGGTAAAAGAGCCTTCCCCGGCATAATACAGTCTGAGCGATAATTGTTTCGCGTCTTTGGCCAGCGTAAATTCCTGTGAAAATCTGGTCTGTGCCGGGTCTAACGGCCATCCGGCAACCTTGCTTCCCTGTTCCCACAGCTCCACCACATTCCCCGTCATATCCGTGGAATAGTCGAGCCCAATCGTGTAGGTCCCGCGGTTTACCACAAGCTGCGGGGTACTGGCCGCAATGCCCGTCCGGGCAACAGACTCTTTTATCACAAGGGCGTTATTTGAATCCAGCAGACCGAACGAATACTGCATTTCCGAGCCCAGATAGGCGAGCGGATTATCGCCTTCATTGCCAAGCCACAGCAAAAAAATGATACAGCATATGCCGATAAGATATAAAATTTTTGTTTTGGCCGTTATTTTCATATACTCTCCCGTTCCGATGTTTTTTTCCTGAAATTGCGGTAGCCCCACAACAATTTATAATACAGGATAAACCATGCCGTGGAGCGCATCTGCATGGCGGCCAGTTTCTTTTCTTCCGCATGCACCCGCTCCCTGTAATACGGGTTGTCCTGAAAATTCGGGAAACACCGTTTCATCTCGTCCCCCAGTTTTTTTACAAATCCGTATTTTACCGGCCTTACGCCCTGCATATAGGTAAAAAGCGTATTGATATAAAAAAGAACCGTAAAACTGAACTCGATTTCCGCCCGGTACTTATCCAGATAATCATACTTTCTGGCTTCCTCTAACATCAGCCGCCCGGCTTCCATCCGGTCCTCACAGCGTTTCTGCGTAATCGTATGCACCGTAGATGTATCGTGCTGATAATAATAATATAACGGTTCCTCGATATATTCAAAATGCTTTGCCCGCAGCATCCAGGAATTTGCAAGGGCATTATCCTCATAAAATATGCCTTCCGGGAAACGGCCCGGATGGTCGATTACGATTTCCCGCCGATAGACCTTGACGACGAGACTTCCGCTGTCCACTAATAGAGACCGATACTTTTCTTCGTTCAGAACGCCTGTCTGCTCTTTTTTATTGTTATGAACGACCTGGCCGATTTTCATACTGTGCTCATTTGTCAGATGGTAATCACAGCCCACCATATCCGCTCCGCTTTCTTCTCCTTTGCGAATCAGCTTTTCGTAAAAATCCGGCGTCACCCAGTCGTCGCTGTCGATAAATCCAATCCATTCGCCCCTCGCCAGGCCCATGCCGATATTTTTCGCACCGCCCTGTTTCCGGTTGGCCGGGGAATGTACCGCATGAAATTTGCCCGGATATCGTTTCTCATAGGCGGACAGAATTTCCATCGAATTGTCCGTGGAACAGTCGTCCACCGCAATGATTTCATAATCCGCAATCGTCTGATGCACCAGCGATTCCAGACAATATTCCAGCTTTCCTTCCGCCGCCATATTATAAACCGGAACAATAATTGATAACTTTAGCATCATAATAGCCATGCCTTTCTTTCAGCCGCTAAAATCAATTTTTCACACTGCGCCCGTCCCTTTGACAGACATTTTACCTTTTACAAGTGATAATATTCCACAAGTTTTCTAACCGCCCTGATGACGCTCTCCACGTCCTCGTCCGTCATCGCATAATAAAGCGGGAGCGTGATGATTTCCTCGTACAGTTTTTCCGCATTCGGGCAGATACCTTTCCGATATCCCAGTTTTTCATAATACGGAAAATAATAAGTCGGTATATAATGTACGTTACAGCATACGTTCTCCGCCGCCAGCGCATCAAAAAACCGCTTTCTGCCTATGGAAAATTCCTCCGGCTTTATCCGCAGAATATAAAGATGCCTCGTGGTATCGGAATCCGGGATTTCTTTCTGTACGATGATGCCTGGAATCTCTGAAAAGGCTTCGTTATAGCGGGCAACTATCTCTTTTCTCCGTCTGCTGAACAATTCCAGCTTATCCAGCTGGCTGATTAACAGCGCGGCCTGCATGTCCGTCATCCGGTAATTATAACCGAGCACAAGCTGCTCGTAATACCACGCGCCGTCAGATTCATGTTCCAGAAACCGCTCGTCCCTCGTAATACCGTGAGCACGGTACAATAGCAGCTTCTGATAGTATTCTTCGCTGTTTGTCAAAACAGCTCCGCCTTCTCCCGCCGTAACGGTCTTGACCGGATGAAAGCTGAACATGGTCATGTCCGCGATGGAGCCGTTTTTTCTGCCCTGATAGGTCGTTCCGATAACATGCGCGCCGTCCTCTATCAAAATCAGATTTTTTTCACGGCAGAGCTTTAACAGCGGTTCTAACTCCACCGACTGCCCGGTGTAATCCACCGCAACTACCGCTTTTGTTTTATCCGTCACACATTTTTCTACCGAGGCCGGGTCTATGTTGTAAGTTTCCGGATTGATGTCCGCAAAAACAGGCTTCGCCCCGCAATAAAGAGCGCAGTTCGCGGAGGCCGCAAAAGTAATCGGCGTCGTAATGACTTCGTCACCCGCGCCGACTCCCGCCGCCAGACAGGCGATGTGAAGCCCCGCCGTACCGTTACTGCAGACTACCGCATATTTCGCGCCCGTAATCCGGCACAGCTTCTTTTCCAGCTCTGCAATCTTCGGGCCGCAGGTCAGATAATCGCTCCTCAGTACATCCACCACCGCCTGAATATCCGCCTCATCTATATACTGGTGCCCATAATTTATTTTCTCTTTCCTGACAGGGGTTCCCCCTTCGATTGCCGGTTTCTCCATCACTGTTCTTTCCGCCGCTGTTGTTTTTTCTGGTTTCTCCATTTTTGTGCTTTCCATTTCCTTTCCCGTCTATTCTAATTCCTTTTTTCCGTCTCCTCGTCCCTGTTTTCCTACCGCCATTGTTTTCCCGGTCTCTCCGTCTCTATCGCCATGTTCTCTCTCCCGCCCACAAGTCTGTACCGTCAGGCACAAACGGGATTTATCGCGGAAGGACATACATTTCTGTATGTCCTTCTTCCCCGCGGAAATGATTTATATTTCTTTCAGCCTTTCCCGGATATCCTCCACGGAAAGCCACTCCGTGTTATTGTCCGAACTGTACGAAAAACCGTCCGTTACCTTTTTACCGCTCAAATCCGGCTGCTGTCTGTTATTCCAGGTCATCTGCGGATAAACGATGAAATGCTTATCGTATTCGTAGGTCGTAGCGGAGTCTTCCGTCGTCACCATGATTTCATGCAGTTTTTCGCCTGGACGAATGCCGATTTCTTTCAGCTTGGCGCCCGGCAGCATGGCTTCCGCCAAATCCGTCACCTTGAAAGAAGGGATTTTGCTGATAAAAGTCTCCCCGCCTTTCGCCTCCGCCAGCGCTTTGATAACAAGCTCAATTCCTTGCGTAAGGCTAATCCAGAAACGGGTCATCCTCGTATCGGTAATCGGCAGTTCCGTCCCGCCCTCTCTGATAATTTTCTCAAAAATCGGAATGATGGAGCCTCTGCTCCCCGCCACGTTTCCATAACGGACGATGGAAAAGCAGACGTCCTTGTTTCCCGCATAGGCATTGGCCGCCACAAAAAGTTTATCCGATACTAATTTTGTGCCGCCATACAAATTCACCGGATTGACCGCCTTGTCCGTTGACAGGGCAACCACTTTGTGAACGCCGCAGTCCAGCGCCGCATCAATTACATTCATCGCGCCGTGGATATTTGTCTTAATCGCTTCGTTCGGATTATACTCACAGGACGGAACCTGTTTAAGCGCCGCCGCATGAATGATGTAATCAACGCCCTCACAGGCCCTTTTCAGCCTTGCCAGGTCGCGCACATCCCCGATAAAAAACCGCAGCTTTTCTGCATATTCTTTAAACTCGTCCGCCATCGCCCATTGTTTGAACTCATCGCGGGAATAGATGATTATTTTTTTCGGTGCATAATGGGTCAGCACATATTTGGTAAAACTTTTTCCAAAAGAGCCTGTCCCGCCGGTTATTAAAATTGTTTTATTTGTCAACATCGTTCGTCCTCCAGTTTTCGTTGTCAATATCAGGTTTTAGTATAGCATAGGTCATTTCCGTTGGCAATATTACAAAAAGGAAGGTTTTTTATTCGTGTCGCTTTATGTTATTTTTTCAAAATATTCATGTATTTTGATGCTTTTTTTCTCGATAAATTGCTTTATTTTTACACGAATACACGCTATACTATGACCGTAATAGGCAGGGATAATTTATGTATCGGATTCGGAACTGCTTTGTGCCAAAAAAGGAATCCTTCCAAAAAGAAAGGCATAACTAAAATGATAATCAAAAATTACAGAGACAACAAGGAATTGCGGCAGAGTTTCAATGAACTGGCCCGGCAGACTTTTGACATCGATTTTGAAGACTGGTATCAGAACGGTTTCTGGAGCGATGGTTATCGTCCCTATTCTATCGTCCTGAACGGAAAGGTTGCTGCCAATGTATCTGTCAGCCACATGAATTTTATCCGGCACGGACAGCGAAAGTTTTATATTCAGCTCGGAACGGTTATGACCGATAAAGCATACCGGAACCGCGGATTTATCAGGCAGATTATGGCGGAAATCGAAAAAGATTACAGGATGCGGACGGACGGCGTTTATCTGTTCGCCAACGACAGCGTGCTGGATTTTTATCCGAAATTCGGCTTTCGGAAAGCGGACGAATATCAATATTCAGGAAAGATTATTGCAGAAACTTCCTCCATCCCAATTTCTGACAAAGAACGCTCCTTCGGAAAGGAACCTGTCATCGAGCAGATTCCGATGCGCGATAAAACCGCATGGACGCTTCTGGAACAGGCAGTCCGCCGGAGCGTTCCACAAAGCGCTTTTGAAATGACAGATAACAGCGGCCTGATTATGTTCTATGTTACCAAATACATGCGGGAAAATGTCTTTTACCATAAAGAACTGGACGCCTATGTCATTGCGGAAACAGAAAATGACCGTCTGCTCCTTCACAATATTTTTGCTCCCCATCCCGTCGATATCATGCAGATTGTAAACGATTGGGGCGGAAACATCCGCCAGGTCATTCTTGGATTTACACCGCAAAATCATGGCGCGCTTACCCTGGCATTACGGAAGGAAGATGACTGCACCCTGTTTTTAAAGGGAAGCGGGTTCGAGCGTTTTGAAATGGACAGGATGATGTTTCCGACCCTGTCCCATGCCTGATTCTTCCCGTTCGCTCACTGTCCGCACAAAAAACTGCGCGAACCGCTATTTTGCAGTCCGCGCAGCTTTTTGATTTTTTACTATTTGCAGCATTATTATGACAAAGAGTACAGTATGTACCGCCAGAACCGACATCGCATATGTAGTCAATCCAAAATAGAGCATAATCAGCGCTGTTGTCAGTTCGATGCAATATATCTGCCAGACCTTTTTCCGAAAATGAACCCGTTCATTATCCGAAACAGGTCTGTTCGCAACAGGCACCGGAGCCAGCCACAAAATAAACGGCGTTACAATTACCTCCGGTACCAGAAGCAGCCACCTGGCAGGATTTACCGCATCTATAAATTGCACGATTACGATGACGCTTATAAGTATACATGCGGATAAACAAAAACATCCGAGACTTGTCCTGGCATGATACCCGCCCGCATAGCCCCGTATCAGTAAATAAGCGATTGTGAAAACGATGACAATCTCATAGGCCTGAAACAGAACCGCAATCGCTATGGACACGATAACATTGATAAAAAACTCAATCATTACCTGATAGCCATACTTGTAAATGTTCCTGTCCTCTTCCTTTAAAGCGCCTTTCTCTATCTGGCCGTCCACCAGTTTCTGCACTGTCCGCTCAAACATGGCGTTTATTTAAATTTTCTGTACTTGTCCGCTTCAGCGGGAAGTTCCGGCTGATGGAAATACCACGCGCACAAAAGCTGAGATGTTAAAACGGTGAATAATAATGCCAGGCAGTTCACTACCCCAAATAAGTTTTTCTTTTTCACGATGATTCCTCCAATCTTAAAATTTTAGATAGCATTATCATACACGATTTTTTTCTATATTTGTTAGGATTCGCAAATTTAGACATTTTTTCGGTAAAATTTGCATATATCATTTTTTCTATGGTCGATTGCCCTTCAAATCTGCTGTCCTAGTTCACCTGAAATCAGTCTCCCGCACTTTCCCCTTCATCCCAGGACATCACTTCCGGCAATATCACTACGGCCGTAAACTCTCCTTCCGCGTAAAAATAGTGCAGATATCCGCCATACTTTTCTGCTATACTGCCTACATTCTGAATCCCGTATCCATGCCGCATTCTGTCCGCCTTGCCGGTCAGCAGTCTGCCTTCCCTGACATCTATCCGGCCGGCATAATTATTGACAATTTTTATCACGGAAAAGTGGCTGTTCCGGGTAAACAAATATGCTTTTATATACCCGTTGGAGCATTTTTCAGCCGCCTCCAGCGCATTGTCCAGCAAATTGCTGATAATCACGATGATATCCGTATCAGTTACCCGGTTGATAGAAAATCCCGGTTCAACAACAACTTTCATCCCGATGCCTTTCCTTTCCGCATCCTTTTTCTTTTCATTCAAAATAACGTTCAATAAATGATTGGAGCATAACATCTCCATTTCCGTGCTGGAAACTTTTATCTGCAGTTCGGACAATATTCGTATAATTGCCTTATCGTCATTATCCGCCGCCATTTCACCGATTACCTTCATATAATGGCGGATATCGTGGAGAAAAGCCGCATGCTCTCTGTTCACCCGCTCAACCTGTCCATAATGCTTTTCTTCCATTTCCAGTTTTGTAATCATGACTTCCTGCTGCCGCAGCTTCCAGACAGACTGCGAATACCTGTCAAAAACATAGAAAATAGCAACACTCCCAATCAGAGCAAGAATACAGCTTACCAGCAATAAAATCTGCGCAAAGCCCATCGATGTAAAATCAATATTCAGTCTTGTTACCGCAATCATAATTCCAATGAGAGAAACCGGCATAATAGAATACCATAAGGTAATCTGAAAATTTATTTTATGATTATCAGAATTGTCCGCATTTCTTTTAATAATACGATATAAAATAAACGTCAGCAGTTTCAGGCTCAGCATCGAAATACTGATGACCGCCTGATTGGATTCTACATGATTTGGCGCAAAATCCGTCTGCAGAGACAATAAAATGACTCCCAGAAATTCACTGCCGAGCATAATAATGACCGCCGTAATATAATAAAGAAATTTACTGAATAATTTTCCCTGAAAGAAGAAGATAATAATAGAAAAGTATATGATAAAAGTTGCCGCCATATTAAGCGATGTGCTGTTCAGAAGATTAATCGCGCGAATACATATTGCCGTTCCCGTTACCAGCCATAGCTTTGTATATTTTCCGTCAACAGATTCTCTAAACCTGAAAAAAGCCATAAAGAAATCAATTATCAGATATGCTTCCAACACACATATGAAAATCTGTACCAGCCTAAATATCATTTCCGACCCCAATTCAGCATCCAGACCTTTCCTCCAAATATACACCCAATACAGCTTAATATTTTGCCGCCGCAAATCTGGCAAAAGTCTGCCTGAATTCACCAGCCCGCGCCCTTGAAAAAGAAAGATATTCTCCTGTCGTCAGTTTCACATAATGAGATTCTATCGATACGATACACGACATATTAATGATATAACTGTTATGCGCCCGGACAAACCCACAGCTTTCGTCAAATATTTTATGTATTTCATTCAATTTCAGAGAGGAGCGCAGAGTCTCTCCCAGATAGGACTCCGCGAGTTTACCGGCAGGATGTATAATACTGTACTCTTTATACTTAGATATATAGGCGACCGACTCAGGAAAGACTCTGATTTTTTCTTTGGATTTAGCCTGACAGATGATAAAAGGATTCTGTTTCTTTGCCTTCATCTCATGAATCACTTCCGCCATCTCGCTAATCATCTCATCTTCAGAAAATTCCTTTAACAGATAACGGAACGGATTTGCCTTGTATGACAAAGAAAACGGCTGTACGACGCCGGAGCAGAATACGAGCAGGAAATTATGGCCCATCTTACGCATTTTCATCGCCGTTTCGTAACCGTCCATATCCCCCATCTGCATATCCAGTATTACCAAATCGAAATCGAAGTCCGAATACTGACAGAACTGCTCACCGGAGTAAAAATCATAGAACAAAAGCATATCTTCCTCTACGATGTCTGTTTTCAGAATTATCTGCTTCATATACTCAATATAATCTTTATCGTCTTCACAGATTGCTATTTTGTACATACCCACACCCATCTGTCCGCTCCGGCAGACATTCAGTTTCAGGATTCATACCGCCTATTTCCTTCTGTGTCCGTATTTCAGCATAACATCCAGCACATCATAAATCTGGCTGCGTTCTTCTCTTGGCAGTTCTTCGATTTTTCTGATATACTCGGACATTCGTATTTCATAACCTTTATTCAGCACGCCCTCCAGTATCTCATCGGAAGTCGTATCCAGCGCATTCGTAATATGCACAAAGGTTTCCAGCCTGGGAACCTTCTCCCCACGCTCAATCATTCCCATATAAGAATTGGACAAATCGACCATCTCTGCCAGAGTCGCCTGTTTCCACGACTTTGCCAGCCTCTTCTTTCTGATATTCTCGCCAACGCTCAGCCAATCCATGAAATCATACCTTCCAGTTGTCATGATATACAAATAGTATATCCTCACAGCACCGCTATTCCGAAGCAACTATATGGAAGATATGGCTACTGTTGGTAATTCCGGCTGAAATTGTGCTTCTGATTCCGGGATAATCAGAGAAATGCAAAACAATACTTTCACAGTGCCAGATTCAGAATCATCCGTGAAAATAATAGACGTCGCAGTACTTTTCCTGATATTTCAGTTCATATTCCGTAAGCCTCGGATTGCTGTCCAGAATACGCTGTAACTGCTCTTGTTTTTCCGCAGTACCGCTTAAATAGACGACGAGCGCTTCGCTTTCCGCGACGACTGCATCCGCAATCGGCACGGTATCGTTCTGGCTCGCAAAATAGATTCTTTCATATTCAAAAAATTCATCCGCGCAGTCCCATACGCACCAGCTCTGCCCCGCATCATAAAGGCAGATAACCGGCGTATTCCTCGCGGCCTGTTCCTCCGCAAAACAAAGCCTCTCTTCCGCTTCCGGGTACAGAAAAACAACGCGCCCGGAAAACAGGGCGGACAGATTGGACAGCATGCACAGCAAAACCAGCGCAGACGCTGCCACAATTCCTTTTTTTCCAAATCGTTCTGCAATTTTCCATATCATCCCAAATAACAGCAGAACAGCCATCCCGTAAACCGGCATCTGATAGCGGACCGAAGTATCGCCGAGCAGCAGCGCGGTTTTAGACACTGCCAGAAAATAACCGGACACAGCGCAAAAAAGCAATATCCAGACCACCCTGTCATTTCCTCGCCAACTCTGCTTTTCCCGATTTTGCTCTTCACTGTTCTGCTTTTTCCAGTTCTGCTCTTCACTGCTCTGCTTTTTCCAGTTCTGACCCTCACTGTCCTGCTTTTCCCGGCTCTGCTCTTCACTGCTCTGCATTTTCCCCGCTCCGGCGCCCGCGTTTCTCCGCCAGACCAGATATACGGCCATAATGAACAATATAATCAATAGCGGCAATAACATTTTTCCAAATACATACTCGTTCATCAGTTCCCAGAAAAAAGAAATCCGTGTCAGCGTGTTGGAAACATCGAAGAAATTGCTCGTCGCCTGCGCGCCCCGCTGTCCCCGGAACATCTGCCCGGGCCAGGAAGGATAGGTCAGATAGGCCAGTACAAAGACTACTGCCTGACTGCCGCCATAGCGGATGCAGTTCCACAGATTTCTGTCCCTCCATAACAAATACAGGCAGAACGCAAAGCCCATAAAAAACAGGAAAATAAAATAATAATACTGGGTCAGGAAACCGAGATAGGTAATTATCATAAGCGGCAGTAAAAATTTAAAGAAGGGCAGTCTGTCCGCACGGCTTTGAACCACCCCGATATGCAGTATCGCGCACAAGTATACGAATACCACAAGCAGCGCATACATCCGTATGAACACGACGCTGCTCATGACCGCCGGAGTAAATCCATAGAATAAACAGACAAGCAGAGATAATTTTTCGTTTCGCCCCGTTATCTTCATCGCAAGAATACGAAGCAGAAACAGGCTGAGCCCGAAAGCCGCCAGATTGATGCCAAGACCGAACCATTTGGAAAAGCGTCCGGGAAAAAAAGAGCAGACTGTGTGAAAAATCCAATAATATACGGGCGGATGCACATCCCAGGACTGCACCAGCCTGACCAGCCCATATTGAAATCTCTGTCCTTTCAGCACGACAAACTCGTTAAAATAATCTTCCCGCTCCATCCACGCGCCGTCTTCTACAAATAAACCGTTCGTCCGCGCAGTGGAATAGTAAGTATAAAACTCATCCTCGTGAAAACCTTGTTTCTGACAGCAAAAATAAACTGCCGTCAGCATCTGCAAACACCAGACAAGCAGAAAGAGAAACGAATAGATTCTGTTCTTTTTATAATTGATACCCATACACATTTTACTTCCTCAGGCTCATCTTCCATCCGTGAACCCGGCGCACGCACTTTGGAGCAGCCGTCAGCAAAAGCAGATACCCCTTATTTTTTTTCGTCAGATACGGATTTCGGAGCGTATCTTTGATATGCTTTCTGAGGTATCTTTTTACATTACGATAAAAGGCATTTTTCCCATTCATCTGTGAAAGCGGAACATGAAGCATATAATCCAGACGCTGATAAAGATTAAACCGAACCGCAATGTCATGCATCTTTGGATAAGATTCGTCCACAAGTTTCTGCATGCTGTCGGCATTCTCCACGATATCGAGAAATACCCTCGAAAAACTGTCTGCGGAGCGTTTTCTTGTGGTGCTGTCGCTTCGGCATACCACATGGTAGCCCTGTTCCGGCAGAATGGCGATTCCCGGAATCTCTCCCAGCAGCTCAACCAGCAGTTTGAAATCCTCGTTCAGCTCCCCTTCCGGAAAGCGGTGTTTTGCAAACAATTCCTTCCGAATCAGTTTCGTGCAGAAGGAACAGTCCGCCTTATGCAATAGCAGTTCTTCTATAAAAGTCTCCGCGTCACAGAATCTTACCCTTTCCGGCGGCACGCAGACATCGGGAAGCCGTTTCCCTTCCTCGTCCCTTTCGTCTCTGGAAATCTGAACGACCGGATAATTCTCCGAAAGCGCAATCTCCGCCATCTTCTGATAAACATCGGCGTCAATATAATCGTCACTGTCCACAAACCCGATATATTCGCCGGAGGCTTTCCGAATCCCCAGATTCCGTGCGGAAGACGCACCTCCGTTTTCCTTATGATATGTGAAAATCCGTCTGTCCCGCTCTGCCAGCTTATCGCATAACTGCCCTGTGCCGTCCGTGGAACCGTCATCCACCAGAATAATTTCCAGATTCTCATATGTCTGGGCGCAAATGGAGTCCACACACCTTTCCAGGCAGTTCAGACTATTATATACAGGTACGATGATGCTAATTTTTGATTTTTCCATGGCATACTCCAACATATCCTGTCTATTTCAACAGGCCGTCATATCTCCCCCCGCACCATCGCCCCGTACATTTTCCGCGGTGCAATAGCCGGCGCCGGGCTCAGGGGCCCTTTCACGGCGGGCGCCGCTTTTCCTTCCGTCAGGTCTTTTACAAAGCGCAGCAATTCCTCCGCCGCATGCTCCGCATTCCATTCACGGATAATCGTCTGATAAGCGGCATATCCCATTCCCTTCCGCTCCTCCCAGTGCTCAAATAAATCGAGCACCAGCGCTTCCATTGCCGGATAGGAATCGTTCGGATAAACCAGACCGTTTTCCCCGTGTCGAATTAAATAAGGTGCCGCGCCGACCTGGGCATTCACCACTTCCACACAGCCGCTGTTCATCCCCTCATTGACAACCGCGCCCCATCCTTCCAGATAATTGCTTGTAAAAAGATGGATATGGCACTGTTCCATCACATCTCTGACCTTATCCGGCTGTTGATATCCATAAAACACAAATCGCTCCGATAATCCGTCCTGAATTACCTGTTCCCGGATTTCCGCCTCCAGCTTTCCGCTTCCGAGCATATGCACCCGGAAATCATACCCCCGTTTTTGCAGACATCCGGCCAGTTTTACCACATACTCCGGGTGTTTTAACGGAATAAACCGTCCGGCCCAGACAATCTGAAGCGGGCCCTCTTTTTTCATGGAAGCAAACTGTTCTTCCGAATATCTTCTTGTTTCCGGGAAATACCCCCACCGGAACATTTTGCCCGGATAAGCCCCTATCAGGTGGAAATCCGATGCGGTATAAGCCCCGGCGCACAGCAGATATGCTTCCCGGTTCCGATATCTTAAATGCTCTTTGTATTTCGCCATAAGCCCCCGCGGAGAAACCGCTTTCCACTGTCCTTCCCGGTAAAGCCTTTCGCTGACCCGGAACGTTATTTTCCCGGAACGGAGCCGTTCCTGTGCAATATCCTCTCGTCCGCTCCAGCCAAACAGCGCCACGTCGCTTTCCGCTATCGCTTTGCGGCATCCATATTCATCCTCATAAAGGCAGCGCACATAAGGGAGCTTCCCAACATCGACGCCCCATCCCATCGCCTTCCGCTCCTCTTCCATCGGCATCGTCTGCACGAAACAGTAATCCGCCCCAAGCCGCTCATAGAGCGCATTGGAAAAAGGTATCTGGTGGTGATTGATATAATTCGATACAAAGGTTACTTTCATAAATACACCTATTTGCTATTTGTCTGCTTCAGCAGACCCTCACTTTTACCCGATGATATCCTGATAAATCCGTATCAGTTTATAATAGTTCTGGTCCGCGTCATGCGTTTCCCGCGCATGTCTTCTGGCGTTATCGGAATATTTCTCGGTAATCGCCTCTTTCGTAAAGATTTCAATGATTTTCTCCGCCAGTCCTTCCACGCTTCCGGGCGGATATAACACGCCGTCGCCGCCGCTTATCAGAAGATTGCGGATGCCGCCCACATCCGCTGCCACACAGGGCACGCCGAGCAGCATAGCCTCTCCGAGGGAATTAGGCGAATTTTCCATCGCGGACGGACAGACAAATACATGGCTCTTTAAGAACTGTTCTTTCATGCCCTCTTCGTCCAGCATACCGAGCATTGTCACTTTTTCCTTCAAATGATTATCTTTTATCAGCTTCCGCAAATATTTTCCGTAACCGGAAAGTTTCAGATTGTCCTGAGTCGTATTGCCTCTTAAAATATTATTTCCCGCCACATAAACATGCGCTTCCGGATATTGCTCCAACACCGCAGGAAGCGCCTGAAGCAGATAATGGAAGCCCTTTAACGGATAATCGCCCTGGCTTAAAAAGATGCTGTACGGAACACAGGCATTGCGTTTCCACCTGTCTTTATAAAAACAGCTCCGCATCGTTTCATTCAGAAAATGATAAGTCGCATCCGGGTTGATTTTGGCAGCCGTCTCTCTGTCAAAATCCGTTCTCCCCGCCACATGCTGCGTCAGACGCAGCGCTTCTTTTTCATACAGCCCCCGCTTGTAAAATTTTTTCTGCTGCTGCTTTAAACTGTCCTTTCTTACCAAATCCCGAAAAGTAGTCTTTCTTTGTATTTTCCCCGGCAAATCAGCCATATATGCCGCCGCACAGGCAGAAATCAGTCCCTGTAAGCTGATAAGCGTTTTGGACGGATTCCGGTATGCGCGCGCACAGGCCAGCGCATGCGGAAACTCCGTGCCGAAAATATGCACCATATCCGGCTCAAAATCCGCAATGATTTCTTTCATTCTCGTTTCAATATGACTGTCATACTGTTCCGGCGTATTCAAATTTTCCACAAAACCATAACAGGCACAGGTCTCGTCTCCCGCAAGCACCAGTTCCCTGTTCATATTGCCCATTTCTTCTGTCACCGGAAATGCAATCCCCAATGTTATCCGATGACGATGCTGTTCCTGTAAAACCCGGTCCAGCGTCGCAGTCAGCCACCCCTCTCTGCTGCTATATGGAAGACCTAACTGTTTTGCGACTGCCGGAAGCATAATATTGCATACCCAAAGCACCTTCATCCCTCAATACCTTATCCCTTCCCGTAAATTTTTTTCTTCAGTCCATTGTACAGCCCGGACGTCACCGGATTCTTCGCAAGCCACGTCCGGACGGGCGAAAGTGTCGCCCATAAAATCACCCTGTATTTCCATATCTGTCCCACAGACATATATTTCCCGACGATTTCCTTATGCTCCGCCGCCGAAATCCTGCGGTTTTGTTTCGTTTCCGAAAATCCCCCTCCCTCGTAATCCGCAATCAGAATATCTCCGTATACGAAAGTTGTCCGAAGTCCCTGTGTCTTTGTAAAAAAACACCAGAGAAACTGCTCGTAATCCGCCCTGACACGGTAACCGGTATCAAAAGGATGCACCAATAGCAGCCTCCTGTCATAAAAGCATGCCTGATGACAAGGTACGTTCCGATAACAGCCGAAAGCGTCCAGTCTGGGATTCGACGCCACTTCGCGTCCTGTCAGTCTGTCGTAAATATTCCCATAATAGATGCCCGTCTCCGCCGGATGCGCCGCAATCAGCCCGGCAGTCTCTTCCAGCACTTTTTCATGATAAAACCTGTCCCCGCAGTTTAAGAAATAAACATATTTTCCCTTCGCCGCACGCACCGCCTGGTTCATGGCGTCATAAATGCCATTATCTTTTTGTTCCAGAACGCTCAGGGACGGAAATTTTTCTGCCTGCGCCCTGGCATATGCGGCGGAACCGTCCGCCGACAGGCCATCCTTGACTACCACTTCATAATCCCGGTATGTCTGTTTTTCAATGCTTTTCAGAGTCGT
Source organism: uncultured Lachnospiraceae bacterium (assembly GCA_910578715.1). Lineage (GTDB taxonomy): Bacteria > Bacillota > Clostridia > Lachnospirales > Lachnospiraceae > UBA3282. Next base: position 32,031 of record CAJTRL010000007.1, on the reverse strand, counting down.
CCGCAATTTTTCACCGGGATTCAGACACACAACCAATATGGAAAATTCCGGTTCCATCGCATGACCATTTCGGAAATTCTTTTCGTCCATCATACCACCTTTTCCAAACGGCACAAACCCATTTACTCTAGTATGAGCTTTAGAAGTTCTTCTCACGCTAGTTCATATCCGACAAAATATTCACCATATCATGAAAGAAAAAACTCTTATAAGGCAGAATCAGCAGCCCGTCGTCATAGGCCCGGCCCATGAAAAGAATAAAATACAGAACCGCCGCAAGAATCATGCCCGCCCGCAGCAGATTTCTCCATTTCGCATTTTCCGTTTCCTGTAAAAGAGCGGGAAGAAACAGAATATGGCTTACTGTCAGATAATATCCGATACGGGAAATAATCGGGAGAAATGAGCAAAATACATACAGCACGAGCGCGCCCAGATTCAGATAAAAATAAAACTGCATGCGCCTGTTTCCTCTGATGCTTTTCCGATAATAAAACAGTGATAGAACAAGCACTCCCAGACAGCGCAGAATATTAATATAACTCGTCCCGCCCGTCAGATATTCCGTATCTTCATAAGTCGGATACAAAAATACGACCACTTTCAGATAAAAATCCTGGAAGAACAAAAACGTCGTACAGAAAACACCGATTAAAGCCAGCTGCCATTTTTTCCAGGTAACGGAAGCTAAAAAGTAGAGCGGCAGTATGACGAGCAGCGACTTATGAAAAAAACTGCCAAGCGCCGCTAACAGAAGAAATCTGCCCCATTGTTTCCGCACCACAAATTTCATGGAATACAGCGCAACCGCCAGCGCCAGATAATACCGCACGGTGTTAAACGTCTGAAAATAATAGCCGAGCGCCATGAACAGAAAATAACTCATCGGAAACTCATCGCTCTGCTCATAGATTGCGAGCAGAAACAAAAAAATCGTTACGAACGCATAGATTGCAAAAACAAGCAGATAATTTTCAAAGCCCGAAAGCCCGTAAACGATTTTCACAAGCAGATTGAATCCCGGCTCCGTCGGCACATACGCATTGGAATTGACAAGGTGCATGAACTCTACATATTTGGCGTAGTCATTTCCCACATTCTGTCTGCATGCGGAAAGCGCAAAAAGTATGAAGAAAACCGACAACAGACAGACCCTGTTGCACATCTGCTGCCTCGTCACCCGGTATGGCTGTAAAGCCGGATGATTTTCGACCATTGCCGCGAGAAGCACCGTCCCCGCCGCCACCGCAAGATACAAAATCATGACGATTCCCTTACCCCTTCTTCCTCCTTTTTTGCGAACGGATTCCCTCTTTCATCAGATGATACGCTTTCTGAATCGGTATTTCAGCGCACATACCGCTTTTATTTTTTAACAGAAACCGAAGCGCAAAAACCCCGGCCAGTTTCCCATACAGATAATGATAAAGCACGCCCCGGTCTTTAAAAAATTTCTCCGTGAATCCAAAAAACCAGGTGGAGCCCCCGGACTCTCTTGGCACCTCTTCCCCGATGCAGGCGGGCACGGCATAAATTTTCATCCCGGCATGCAGACAATCCTTTAAAAACAGACTGTCCTCCCCGTTGCTGTATTTCGCACCGCCGCCGAATAACAGGGAAAAATGTACATTCGCCCTCCGAAACGCCTCCAGCCTCCCGGAAATGCTGTAAGCCGGATAGCGTCCGTAATTGTACCAATGAACCTGTTTTACCTGCTCGTTCCAGTAAGTCCGCCGCTCCGGTGCGACCCGGACGTTAAAAAGAATTATATCCGCGTCGGGCTTCTGTAAAAAGGCTTCCTGGACGATATCCCGATATCCTTTTTCCAGCACAATATCTTCATCTGAAAACAGGCAGATATCCGCGTCCGCGTGAAGCAGCGCCGTATTCCGGCTCAGTCCCACTCCCCGCTCCGCCATGTCAAAACTCCTGATTTTTCCAAAAGACGTATGCCATTCCTGATAATTATATCCGTCGCACTGATTGACGATAACGGCATCCGACTCTATCCGCATTTTCTCCGCCAGCGCCCTGACATCCTGTTTTACGGCGGACACCAGAACCTGAACCTTTACAGGTGATTGTAATACCATTTTAGTAACCTCATATCGGCATCCCGTATCAGAATACCCGTCAGTCTGCACTCCTGTAACGCCAGCTGCTCAATCCGGTAGCCAAGCGTCGTTCTGTCCATTTTCTTATAAGGAACGGATAACAGGATTCCCTCCGCCTTCCGCAGTTCATCATAGGTCCCTTCCGTAAACGTCTGGTACCTTTCCAGCTCAAGTATCGTGAGCGTTCCGGTTTTCTCCGCCAGATACGCCTTGTTCTCTTCCATATCTTTCCGAAGATTTTCGAGAAGTTTTTGCTCCCTGTCGTCTTTGACCGGCTTTTTTGATTCTTCGCTCCGCTTTTTCTTTTTGTCACCTTTGACGGACTTCACCGCTTCACCGGATTCCTCCCCGAAACAGAATCCCACAAACGGAAGCTCCGTCACACATTTAAAATCGCCCGGCACATATATTTTATCATCCAGCACATAACAAAGCGCCATCGCAAGCAGCATAAACACCAGCGCAAGCGCCAGACCAACTAAAACCGCCTGTAACATTCTGGGCGTCACCGTCACCAGTTCCGGCTCCGTTTCCTTGTAAATTTCTATCCCGTTAAACTCCTTCGCCCGTTTTCCAAGCTCCAGCAGAGACATGTCCGTGGCCTTCAGAATTTCCGCCGTTTTATCCGGGTCAGAAGTGGTAACCGTAATTGTCAGCAAGCGTAAATCGGAAAGAATTTCCGCGCGGGTAGCCGCAGTCACTTCTTCTTCCGTATACCCATCCGGCAGATAAGCCATCGTCGTATTCAGAATCGGCTCCGTTGACATTAAATCATTCCATGTATAACCGTTATAAGCCTGGTAGATTTCCCCGCTCTCATCCGGCGCAAAGGTCAGATAAATTTTGGATTCGGCCTGATATTCCCGGTTACTGTTCAGCGCCACATGGGTAAACAGGTATATGCCGCCGCCGAGAACTCCTCCCACGACCGCCGCAAGCGCCGCGAGCCAGGCTTTTCCCAGAAAAAGAAGAAAATATTTTTTGCAGTCCATGCCTTCGTTTCCGTACTTCATTCTCATACCTTCCCGTCCGCTGTTTTCCTGTCCGCTCTCATTGTCCTTTCGCTTTCAGTCGTCTGCTCACTTCGCCGCCCTTTTCACACCTGTTCATTCACTCTTACTGCTTTTTCGCCGTCGTCTGTCCGCTCTCCACGCCTTCCGTGCTTTCCGGTTTAAATAAAATTTTTAGAGTCAGCAGCATCAGCTTCAAATCCAGCCACACCGAATAATTTTCTATATAAGTCAAATCCAGTTTTAACTTATCATAGGGCGTCGTATTATACTTCCCATAAACCTGGGCATAGCCCGCAAGTCCCGCTTTTACTTTCATACGAAAAACAAACTCCGGCATTTCTTCCACATACTGCGCGATGATTTCCGGCCTTTCCGGACGCGGCCCGATGAAAGACATATCTCCTTTTAAAATATTGAAAAGCTGCGGCAGTTCGTCGATGCGGACCGCCCGGATAAATTTACCGACAGGCGTAATGCGGTCGTCATTTTTGGCCGCAAGCCTGGCAACGCCGTCCTTTTCCGCATCCACTCTCATACTGCGGAATTTCAGAATATAAAATTTTCTGGCATCCTGCGTACACCGAATCTGTTTGTAAAGAACAGGGCCCCTGTCATAAAGTTTAATTGCAGCCGCCGTTACCAGCATAAACGGCGAAGCGATAATCAAAAGAAGAACCGCACAGACCAGGTCAATGGAACGCTTAATAATTCTCTGCTCCGTTTTCAGCGCGTATTCCCTGACGAGCATAATCGGCGCATCGAATAAATGGAGCTGGTCGGAGCCCTGAATCAGCACGTCGGAGATTTTCGGCATCATATAGACCCGGACCGACTTACTGTAACAGAATTTCAGCAAATCATTTCTTTCCGACACCGGAATATCCCACAGCACAACCGCGCCATATCCCGCCAGAATTTCTTCCTGAATCTTCTCCATACCCTGAGAAATATTCATACATCTGTTGATTCTGTACTTGTCCTTTCTGGAATCAAATTTCGCAACAATTTCGTTGATGGAACGTTCTCCGTGTATGAGCAGAATTTCCCGCGGCGGAAAAACCTTCCGGTAAAGTATGTTTCCGACATACACCCATACCGCGGCCAGCACGAGCTGTATCAGCATCGTTTTGACAATCGGCACAACGTCTACCAGCCAGTTCGCCATCAGGGAAATCTGAACATAAGAAATAACATTGACCCCCAGCAGAGAAAAGAACTGTGAAAAATAGACGTCTACCGGTTTCAGATATCCGATTTTCAGTCCACCATACGTGCTCGTGAAAAAATACAGCAAAACCAGATAAACAAGCAGCATCAGCACATGGCCCTTGAAATAATATCTTAAATCCCTGTGCAAATGCAGAAACGGATAATATGCGCTCATCCAGTAATAAGCATATACGCCCATCTGCACCACCAGACCGATAAGTGGAAACTCCGATATAATAAGCCTTTTTAAAGATTCTGTTCGTTTCACCCTAACTTACACCTCTATTGTACTATAAACGCCTTATCGTGGCACGAAGTGCCCACATACAGAAGCAGCAGGCGCTGACCGGAATAGTCAATTTCTCTTCTCTGCGGTACAGGTTCCATATCCGCCTTATCGCCACAAATTTATTGGAAGACAGGCTCTTTGCCGGCCTTCTGTAGATAACAAGCGGTTCGTCCAGACCATACGCCGTATGGCCGCTTCGCAGAATCTTCCACCACGTCGCCGTATCTTCGCTTTCCACCACAGGCATCCGTATCAGTTCCTTTTCCATTTTTTCCGTGTCAAAAAGAACCGTCGATGTAAAAATCACCGTCCTGGACAAGGCTTTCCGGTACGTCAGCTTTTCCGGCGCCTTCACGATTTTTCCGGTTCCTTCCGCGTTCTCATCGCCAAATTCATACGCGGTAAAAACAAAAGCCGCCTGTTTTTCCCGCAGAAAAGCGAGCTCTTTTTCGAGCTTCTCCGGAAGCCAGATATCGTCCGCATCCAGAAAAGCAATATATCTTCCTTTTGCCAGTTCCAGCCCGGTATTGCGCGCTCTGGCCGCTCCTTCGTTTCTTTCTTTCCGAATCAGGCGGATGCGCCGTGCCCTGTCCGGACATTCCCGCGGTATCTGCCGGGCATCTGCCGTCTGTGCGGATAATCGTTCTATCATATTTTGAATGATTTCCGCACTGTTATCGGGTGAGCAGTCATCTATCAAAAGCAGTTCCCACTCCCGGTACGTCTGCCGCAGCACCATTTCTATCGTCTCCGCAATATAGGGCGCGGCGCGGTAAACCGGCACGATAATGCTGACCATTTCGTTCATCAGATATCCTCTTTTATCAGGTAAATTGGTCTTCTTTTTACTTCCATATAGGTTTTAGATAAGTATTGCCCCACAATGCCGAGACAAAACAGCTGCACGCCGCTGATAAGCGAAATAATGCAGACCAGTGACGGCCAGCCGGAAGTCGGGTCGCCAAACAGCAGCTTGCGCACGATGGTCACAACAATCAGCAGAAATGCCACAAAGCAGAAAAGAACGCCCATTATCGACGCCACGGCCAGCGGGGCCGTGGAAAAAGCGGTAATGCCGTCGATAGAATATAGGAATAACTTCCAGAACGACCATTTTGTTTCTCCCTTTTTCCGCTCCACATTTTCATATTCAAGCCATTTTGTCTCAAAACCTACCCATCCAAAGATGCCTTTTGTAAATCGGTTATATTCTGTCATTGCCAGAATCGCGTCCACTACCTGTCTCGTCATCAGACGGTAATCCCGCGCCCCGTCCACAATCTCGGTTCTTGAAATCCTGTTCATCAGACGGTAAAAAAGCCTTGCGAAAAAGGAGCGGATGACCGGCTCCCCTTTTCTCGTGACCCGCCTGGTTGCCACGGAATCATATCCCTGTTCAATGTAAGAATACATCTCCGGCAAAAGCGCCGGCGGGTCCTGCAAATCCGCATCCATCAAAACGGCGTAATCCCCTTTTGCCTTCTGCAGTCCGGCATAGATTGCCGCTTCTTTTCCAAAATTTCTGGAAAAGGACAAAAGATGCACCCGCTCATCTTCCGCCCGCAGTTTCTTGACTTCCGCCGCGGTTCCGTCTTTTGAGCCGTCATCAATATATAGAAATTCCAGCTCCAGCTGTTTTTCTTCAAAAAAGGAACTGTTTTTCAATACTTCCTGATAAAAATCTGCAATGTTTTCCTCTTCATTATAACAAGGAACGATAATACTCAATAAGCTCATTTCCCATTCTCCGCTCTTCCTTACCGATGCGGCCATACCTACCGCAATTTTACTCTGTTTTCTAATTTTATGTCAACAGTATAGCATATCCGCATAAAAAAAGGAAGGGCATCAAAATCCCTTCCTTGAATATTCAGACAAATCCCTGTTCCAGCCGCACATAATCCGCTACCGAAGCGATGTATTCGCTGTTCGTAGGTCTGTTATGCTCGGTGCTGTTACTGTAACCGAACAGCTTCTGGAACAATTCTCCGTTACCCCGTTCCCAGGAAACTTCGATTGCATTCCGAATCGCCCGCTCTATTTTCTGGTCTGTCGTCAGATACTGTCTCGCCAAATCCGGGTACAGCAGTTTCGTTACGCTCCCAATCAGCTCCATATCTTCCACGCACATACTGATTGCCATGCGCAGATATTGATAACCTTTCAGGTGCGCCGGTATGCCAAGCTCTAACATTAACCCGGAGATGACCCGTTCCGTCTCCGGCCTTACCATCGTATTGCTCTCCATTATATCATTCCCCTTTACCGTACATTTTGGAAAAGCATATCACAATCTGGTAAAAATTGTAAGCTGTTATTTATCGCCCGAAGGCAATCTGCGCAGCAGTTTCGCCATGCCATTCATAAGTCACCGGATTGTACGCTGTAATCTGTTATTCCATATATTGGCCGGCGACTTATTCATGTCGGGCATTCGCCCTATAAAATGAAATATGCAAAATGCCTTATGAGAGCAAGCTCTCAACGGTATTGTGCATATTTCATTTTGCATGGCTCAAGTGTTACAAGTATTGGCGTTTATCGCAGTCCGCTAAGGCCTCTACAATTTTTTTCACTTCCTGAGCCCGGTTCTTGTCGCAGACAAGGACTGCGTCCTCTGTCTCCACCACGATAACATTGTCCAGCCCGATGGTCGTCACCAGTTTATTTTTCGCATAAACAATACAGTCATGAGTATCGATATGAACCTGTTCCCCATAAGTGATATTGCCATATTCGTCCTTTTCATACAGCGCTTCCAGTGCATCCCAGCTCCCCACGTCGCTCCAGCCAAAATCACCTTCCAGCACAAGCACTTTTTCCGCCCGCTCCATAATGCCGTAATCGATGGAAATTTTGGGTATTTGCGGATATACTTCTTCGATGACATTCTGCTCCGCGTCCGTTCCCATCGCTTCTCCTATCCTTTGCAGGCAGGTATAAACCTCCGGCAGAAATTCTTCAAAACACCGCATGATAACGGACGCCTTCCAGAAAAACATGCCGCTGTTCCATAAATAGTCTCCGGACAAAAGATATTCTTTCGCCTTTTCCAGATTCGGTTTTTCCACAAAACGCCGGACCGTGTAAGCCCCGTTATCTTTCTTCTTTTCTTCATGACAGATATAACCATACCCGGTCGAAGGATAAGTCGGCTGAATCCCAATCGTAACAAGCGCATCCGTTTCTCCGGCTGTGCGGACCGCTTCTGCGACCACCTTCCGATATACATCTACTCTTTTGATATAGTGGTCGGAGGGCAGCACGCACATGACACCGTCACCATATTTACGAAGAATCTCCATGGCTGCATAACCGATACAGGCCGCCGTGTTTCTCGCCGCCGGCTCAGCCAGCACATGGTCGCCCAGCACTCTCCCCGCCGTCGCCTCTAACATCAATTCCACCTGTGTGCAGTTCGTCACCACAAAGATGTTCTCTTTCGCTACATTTCCTTCCAGCCTGTCAATGGTTTCGTTTACCATCAGGTCTTTTCCCGTCAGGTTCAACAATTGCTTGGGCAGTTCTTTTCTGCTCAACGGCCAGAAACGGGTTCCGCCTCCTCCCGCCAGAATCACGCCGTAGGTTTTTATATTCATCATTGCTCCCGTCCGTCCGCTTCAGCAGACATTTCATCCTGTACTTTTCCCATCGTCTGAAATAATCGCAGAAGAATGGCTCGTCAGAGACATTCTTCCAGAAAATCTTCATTTCCACTACATCCTTGCACTGTCAACATTTTCCCGGAACCAGTCATAGGCCTTCCGTATGCCTTCCTCCAGCTCTACCTTATGAGTCCATCCCAGTTCGTGCAGTTTTGTAACATCCGTCAGTTTGCGCGGCGTTCCGTCAGGCATGTCCTTGTTCCAGACGATTTCGCCCTCGAATCCAACGGTTTTTTGCACCAGTTCCGCCAGCTCCCGGATGGTAATCTCTTTACCGGTCCCGATATTCACATGGCTTTCGCCGCTGTAATGCTCCAATAGGAAAACGCAGGCATCCGCCATATCGTCCACATAGAGAAATTCTCTCAGAGGCGTTCCGGTTCCCCAGAGCTCCACCGTTTTTTCCCCGTTTACTTTCGCTTCATGAAATTTGCGAATCATTGCGGGCATAACATGGGAGCCTTCCAGGTCATAGTTATCATATGCTCCATAGAGATTTGTAGGCATACAACTGATAAAATCGTCTCCGTACTGCCGTTTAAAAAACTTGCACATCTCAAGCCCCGCAATCTTGGCTATCGCATAGGCTTCGTTCGTCTCTTCCAGCGGCCCGGTCAAAAGCGCGTCTTCCGGTATCGGCTGCGGCGCCATTCTCGGATAAATACAGGTGCTTCCGAGAAACAGCAGTTTTTTTACATGAAAATCATGGCAACACTTGATGACGTTGCACTGAATCTGCATATTCTCATAGGCAAAATCCGCCGGCGTCGTGTTATTGGCATTGATGCCTCCCACCTTTGCCGCGGCAAGAACCACCACGTCAGGTTTTTCCTCCTCAAAAAATGCGGTAACCTGGGCCTGATTCGTCAAATCCAGCTCCTTGTGCGTCCTTCCGATAACATTCTCATAGCCTTTTTCTTTCAAATTCCTGACGATAGCGCTCCCGACCAGCCCTCTGTGTCCCGCCACATAAATTTTATCCGTTTTTTCCAATTTCTTTTCCTTCTTTCTGTTCTTATTCTGCATATTGAAAACCGTCTTCGATATCGTCTCCGCGCAGACGAATCCGCGCCTCGGCCGGCGATGACGGAAAACTTTCATATCCCACCCGGTCCCCTTCGACCGGACAGTAAAAACGTATTCCCTCTATTTCATAACTTCTCGTTTCGTAATTATCGTAATCTTTCTGACACAGCCAGTAATCGTCCACATAAGATGTAACGAGCTCCTTTCCGAAAGCGGCCGCCTTATATAACAGGAAAAGCGCAATCAGAAGCATACACGCTTTTTCCAGCCGCCGCCTGTACTGCATTCCTGACAGTCCGGCAGCGTCATGAAAGGAACCCTTACCGTATTTTTTCCCTGAAATCTCTTCCCCCGTTCCGGCTCCCGCAAAAAATTCCGTGCATATATCGCCCCATACAACGGCCGTCGCCAGATAAACATAAACACAGCCGTAACGAATCAGCGGCGAAGTAAACAGCCAGAACAGGAAGCAGAGCGAAATCACGCCCTCCAGAAAAATGCGCTCGGTTTTTTCCTTTTTATATGTTTTTTCCGCTATTTTATCTTTCCGGACAAACCACCAGACCAGCCGGACCAGAAACGCGCAGACAGATAACATCGCTGCCAGGACGAAAATCCTGTCCATGCCTCCTAAGCCTTTAAACCACGCGGGAAGCCATTCCCACACAGGCATATCGAATTTCATCACATCGCTGTACCCTCTGCCCCAGACCTGTATTTCTTTCGCGTCATACGCCGCAATTCCCGCCGGAATTTTCCAGTCCGTATGAAACAGGTCAATTCCCGTAAAAGGATAAATAAGCCAGCCGGACAACAGCACGTTCCGTATCAGAAAAGGCGCCGCCACAAACAGACCGAGGCCGATGTAGACCGCCGTTTCCTTCCACCGCTTTTCCCCAAGCAGCACGGATGCCGGCGCGCATGCAAGCAAAATAATGAACGCCGCCGACAGTTTAATCGTCATCAGAAAAACGCCGAGCACACACAGCATCGCATAAGGAAAAACAGCCCTCTCTTTTTCCTCCATCAGGTCCATCCACCGGATGACCAGATAAAAAGCCGTCAGCACCATAAAATAATCCGATGCCGGGGATATCATTTCATCGAATATGATGAGCAGATAATAAATACAGGCAACCCTCGCGAAATCGGAAGGCCGCAGCCTCTTTCGCCCGAGCGCCTCTGCTGCTTCCAGACAGACAAGCGCAAGAAGGAATGCCAAAAATCCCGCCGCGCAGTGATAGGACTGACCGCCCAGAAAAGCCATACTGTACAGTGCGGACAGCGCAAAAGACGCGCTGTTATAGGCGAGTCTGCAATGCAGATTCCCGAGCCCTTTTACAATACCATACTCTTCTATCCAGCGGATGCTCTGCGCATGATATAACGCCGTATCATAATGCAGAATCCCTCTCGAAGTCCCGTAAGCATACAGTAGAAAAAGCAAAACCGATGCCAACAGGAGCCAGGCTGCTCCTTTTGAAAAAATATTTCTCCACTTCCCGCAAAGCTGTCCAAAATACGCCCGCAATCCTTTTCGGCCAAAAAAAGCCACCGCCAGGCAGACTGCCAAAAGCAGCAGATTTGCCGCCAGGCCGACCGGCGCAAAAATGCTGAAAAACTGCGCGTACACGGTCGCCGCCGCCAGGCCGCAGAACACATAACTGTCCCATTTTTTCACCCGGTAAGAACCGAAATGGGAAAGTCCCGTCAGAATCCCATATCCGAGTAAAAAAGATGTGATTATCATATAAATCCATATTAATATTACAGACAGCATAACAACCGTGCCTTTCCCGGCAAATCAGTGCATCTTTTATTTCCCGTTCTTCTTCTGCTTTTTTGCTTTATATTCCTGGCAGCTCATTCCGGCAATTTCCTTTAAATCGGCTTCCATCATCATAGAAACCAGACCTTTGAAATCAATTTTTCTCTTCCAGCCCAGCTCCCGTTCCGCCTTTTCACAATTTCCCCAGAGAAATTCCACTTCCGCCGGACGATAAAACTCCGGGTTCACATCCACAAGCAGTCTGCCGTTTTCCGCATCGTAGCCTTTTTCATTTACTCCGGTTCCTTCCCATCTGATACGAATATCCAGCTCGGCAAATGCCGCCTCAACAAATTCTCTGACCGTATGCGTCTCATTGGTCGCAAGCACATAATCTCCCGGCTTGTCCTGCTGCAGCATTAACCACATGCCCTCTACATAATCGCCCGCAAATCCCCAGTCGCGCTTCGCATTCATATTTCCAAGAGAGAGCTTTTCCCTCCTGCCCGCAACGATATTTGCAATCGCCAGCGTAATCTTTCTTGTCACGAAATTTTCGCCTCTTCTGGGCGACTCATGATTAAACAGAATGCCGTTACAGGTAAACATATTATAGGACTCTCTGTAATTGACCGTAATCCAGTATGAATATAATTTCGCCGCGCCATAAGGACTCTTAGGATAAAAAGGCGTCGTCTCGCTCTGGGGCGCCGTCTCCGGAATCCCGCCGAACAGTTCCGACGTGGATGCCTGATAATATCTGCAGTTACCACCGTTGACCCGAATCGCTTCCAGCAGTTTCAGCGTGCTGACTCCCGTTGCTTCTGCCGTATACTCCGGCACTTCAAAGGAAACGCCTACATGGGACTGCGCCGCCAGGTTATACACCTCCGTCGGACGGATATCCGCAATCAGCCGCATCAGATTGCTGGAATCGGTCGTGTCCGCAAAGTGTAAGAAAAATTTAACTTTATTATAATCGGATTTTATAATATGGTCGATTCTCGATGTGTTCGCAACACTGTGCCGGCGGACAAGGCCGTGCACCTCATATCCTTTTTCCAGTAAAAATTCCGCCAGATAGGAACCGTCCTGGCCTGTGATACCTGTGATTAAAGCTCTTTTCTGCATAGTGTGTCTCCTTTATTTTTTGTATGTGGCTTGCCATGCTTCACTCTACATGCCATGCCATAGAATATGACAAGCCATGCTTCCCTCTGACAAGCCATGCCATTCAACATTTGGAATCGTTGATTCCAAATGTTGAATGAGGGCTGCGCCCTATAGAAATAATTATAAAACATATGCTTGATGTGCAAGCACATGCGCATATGTTTTATAATTATTTCTGCATGGCTTGGTGTAACATTTTGCTCTTCCCTATGGGAGTATACTATTGTATAATATAAGTATCAACCTAAAATATTGCCGCATAATGGTAAAATATTGCTATTCATTGTCCGATAAAAAAGCGGTATGGTTTCTGTGAAAAGGAGGAATAGACCATCTATGGCAAAATCTACTTCCGAGCGTATTATTGCAACACCTTCCTCGTATGCCAGAGGGCACTATCTTTATGTCCAGGAGGTCGGCACGCTGCAAAGTCTGGAGCCCCATATCAGCCAGAGGCAGAATTTAAATTCTTATCTTTTTTTTATTGTATTGAAAGGCTGTGGATATGTCTCCTATGATGACAGCCGTTTTGACATTACGACCGGGGACTGCGTGTGGCTGGACTGCACGAAACCCTATTCCCATGAAAGCAGCGCCACAGACCCATGGAGCCTGATGTGGGTGCATTTTTACGGAAAAGAAGCGTCTTATTTCTATACCAGTTTTCTGAGACAATCCTGTTCTTTTCTGTTCCGTCCGCAGAATACAATTGCCTTTACAGATATTTTGCAGCATTTATATCAGATTCATTCCACGAAATCTTCTCTGATGGAACTGCATGCTAACCGCTATCTGACCGACCTGATTACCCTGTGCTTCGATGAAAATCTGCCGGAAAACGGAGAATCTTCCTCGATTCCCGAAAAACTAAAGCAAGTGCATGCCTATCTGGATAACAACTATGCCCAAAAAATAAACCTGGAAGACTTATCTTCCAGATTCTTTATCAGTAAATTTCATCTTTCCAGAGAATATAAGAAAATATACGGCACGACCATTGGAAACGAACTGACTTCCCGGCGCATTTCCCACGCCAAATCCATGCTCCGCTTTTCCGATTCCTCCGTAGAAAATATCGCGCTTGAATGCGGTTTTCAGGAAGCCGGATATTTTATCAAAGTTTTTAAAAACGCGGAAGGCATGACACCGTTGGAATATCGTAAGAAATGGTAATGTCCGCCCGGCGGAAACGCCGTTTTTCACCTACCGCAAAACGCTGTTTTACATCTTAGTTTTGTATCTTATTCAGAAAATTGTATATTCCGCTATCATGAGCTGGCATGTGATAAATCCGGTCAGTATGCCCAGCAGCGCCCCCATCCATACCTGGAGCGGCGTATGCCCGACAAATTCTTTGAGCTTATCCTCCACCGACATCTTTGTCCCCATTTCCCGGAACAATGCTATCATTTCGTTAAGAACCTGGGCCTGAATGCCTGTCTCCCGCCGGACCCCCATCGCATCATGCATAACAATGATTGCTACGATTATCGCCACGGCAAACTCAAAACCGCCGCTGCCGTAGCAGATTGCCGTTGCTGTCGCCAGCGCGCATACCGTTGCGGAATGGGAACTCGGCATTCCGCCGCTTCCCACCATCCGTTCCCATATCAATTCTTTATGAATCAGAAAGTGAATGATTGTTTTCAAAACCTGTGCCACGAACCAGCCCATAACTGCCGCGACAAATACCGGATTTTTTATCAGACCGTTCAAAAATGCCATTTTAATTTATGCCCTTCATATATTCTCTAATCGCTTCATGCCAGTCCGCAAATACGAAATCCGATGTCAGCCGGAACATATAATTGTCCAGAATCGAATAGGCCGGTCTGGACGCAGCCGCACCGTACTCCTGTGTCGTAATCGCTTCCACCGCTGTCTTTTTTCCCGCGAGCCGGAAAATTTCTTCCGCAAACTCCGACCAGCTGCAGTCGCCTTCGCAAGTGCCGTGGAAAAGGCCATAGTTTTCCGTAGGCAGCAGATACGCTATGGCTCTGGCAAGCTCGTCAGCGCTGGTCGGCGAACCCACCTGGTCCCTTACGACGCGGACCTTATCATGCGTTTCCGATAGCTTTAACATCGTTTTGACAAAATTTTTACCGTCCCCATACAGCCATGCCGTACGAATGATAAAATACCGGTCCGCAAAATCCCGGACAAAATTCTCACCCGCCAGTTTAGTCAGGCCGTACATTCCCTGCGGCCCCGTCGGGTCAAATTCCGTATAGGGCCTGCTTCCTTTTCCGTCAAACACATAATCCGTCGAAATATGAACCAGCTTCGCGTCTGTCTCCGACGCGGCGATACTCAAGTTTCTTGCCCCAATCGCATTAATTTTATAAGCCTTATCCCCTTCGCTCTCACAGGCATCCACTGCCGTATGCGCCGCACAGTTGATGATTGCGTAAGGTTTTACTTCCCTTGCAAAAGCCATAACCTGGTCGATATTGGTAATGTCCAGCTCTCCTACGTCTGTATTCACAAACTCGTACGCGTTATTTCCCGCATACAGCTTATTCACAGCCCGTCCCAGCTGTCCGTTACATCCCGTTACGATAATCTTTTTCATAGACCAAAATGCCCTCCGTTCATTCACCCCGGGTCAAACCTACACTTATTTATCTGCTCCGCTTGTTTTTCCCTTGCGGTTATTATATCATACATCCGCGGACATTCAAGGCAATCGTGGAAAATTTCTATTTTTCAACCTGATTGCCGTATGTTACACTATATTTGTAGACCGTAATAAATTTTACAAATAATCAATGCTGTTTACCGGAAAGGTTCTTTTAGAGGTTCTGCCTATGATGAAAAAAATATCTCTCAGATACCTGTTTATTTTTTCTATTCTCTCCGCTTCTTGTCTGCTCTCCGGCAGCGGCTACGGAACCGGAGGTTACTCCGAACACCCTTACGCCGAAGACACCAGACTGGAATTTCTTCGGAAAAATACCTATTCTGCCGACATGCCCGGAAGTTCAGGCGGTTTTTATCTGATTGATGACAATCCGTATTTCTATTCCTGTGCGCAGACCTATACGGAAGAAGAAATTGCATCGGCCCGCCACACGCAGTTCGACGAACAGGGCCGTCTCATTTATATGCTCGGCCACGGGCCGGATATCTTGAAAGAAAGTTACAGCTACTGCGAAGAAAACCTTTACGAATGGGACGATATGAATCACTCCTGCCGGTATATTTATTATAAAGCGAACAGCCGCTTATTAAAGGATTCCCTTTTCTATGTTGATTACCGGCTCATGTTCCGGGTCTCCTATTTCCAATTCCGGGAAGATGGCCGCCTCCTGTCATACATGATGTATGCTCCTATTATTGATTCCAGCAAACCCTCTTATTACAGCGAAGAGCTTTATTTTGACCGGGGATATCAGGCGGAATACGATGGGGACCTGCTGATGAGCGAGCTGCTGTGCTATGATTACTGGGGCACGAACGAATCCGGTTCCTGGGAACATCGGGTTTATCAATATGACGAAAACGGCCGCTGCACACTGAAAATCTCTACGTCAGAACAGGAAATTCTCGTCCAGTGTTATGAATACGATGATACGACGAATCATATTACCCAGTATACCTATCGCGTCAGACAGGACTGGGAAGTGACGCTCGACGATGGCAGCATTTATTCTTTTTATTATCTTAGTTCCAAACATCCTATGGTAAAAAAAGTTTCCCCGGACGGGCAGACCGCACTGGAGCTTTTTTACGCAAGAACCTGTGACATGGGCCAGCAGCACTATCTGATACCGGAAGAAGTCGAAGCCACCGTACAGCTGCATCAATATGTGGTGCGTCCCGGCGACTGCCTCTGGAAAATTGCGAGAGAATATTATGGTCATGGAACTTACAGCGATATTTTATACCGGGCTAACCGGGAACTGATTGGCTATGAACGAGATTTGATTACGCCGGGAACCCGTCTGTATCTTCCGGAAATCGGAACCCCGGAAAATACAAGAACCACCTTCTGACCAGGCCTTTTCCATCGTCATTTTATGCCGTTTTCCCTTTCGCGCAGTATTTTCGTTAGTGACGAAGACCTCTTCTTATGATATACTAATTTGAGTATCTTATGCTGAAAAATCTCTGATTAGCGTAAAAGATACGGCCAAAAAGAAAGCGAGGGTTTCAGATGAAAAAAATGCAGGTAATTCTTCTTGTGGCTTTATCTTCTGCTCTTTTGCTGTCCGGCTGCGGTCAGAAACAGCAAGAGCAAAAACCCGAAGTTGAGCCGCCTGTCACGGAACAGGTAAAAG
This sequence comes from uncultured Lachnospiraceae bacterium, assembly GCA_910578715.1. Lineage (GTDB taxonomy): Bacteria > Bacillota > Clostridia > Lachnospirales > Lachnospiraceae > UBA3282. The sequence goes on along the minus strand of CAJTRL010000007.1, from coordinate 15,494 downwards.
AAGAACCGGAAGTTCCGGAAACACCGGAGGAAAAAGAAGAACAACCGGAAAATGAGGAAACACCGGAAGAGGACGTGCCGCCGGAAGAAGGCATGGTCCGCAGCCGCATTACAAATGAATGGGTAACGGAAGAGGTGGATAACACTCGCCCCGTAGCTGTTATGATGCCAAATACGAGAACCGCCGCGCCTTATGGAATTTCAGAAGCGGACGTGCTATACGAATGCAATGTAGAAGGAAGCATTACAAGGCTGATGGCGATTTTTCAGGACTGGAGCGATTTTGAGAGGCTCGGCAATGTCAGAAGCAGCCGCGACTACTATATATACTGGTCCTTTGAATGGGATGCCCTTTATATCCACTTCGGCGGTCCGTTCTATATTAACGATGTTATCAACCGCCCTGATACAGATAATATTGACGGCCTTTCCAGCAGCAATTTCTGGCGGGCAAAAGACACGGTCAATTCCACCGATAACGCGTATGTTACGACGGAGGGCATTCTGGCGGATGCCCAGAGGCTCGGTTACAGCCTGGAATACCGGGACGGCTACTCGGACGGTAAACATTTTCAATTCGCACCGGACAGTGAACCAAATACGCTGGAACAGTACAGCGGCGCAATTACTGCAGATAAAATCGATATGTCGCCCGCTTATCCGGTAACAAACTGTTATTTTGTATACAATCCTGATACCGGACTGTATGACAGATTCCAGCATTTATCCGGCGCGGCGGACGGTCCGCATATCGATTTAGCCAATAACCAACAGCTGTCTTTCAAAAATGTTCTCGTCCAGAATACCTACTTTGAAGTGCGCGACCAGAAAGGGTATCTTGCTTTCCAGTGCCACGACACGACAAGGGACGGCTGGTATTTTACAAACGGCAGGGGAATCCATGTCACCTGGGAAAAAACCGCCGATTACAGCCCTACAAGATACTATGACGATAACGGCAACGAAATTCAGTTAAATACGGGAAAAACCATGATTTGCATTGTTGAAGACGGCGACTCCTTCCTCGTGGACGACGTGGAATATTCTTCAAAAGAAAAATAATTTCCCACAATTTCCTATTATGAAAAAACGGCGGCTTTTGACATTGTCAAAAGCCGCCATTTTTCTTCCATTTTCTCATGGATTTCTTTCCTGAATCCTTTTTCAATAAATTCCTATACAGGATATTTCCCGCTGTTTCTGTTTTCTTTTACGGGCAGTCTTTTCATTTATGTATTCTCTTCCAGAAACTCCTGTATCGTCCCATAATACGCTTCCGGGTCTTTCTCATGCGCCTGCGCATGCCCCGCTCCTTCTATAATCAAAAGCTCCTTCGGGCATCCCGCCGCCACATACAGGTCTTTAGTCATCTGAACCGAAATCATATCGTCCATATCTCCATGAATGAACAGCGTCGGCACCCTGCTGTTTTTTACCGCATCAACAGCCGAAGCGTCCTTCAAATTATATCCGCCCCGCAGTCGGAGCATGAGACATGCCGTATCGACTATCGGAAAGGCCGGTAAATGAAACCAGTCCGTTATCTTTTCCCCAAACATCGAATACGCGTCCGTATATGCACAGTCTGAAATTACCGCGTCAATATTGGCCGAAAGTTCCTCATCTCCCGATATCATCAACGCGGCGGCGGCCCCCATGGACTGCCCGTGCAGTATGATTTGGGCGTCAGTATCTTCGGATAAAATATAATCGAGCCAGAGCATACAGTCATAATGGTCCGTCCATCCCATCCCAATAAAATCCCCCTCGCTCTCTCCCTGACACCGCAAATCAGGCACGATTACATGATATCCCTGTTCATGATACCAGTATGCAAAAGGGTACATTTCCTCTTTCCATCCCGTATAACCATGCAGAATAAGCGCCCATCTGTGGCTTTCCTCTTCCGCCGGAAATACCGCGGCAATAAGCGTATAATCATCCTCAGTTTTCGCTGAAATTTTCCGGCATTCCGCCGTCTGTAGCCATTCTTCCGTTGCATTCAGCGTCAATTGCCGGTTTACTTTAATATCCGACGTCTGCACCTGTGCGGCGTAGCTTTCCTCTGTAATCCGTTCAAATGCCTCCAGTTTCTGCATAAAAGAAGGCACCAGCGCGGCGCTGACAAGAAAATTCACCAGAATCAGATATAAAATAATGATAACCGCCGCGGCTGCACCAAACACCCGCATTCCTTTCTTTCTTTTTTTCCCCATAAGCCACCCGTAACTTTTTATCTTTTGCCAGTGTGCGCCATGAAATCCCCCGGTGCGCTGTATACTACTATCATATCATATTTTCCTGTAATCATATTCAGGAAAATTTCGGATATCTCTATATTACGGCACTGTTTTATATCCTCGCATGAAAATTACACAACGCCAACTCTTTTCTATTTTCCCGCTGTTTCGCCTTCCAAAATTTCTCCGCCCCTCTCAAATGAAATCTCATAGATTCTCGAAGATACTTTTCTGACCGCATTGCTATTCCACCGGAAAGCATTCACATATTCCGGCAGACAGACCCGAATCCGATGGCTCCGCTTTGCTTCCAGCTTCACCCGCAGTTCTTCCTCCTGTCTGTTCCAGCACAGGGACACCTCTCCGTCCGGGTAACAAAAATGTCTGGCTGTCCCGCTGTTTAACCGTTTAGGAAGTGCTGGGAGTATTTTCACCAAATTCTTCGAAGCATACAAAATCATTTCCTGAACTGCATTAACATACCCAAGCGCCGCGTCCAGCTGTACCGGCGCCGGGTCCATATCCAGCGTAATACTCATACCCCGCCAGTCATTGTGAAGGGTGAAAAAATTGGGCAGAAGACAGGATTTTGCCATATTATCCAGACATTCGGCCGCTTTTTCCCCTTCCTCAAATCTCGCATAAATGGCCGCCATATGGGCCATGGACCATCCGGTCTGGGCATCGATTTTGCGGAGTGCCACTGCCTTCTTATACTTTTCCATCTCTTCCGGGCAATCAACAGAATTAACCTCATTCCCCGGAAATACAGGATAAATATGGGACAGGTGACGATGGTCATATCTGTCCTCAAACCCTTCCTCCTGCCATTCCCGGATTGCACCATATTCGTTGGTTTTATAGGGCGGAATTGCTTTGAGAATCTTTTCCCATCTTTCTATCCGTTCCTGAAAGCATTCATATTTTTTCCCAATTTCTATCAGACTGCCAAAAAATTCTTTCACAATCGCCAAATCGATTGTCGAGTTAATTGTCGTCGGCATCGGGTGCGCAATCATCTCAGACAATGGCGGCATAAAATTCTGCGGCGTATTTTCCGGCGATACGCTGGGATATATTTTGATGCTCCCATCCTCTTTATACCGAATAAAGTCTTCATAAAATGCGGCGGTCTCCTCCAGATACGGAAGAATCTCACTCCTTATATACGCCTCCTCTTCCGGACGGTATGATATGTAGGCGCTGTAATGCTGTGCAATCCATCCGGCCGCTCCCACCCAGTTGATGATAACAGGCACCACCTGATTCGGTACCGATATATTCGGCGTGGTACCCGCCGTCATATAAATCCCCCTGCATCCGAACAGCTTTCCTGCATTCTCCCGAAATGTGTCCATCCTGGAATTATAATACCGGAACAAAGCCCGGTGATATTCAACCAGATTCCCCACAAAACTGTGCCAATATATCATCTGCGTATTTTCATTCGCCATATTGTGAGGCCATAAGGGATGATAACTGCCTCCCCATATGCCATACAATGCAAACGGATTTGCATCCTCCGCAGTCCCGCTGATAAATAAATACCGCCCGTATTTCCACATTTTTTCCATCAGCTCCGGCGGCTGCTCCTCGGTAAATGCCTGATGTAACAGCGATTCACTGCTGTTCCCTTCATACCCTTCAAATTCCAATTCTGCGCTCCGATACAGTTCCCGGTGAAGCGGTATATGACGTTTCAACAGTTCCTCGTAACTTCCTGTCCGGCTTACAATCCACTCTTTTGCCTTTTGAATCCCCGTTCCCGTCCCGTCTTTTATAAAAGTGCGTACAGCCACCGTAATTTCACTGGCATTCTCCACAAAAATTCTTCCAGACTCCGCCTTCTGTATTCCGTCTGACGCCACCTGAACCGCCATTCCAAAGGCTCGTCCATCCGTATTGACAGACTGATAAAAAATCCAGTCCTTTTCCACCTCTATCCGTTTCTTTTTCTCTATTTCCAAATATTTTTCCGGCATAGCTTCCCCGGGTATTTTATGAATATCCGCCATGAAATTAGCGCAAATGACTGATTTGGAAGCCCGAATCCGATACAGAATCATATCGTCTTCCCTGGAGACAAAACCATCACAGCGGTACCATACATCCTGGTCTCTCCACTGACAGGACGCCTCTCCCGTATCCATCTGAAGCGCACGCAGATAATGGTGAAATGTTCCCTTCGGAATAACCTGTATCTTCAAATCCGCCAGCGGAAGCGGAGACTCCAGCTCCGCCTCATATCCGCACCGTTTCAGCTCATTGACAATTTCCCAGCTGGCTTCCTTATATTCTCCTCTGTCCATTTTATCCCGCATCCGGTTCAGCGCCTCATGCACATCAGGAAGTATTCCGGCTCTCCCCTCATACCACAAATCTCCGTCCGTAATCATAATCGTCTGTTCCTTTGTTCCGCCATAAAAACTGGCCCCCGTATGGCCGTTTCCGCTTACCAGCGCTTCCCGCCAGGTATCTCTCCACCAGGATGCAGGATATTCCATATAAAGACTGTCACGGGTTATTGTAATTTGTTCCAGCATGTTTTTCCTCCACATATGTATGCACTTCAAAAATGAGTAACAAAAAACCCCGAAAAACCGGGGCTCTTAAGAGGCGCAGACCGGATTTGAACCGGTGGATACTGGTGTTGCAGACCATTGCCTTACCACTTGGCTACTGCGCCATATTCATTACTATTTTCTTTTGCCTGAAAATACGAATCAATTCTCAGCTTCGTTACAAATCTCTTTGGTAAAAATGACTCCGACGGGAATCGAACCCGTGTTACCGCCGTGAAAGGGCGATGTCTTAACCGCTTGACCACGGAGCCATGCTTTCACAAGCAACCTAACGAATGATATAATACCATACTTTAAGGCATTTCGCAAGAAAAATTTTTCGTCTCCCGTACAGAATTTTTTGTTTCCCGCGTCAGCTCCCTTGCACGGACAATCATCCTCCATGTTTTGTTATCCGCCGTTTCTACAAATTCGTCCGTCTCAAAATCCATCGTGACTCTCTTTCCCCGCATCGCTCCCCGCATGGGTTCTCCGGTACTCCAGCGGCAGCATCTGGTACGACTCTTTAAACGCCGCGGAAAACCGGCTCTGGCTTCCATAGCCGACGGCCTCTGCAATCCGGGCAATACTGTCGTTCGTCCCGCTAAGCAGACGGGCCGCTTTTTCCATACGATGCTCCTTCATATGCGATGCAAGCGATTCCCCATAGACCTCCTTAAATACGGCCTTCATCGTGGTGGGATTCATCAGGTATCTCTGAGCCAGCTCTTCGATTGTAATACGCTTATCCATATGCTGCAAAAGATATTCGTGAACCGCCCTTGCCGTCTCCACCTGTTCCTCACGGTATTTCCCCACCTCTTTTCCCTGGCCGCAGCCTGTTTTTTCCCGCTGTGGACAGGATATTTCCATGATATTTTCAATCACCTGATGCAGCAGTCTGCCCAGCTCCGTATCCGCCGCCCGGTAATAGACCTCCTTGCCTTCTCTGCGTCCGACAATTAATCCGCCCGCCTTTAACTGCCGCAGATGATGGGAAACGGCCGGACTCGTCATCTCCATCAGCGCGGAAATATTGATGACGCACTCTTCACAATGACATAACAGCCAGAAAATACGTACCCGGCTGGTATCGTCAAGCAGCTTGAATATATCGGCAACCGCCTGAAAATCTCCCGGTCTGTCCAGCTGTTCCTTCAGACATTCTTCCCGGCCGTCTTCTCCATGATAGTGTGGTAACGACAGCTTCACCATAAAAAACCTCCATTTTGGAAAGTCTTTTCTCCTTTTTGGCAATGACTTTCTTTCATCAATTGACTTTTCTTTCGCCATTCAGTATACTGCAAGCAGAACAATTAAACAAGTGCTTAATTGATAAATTTGGAAAAAGGAGAATCCGCCATGAAAAAAACATACCCTATCGAAGTTGACTGCGCTAACTGCGCTAATTTAATGGAAGAAGCCGCGCGCAAGACGCCCGGCGTCGCTTCTGCGACTGTCAATTTTATGACGCTGAAAATGATTGTTGAATTTGAGGAAGGCCAGGAGCCGAAACAAGTTATGAAGGCTGTTCTGAAAGCCTGCAAAAAGGTTGAACCGGACTGCGAAATCGAATTTTAACCGCAATCCGCAAATGAGAGGTGAATAGTGTGAAAAATCAGCTTGATAGCTGATTTTATCACATGGCTATTTGTGCCGGAGCGTCACAAATAAGCCTTGATGGCGCACAAACTTGTTCGTGTTATGCAATATCTGACATTTGCGTCGCCCCGTCGCGAAAACGCTCCGGAATGGAGAATCTTTATGAAAAAAAAGCAGAAAAAGATGCTCGTCCGCATCATCCTTGCCGCGTTCATGCTCATTGCCCTGAATTTCATACCGGTAACAGGACTGCTTCGAATGCTGCTCTACCTGGCCGCCTATCTGATTATCGGCTATGATATTCTGCAAAAAGCCGGGAAAGGCATTCTGAACGGCCGGATGTTTGATGAAAATTTTCTGATGGCCATCGCAACGGTCGGCGCAATCGCACTCGCTGTCTATGAAAAAAGCGGCGACTACAACGAAGCCATCGCCGTTATGCTTTTCTACCAGATTGGCGAGTTGTTCCAGAGCTATGCGGTCGGAAAAAGCCGCAAAAATATCAGCGCACTGATGGATATCCGTCCGGATTATGCGAACGTCGAGCGTGACGGCATTCTGGAACAGGTTGACCCGGACGAAGTCGCCATCGGCAGCATCATTGTCGTACAGCCCGGCGAAAAAGTGCCTATCGACGGCATCATAACGGAAGGGACTTCTTCCCTGAATACCAGCGCGCTGACCGGAGAAAGTCTGCCGCGCGAAGCCATGCCGGGGGATGAAATCATCAGCGGCTGTATCAATATGACAGGTGTATTGAAAATTCAGACGACCAAAGAGTTCGGAGAATCGACGGTTTCCAAAATTTTACAGCTGGTGGAAGAATCCAGCTCCCGGAAATCCAAGTCGGAAAACTTTATTTCCAAATTTGCAAGAGTCTATACCCCCGCCGTCTGCGGAGCAGCTTTACTGCTCGCGGTAGTTCCGCCCCTCTTTCACCTGATTGCGGGCTCCCCCGCCGGATGGGCCGGATGGATTTACCGCGCTTTGATTTTCCTTGTTATCAGCTGCCCCTGTGCGCTCGTCATCAGCATTCCCCTGAGTTTCTTTGCGGGAATCGGCGGAGCAAGCAAGGAAGGTATCTTAATAAAAGGCTCTAACTACATGGAGACGCTTTCCAAAACGAAAATTGTCGTCTTTGATAAGACCGGAACGCTGACACAGGGTGTTTTTGAAGTAAACGGCGTACATCATAACAGCATGGAAGAATCAAAACTGCTGGAATATGCCGCGCTGGCGGAATGCGCTTCCTCCCATCCTATCAGTAAAAGTCTTCAAAAGGCTTACGGCAAAGACATTGACCGGAGCCGTGTGACGGATATCGAAGAAATCAGCGGTCATGGGCTCACCGCCAACGTGGACGGGCATCAGGTCGCCGCCGGCAATACCAGACTGATGGAACGGCTTGGCATACCCTATGTGGAATGCCACAGCGTCGGTACCATCATCCATCTTGCCATCGACAGCACTTACGCCGGACACATTGTAATTTCCGACATTGAAAAGCCCAATGCCAGAGAAGCAATTGCCGCCCTGAAAAAAGCCGGCGTCGAAAAAACCGTTATGCTGACCGGAGATACCGGGCGCGTGGCGGAAAAAACAGCCGCAGAGCTGGGCGTTGATGAAGTCCACAGCGAACTGCTTCCGGCTGACAAAGTGACGGAAGTGGAAAAACTGTTAAAGCAGAAGCCGGCCAAATCCAGACTCGCCTTTGTCGGCGACGGCATCAACGACGCTCCTGTGCTCTCCCGCGCGGATATCGGCATCGCGATGGGCGCAATGGGTTCCGATGCGGCTATCGAAGCCGCCGACGTCGTCCTGATGGATGACGACCCGGTGAAAATTGCCAAAGGCATTAAAATATCCCGAAAATGCCTGGCGATTGTCTACCAGAACATCGTTTTTGCTCTTGTCATCAAATTCGCCTGTCTCGGGCTCGGCGCCCTCGGCATTGCCAATATGTGGTTCGCCATTTTTGCGGACGTGGGCGTTATGGTCATTGCGGTTCTGAACGCGATTCGGGCTCTGCGGGTTCATAATCTGTAAAAACCCTTTTCGCCATCGGAACGGCCAGACCGGCCGGCAGACCGGTGGGAATCAGCACCAGATATACGGCATCGGCAAACCTGTCGAATAGAAAGCCGTAAACCGGCTGTCCCACCGGCTGCGCGCAAAGCGTTTTATCCCTTCACTACTCCCACCGTTTTCAGCTTCCTTAACGGTGTGACCAAATCGGACTGCTGCGCCATCACCTGGTCGATATCTTTATAAGCAAACCGACACTCTTCGGCTACATCGTTTTTCCTTCTTTTTCCGAGCACGACGCCCTGTTCCTTCAAATCCACCATGACCTTTTCTATCGTAAAAGCCTGCATTGCTCCGCTTCTCGAATAGCTCCTTCCGGCGCCGTGGGAAGATGTGCAGAAAGATTCTTTGCTCCCTTTTCCCATAACCACATAGCTGTAAGAGCCCATTGCGCCCGGAATCACGGCCATTTCGCCTTCCCGCACTCTGACTGCGCCTTTGCGGTGTACCCAGACATTTTCGCCGTAATGATTTTCCAGCGCGGCATAGTTATGATGACAGTTCACCTCTTCGCCAAATTCAACGATGCGGTCCGTATATTTCTCTATCATCGCTTTCAAGATGCCGCATGTTTTTTCCAGCATCCGCGCACGGTTTTCAAACGCATAGTCCATCGCAAGATTCATCCAGCGGATATACTGCTGCCCTTCCTTTGTATGAACGGGCAGAAAAGCCAGACGGTGTTCCTCTTTTACCTCGCTGTACCAGAGACGGTTCAGCGCTCTCGCTTTTTCGTGAAAATAATCGCAAATGGCCTTTCCGAGATGACGGCTGCCGGAATGAATCATAATGCACAGGTAACCGTTTTCGTCCTCCTGTAATTCGATGAAGTGATTTCCTCCTCCCAGGCTTCCTATCTGATAATATCCGTCTTCAATCAGCGGAACCAGCTCCGCGTTTTCTTCGTATTTCTCCATTTCCTGCCCGGCCCGGTCAAGGACTTCCGACACCTGGGGCGTTTTGTACCGTTCCGTATTCAACGGGATTTCCCGCATAATATTACCGATAACCGCCTGTATGAGCATGCCGTTTCCGGTCTGCACTTCCCGGATATCTTCCATGCGGATATTCGTGGGAATAAAATCCATTCCGCATCCGATATCCACACCCACCGCATTGGGAATGACCACATCCTTCGTTGCAATAACACCGCCTATCGGCATTCCTTTTCCGGCATGTGTGTCCGGCATCAGGCAGACCCATTTATGCAGAAACGGCAGCTGCGACAGGTGATATGCCTGTTCCAGGCAGTTTGCCTCCAGCTGACTTTCATCTTCCAGCCATATCTTTACCGGAAATCTGGTGTTTTCATTATATAATACGAACATACATATCCTCCTTTCCCGCCTGTCTGCGGCATTTTTGTCTGTTTCGTATCTGTTAAAGCCATTATAGAAGAAGCAGAAGCAATTATCATTTTAAAAAGGTTGCGAACTCTTCAAAGTTCCCCCAAAATCCAACCCATTTTATGATATAATGGTGCAAAAGAAAAACAAGCGACGCGAAGCGGCATTTGTTTTTCTTGCACCATTAACGAGAAAGCGTTTGACGAAGTCAAACAAAAAGCGCGCCAGCGTGGGCTTTCGAGTCTATCCACTGCAAAAAAACAAGCGACGCGAAGCGGCATTTGTTTTTCAAAAGAAAATCAACACCCCCACGAGGAACCAATCCATGTCCGATTTTCAGGAACTGATAGGAAGTTTTCCCAAAACAAGAGAATACGTCCGGGATTTTTTCGTCTACGGCTTCAAGAGCCGGAATGACTTCAAGGAAAAGAGCCCTCGGACTTATGATAACGAACGGAGGCGGTTAGAAAGCTGGCTGTCCCCCTATGTGCGCAAAGACTATGCTTCAAACGGCGCCAACCTTTCCCTTGCAATCGACAGCAATCTGCTCGACACCAATCCGCTGTTCCGGGTATGGCAGACAAAAAGTTTTACCGACAACGACATCGTTCTTCATTTTCTTATCCTTGATTTGCTTCAAAACAACGGCTCAAAAACGGTGGAAGAAATAACAGACGGCCTTCTCTCGCAATATGAAGCCCTCTTTGATGTCCAGACCGTCCGCCGGAAATGTAACGCCTACGCCAAAGAAGGACTTTTATATAAAGAAAAAATCGGGAAGTCAGTGCTTTTTTCCCTGGATAGCACGCTGCCCCACTGGCTCCGCTCCAATGAAAGTATACAGGACGCCCTCGCTTTTTACCAGATGTCCGGCGTTTTCGGGATTATAGGAAATGCTCTGCTGAGACAGCTCGACCGCCCCAACCGCAGTTTTCGCGTAAAGCATAGTTTCTTCGTACATACGCTGGAAGATGAAATTCTTTTTGCACTGTTAAAAGCCATGAATCAGAAAAGTGCAGTACAGCTTACCATCAAAAGTTCCCATAACGGAAACAGCAGTACGGCCCTCTGCATTCCTTTGCAGATTTTTATCAGTACCAGAAGCGGCAGACGTTTTCTCTGCGGTTATGTGCGCCGCAACAGACGTTTTACCTGTTTCCGGCTGGATTCCATTAAAAACGTCGTACCAGTAGAATGCCCTGAAAAGATGCCTCCTGAAAGGGCACCGTCGAAAAAGAAACCGTTGGGAGATACACAGGGGAAAAACATTCCGCCGGAAGAGGAACAAGTAAACGGTACACTTCAGGAAGATGGACAAGGGACAAATACTCCGCCGGAAAAAGAATATGACGAACTGCTGGACAAACTGAACCGGAACCGCAGTAAAGCCTGGGGTGTTTCTTTTCAGAATGAGGGAAAACACTTTCTGGACAGACTGTGCATGACCCTCCAGATTCTGGAACCTGGCGAAAATTATATCCTGAACCGCCTGAAGCTGGAAGGCCGCGGCGGAACAATTACCAGACTTGCGCCCAACACCTACCTGTATGAAATCGAGGTTTTTGACTGTCACGAACTTCTTCCCTGGATACGCACCTTTACGGGGCGCATTCTTTCCCTGGAATGTAGTGACAAATTTGTGGAACGGCAGTTTTACAGGGATTTACAGGCAATGTACCGGATTTATCAGGTGGAAAAAACAGAAACAACTGCGAAAGCAGACAACGGAACACAACCGTCCACAGAATAATCTGCTTTTTATCGGCAGTTATGATTGAAAGCACAAATTCGCATCATAGAAGGAGCATATCTGCATCCATGGAACTTTTTTCCGAAATATATAATTGTTATTATCAGGTATTACGGCATTTATTATTAAACCGGGATGCTATGACAATGCGGGACATCCGCGCTCAGATAATCGAAGAAGGCTTTGAAGAAAGTATGCTGTCCATTATTCCCAAACTGGAAAGCGGAGCCTGGAATTTATTTACCAAAAACGGCGAATTGTATCTTTCCAAACTTTCTACGTCTTTCTTCGAGCCCCTTTCCGATTTGGAAAAGTCTTATCTGAAAGCCTTATTGTCCGATTCCCGTATCGGACTTTTTCTGGAACGCGGACAACTGGACGCTTTAAACGATATGCTCGCTTCCGTTGAACCGCTCTGGAAACAGGAACAATTCTATTACTATGACCGTTTTTCCGACGGCGACCCTTATAAAGACGAAACATACTGGCAAAATTTCCGCATTTTGCTCCAGGCCCAGAAAAACCGGCAATATGTGGACATTGATTATAACGCGCCGGGCGGAAAACGCGTCCACCATTACTACATGCCTGCCCGGCTGGAATATTCCGTTAAAAACGATAAATTCCGCGTGCTTGCCCTGAAACAGACCGGGAATCAGAAAATGCGGCTCGAAATTCTGAACATTTCCCGTATAAAAAGCGTCCGCCTGACGGAGAAAACCTTTTCTTCTTCCGTTTCTTTAAATACGCTCATCCGGGATTCCTATTACAAAGAGCCCTTGCGGCTGCGAATTGTCAACGAACGGAACGCGCTCGAACGGGCCATGCTTCATTTTGCCAATTATGAAAAAAATACCGTGAAAATTGATGAAAAAACTTACGAATGTCTGATTTATTATAACCAGAATATGGAAACGGAATTATTGATTGAAGTTCTTTCCTTCGGCCCCATGCTTACCGTCCTCGGAAATGAAAGGTTTCTCGGCCTGCTGAAAGAAAGACTTGAAAGGCAGATGCGGATTCTGTAAAATCAATTTCAAATGGTAGTCAGACCAGGCAGCAGATTTAAGACTTCAAAAGGAGCATCAGGAAAATGGAATTACACCCAGGTATCTTTTTCCCAATCGAAATCATCGGAACCATAGCCTTTGCCTCCTCCGGGGCGATGGTTGCAGTCCGCAAAAAACTGGACCTTTTTGGTATCATCGTTCTTGGCGTCGTCACCGCTGTAGGCGGCGGAATGCTCCGCGACCTGATGATTGGCAGCATTCCTCCGAACATGTTCCGCAATCCGGTCTATGTATTCGCCGCCTTTCTGACAGTGCTCGTCCTCTTCCTTTTATTCCGGTTCCGGCCCCATCTGCTCGGCAGCCATTACATGGAAAATTACGAAAAAATCATGAATATCCTAGACGCCATCGGCCTTGCCGCCTTCACCGTAACAGGCGTCGATACCGGCGTGGAAGCAGGGTACAGGGAATATCATTTCCTGATTATCTTTCTTGGCGTCATCACCGGCATCGGCGGAGGCATTCTGCGGGACATCATGGCCGGAGAAACGCCTTTTGTCCTGAAAAAGCATGTTTATGCCTGTGCGTCCATTTCCGGCGCATGTCTCTACGTTCTGCTTTTACAGTTCACCCAGTCGGATTACGCCATGCTGCTTAGTGCCCTTTTAGTTATCGCAATCCGCATCCTGGCCAGTCATTATCGGTGGAATCTGCCAGGAATCCGGGAGGAATAGCCGAAACCGAAAGAGATGCGGAATCTGCCGGAATCCTCCAACTGATTTTATGGCAGAATCATAAATTCTTTGCTGGCCGGACAATATTCTTTTATCAATTCCCGCACTCTCGTAACCTGACTTTCATTCCGAAGAAGAATACACTCCTCCATACGCTCTCTGTCTGATGCGGGAGCCTCTTTCAACTCGATATAAAAGGAAACGCCCGCCGATATATTCATTCTGACGGTGCTGCCGCCCACATTTGTGCGCACCTGCGAACTTTCTTTTCTGACATCGGCATTCCTAATATTCGCCGTCCGAATAAAACTGCACCCCGAACCAGTGGAAAAAACAAAATAATCCGGCCCGGCAATGAATCGGTATGGATATTTGCTTACAAGCAGAAACGAACTTTCCGTAAAATTTATCGCACCATAGTTACGACTTTCCATCTGCCGGACAAAAACCTCTTTCTCTTCCTCTGACCGGAAAAAGGCGGCGATTTCTTTTTCATATGCCGCACGCACCTTTTTTATCGTCGTCGTTTTCTTCTGTCCCCAACAGCATATCCAAACGATAAAGGCCAAAACACATCCGCCGGGAAGCTGCATTTTCAGAATCGAAACGACGTCGCGTCCCATGGCAAATCCTAATATCACAGGAAAAGCCAGAGCCGCCGCCATCCCTATATACATCATGTTCATCAGCTTCCGGTTATACTCCCGTAAAGCCGCCTCATATTCTTTCAGTTCCGATTCCAGCCACTGTTTTATCCGTTCGTCCATTTTATCCCCCTGTTCCTTTCTGTCTCCTTAATAATTTTTTTATTTCGGAATATTTTTCTTCTTAAATCTTTCAAATTCGTAATGCTCCATTACCCGCTTTGCAAATATTCAATCAGCTTATTTGCATATTCATCACTATGTTCGTGTAAATACTGCCCATGCCCCATATATTCAATCTCTAAATCTATTATAGCAGGCAAATAGTTCTTTAACAATGTCACGCTTTTCCTTGGATATCGCTCATTCGAGCCCCGCCAGAACGCAATAGTCCCCTTATAATTTCTTATATTTTCAGGAATATTATACCTATACACATATTCACACGCACTTTTTATAGTATTTAAAGTAATATCCCAATAAAGCATTTCGATAATACTGTTATTATCTTTTCCCATTATGGCGTCCATCAGAAATTTAGGAATTGTTTTTCCATTTTGAATCCGCTTTATCGCTTTGCAAAACATATATTCATACGGCTTTGTCAACAAGCCCATCTTTGTCAAAAATGCAGCATCCAAATGCGCTTTCGCAACATTCACATTACCTCTGCCTATAATCTCTACAACCATTGTTGCTCCCATAGAAAATCCTGACAGGCAGTACAAATTACCAGATAGATTGTTTATTATGTAATTTTCTATCTCATCACAGTTATTCTCAAGGCTGACAAGTTCATCTGTCCTTTCACTATGCCCATCCACTTCTGCCAATATCACATAATAATCTGAAAAATATTTTAAAATTGGTTCATAGCAAAGCATTGCTGTGGAAGCCATTCCATGTATAAATAGTATTGACTTATTGTTTTTATCGCCAAAGCATAAAAAATTCATAACACGCTTCTCCATAAATGCCCATTTGTACTTCTAACAGAATACCACAATCATGTTCCTACCTCAACATTGGCTTTTTCCCAGTACGAATACCGCCCGGATTTTCCAGCACGATACCGTCTGGCTCTTTGATGATGTACTTGTTTTCCCCTGCAAATGAGAATTGAAATTATCTTTTAACATAATTTTGATATGGCTTAGCATTCAGTGAGCCTTTACAGCCTAATTTTTTAGCAAATACTTTAAAGAACAATTTCTTTAATGGACTTAATACATTGTTGAGAAAGATTATTTTTTTAGAAAAATATTCTGGTTTGGAAAAGTCATTTACCACTTCTTTATGAAAGTAATTGTTTTGGGCATAATATTTTCCCATATTATAAAAAGGTTCTACCATTTGTTTTCTGATTTTACCATCCATAAAGCTAACTGCAAACATATCCCCTTTTAATAAAGTTCCATTATACTCACATCCTAATAAAGATGGTAATGTTTCTAAGTATGATTCACAACACCTTAACTGGGATGCCTCTCCAAACCCGCCTTGTAATAAAAATCCTATTTTGG
>CAJTRL010000006.1 GCA_910578715.1 uncultured Lachnospiraceae bacterium | reverse complement strand
GCCCACCAGAAGTCCAAGTGCCCGCTTCACATGCGTGGCCAAGTGTCCAGTAAGGCTAAATCCGGAACGGTTCGGCTCCTTCCTATAAAGGCGGCATGCAGCCTGGGATGTCAGAGTATCCGCCCAGAACCCAATCGAATGAAAGAGGAAACGGGTATTTCACGGGATATGTATATAGAATTTCTCGCGGAAAATGCCAGTACGGAGGCAAATGTGGATATGATGATTATTATTCATGCCAAAGAAGATTACGTCGGGGCGGTAGAACAGGCGCTGGAAGATTATCGGCGCAGAATCATTGAAGAAAATGAGAAATATCCGCAGAACTTATGCAAAGCAGAGGCTTCCCGGATGGAGACGATTGAAAATTATATCTGTTTTGTACAGCTTGGCGCCGATACCAGCGTTGTTGCGGGAAAAGGAAAAGACGAAATCATTTCCTACTGTCTGGAGGATAACGAGCGGGCAGTTGATATATTGGAAAAGGCCATCTTTCGATAGCCTTTTCTAAAAGGATTAATGACAATGGCCGCCGCAGTGGCTGCAGTCTCCGCCGCACTGTAAGGATTTTCCGTTTTTCTTATCCTTTACCATGCTCCTGACTGCCAGCCCGGCGGCCGCAGCTATGATTGCCAGAACAATAACAGTACCCATATCAATAACCATGCCTTTCTTATATGTTATGTCATCTTTTTTCTATACATAAGTTAGCATAAACTAACTGATTTGTCAATATTATATTTCGGATTTTAAATTGAATTGAAAGAATCCAATCAAATTTATCTAAAAATCATAGAAGGGATTTATTTCCATTTTAACTAAATTGGAACATATTTCCTTAGTAGTATTTCACAATAATTAAAATACTAAAAATGTTTAGTAAATGCGTTAATTAGTGCATAATGTCGGAAAATAGTTTCGTTTTTTGAAAATATTGTGCAAAAACACAAAAAATGATAAGATTCATCCAACATCAGTAACGTTAAAATTTGTTGAGAATATTTAAAAGCATGCTGCAGCGGAGGAATGAGAGGAAAGATGAATATACATGATATTGCGAAACTGGCCGGAGTATCTGCATCCACTGTCTCCAAAGTTATGAATGGAAAGGATAAAGATATCGGTGAGGAAACAAGAAAGAAAGTATTGCGCATCATTGAGGAAGAGAACTACGTTCCTTATTTCAGGTTTCTTGAGAAAGAGGGCATCAGAAACAATCTCATAGGGCTGATTGTCAGAAGGAAGAACCGAGAGAGAGAAAATATTGTTTTAGCAGCGGAAAAAGCGGCGAGAGAAAAAGGATATGGAGTCGTTATCGGATATACGGACGGTGAAGAAGAAACGGAAGCGCTCGTCAGACAGATGATAAAAAGAAAAACATCAGGGCTTCTCATAGATTCCACGAAATGGATTCCGGCGGGAAAACTGGAAGACGCCGTTGTTTTTTTCTCCGAAACGAAAGATTTTGACGAAAAAGCAAAAGCAGTGGTTTATTATCGGTTATCCGAAGCGGCGAATGCGGCCGCAAAAAAACTTCTGAGAGAAGGACATCAGAAAATTGCATGTATCATCCGGCAGGGCGACGAGAGTATTCTGAGCGGTTATCGGCATGCGATGCAGCGGTTCTGCCGGAAGGAACAGCCTGTCTGGATATATGAAGGACGGACGATGGAAGATATCGAAGCATTTGGAATACCACAGGTATTAAATGAAAACGTGACCGCAATTGTCTGCGGTTCACCCGAAATCGCATGCTGTATATGCAGAGTCATGGAAAGAAGCGGAACGGTGATTCCGAATGAATTGTCGCTGATTTCCATCGGCGATAACAAGATACTGGAACTTTCCGGCATTGGCATTACGGCTGTAAAACTTCCGAGTGAGAAAATGGCGGAAACGGCATTAACCTATTTATTCGAAATGATACAGGAAAAAAAGGAGATGGAAGTCATAAAGCGAATCCCTCCTGTCATTATGGAACGCAGCAGCGTTAAAAAGCCGGCACAGGGAAAAAAGGGAGAACCGATTATTGTTGTCGGCAGCATGAATATGGATGTGACAATCGAATGTTCCAGGACTCCGGCGGCCGGAGAAACACAGCGGGCCAATAAAGTTCATATTTTTTCCGGCGGAAAAGGGGCCAATCAGGCGGCCGGTGTCGGAAAACTCGGCGGACAGGTCTACATGGTGGGATGTCTCGGAAATGACATGGATGGAAAACAGATATATGCGGAACTAATCGATAACTGTGTCCGTATGGACGGCGTCTTTTTCGACAGCATGCTCCCCAGCGGAAAGGCCTATATCAGTCTGGATGAGAAGGGTGAAAGCGCAATCGCATTTTATCCTGGGGCAAATACGAATTTAAGCATCAATCAAATCAAGAGATGCGGATATTTGTTTGAAAAAAGCAGATATTGTCTTCTTTCGCTGGAAATACCGGCTTCGATTGCGGAATATACGATTCGGTATTGCAAACGGAATAATACCGAGGTCATCCTGAAGCCGTCGCCTACGGATGAAATAAAGGAAGAACTGTTATCAGGAATCACCTATCTGGTCCCGAATGAAAAGGAACTTCATACGCTTGTGCCAGGGCCGGAAAGCCTGGAAGAAAAAGCGGAAGTTCTGCAGCAGAAGGGAATTGAGAATATCATTGTGACGCTGGGCGCGCGAGGCTGTTATTTAAAAAATAAGGAAATGTCCGTTTATTTTGAGGGAACCGGGTTTGAACCGGTGGATACGACAGGCGGCGCGGATTCTTTTATCAGCGCAATGGCAGTGTATTTAAGCGAAGGAAAAGAGCTGATTCATGCGATTGAATTTGCCATTTACGCTTCGGGAATCAGCGTTACAAGATATGGTGTACAACCGGCTCTGCCGGACAGAAAGGCGGTGGATGTTTACGAAGATGAAATTTATGCAAAATACTGTGAGAAAAGGAGGGAGCTTGAAGCATCATGCAAAAAATTGTAGTAGTCGGCAGTCTGAATATGGATGTCGTCATTGAAACGCCGCATATGCCGGAACGGGGCGAGACCGTTTCAGGAAGGAGTATCAGCCGGGTTTCGGGAGGAAAAGGAGCCAATCAGGCCTACGCGCTCGGGAAACTTGGAGGAGACGTTACGATGATAGGAGCGGTCGGAAAAGACGCGGCGGGAGACGCGCTTCTACATAATCTGCAAAGCGTTCATGTGGACGCGTCGGGAATCAGGCGGATAGAGGAAGGCACGACGGGACAGGCTTTTATCGCGGTCGATGACGACGGAGATAATTCGATTATTATTATCGCTGGAACGAACGGGCTGGTTACAAAAGAACTGATTGATGAAAAGGCGGATATTATTAGAAGAAGCGATATCGTCATCATGCAGTTTGAAATACCTCTTGACGTTGTCGAGTATGTGAAAGAAATGGCAGTAAAGGAAGGAAAAACAGTAATTGTTGACCCGGCGCCCGCGGTTCCCGGTCTGCCGGAACATTTCTGGAGCGGCATTGACATTATTAAGCCGAATGAGACGGAACTTTCAATTCTCACGGGTATGGACCTGAAAACGAGGGCGGAGCTTGTAAAGGGAGCAAAAGTCATGATTGACAAAGGCGTGAAAAATGTCATCGTTACGCTCGGCAAAGAAGGCTGTCTGATGGTTAATAAAGAGAGGGAAGAATTTTTCGGTCCCTATCAGGTGAAAGCGCTCGATACGACGGCGGCCGGAGACAGTTTTACGGCGGCATTTGCATTGGCGCTCAGTCAGGGGAAACCTTATGGAGAGGCAATTGTGCTGGGACAAAAAGTTTCTTCCATTGCGGTAACCAGAAAAGGAGCGCAGACGTCGATTCCGACAATGGAGGAGGTACAGACAATATGGAAGGAATGAAAGGAGAACGAAAATGAGAAAAATCATAATTGACACGGACCCCGGAATAGATGATGCACTGGCGATTCTGCTCGCATTATCGGCAAAAGAAGAACTGGATGTTCTTGCGCTCACGACGGTAAACGGAAACGTGGATGTTGAAAAGGTGACGAAAAATGCCTTTAAGATTCTGGATGTGGCGGGAAGAGCGGATATTCCTGTTTATAAAGGAAACGGAAAACCCCTGGTGCGGGAAAACAGTATGCCGGCGGACTGCCATGGAGACGACGGGCTTGGAAATATCGGCATGACAGACAGTGACAGAATGCCGGAAGAGGAAAGCGCCGCGGATTTCCTGATTCGGAAAGTCCGCGAAGAAAAAGGAGAGATTACGCTGGTACCGATTGGACCGCTTACCAACATCGCGGAGGCGGTGCAGAAAGACCCGGAATTTGTAAGCAATGTGAAGGAAGTCATTATTATGGGAGGAGCCGTTTACGGCGGAAATGTAACGCCCCATGCGGAATTTAATTTCTGGGTGGACCCGGAAGCCGCGAAAATCGTATTTCAGGCGGGATTTAATAATCTCGTAATGATTGGCCTGGACGCGACAAAATATGTCTGGCTTGACCCTGTGCTGAGAGAATTATTGTATCAGATTCATACGCCGGCGTCACGGTTTATTCATAAAGTTACCAGAGTATATGCGGATGCACACTGGGGATATGGACAGAAACTGGGCTGTGAGCTCTGCGACGCATTGGTAACGGCATATTTACTGGATGAAAATGTGCTTGATACAATAGACGCTTTTGTGGAAGTGGAAACACAGGGATTGTGCGACGGCGCTTCCGTCGTATATCCTGTTACGAAGTTTACGGACAAAGGGATAAATTGTAAAGTTGCCGTCAGCGCCGACACCAAAAAGTTTTTTGAAATATTTTTTGGTTATTTGTTCCCGGAGTATCTCGAAATCGTCAGAACAATTCAGGGATAAAGGGAAAATATAAGAAGAAGTGAGTTCATAAAAGAAGATTGTTATAAAAAAGATTACGTTAAAGCAGATAATGATAAAGCAGATTACTATTTGAGGAGGAAAACATATGAATAACGAAAGAAAAGGTATTAAGGCAGATTTTAATTTGATAACCATTTTAACAATTCCGATTGCGATTGCCATTAATTATGTAGGTTCGACATTGGCCGGAACGCTGCACCTGCCAATTTACCTGGATTCGATAGGCACTTTCCTGATAGCTTTGATTGCCGGCCCGTGGGTAGGCGGATTAACGGGAGCTTTAAGCAACATTATGGTTTCCCTGACGCATCCGATTGCAATGCCGTATGCGATAGTGTCCTGTATTTTCGGCATTACGGCGGGATTTATGGCGAGAAAAGGCATGTTTATCAACATGAAAAGATTTATTCTTTCGGGCGCGCTGGTTGTTTTGATGGGAGTCTTGGGAACTATTTTTGTTGTGCTGACGTTTTTCGGCGGATTTGACGGTTCGACAAACTCCATGATTGTTGCGGCGATGAGGACGATGGGTGTTCCGTTCTGGCTGGCGCTTGTTATCGGAAACTTTATCTCGGAGATTCCGGATAAATTTATCGCGTTGCTCGTTCCCTATCTCGTTATTAAGGGTATGTCCGACAGATATCTGTATAAGTTTTCCAACGGGCATATTTTTATAGAAGCGCGGAAAAAAGCGAAAGAAAAGAAAACAGGAGAAAAGAAAGAAGAAAAGAACGCAGAAGAAAAGAAAGCAGAGGAAAAGAAAGCAGAAGAAAAGAAAATAGAAGAACGGAAAGCGGAATAAGAGAAAGGTATGGTAATTCATATGAATGTGCAAAAAGAGACGGGACGGACTCAGAAATTAAATCCGTTGACAATTCTGTATATTGTTGCTGCCCTGGCGGTCATTTCCGTTGTATACGATTATAAAGTTTCCGTCGTCTGTGTTGTCATGATGATGTTTATCGCGGCGGGGTTTGGTGAATTTACATCTTATTTTAAGCTCTGGTGCAAATCGATACTTTGGATGTGTGCCCTTTGCTTTGTGCTTCAGATATTCTTTATTCCCGGAGAAGACATTATCTGGAAATACGGTGTTTTCCAGGTTACGAGGGAAGGATTCGGACAGGCTGTTAAATTATGCTCCCGCCTCTTTGGGGCGGGCTCGGCCGCCATCCTGGGATTTCGGTTAATCGATTTGGGAAGTCTGATGGCTGTACTGGAGAAAAGAGGAGTGCCGCCGACGGTAACATATGTCCTGATGTCTACGGCCAATATTATACCGCAGATGATAAAGCGCATGGGGGCTATTTTAGAAGCGCAGAAGTCTCGTGGAATCGAAATGGAAAGCAATATGCTTGTAAGGGCAAAAGCCTTTCTGCCGTCCATCGGTCCCCTGATTTTAAATGCGATAGTCAATGCGGAGGAACGGGCGATTACGCTGGAAGCCAGGGCATTTTCCGCGCCGTGCCGGAAAACTTCCATAAGAGTCATTCCGGATATGCAGACGGACAAAATTATCAGAGGACTGATGATAGCGGCAGTGATTCTGGCGATAGGAGGGAAAATCATTTTATGGATAGTATTCAAATAACAAATCTCACATATAAATATCCTATTTCCGAAGAGGCGGTATTAAAAAATATCAGTATGCACGTTAAAGAGGGCGAACTGTGCGCGGTTATCGGTGCGAACGGAAGCGGAAAGACGACCCTGTGCAACGCGATTCGCGGATTTGTTCCGAAATTTTATAAAGGAGAGATTTCGGGAGAAGTTATCGTGAACGGCAAAGATGTGCAGAAAGAAGAGATTGGGAGTACGGCGCTGGATATCGGTTTTGTGTTTCAAAATCCTTTTACGCAGATAAGCGGTATTGCGAAGACGGTTTTTGAAGAACTGGCATATGGGCTGGAAAATATGGGAATCGAGCGGGAAATCATTATCCGGCGCGTGGAAGAGATAATGCGGATGACCAAAATAGAAGAATTTCGGGACAGAAATCCATTTCAGCTCTCCGGCGGGCAGCAGCAGAGGGTAGCCCTTGCCGCAATTCTTATTATGGGGCAGCCTGTCCTCGTTATCGACGAGCCGACCTCCCAGCTGGACCCCCAGAGCACGGACGATGTGTTTGAAGTCATTAAGCTGATGAAAACGATGGGTAAGACCATCGTGCTCGTGGAACATAAAATGGAACAGATTGCGGAATACGCAGACCATGTTATCGTACTGCATAAGGGAGAGGCCGTTATGGAAGGTACTCCAAAAGAAATTTTTTCAAATCCCCTATGTGAAAAATATCATATACGGCTTCCTCAATGCACGAAAATAGACAAAGAACTGAAAGGCATGGGAATTAATACGAAAGGGATTCCCGTTACCGTGGAAGAAACTGTAAACGGAATCAAAGACGTGATGGAAAGTAAAAGGAAGGACACAAAAAAATGGCGCTTGTAGAAGTTAAAAATATATCATTTCGATATCCCAACGGATATCTGGCCGTGGATGACGTCAGTTTTTCCATTGAAGCCGGAGAAAATATCGCGATTATAGGTCAGAACGGCGCGGGAAAAACAACTACCGTCAAAATGCTGAACGGCCTGACGAAACCCTGTGAAGGCGATGTGCTGATTCAGGGGGAATCGACCAGAAAGTATACCACCGCACAAATGGCAAGAAAGGCGGGATATGTTTTTCAGAATCCGGAAGACCAGATTTTCAATGCGACGGTATATAAAGAAGTTGAATACGGACTGAAAAAGAGAAAAATGCCGATAGAAGAATGTGAAAGGCGCGTGAATGATGCGGCGGAGCTTACGGGAATCGGTCCGTATCTGGAAATGAATCCGTATGACCTTCCGCTGTCCATTCGGAAATTTGTTACGATTGCATCCGTGATTGCGAGCGACTGCGACGTTATGATTTTTGATGAGCCGACGGCGGGGCAGGACCTGGACGGACTGGAAAGACTGTCGGAGCTGAACAGAGTATTGACAAAACGTGGGAAAGCAATCGTAACCATTACCCATGATATGGAATTTGTGGCGGAAAACTATGACCGCGTAATCGTCATGTGTCAGAAAAAAGTCATTGCCGACGGAAAGACAAAAGACGTCTTTTTTGAAAAAGAAATTATGAGCAAGGCTATGTTAAAACAACCGGCGCTGGTCAGAATTGCAAGTCAGATTGGTATGACACAAAATACATTTGACCTCAGAGAGGTTGCGGCGTTCATAGAGAACAGGCGGCAGATTCAGGGTTAATAAATCGCCGCCATCTCCCGGCAGTACCATGTTTCGTCAGCCTGACGGATGAGCTCTTCCTGCTGGACGATGGGATGTCCCGCATCATTTGGAGGAATATAACGGATAATGCCCTTTTCCCCGTCAGACATGATAACGGATTTGTTTGTGTACTTTAAACGCATGCTTTTCAGAAAACGCATGACAAGGCCCCGGTCGAGACCGTCAAACTCTTCTCTGTAAAACATATCGAGAACATTGAGGGGCAGTCTTGCGCCTTTATAGCACCGGGCGGAAACCATGGCGTCGTAGATATCGGAAATAGCCGTGACTCTGGCACAGAGGTCTATTTCATCTTCTCCGATGCCGTCCGGATAGCCTTTGCCATTCAGCTTTTCATGGTGATGTCTGGCAGCCAGTCTTACCTGTTCCCCGAATTTGGAGCCAAGCAGTCTGTCCGAATAAAGAGGGTGCATGCGCATAATTTTCAGTTCGTCGTCCGTCAATTTACGGGGCGCGTTCAGAATTTCTTCCGGTATCATCGTTTTGCCAATATCATGTAGTAATCCGGCAAGGGTAAAAATCTTTACATCTTCCGGTTCCAGATTCAGCCATTCGGCCTGGATGCCATTTAAGAAAGCGACATTCAGGGAGTGGCGCTGGAGTCCCTCATCCATCGGGCGGGGAAAGTTGATACAGGAAAAAATCATAATCGGGTCAAATTTTTCAAGCCTGGAAGAAATCGCTTCGACTATCGGCTCCATCTGTGCGCTGGTCAGCCAGGACTCGATATTGGAAGCATGAAAAATATTTCCGATATTCCGGTGCAGTTTCGTATATCCCATATACTGTTCCATCATCTCCTGGCGCGCTTCGTAAGAAGCGTGTTCGTCCGCCATGATTTCCAGATAGGTATCTTCATGCACCATAATATATTTGTCTTTTCCGTAAAATTTTAATAGCCTGTTCAGCTTCGGGGCGGTAACGGTTTCTCCCTTAGGAAGCAGCAGAACCGCACCCGTATGATTGAAAATATCGTTCTTCAGCACAAGCCCTTCCCACAAATATTCGATGGGAAGCTCCATTAAATCTCCTGTGTTCATGTCTGCTCCTCTCTTTGCGCAATTCGGATTTCATCAATCCGGCAGCCGTATTCGTCAAGCAATACATCGCTCTTGTGGATTCTTACAACGGCACATTGCAGCTCCAGCGTTTCTTTACCGATTTCCAGAACGAGCGTAAAAATTTCGCCCACGTCAAAGGAACCGGCATCCGCTTTGATTAAAACGCCGTTTGCGCTCATGTTGAGCGTTTCGATGTGAATACCCCGGTGAAGGGAAACTTCTTTGTTGTCTATGTAGATGCCCTTGACGTTTCCTTCCACGGAAATCGGGTATCTTGTCTTGGCCCGGTCCTCCTTTTCTTTGCTTTTGCCAAGAAATACTTCGATTTCATTTCCCGTAACAACGCCTCTGATTGTGCCGTAAGACTCATACAGCCCTTTATCTGTGAAAATAATGGCGGAAATGTTGTAAAATTTTTTCTCCTGAAAACTGGCGGCGCTAATCATAACGGAATTGGACAGACTGTTATAGCGGATAATCTGCGTATCTGCAATAAGCTGGTCATTTTCCATATCTTTAATGATGATTCTTCGATTTTTGAGTTCACCCTCTGTCATTCTCCCCACCCCTTTATTTCCTGTCCTTATTATGCCAAAAAATCCACCAAATTTACTGAAAATCTGGTGGATTTTATGGGTGCGTCCGGCGGGCACACATTTTGTCACATGAATATCTGTGTTTTCTCTCAGCCTTAACCTAATCTCTTCAAAAGCTCTTCTCTCTGGGCTTCATAACCCGGTTTGCCAAGTAATGCGAACATATTTTTCTTATAGCTTTCAACACCCGGCTGATTAAACGGATTTACGCCGAGTAAATAACCGCTGACGCCGCAGGCAAATTCAAAGAAATAGAACAATTCGCCAAGATAAAACTCATTTACTTCCGGGATATTAACGATAAAGTTCGGAACCTGTCCATCGGTATGAGCAAGAATCGTACCGTTCATCGCGCTCTTGTTTACGAAATCCACACTCTTTCCGGCAAGATAGTTCAGGCCGTCCAAATCAACGGGTTCTTCCCCGATTAAGATTTCTTCTCTGCTTGTCTCGATGTTCAATACCGTTTCAAACATAATGCGCGCGCCGTCCTGAATGAACTGTCCCATGGAATGCAAATCCGTGGTCAGGTCTACGCTTGCTGGGAAAATACCTTTCTGGTCTTTTCCTTCGGACTCGCCGTATAACTGCTTCCACCATTCGGAAACATAGTGTGCGCTGGGCTCATAATTGGCGAGAATTTCAATATTTTTGCCTTTTCTCAATAAAATATTCCGAAGCGCCGCATACTGCAGAGCGTCATTTTCTTCAAAAGGCGCATTCAATGCCATTTTTCTGCCTTCCGCCGCACCTTCCATCAGTTTGTCGATATCCGCGCCCGATACGGCGATAGGCAGCAGGCCAACGGCAGTGAGTACGGAGAAACGGCCGCCCACGTCATCCGGTACGACGAAGCTCTCATAGCCTTCTTCGGTTGCAAGATTCTTCAGGGAACCTTTTGCCTTATCGGTAGTTGCATAAATTCTCTTTGCTGCGCCTTCCTTGCCGTATTTCTTTTCGGCCATCTCCTTGAAGACACGGAATGCGATTGCGGGCTCTGTCGTCGTGCCTGACTTGGAAATCATATTAATGGAAAAATCTCTGTCGCCGATGACATCGATTAAATGTCTGATATAAGTGGAGCTGATAGAATTTCCGACAAAATAGATTTCAGGCGTCTTTCTAATGGATTTATCCACAACATTGTAGAAGCTGTGTCTTAAAAATTCGATTGCGGCTCTCGCGCCGAGATAAGAACCGCCGATTCCGATGACTAAGAGCACTTCCGAATCGCTCTGAATTTTCTCGGCTGCTTTTTTGATTCTTGCAAATTCATCCTTATCGTAATCGACCGGCAAATCAATCCATCCCAGGAAATCGTTTCCGGCGCCGTTTTTGCTTACGAGTACTTCTTTTGCATCCAGAGCCAGCTTCTTCATGGATTTCACTTCGTTATCTTTCACGAAGGAAGCCGCTTTGGAGTAGTCAAACGTAATTTTGTTCATCTTCCATCTCTCCTTTTCACAGACCCGTTTTTTTCGTCAGATACTTCATCATAAATCGTTCGTATTTATGGAAGTATCTGACATATTAATAGTGTAGCATTGGTTAGATGGATTTTCAAGATTTTCTCATTTTCAGTTTCTTTAAAATTCCTTCTTCCGCATAATGTGCAGGCTGACGCTGTATGAAATTGCAAAACAAATGACGCATACCAGAATGACATCGACCATTTTCGTAATGGCCGGCAGTTCGAAAAACCATATGACCGCGTTTTGCGCGATTGTTCCGATACTGTTCTGTAAGCCGAAGAGCTTAGGAAGAATGCTGCTTATGGAGGTGATGATGACCGTAACAGCGGACAGAAGACCAATCAACACCATTCTTCCCTTTTCGCCGCCGAATTTTAACTGAATCGGCAGCATAAGAAGCTGGAACAGGGCCAGAAGGATATAGATGCAAAGTCCCGATATCATAAGCAGCTGCAGCTGCTCGCGGTGTAACAGAATGCAGACGAGCGTGCTGAAAACAGCGCCAAGCAGACTCATGCCGAGCATCAGGACATATTTTTCCGCCGCATAAGTTCCCCGGCTGACGGGAAGCGTTAAAAGAAAAGGCGTGCTTTTGTAATAATCGTCCGTGGATATGGTATTTAAAGCAAGCAGAATAAAAATCATCGTACTGTATCCAATCAGAAAGCTGTAGCCGTCATAGTTTTGCAAGGCCAGAAGCCATACAATCATCAAAACGAAAACCAGTTTTTTGTTGTGCATGATAAGTTTATAGTCTTTGATAAGTAATCCCTTCATCGTTATAATTTTTCCCCTTTCGTTACCATTAACATGATTTCGTCGATATTTCCTTTTTCCGCGACGATGCCCGGATAATTGTCCAGATAAAACTGTTTTTCCTTCGTCAGGAGCTTGTAGCCAAAGGATTCCTTCATCTGATAAGCGATATAGCTTTTGTCCATCAGGCGGAACTGTTCTTCATTCACTTTCAGAATGGAATAGTTCGACAGGATAACGTCCGTATCTTCGTGGAAAAGAACCTGACCGTTCTGGATGAAATACAAGTCATCGCAGAGACCTTCCAAATCGGAAGAAATGTGGGAGCTGATAAGTATCGCCCGGCCCTCCTGTGCCATATATTCCCGCATTTCGTCCAGCAAATCGTTTCTGACAACAGCGTCCAGTCCGGCGGTCGGTTCATCCAGAATCAGCAGCTTTGCGTCGTAGCTCATGGCGAGCAGCAGTTTGAATTTGGCCCGCATGCCGGTGGAAAAGTCCTTGAACTGTTTTTTCAGAGGCAAATCGTACTGCGCGCATTTCCGGGTGAATGTTTCCCGCGAAAAAGCCGGGTACATGGCTTCCATGACGGGGAGAATATCCTGAATGGTGAGCGTATCGTTAAAGGTATTTTCCGCGAGTACGACGCCAATCTGCCGTTTATCCTCTATCGTGATTTCCCGGCTGTCCTTTCCGAGAATCCGGATGGTGCCGCCATCCGCTCGAATCAGTCCGAGGACGGCCTTAAAGGTCGTGCTCTTTCCGGCGCCGTTAGCGCCTATGATGCCGGTGATACAGCCTTCTTCTACCTGAAGCGAGCAGTTTAACCGGAAGTCTTTATATTGTTTCTGTACGTTTTCCAATTGTAATAACATTTTCCCTTCATTCCTCTCATTTTTAATCTTACGCCCCTATGTTTTGGGATTTAAAGTGTCATTCTTCCATTATCAGGTCGAATAATTCCCTGATTTCGGCATCTTTCATGCCGCATTTGCGTCCGTCCTGAATGGCCTGTTCGAGTTCGGACTCCACTTCTTTTCTCTTTTCTTCCAGCAAAAGGTTCTGATTGCCCCGCGCGACGAAACTTCCTTTTCCGTGTACCGTGACGATAAAGCCGTCCGCTTCAAGCGAATCATAAGCCTTTTTTACAGTCAGGGCGCTGATTTTTAAATCGGCGGATAAGGAGCGTACCGAAGGCAGCGGTGTCTCTTCCAGCAGCCGTCCGTCCATAATCATTGCCTTTATCTGCCCTGTAATCTGTTCATAAATAGGTACCATCGATGAATTACTTATTATGATGTTCATTCGGACACTTTTTTTATCCTTTCTTTTCTCTTGATGATAAACAGTATATAACAGTATATATCACCTGTCAACAGTTTATGAAATATTTTTGCAAAATCTTTTGCTGCAAAAATTTTACCGGAGCTTTTCCGGGAAAAGATGTTTTCAGGGAAAACTTTATGTTACAATGTACGCTGAAAGCGCGTGGAAGCGGCGAAGGAACGGGAACAAAAATGCGCAGCAGCGGTGCAAGTGTAAAAACAGAAGTGTGGGACGGAAAGGGAATTGCGATGAAAATATTAATAGTGGAAGACGATGCGGGGCTCGGCCGCGGAATTTCTTTTGCATTGGAACAGGAAGGCCGGACGGTATTCAGGGCGCAGACGTTGAAAGAAGCAAAGGCGCTCTGGGAAAAAGAAAGTCCGGACGCACTCATCCTGGATTTAAACCTGCCGGACGGGGATGGAATTGATTTTTGTAAAAAAATCAGGAAATTTTCCGATGTCCCGATTCTGATACTGACCGCGCGGGATATGGAGACGGATGAAATCATAGGACTTACGAGCGGCGCCGACGATTACATCACGAAACCTTTTTCCGTTTCCGTTCTGAAATTACGACTGCAGAAGATTCTGGAGCGCCGACGGGAGAAAACGGAAGGCAGCACGGTTCTTAAATCCGGAGAAATCTCGCTCGATACGAAATCGCTTCATGTGTTCCGGGGAGAAGAGCGGCGGGAAGTGGATTTGACGATGACAGAGTTCCGGCTTTTGCAGTACTTTCTGGAAAATAAGAATCAGGTTCTTTTAAAAGAACAGATTCTGCAGCATATCTGGGATGCGGACGGGAACTTTGTGGAAGAAAATACGCTTTCGGTCAATATCAGCAGACTCCGCAAAAAACTGGGCGGGGACTGCATCCGTACGATTCAGGGTATGGGATATTTGTGGGAGGATAAGGCATGAGGATGGAAACGATGGTCTGTGTATTCGGCATCGGTATGGCTTTGAGCCTGCTGCTTCTCGGACTCATGACGGCGTATTTTTTGAGAGAATGGAAGAAGCTGGATGAAATTCTGGAATATGTCGAGAATGGAAATTTAGATAAACTGCGTGGAAGCGATTTACGCGAGACGAGGGAATCGCGGGTTATCAGCAAACTTCTTCGGATTCTGGATGCAGCGCAGTTTAAGGAAAAACTGGCAATGGGAGAAAAAGCCCAGGCGCTGGAGCTGACTTCGAATCTTTCCCATCAGCTGAAAACGCCTCTGGCCAATATTGTCATGAATATGGAGCTGCTGCGGGATGAAGGATTGACACAGGAGGAGCAGAAAGAATTTCTGAAGCATACCGAAAGCCAGGCCCGGAAAATGCAGTGGCTGATGAACAGCCTTCTGAAAGCCTCAAGACTTGAAAACGGAATTATTCAGTTTCAGGCCCGGATGAGCGGAGTCAAAGAAACAATTGCCAAAGCGGTGAGCGCCGTTTATGCCCAGGCTTCCAAAAAAAAGATTTCTATATTTATGGAAGAATCTCAGGATTTCATGCTTTATCATAACGTTAAGTGGACGGCGGAGGCCATGACGAATATTCTGGAAAATGCAATAAAATACTCGCCGGAAAATGGCCGTATACGGATTACGATAAATAAGATGGAACTTTATACGGGGATTACCGTTTCCGATGAAGGCATTGGCATACCGGAGGAAGAATATCATCTGATTTTTCAGCGCTTTTATCGCGGCAAAGGCGTGGAACAACAGGAAGGAAGCGGTCTCGGGCTGTATCTGGCACAGCTTATTTTACAGCATGAAAAAGGGTATATTACCGTATCTTCCAGACCGGGAAGGGGCAGCAGTTTTCATATTTTTCTATTGAACGACTGTGCCGTGGCGGAAAGGCAGTAACAGTTCAGCTTC
This sequence comes from uncultured Lachnospiraceae bacterium, assembly GCA_910578715.1. Taxonomy (GTDB): domain Bacteria; phylum Bacillota; class Clostridia; order Lachnospirales; family Lachnospiraceae; genus UBA3282. The sequence goes on along the minus strand of CAJTRL010000006.1, from coordinate 80,655 downwards.
CGTCCGGACAGAGCATCATCTCTTTGGAGGCACGCTTTCGCTCCGTGAAAAATCGTAGCGGTACTAAGTTCAAAAGACGCAAAGCGCCTTTTTTACTAAGTACCGACGTTTTTCAAGGGCCTCCGCCAGAGAGTGATGCTCTGTCCGGACAGAAGCTGAACTGTTATGAAAGGTAAAAGAGAATGGTTTGTCTTTGTTGACAAAAAAAGAACACAGATATAAAATAGCCTATGGAATTTGGATAGAATGAAAGACAGGATGAAAGAGGGAGAGAAAAGTGGAGTCATATCTGGTATTCAGAGACCTGGCGATTATCATTATCTTTGCAAAATTGTGCGGTATTATCGCCAGAAAGTGTAAAGCTCCTCAGGTAGTGGGAGAAATTATTGCGGGGCTTCTGATAGGGCCGAGCGTTTTAGGATGGGTAAACCAGTCGGATTTTCTGGCGCAGATGGCGGAAATCGGCGTTATTCTGCTGATGTTTTCTGCGGGACTGGAAACGGATTTAAAAGATTTGGTGAAAACGGGGCCGATAGCCGTATTAATCGCCTGCTCCGGTGTTTTTGTTCCATTAGTCTGCGGTGCCTTGCTGTATATGGCGTTTTACGGAGCCGCGCCCTGGGGCTCGGAAGGGTTTTATAAAGCAGTATTCGTCGGCACGATTCTGACAGCTACTTCGGTAAGCATTACGGTGGAGTCGCTGAAAGAAATGGGAAAGATAAAAGGCAAGGTCGGAACGACAATTTTAAGCGCGGCAATTATCGACGATGTTATCGGAATTATAGTCCTTACTTTTGTTATCGGCTTTAAGAGCCCGGATTCAAAACCGTCGGCTGTTTTGGTTAATACGGTATTGTTTTTTGTATTTGCGATTGTGGTCGGGTTCATCAGTTATAAGATTTTCAAAATGGTGGATACCAGATATCCGCATACGAGAAGGATTCCGATTGCGGGGCTGGCCTTCTGTCTTGCGATGGCATATATTGCGGAGAAGTACTTTGGCATTGCGGATATTACAGGCGCGTATGTAGCGGGTATTATCCTTTGTTCCATCCGGGATTCTAAATACATAGCGGAAAAAATGGATACGAACTCTTATATTATGTTTGGTCCGATTTTCTTTGCGAGTATCGGTCTGAAAACGAATGTAGATAATGTGAGCATGGGCATACTGATTTTTTCCATTGCGTTTGTACTGGTGGGACTGATTTCTAAGATTATCGGATGCGGCCTGATGGCGCGTCTGTGCAAGTTCAATTCGCTGGATTCCATGAAGATAGGCGTCGGCATGATGACAAGAGGCGAGGTGGCGCTGATTGTGTCGCAGAAAGGGCTTACGGCCGGCCTGCTTACACCTGTTTATTTTACATCGGTTATTTTGCTGATAATCGTTTCATCCATTGCAACGCCGATTATTTTGAAAGTGTTGTATTCCAAAGATAAAACGGAAAGTGCGGCCGCATAATATTTTTTGAGGGCGGCGGTTATTGTGAAAAAGGCTTTCGGGACATCGTGTCCGGGAGCCTTTTTGTGTGGCGGGAAATCAGGCCGCAGCCTGTAGATGTTCTGACAAAATTGTCATAACTTTTTTGGTTTTTTGTCAGAATATTGTCAGAAGCCTCTGTTATAGTTAATGGTATCAGACTTGCAGGTGAAACAGAAAAGGAGGAGTACCATGAAAATACTGGAAACGCAGAATTTGAAAAAATATTACGGGGCCGGAGATACGATGGTAAAGGCGCTGGACGGCGTGGATTTAAGCATTGAGGAAGGGGAATTTACAGCGATTGTCGGCACTTCCGGCTCCGGCAAATCCACGCTGCTCCATATGCTGGGCGGTCTGGATTATGCAACGTCCGGAAGCGTGATTGTAGCGGGCAAAAAAATTTTTGAACTGAACGAGAAGGAGCTGACCATTTTCAGAAGACGGCATATCGGCTTTGTTTTCCAGAGTTATAACCTGGTTCCGATTTTAAGTGTTTATGAAAATATCGTCCTTCCGATGGAATTGGATGGAAGGCCGGTGGACAAGGAGTTTGTAGATGATATTGTGCGGACGCTTGGCTTACAGAACAAGCTGAACAGCCTTCCGGGGCAGCTTTCCGGCGGGCAGCAGCAGCGGGTAGCGATTGCCCGCGCGCTTGTGACGAAGCCGGCGATTATTCTGGCGGATGAGCCGACCGGAAATCTGGACAGCAAAACAACACAGGAAGTACTGGGACTTCTGAAGCTGACAGGGGAGCAGTTTCACCAGACAATCGTTATGATTACCCATAATGAGGCGTTAGCACAGCTTTGCGGCCGGGTGATTCACATTGAAGACGGGAAGATTATGGATGACTGTCATGCTTCGGCCTTCTCACAAAACGCCGCGGAAAAAGCAGCGGGAGGTGTTTCCGATGAAGAATAATAACGGAGCGGCAATCCGCAGATTATCGGCGCGCAGTCTGAAAAATAACCGTATGAGGAATCTGTTCGTCATGCTGGCGATTATTTTGACCGGGGTGCTTTTTACGGCGGTATTTTCCTTAACAAGCGGCATCATGCAGGCGGCACAGGAAGATATTATGCGGGAAATCGGCACAAAAGCTCATGCGGGTCTGAAAGAAGCTACGAGAGAACAGTTTGAAAGTGTTATTCAGGACCCGCTCATCAAAGAATATAATTACAATATTTTTATCGGAATAGCGGATAATATCGCGAAGCGTCAGGCGGAACTGCGTTTTCTGCCGGAGGAAGACTGGCTGGAAAATATGTTCGTCACGCTGGAAGAAGGACATCTGCCCGCAGAAAGAAATGAGATTATCGTGGACACCTTTGTTTTGGACGAACTGGGACTGCCACATGAACTTGGCGTAAAAGTGCCGATTCGTTTTTCTTTTCAGGGAAAGGAAATCGAAGAAGAATTTACCCTGTGCGGTTACTATGAAGGCGATTATATCGCTCATGCCAGCGAATGCTTTTTGTCGGAAAGCTACTGGAACGAGTTAAAAGGAAGTCTGACGGATGAAGATTTCAAAGCGTGGGGAGAAGCGCATATAGAAGACAGTGCGGTCGGACTGATGGCGGTAAACCTTTTCTTCTATCATGATTCCAATCTGGAAGAAAAAGTCCGCACGGTGATACAGAATGCCGGATATGACCCTGTAACCGAGCTGCGCTATGGCGTGAACTGGGCCTATGTGCGCAACCGGATGGAATCTGTCGATACATTTACAGTCCTGCTGCTCGGTGCCGTTATTGTAATTATCCTGATAACAGGGTACTTGATTATTTATAATATCTTTCAGATTTCCGTCATAAGCGATATCCGTTTCTACGGTCTGCTGAAAACCATCGGAACGACAAAGCAGCAGATTCACAGGCTGGTGAGACGACAGGCGGCGGTTCTGTCTGCGGCCGGCATCCCCATCGGGCTTGTTATCGGCTACGGAATCGGAAAAGTCATTCTGCCGCTTTCCATGAAACTGACCGAAGGAGGAAGCGAGAATATTTCTCTGGCGTTTAATCCGTGGATATTTGTTTTCAGCGCTCTCTTTTCCGCTTTTACGGTTTTTATCAGCTGCCGTAAGCCGGGTAAAATCGCGGGAAGCATCTCTCCGGTTGAAGCGGTAAAATATACGGGTTCGGAAGAGATGAACGCGGGCAGAAGAAAGTCTGGCCGGGTAAAAAAGGAAGGTTTGGACGGAGGAAAAAAAGATGTGGAAAGGCATCGCGTCAGGGAAAAGAAGCGGCACACACGTTTTAGTCCTGTATCTATGGCGGTGGGCAATCTGGGCAGAAATAAACGTTCCACCATAACGGTAATTGCGGCGATTTCTTTCAGCATGATATTGCTGGCGCTGATTACGACCGCCGTAAGCAGTTTCCGTCTGGACCAGTATATGGAACAGCGGATTGCCGGAGATTATCTGATTGGCAATGCTAATGAAATGCTATCCTCGCCCAGAAGCGGGGAAGTAACGATAGAACCGGAGTATTTGTCGCTTGCAGATGCGCAGAATGGCATTGAAAACAAAAGTGAAATGTGGGTTCGTTACGGAAACCGTCTCCTGATGGATGAAAAAGCGCGGGAGCAGTACCGGAAGCTGGACGCGGAAGGAAAACTGGCAAGAAGAATGTATGTTGAAGAAACGCTGGAGAAGATGCTTGGCGGGGAAGAAAATAATATGGGAGGTTTTTTCTTCGGGTACAGCGAGGAGCTTCTGCAGAATCTGAAAGTATTGGAAGGGGAGCTGGATGTAGAAAAGTTCCGGAGCGGGGATTATATCCTGCTTGGTACAATACTTGGAGAGTCCGACATTCCGGCGGAAGAACACGCTTATCATCCAGGAGACAAGGTTACGGTAGAAAGCATTACGGAAGCATCCGTATGCCATGAAATCAAGGATGAATCCGGGGAAATTGTGGATATCCGGTATGAGAATCTGGCTTCCAGAGAATATGAAGTCATGGCGATTGTGGAGATTCCACACAGCATGAACTTGCACCGCTATACGTTGAATGGCTGTGATGTTGTTCTGCCATTGTCCGATATTATGGAAAGAGGAGAGCTTTTTGCGGTATCTTATCAGATTGCGGATGAATATCAGAAAGACTTTGAAAGCGCTATTAAAGCATACAGTGAAATGCACCCGGATATGGGTTATGTGTCCAAGGATTCTCTCCGAAAAGAATTTGAAAATATGATAACGGTTATCGGGGGGCTTGGCATTGCATTGTGCATCGTCATCGCCATCATTGGCATGCTGAATTTCATCAATGCGATGGTGACGGAAGTTATTTCCAGAAGGCGCGAGTTTGCAATGCTGCAAAGCATCGGCATGACCAGCGAACAGCTGCGGAAAATGCTGGTCTGCGAAGGCGTCGGTTATGTGGTTATTTCCGGCATCATTGCATTTCTGGCCGGGGCGCCGTTGTCATGGGTTGTTCTGAATGCGGTAAATAATGTACTGCTCTTCTTCGAATATCATTTCCGGGTACTGCCGTTTGTCATTCTGCTTCCGGTACTTGTGGCCGTAGCGGTTCTGACGCCGATGCTCGCCTATCGGAATCTGCAGAAAAAAAGCATCGTGGAGAGGCTGCGGGAGACGGAGTGAGAAAATAAAGCGTAGCCATCCCCAAAAGATATGGTATAATGTAATAACCGCAAAAGAAAAACAAGCGACGCGAAGCGGCATTTGTTTTTCTTGCGGTTAGTAACGAGCAAACGCCCGATGGAATCGGGCAATGAGCGCAGAAGGCGCGAGTTTGCGAGTATAAGAAACAGAACAAAAGAAAAACAAGCGACGCGAAGCGGCATTTGTTTTTCTTGCAGAAGCTATTTGGGAGGACATCAGTTTGGGAATGTTTTTGAACAGTCAAATTTCATACAAAGCATATAAAGCTGCCATAAAAGACCCTTATTTTGTCGATAAATCTGAATTGATTGGAGAACTGATTCCGTTGCTTGGAAGAAGAAACCGATATGTCTGTATAACGAGGCCGCGCCGTTTTGGCAAAACGGTGATGGCAAATATGATTGGTGCTTTTTTTGAAAAAACACAGGATAAAAATCTGTTTGACGGACTGGCTGTTTCCCGAAATAAGATGTATACGCAGTATTTAAACAAGTATGATGTTGTTTATATTGATTTTAGCCGGGGGCCGGAATTATGCACTTCTTATCAGGCGTATATTACCCGCATTATCGATGGTTTGAAAAAAGATTTTCGGGATGAGTTTCCGGAAGTGGAGGCGGATAATGCAAAAGCGATATGGGATATTTTACAGGAAATAAACGAAAAGACAAATAAAACATTTATTTTTGTAATGGATGAATGGGATGCCGTTTTCCATATGCACTTTGTGAAAGAAGAGGACAGAAAAGAATATCTTTTGTTTTTAAAATATTTATTGAAAGACCAGCCATATGTGGAATTTGCTTATATGACGGGAGTCTTGCCGATAACGAAATATTCCAGTGGTTCAGAGCTAAATATGTTTACCGAGTATAATATGGTTGAAGCAGAAAAATTCGGCTCATATTTTGGATTTTGTGATGAAGAAGTCGACAGACTTTATCAGATTTATCAGGAATTAACGGAAACGCCGCGATTTAGCAGGGAAGATTTGCGCCTCTGGTATGACGGTTATTATACGGCAGTCGGAAAACGCTTGTATAATCCCCGTTCCATTGTTCTGGCGCTGACCGATAACCAGCTCCGCAATTACTGGACGAGTTCGGGGCCGTATGATGAGATATTTTATTATATTCGAAACAATGTAGAAGCCGTCAGAGATGATTTGGTTCTGATGGCAGCGGGCGAGAGGGTTACTGCTGATATAGGACAATATGCGGCAAATTCTATGGAAATAGGTTCCAGAGAACAAATTTATTCGGCAATGGTGGTATATGGGCTGCTGACCTATGCGGATGGAAAAGTATTTATTCCAAATAAAGAATTAATGACGCAGTTTAATGAAATGCTGTTGTCTAAGGATTCACTGGGTTATGTGTATCAGCTTGCCAGAAAATCGGAACAGATGCTTCAGGCCACGCTTTCAGGCAATACGAAAGTAATGGAAGAGATTCTGCAGTTTGCGCATGATTCGGAAGCTCCAATTTTATCTTATAATAACGAAACGGAACTGTCAGCAGTAGTCAACCTGTGTTATTTAGCCGCAAGGAACCGCTATCGTGTGGAACGGGAAGAAAAAGCCGGGAAGGGTTATGTTGATTTCATTTTTTACCCGGAGCGCAGGGACGGCGACTGTCTGATATTGGAGCTGAAAGTGGATAATACGCCGGAAGATGCAATAAAGCAGATTAAGGATAAAAAATATGCGCTTCGTTTCCAGGGAAAACTGGGTGAAGCGCAGAAATATACAGGGCGGATATTGGCGGTCGGTATCGGATATAGCCGAAAAACAAAGAAACATTGCTGTAAAGTAGAAGTTTTATAATTTTCCATTTTACTGCACAATCAGATAACTGCTGACCGCGTACACCGTCTGCCCGTTATAATCGAGCTGTGACCAGCCATTGTCTCCGATAGCAGTCCGGGTAAGCGTTTCTCCGTTATGAAGAAGGCCGATGATGGTATCGTCGCTTGCCGTGCTCGGTTCCGTGCGCAGATTGGTTTCCATCTTGGCCGTTACCTGTTCGTTGACCGGCGTATAAACAGGACCTTGCGGCGGGGCTTGCTGTCCGGTGTCGTTCATGTCGGTTGTCAGGTAGCTTGTGACCGCATAGAGCGTCTGTCCGTTATAGATGACTCTTGACCAGCCGTTATGGCCGATGCCCGTTCTGGTGGCGGTATCGCCGTGCACCAGTTTACCCACAATGGATTCATCGTTCAGGGTACTCGGTTCGGAACGAAGGTTGGTTTCCTGTTTGGCGGTCACGGTCTCATTTACTTCCGTAAAAATAATGCCGACTTCCGGGTTGGCTTCTACCGTTTCTGCGGGCGTTGCATCTTTTGCTTCGGCTTCCTGTAAATAGCCGAAGTAGGCGATGTTGACGTCCGTTTTTTTGGGAATGCCCGCGACGGTTCCCTGGCTTGTGTACTGCCACATATCATGACTGCCCGAGTAGCTGGAAGAAGTGGTATCGGGATAAGGTTTGTCCGGGTACTGTGCCACCCATATTTTATACTTGGCGGCAAGTGTATCCGTGTTCCATTCCGCATTGCCTTCCAGTTCGCCCTTAGAGGCATAGAACATGGGTGTATAGCCTGCGGCGGAAATTTCGTCCAGAAAAGCACAGGCGAGCTGTGTCCTCTGTGCGGCGTCCAGTCCGTTCTGGCGGCTGTCCGGGGAACGGAAATCTTCACAGTTGAAGGCCACCGGATAAGTGATTTTATATCTGGCGATGATATCCGCGGTAAAAGCGGCTTCTTCCCTCGCTTCGTCCTGGGTTATGGCGGAGGAAAAAAAGTATGCGCCTATTTTGATGCCCGCGGCCTGTGCTTCCTGCATATTATACCGGGCGGTCGGGTCTTCGAAGATTTCTCCGGTGGATTTGGCGCGGTAGCCTACGCGAATCATGGCAAAATCTACGCCGGAGGCTTTTACCTCGGCCCAGTTGATGGTTCCCTGATATTTGGAAACGTCGATTCCGAGCGTAATGTCGGAAGTTTCGTCTTCGTTCTTTTTGGAAACGGTCACTTCCGCGCCCGATTCTTCATTGCCGGCCGCGCCGGAATTTTGTGGGTCGCCAGCATCGTCCAGCGCGCCGACGGGCGCTTCGGATGGTTCCGATGGTCTGACAATGGCCGGTCTTGGAATGGACATGGCGATATATGGCGGCTGAAAGGACAGGGCGGCCGCAGTCTGTGCCGACTGGCGGGTTTGGGAAGGCAGAAAAAGAAAAAGGACAGTAACGAGACATAGCAATGCACATCCTGCCGCTGTCAGAAAAAGCAGTTTCCGGCTGACGGAAATATGAAAATCTTCTTCCCAGTCATCCGCATCGGCTTCTTTTTCCAAATGCTCCCAGTCCTTGTCCCAGTCTTCGTCGAAGTCCATAATATCGTCAAAAACCTGTTTTTTACGGGGAGATTTTGCGGCAGATGTATTTTTACGGGAAAGTTTTCCGGGGCCGGAATAGTTATGTGATTTCTTAGATGATATTTTAGAGGTTACTTTTTTATGCGATGTGTTTTTCGCAGATTCTTTCTTGGTCATAATTGTAATCCAGCTTTCCATCATATTAGGCATTTGTCTAATATGAAAATATCACACCGACTAAAGAATGTCAAGATAAAGGACATACGGGTTTTACTCCGCATTCTCGTTTGCCTTCAGCCAGTTAATATTGCGCATTTCCCATACCTTTTCCGGGAAGTCGATTTCTTTCCATACGGAGCGGGTGCATCTGCTTTTATATGCACATTGTTTACATGCCATTTTATTTGCATAACGGATATCGCCGTTTTTCCGGGTAGATTTTTTCCGCAGTATTTCTCCGGTCGGGCAGTAGACGCGGTCTTTTTCCAAATCTCTGATAAAATAACCTTCCGCGGCCCGTTTCCGCATTTGTTCTTCAGTTAAAGCAACATCATCTTTTTTCATTGGTTAATTTTTTCCTTCTGCTACGATATCTTCAATGATGGAAACAATTGTGCCGATGGCGTCTCTCTGGGAGCTTTTGCTCATTGCATTAATATAGGTAAGTCTTGTAAAATATAATTCCTGTATTTTTTCCACAAGCAGTTTGCTTGTCATATCGTCTTCGTCCACAACAATGCTGAATCCCTGTGCCTCGAAAGATTTGGCATTTAAAATCTGGTCTCCCCGGCTGCTGGCCGAAGGGAGCGGAATCAGAAGATTTGGTTTCTTTAAAGCCAGGAGCTCATTGATGGCATTAGCGCCTGCTCTGGAAATGACGATATCCGCCATTGCAAAAATATCTTTTAACTCGGACTTAATATATTCAAACTGCTTATAACCTTTGGTGGTCAGGAGCAAATTGTCCATTTTTTCCTTGCCGCAGAGATGAACAATCTGGAAATCGTTTAAAAGAGCCGGCAGAGAATCCCGTACAGCCTGGTTGATTGCGGCCGAACCGAGACTGCCGCCGATAACCATGATGACCGGTTTGGAGGAATCGAATCCGCATAATTTATAGGCGGCTTCCTTATCGCCCCGCAGCAGCTCTTCACGAATCGGGGAGCCTGTCAGAACGGCTTTATCAGCGGGCAGGAGCTTAAAGGTTTCCGGGAAATTACAGCAGACTTTCCTGGCTACCGGAATACAGAGCCTGTTGGCAAGTCCGGGCGTCATATCGGATTCGTGAACGATACAGGGCACGCCGATAGAAGAAGCAGCCCTGACAACGGGTACGCTTACAAATCCGCCTTTGGAAAAGACGATATCCGGTTTGATTTCTTTTAAATATTTTCTGGCTTCGGCCATCCCTTTCAGGACACGGAACGGGTCTGTAAAATTTTTCGGGTCAAAATATCTGCGGAATTTCCCCGTTGCGATTCCGTAATATGGAATGTCAAAGTCTTCAATCAATTTTTTCTCTATGCCGTCATAGGAACCCATGTAAAAAATTTCATAACCCAGTTCCTTTAATTTGGGAATCAGGGCAATATTAGGTGTTACATGTCCGGCTGTTCCTCCGCCTGTCAGTACAATTTTTTTGCTCATATGAGAAAAGCCTCCTAAAAATAAAATACTGTTTAGTTTGCGCCGGCGGCTATCTGTTCCAGCGCACAGGCCAGCTGGTCGGGACAGGACGTGCTTTTAAATCCGCATTTAATTCCTTTTAACTTCCGAATGGCTTCCTCTGTTTTCATACCGGTAACGAGGCTTGAAATTCCCTGTAAGTTGCCGTTACAGCCGCCTGTAAATGAAACGTGTTTGATAACGCCGTCTTCGACTTCGATGTTAATCGCATTCGAGCATACGCCCTGGGGTTTATATATCATAAAAAAGACCTCCTTTTTCGTGGTTGAACCATTGACCCAACTATACCACAAATCGCATACAGTTTCCAGTGTTTACAGGCAGAAATTCGGAAAGTCCCCCTCGCGCGAAAAAGGGAGAAACTTATGGATGCCTTACATGTTTGGAATTATTGAGATTCTCATGCCCTGTGCCTATAATAGATTTATGAAAAAAAGAAAGGCGTGATTGCTGATATGATGCAAATAATATTCAAACATCCGGAATTTATGATTCCTATCCTGATTTTGCTGTCTCTTAGTATTATATGTCAAATCAGTATGGGAGTGCTCTGTCATAAATTAATTTTGGAATCGGAAAATATGTCTTCCACGGCAAATAAATCTTTGCAGCAGTTAAAGCTGAAATTTTCAAGCTGCTGCCAGCTTCATGAAGGCATGTCCAATATTTCCATTTTTGTGGACAAGTATATGAATCAGCTGAAAATAGGCGGTTTTTCCCTTTCTGTCATGAAACATCTTTCCGGCCAGCTCGTTCTGTTGTCGATTCTGATTTCCGGAATCGGGGCATGCCGGGGCATCATTGCGGGGGAATCCATTCTCTATATTGTCCCTTATTATATCATCAGCTTTCTGGGATTATACTGTTATTTTGCGATTTCCTCTCTTGTGGATATTGTGGGGAAAACGCAGATACTGCGCACAAATCTGATTGATTATCTGGAAAACCACCTGGTGAGCCGTCTGGAACAGACGACGCTGGATTTAAAACTCGTGCGGGGAGAGGCGGATGCAAAGGCGGAAGAAAATACACGGCTGGCAGAAGAGAATGCACAGATAAAAGAGCATATGCCGATAGAGGAAAATGCGCCCAAAGCCGGGCCGGCGGCGGACAAGCCGGAAGAGTCCGTGCTTTCCCATTCAGAGGCAAAGGAACTGGAATCGCTGCTCCGGGAATTTCTTGTGTAGGAGGAACCGTCTTATGGCGATTCCTCCGGCATTTCAGGCCGTTCTTAATGCGTCTTTCATGGAACGGACATAAGAGCCGATGTATTCGGGCGCGTCTTTTCCGTATTTTTCCAGCAGTTTGATGATGGCGGAGCCGACGATTGCCCCGTCGGAGACAGCGGCCATTTTCCGACCCTGTTCCGGCGTGGAAATGCCAAATCCGATGGCGCATGGAATATCGGTATTCTGGCGGACGACACTGACAATGGAAGCGAGGTCCGTTTTGATTTCGCTTCTCGTTCCGGTGACGCCGAGGGACGAGACGATATACACAAAGCCTTCCGCTTCTTTGGAAATCGTGGCGATGCGGTCCGCCGATGTGGGCGCGATAAGGGAAATCAGGTCTACGCCGTAAGTATGACAGGCCGGAAGAAATTCTTCTTTTTCCTCAAAAGGTAAGTCCGGCAGAATCAATCCGTCAATTCCGACGTCACGGCATGCGGAAAGGAAGCGTTCCGCTCCGTAGGAAAAAATAACATTTGCGTAAGTCATAAAGACAAAAGGCGTTTGAATGTCCTTTCGGAGTTCTCTGACGAGAGCGAATATTTTATCCGTTGTGACGCCACCGTTTAAAGCGCGGAGATTGGCGCCCTGTATGACAGGCCCTTCCGCCGTCGGGTCGGAAAAGGGAATGCCGAGTTCGATTAAGTCCGCGCCATTTTCGGCCGCCGCGCGGACGGCTGCTGCGGTGGTCTCCAGGTCAGGGTCGCCGCAGGTGATGAAGGCGATAAAAGCCTTTCCGTTTTCAAAAGCTGATTTTATTTTACTCATAAAGATTCTCCCCTCTGTAACGGGCGATGGCGGCACAGTCTTTGTCGCCTCTCCCGGATATGGTAATAACGATTATCTGGTCTTTCTTCATTTCCGGCGCAATTTTCATGGCATATGCAACGGCGTGGGCCGATTCGATTGCGGGAATGATGCCTTCCGTTCTGGACAGATATTCAAAGGCACATACCGCTTCTTCGTCGGTTACAGGAACGTATTCCGCTCTGCCGATATCGTGCAGATAGGCGTGCTCCGGTCCGATGCCGGGGTAGTCTAACCCGGCGGAAATGGAGTACACAGGGGCAATCTGTCCGTATTCATCCTGACAGAAATAAGATTTCATACCGTGGAAAATGCCCGCTCTTCCGGTATTGATGGTGGCGGCGGTCTCGAAAGTATCAATTCCCCTTCCAGCGGCTTCACAGCCGATAAGACGCACATTCTTATCTTCTATAAAATGGTAAAAGCTGCCCATCGCGTTGGAACCGCCGCCGACACAGGCGATAACCGCGTCCGGGAGTTTTCCTTCTTTTGTAAGAAGCTGTTCTTTGATTTCCCGCGAGATGACCGACTGAAAATCGCGGACGATGGTCGGGAAAGGGTGAGGGCCCATGACGGAGCCGAGGCAGTAGTGGGTGTCGGCAATCCGGGAAGTCCATTCGCGCATGGCTTCGGAAACGGCGTCTTTTAAGGTTGCGGTTCCCGTTTTGACCGGAATAACCTCCGCGCCGAGCAGACGCATCCGGTAGACATTCAATGCCTGACGGACGGTGTCTTCCTCTCCCATGAAAACGACGCATTCCATGCCCATCAGCGCGGCGGCGGTAGCGGTTGCGACGCCGTGCTGTCCGGCGCCCGTTTCTGCGATGAGGCGGGTTTTGCCGATTTTTTTGGCAAGAAGAGCCTGGCCGAGTACATTATTGATTTTGTGGGAGCCTGTATGGTTTAAATCTTCCCGTTTCAGATAAATTTTGGCGCCGCCTAAGTCGCGGCTCATTTTTTCGGCATAGTAGAGTCTTGACGGTCTGCCCGCGTATTCGTTAAATAGCTCCGTCAGCTCTTCGTTAAATGCCGGCTCATTTTTGTAGTGGTTGTATGCCTTTTCAAGTTCGATGACGGCGTTCATCAGTGTTTCGGGAATATACTGTCCGCCGTGGGAGCCGAAACGGCCGTTTGGATTAGTCATTTGAGTACCTTCTTTCTGGATTATTATTTTGCTGTATGCCCTTCCCGGGGCGTTTCATCCGCCGCTCTTACAGCAGTAACAAAGGCGGTCATTTTGCTCCGGTCTTTTAAGCCGTCCGTTTCGATGCCGGAACTGACATCGACGGCATAGGGCTTCAGTGTCCGGACGGCGTCGGTTACATTCTGAGCGGTCAGTCCGCCGGCCAGAAAATAAGGACGGTTTATCCGCTCGAGCAGCTTCCAGTCAAATGTGGTGCCCGTGCCGCCGGAGCCGGAATCGAGCAGGATATCGTCAGCATAGCTTGCATTTGCGGCCGCCATGTCCCGTTCCGACCTGATGCGGAAGGCCTGAATAAGCGGTCTGTCGGTGAGCGCATGCAGCTGTTTAATATATTCTGCTGATTCGCTGCCATGAAGCTGGGCCATATCGATGATTCCGCTGTTTAGGTATGCGGCGATGATTTGCGGGTCTTCGTTTACAAAGACACCGACTGCCCGAATGCCGGGAGTGAGGAGACGTTTTAAAGTAACCGCCTTTTCCTTATCGATATACCGTCCGCTTTTCGGAGCGAAGACAAAACCGACATATTCCGGTTTTAAACGATTTGCGGTTTCAATATCACACGGTCTTGACAGGCCGCAGAGTTTGATTCTGGTCATGAGAGGCCTCCATTTTTAATTCTTGCAAGTGACGAGCCGGACTTGCGGGATGCTTTGCATCTCAAGGGTATATTGGCTGCTGTGAAGGTATAATACCTCGCAGCTGTGCGAACTTTGTTTTTTTATCTGTTGCTCTCATTAACGCTTCGCCGATTAAAACCGCGTCTGCGCCGATTTCCCGGAGCTTTTGGACGTCATCCGCATTCTTGACGCCGCTTTCGGAAACAAACAGAACGGATTCCGGTATCAGGGTACGCAGACGGCGGCTGTTCCCGCTGTCTACGGAAAAATCTTTCAGATTCCGGTTGTTGACGCCGATAATGCGGGCTTTGGCGTTTAAGGCCGCCTGTACTTCGTTTTCGTCGTGCGCTTCTACGAGCGCGGATAATCCCAGTTCGTCACAGATACTGAGATATTCCCGGAGCTGTTTTTCCGACAGAATGGAGCAAATCAGGAGTACGGCGGAGGCGCCGAGCAGTTTTGCTTCGTAAATCATATAGTCGTCAACAATAAAGTCTTTTCGCAGACAGGGGACGGAAACGGCTGCGGCGATTTCTTTCAGGTAACTGTCGCTGCCGAGGAACCATTTCGGTTCTGTCAGGATGGAAATGCAGTCCGCTCCGGCATCTTCGTATTCTTTTGCAATCTGTAAATACGGAAAATCCGGCGCAATCAGTCCTTTTGAGGGCGACGCCTTTTTGCATTCGCAGATAAAAGAAATCTCCGGTTTCCGAAGCGCTTCTTCGAAAGGAAAATTTCGGCGGATATCAGATTCGGGCGCAGGCTTTATAATCGACAGGGCCTGTTGCCTGATTGTTTCCGCTGGTATCTTTTTTTGAGCCTGTGCGACGCGTTCTTTCGCGTGGGCGGCGAGCTGGTCTAATATGGTTGTTGGCGTTATAGGCATAGGAATCCTCCTTTATTTACTCAGCGTCGGGACGGCAGCTGATTTCAATCAGCTTTTGAAGCGTTTCTGCCGCTTTGCCGGAGTCAATCAAATTTGCGGCAAGGCGAATGCCGTCTTTCATTGTTTCGGCTTTGCCGCCGATATAAAGGGCCGCGCCCGCATTCATCAGGACGGCGTTTCGTTTATGACCCTTTTCACCGTTCAGAATGGCGCGCACAATCCCGGCGTTTTCTTCCGGTGTGCCTCCGGCGAGGTCGGATTTGGCGCAGCGTTCAAAGCCGAACTGTTCCGGCGCAATGATGTAGGATTTAAACCAGCCGTCTTTGATTTCGCAGACGGTGGTCGGCGCGCTCATGGAGATTTCATCCAGTTTATCCTGACCGTAGACGACCATGCCGCGTCTTACGCCGAGATTAATCAGTACCTGTGCTAACGGCGCGGCCAGATATTCATCGTATACGCCGAGAAGCTGCATCGACGGACTGCCGGGATTCGTCAGCGGGCCAAGAATATTAAAGACCGTTCGGAAACCGAGTTCTTTGCGGATGGCACCGACGTATTTCATGGAAGTATGATATTTCTGGGCGAAAAAGAAGCACATGCCGGCTTCGTTCAAAAGCTCGATACAGCGGGCGGGGCTCTGCATAATGTTTACGCCGAGCGCTTCCAGACAGTCGGCCGTTCCGCACTGGGAAGAAGCTGCCCGGTTGCCATGTTTCGCCACTTTGAGGCCGCCCGATGCGCATACGATAGCCGAAGTGGTGGAAATGTTAAAGCTGTGCGCGTTGTCACCGCCTGTTCCGACGATTTCCATCAGCTCCATGCCGGTTTCCACTTTGACGGCGTGGGCCCGCATGGCAGCGGCGCACCCGGCAATTTCATCGGTCGTTTCGGCTTTGGCGCTTTTGGTGGAAAGCGCGGCGAGAAAGGCGGCATTCTGCGTCGGCGTCGTTTCACCGCTCATGATTTCATTCATGACGGTATATGCTTCGTTGTAGGTGAGGTCTTCCTTGTTTACGATTTTAACGATTGCTTCTTTAATCATGGTAGTTCCTCCTTTTTTAATGACAATTATTTGTATTCGGTTTTACAATATTGTGTTCACAATTTTTATAAAATTTTTTAGCATCGTCCGGCCGTCCGGCGTCATAATGGATTCGGGGTGAAATTGTACGCCGAAGATGGGAAACTGCCTGTGCTGTACCGCCATGATTTCTCCGTCTTCCGTAACGGCGGTTACCCGTAAATCCTCCGGTATGGTGTCCGCATCAGCCGCAAGGGAATGGTAGCGGGCGACAGGCGCTTTTTCCGGGCAATTTCGGAACAACGGACAGTCTGCCCGAAAAGTAACCTCCGACTGTTTGCCGTGCATCAGCTTACCGGCATAGGTGATGTCGGCTCCGAAGGCCGCGCAGACCGCCTGATGGCCCAGACATACGCCGAGAAGAGGAATTTCCCGCCCAAGCACCCGGGCGGCTTCCAGGGTGATTCCGGCGTCCTCCGGCCGTCCCGGTCCGGGAGAAAGAATCACATGGTCCGGTTTCAGGGCGCGGATTTCGTCGATTGTCATTTCATCGTTGCGGATGACGCGGATATCCGGGTTTATTTCGCCGACGAGTTGATAGAGATTGTAAGAAAAACTGTCGTAATTATCTATCAGCAGAATCATAAATCCGCCTCCTTTGCATATTCTAAAGCATTTAAAACAGCTTTTGCCTTATTGAGACATTCTTCGTATTCCTTTCCGGCGTCAGAATCCGCTACGATACCGGCGCCGCTTCGGATAAAGACGCGGCCGTTTTTCTTGTAGGCGATGCGGATAGCGATACAGGTATCCATATTTCCGGTAAAGTCGATATAGCCGATGGCGCCGCCGTAAATGCCCCGCTTATTGTTTTCCAGCTCTCCGATAAGCTGACAGGCCCTGATTTTGGGAGCGCCGGAAAGCGTGCCGGCGGGAAGGACCGCTTCTATGGCGTCCAGCGCATCGAATTCTTCCCTGATTTCACCTCTGACTGTGGAGCCGATGTGCATAACATGGGAGTAACGCTCGATGGAATGCAGCTTTTCAACCTGAACGGTGCCGAAGCGGCTGATTTTTCCCAGGTCATTCCGGCCTAAGTCCACCAGCATATTGTGCTCGGCCAGTTCCTTTTCGTCGGCGAGCAGTTCTTTTTCCAGAGCCAGGTCTTCTTCTTCATTTCTTCCCCTTTTCCGCGTTCCCGCAAGCGGGAAAGTATGCAGAACGCCGTTTTCCAGTTTGACAAGCGTTTCCGGCGATGCGCCGGCGACCTCCACATCCGTTCCCGAAAAATAAAACATATACGGGGAAGGATTGATGGTGCGGAGAATCCGGTAGGTGTTCAATAAACTGCCTTCAAAAGGAGCGCTCAGGCGGTTGGAGAGCACAATCTGGAATATGTCTCCTTCCCGGATGTGGTGTTTTGCCTGTTCTACCATATTGCAGTACTGCCTTTTATCAAACAGCGGAGTGACTTCTCCGAGAAGATGACCCGCCGGTTCTTCTTTTTTCCCGCCTGTGCGGAGCAGACTGCATAACTGTTTCAATTCCAGTACCGCCTTGTTATAACCGGATTCCACATCTTCCAATGGCATATTGGCGATGAGAATAATTTTCTGCCGGAAGTTATCAAAGGCGATGACTTTGTCAAATAGCATCAGGTCAACATCTTTGAAGGCTTCTGTGTCCTGGGTCTGCACTTTGACCGCCGGCTCTTTGTATCCCTGGTAATCATAGGCGAAATATCCCACAAGCCCGCCCGTAAAGGAAGGCAGATATTCAAAGCGGGGACTCTTATAATCGGCAAGAATCTGACGGAGATAAGCCGAAGGGTCATTTGTTCTGATACGGACATTTCCGGCCTTTAATTCACCGTTTATGCAAGTAATTTCAAGTTTCGGGTCGAAGCCGAGGAAAGTATAGCGGCCCCATTTCTCTTTTTCCGCGACCGATTCGAGCATGTAACAGTGCGAAGACACATTTTTCAGTATTTTCATTGCTTCGATGGGTGTACAGATATCCGATAGAATTTCGCAGCTTACCGGAACCACCCGGTATTGGCCGGAATCTGCGAGTATACGGACATCCTCTAAGGCGGGTAAAAATTTCATGGTGTTTATGACCTCCTTCTTCGTCAGACAATTTTGGCTCTGCACACAAAAAAGTCCCTGACAGAATATTATTCTGTCAAGGACGAATAAACTTTTATCCGCGGTGCCACCTTGATTTACGGAAACAACTCCGTACACTTAACAGGATACCAACATATCCCCGGCAACTGACGTATGCCCCACGTTGCAGAATACTCTGCCAGATACGAAAACTATCCGTATATGACATTTGACTGCACCCTCAGCGGTCCATTTGACAACTTGTTTCTCTCCCGATTCTCAGCCCCACGGGTTCTCTGTACAGGCATGATTGCCGTTATCTCCGCTTCAACGGTTTCCCTTATTAAACTGGTGCTATTTTAGCACGCTGTTTGTTAGATGTCAAGAAAGAGAAGAAATTTTTTTATGCAGCTTTTATATGTAAGGCTCTGGGAAGGAAGAAAATAAGCCGTTATCATTGCCGGCAACCGCCGGTTGACAGATTTCCAAGCGCTATTGATAGTCATTTTAGGCATTGTGCATTACAATTTTTATATTAAAATATGAAGTATGACCGGAATGTCAGCCGGGCATATTGCCTGAAAGAGCATCAGGAGAAAGGATGGAATAATATGACGCTTGGAGAAAAGATATACAGACTTCGCGCAGAGAAAGGACTTTCACAGGAAGCATTTGGAGACATGTTAGGAGTGTCCAGACAGTCGGTTTCAAAATGGGAAACAGACCAGTCGCAGCCGGAACTGGAGAAAATCGTCGCTATCAGCGAACTGTTTGAAGTCAGTACGGATTACTTGTTAAAAGAGAATTTGGAAAAACCGCAGACGGCCAGAACCGCAGACGACGTGGAGCCAGTGCATGTAAGACCGAAAAAACCGCATTATGAATACAAAAGTAAAAAAACGATAAAAGGTATTCCGCTCGTCCATGTGAATTTTGGGCTGGGTCTTTACCGGGCAAAGGGGATTCTGGCAATCGGAAATATTGCGACGGGTGTTTTGGCGATTGGATTTCTTTCTGCCGGAATCGTCGATGTGGGCCTGTTAGCTTTCGGCGTTCTTGCCATTGGAACAGTGGCTCTCGGCCTTATCAGTATGGGCACGCTGGCGGTCGGCTGCATTGCGATGGGAGCGTTTACATTCGGAATTTTCTGCATGGGGGCACTGAATTTCGGACAGTTCTGTTTCGGCGCGTTATCATTTGGGAAACAGATAGCGGTCGGCGACGAAGCGCATGGAAAAATAGCGCTCGGTTTCAGCCGGGCAGCGGGCGAACTGTATCAGGAAGTAAACAAAGACGGACAGTTTGATTATCAGACGGTCGAAAGGCTGATAGAAGAAAATGTAGCGTCTTACTGGTGGCCTTTCCGGGAATGGATGAAGGGGATTTTGCGGATGATGGGGTAAGAGCAGACAATGTGCAAGACACATTTATTGACTGACACAGTATAAATATGATACTCTTTTGGTAAAAGGAAATTACGATAAATACGGCCAAAAACTGATTGAATGGAGAATTATTTATGAATTTGTATCATGATAAGGAAGTATTTAAAGAACGTTATAATGGTTTTCCTTAAATGTTAAAACAGAAATGCGAGGATATAAATAATAATTATATTAAGAAAAATGGAGAGGTCAGAAATGCGATATGAGGATATGAATTTTAAAATACCTGTAGAATCACCCACTTACAAGGAAGACAGTGAATTTGTAATTAAACAAATAAATTTAATCTTAAAAAAGCAAAAAGAGCGGGGAGACAATAAAATTATTATCAATACTAATCTGCGTATGGGACTTCCATTGGAAAATATAAATAAAATAGCCGGACCAATGGTTGAAGCATGGGCAGGAGAAGTTTTTATAGGAATAAGAGATACAATGGATAATCCATATCATCTTATAAATGTAGAAGCACAAGAACGCCTGGGTATGGCTGATGTAATATTGCAGTTTAAAAAGGATGACAGGCCAGTAACAGGAAATGTCGATGTAAAAGCAACTGCGAATGATATCCCTAATAGTGGGAAAGGTCCTAACATCACTAGTTTTAGCAGAATAAGAACGGCTTATGTTAAAGACCCTGATTTCATGTTTATCATTTTGTCAATTAAACATAAAGTATATGTCCAGAGAAATGAAAGCACAGGGTTAATGGACGGAATAATGGAAATCGTGGATTATAATGCGTATGATTTGAAGTTTATTAGTGATGCAGATATTAATTATAATCCAGCGCTGGGAACAGGACAGATTCAAATTAAAGATATACATTATGTTGCATATCAGAATAGAACAACATGGGAAATGTGCAAGATGCTGGATAGTAAATATTTGCATAGTTCAAGAAGAAGTATTGAGGATTTTTTCAGAGAGGCACAAAAAAATAAATGGATAAAAGAATAAAAGCAATCTGTGGCGATGCGGTTGAAGAATTGCATAAATTGGAAAATGATTCTATAGATTTGATTGTAACAGACCCGCCATATAATTTGAATAAGGATTATGGTGCAAGTCAGGATAAGTTAGAATTTGAGGAATATCTTCAATTTAGCAGACTTTGGCTAAGTGAAGCAAAAAGAGTTTTGAAACCGGATGGAACGATATACGTTTTTATGGGAATGAAATATATTTCTTATATCTATACAATTCTGGAACAAGAACTGGGCATGACTTTTAACAGCTGGATTACATGGTTTTATACGCAGGGAATCGGAAAAACAAGAGGATTTAGTCCGAGACATGATGATATATTAATGTTTACTAAAAGCCAAAAGAAGTTTTTATTTGATTTAGACGCAATTCGTATTCCACAGAAATATTACCGTTCGGTAAATAATATGCGAGGCGCTAATCCGGGAAATGTGTGGGAATTTTCGCATATGCATTATTGTAATAAAAATAGAAAAAAGCATCCGACCCAGAAACCGGAAGGCTTATATGAAAGGATGATTTTAGCGTCAAGTAAAGAGGGGGATATGGTGGCAGACCCTTTTGTTGGTTCGGGAACATGTTTAAGAGTTTGCCAACAACTGAATCGAAAAGGCATAGGAATCGATATTAACTCAGAATATATTAAAATGACTGAAGAACGGTTAAATGAACCATTTTCAGGATTTGATAGTATTGATGAGAGAATGAAACGGTGTCCAAATGATTTGAGTGACGACCAGATTAGGATGGAATACATAGAAAATCATATAAAATGGTTTTTAAAAAATCATCCGGATGCAATTAAAGAATTTCTTGAAGAAGTTAAAGAAAAATATTTAGTGAGAATGATTGAGAGCGGACAAGTATGGATTTTAGACCAATATGGGATAAAAATTTGAAATAAGGACAGTAAAAACCAGCAGATACGAGGTGTGGCGATGTACCGTATAGGAATTTGCGATGACGATAAAAGCGTCTGCGAAGAGCTTGGCGGAATGACGGAAGAAATCCTGGCAGAGTTTCAGGAAGAATTTGTGCTGCAGACATGGTATTCCGGTGAGGATTTATGCGCTTATTTCGATGCCGGGAACGTCTGCGACCTGCTCTTTCTCGATATTGAGCTGCCGGGTTTAAGCGGTGTGGATGCCGGGGCATTTATCCGGGATAAACTGGAGAACGGAAAAACGGCGATAGTCTATATTTCCTGGCATACCGGATATGCGATGCAGCTCTTCCGCTTCCAGCCCATGGATTTTCTGATAAAACCGCTTGCCCGGGATGAAGTAAAAAGAGTCTTTCGTACTTTTCTGAAAAGTATGGAAGGCCGGAGAGTTTTTCTGGAGTATCAGACGGGAAACAAGTATTACAGACAGGCATGCGACGACATTCTTTATTTGTACAGTGATGATAAGAAAGTACGGATTGTGACGCCGCATGAGGAAAAGGAATTTTATGGAAAATTGAGAGATATGCTGCATAAACTGCCGACGCATTTTATTCAGATTCATAAATCTTTTATCATCAATCAGGATTGTGTTGTACAGTACAGCTACGACAATGTTCGTATGATAAATGATAAAATACTGAATATCAGCAGGCCTTATAAAAATATGGTACGCGAAAAGCTGATTCATGACAGGAAAGAAAGGGAAGCGTGGTAGGAAAATGAGTTTGGGTAATATGATATTGGCTTCCATAACAAATTTTTTTCGTATTTATATCTGCTGGCGTTTTGTCAAAATATTCTTTCCAGTCCTTCGTGTTAGAAAATATATAGAGTTTATAGGATATGTTTTTTTCTATATTGTTACAATTGGAGTTTTTCTTACATTTAATACGCCATTGATTAATATCGCTGCTAATTTGGCATGTTTTTATTTTGTCACGCTTTTGTATGCAGGAAGCAATCGTAAAAGGGTACTCACAGCCATATTAATATATAGTATTAATATGGTATGTGATTTTTCCGCGTATTCTCTTTTTACGGGAAGCAGGATGGACGGTTCAATTTCTCAGATATTTTCTATCGTAACGGATTTATTAATTCTGATTTGTGAATTAATCGCCGAACGAATGCTTGGCGAAGAGGCAAAACAGGAATATATAAAGGGCCTGGATATTATTATAATGATACCAATATTAGGAATTATAATGCTGTATGTTCTCAATGCAGTTGAAATTGAGAATCGGAGATTTCTGATTGGCGAGAGTCTGGGTATACTTGGTATCAATATTCTTGCTTTTTATTTGTATCATACACATATAAGTATATATCAGGAATTACATGAAAAAGAAATGCTGGAGCAACAAGTCAAAGTATATAGTAATCAGTTAGAAGTTATAGAACGGACACAGGAAAAGGTTCGTTCTCTACGGCATGATATGAGTCATCATATACAGGAGCTGCGGCGGTTCGCGGTCAGGAACGAGGGACAGGAAGCGATACGGTATTTGGAAAAAATGGAATCTGCGATGACGAATGAGAAAGAATATGTGTACTTTGGCAATAAAGAAATTGACGGTCTTTTGAACTATATGCTGGAAAAGGCAAACAATGCGTTGAAACAGGTAGAAATAGAAATTAAAAATCTGCGGAGTCTGGATGAATATTCTTTTGAACTGGCTGTTATTCTTGGGAATTTACTGGATAATGCTATCGAAGCCGCCGGGAGGACAGAAGAGCAACTACTTAGATTTCGAATGGAAGAAGATAAGGGGATGCTATTTATTTATGTAGCAAATCAGTATTGCGGTGAATTGCGCGTAGAAGAGGGACGGCTCTTTTCAACCAAAAAGGATGGAAAAAATCACGGTATGGGACTGAAAAACGTAAAGGATATCGTAGAAAAAAACCACGGTGTACTGGATATACGGTATGATAACGAGATGTTCGAGGTAGATGTGATTCTGTATTTACAAAGTTTGTGTTAATTTCGGCGAAAACGCATGTCATTTTCGCGGTCAGGGAGATTTTTTCAGTAAGAAATGATACGATAGAGCCGAAAGGAGGGCTGTAAAATGAATGTCGAAAAATGTAAAGAAATCTACACAAAGCTGATGGTCAAAATCGCATATAAGGCGGCGAAGACGGAAGCAAATACAGCATGTCCGTTTGTTGGTTATCAGCCGGAAGTACCGGATTCCGTTAAAAGGCTTAGCAAACTGGAAGGCTGAAAGATAATGTTTCAGCCTTGAATTGAAGGTCAAATGAATATGCGGACACGTTTGCCTGAGTGTCTGCTAAAGCAGACAGATGGGAATAAGGTTGAAAGAAAATCTTTCAACCTTGATTTGAGGGCCAAATGAACATGCGAGCATGTTCGCTTGACCCATGGGGGCAAAAATGAAAACATTTTCCACAAAATCTCTGATAAAGGATTGCGACTGGTTGAGCGAGGAGGAAAAGGAAGTCGCTTTATTCGGACTGATGCAGGGCAAGAGCTTGTTTAACAGTATAGTAGTAACCATACTGCTTGGTCTGTTAATGGGTTTGTTCTGGGAAAGCGTTCTGTTCGTTATCGGCTTTCTGCCTCTTCGCAGATATGCGGGCGGCTTCCATGCGAGGACGCGTAGAGGATGCCTGTTATTTTCCGTGGCGGTAATTTTGGCGGTATTTCTTGTTATTAAATATTTCCGGTGCGCGGAGTGGATAATTGCGGCGATATCTTTTATCTGTCTGATGCTTTTGTGGAAAATAGCGCCGGTAGGAAATGAGAAAAGGCTGCTCAGTGAAAAAGAAAAAGCATGCTTTGGGAAAAAAACGAAGATAATAGCGGGAACAGAGTTTATTGCTATGCTGATTGCATTGCTTTTCGGGGAAAGCAGATGCGCAGTCGTAGTAATGTCCGTATTTGCGGCGGAAGTTTTATGTGCCGTATTGGGGTATATGAAACTGCAAAGGTTTGAGAACAAAAGAGAATAAACAGGAAAGGGATGATTAAAGTATAGGGAAACAGAAGAAATCCGTCGTATTATTGGCATTATTTATGATTGTGCATCGGTTTTGTATTGAGGAAATATTTTTCTGACTTTTCTTTTTCCTTTTTATTTTTTAATTTGTATTGGCTTATCTATGAATTTTCTGATTCCCATCTGAAAGTGCATTTTTCTATTGTTCGATTCTATTCGCAATCATGCTCATTACTGTGAGCATGATTGCGATTTTAAGGTATTAATCATCATTTTTGTAAATATGACTATTTCGCAATAATTTTCCGATAAAAAATGCCGATATATATTAACAGAAGTATATCTGACAAGTAATAGAAGAAATGGGTATTAGTATTCAAATTGTTTCGGTATTGTGTTCTGAAAAAGGAGGGCTGTTACAATGTTTATGTCAGTTGAAAATATTCTCGCGAATCCCAATTCATACCTCAACTCCTATAATGACTACAGCCCGCAGAACGCCTATTATAATTATTATGCGGAATATCGTAATCATGCTCATTCTTATGAGCATGATTACGAAGAGAAGCGGGCGATAGAATTAGAGAAAGAGCGGCTGGAGAGGGAAGAATCTGAGAAATCAGCGTATAAAAAACGGTCGCTTGAGGAATTGGACGCCCAGATACGTAATATATGGGAAAAAGAAAAAATGGCGGACCGGAAGCCGTCCCAGGCGATGTATTTTTCCACAAAAATTGCAGACTACGATAAATATGTTGAAGTATACAAGAAGGAGAAAGAAGCACTCGGACTTAAAAATTGTTTAACGCCGCTTACCCGTGCGGAAGAAGAGGCGCTTCGGGAAAAGGAGCGGCAGACGCCCCGGAACATTAAACTGAGCAGCTATGATTTTATACACAGAGGTTTTCCGGATGCTGGCGATAATACATTTTTTTTGATAGAAGGAGTGCGATTCAGCAAAGAGGAATACGAGGGGTGCTGTTCTGTGATTCAACAGGCGAGAAGTCTGCTCCCCAATGGTTCTCTGGATTATTTGGACCACGCTTTGATAGGCCTTGCATATAATGTAGTCAATACTTATGCAGAAGAAAATTTGACATGGGACCAGAGGACGGTTATAAGTCAGAGCGTTGCGGCGGATTTCGACACTTGCATTTTGAGGGAGCAGGAGGTGCTTATAAGTGACGGCGCCTATATTGACAGCAATGATAAATATCACGCTGTCAGAAGTGGTACGACAGGAGGCATGAATATTTCTGCAACCAACAAAGAAGCCATAGAGGCGTTGAGAAGCATATTTGGCGGGGTGGATTTGCGGGACCAGAAAGCGGTCGATAAGGCATATGGGCAGTACCTGTCAATTGTAGGGATAACGGGTTCATTTCGTCCGAATAGCAGACTGCTGACGAGACTCTCCAACGCCCAGTCCATTCTGAAAAATGCCGGAAAGAAAGTGGATTACAGTGTTTAATGTCTTTGAAAACTGCGGATGATAACGAAATATACCATAAAAGGGACAGCGCCAGAGCAGGCGCTGCCTTTTTATATTCCGGGATTAAACCTTTCTAATATCCAGTCTTAAAGGTTGAAAATTAAAATTTTCAACTATTGATTTGAGTATCTGCTAAAGCAGACAGATGGGTGTAAACATGCGAATAAATTCTCCGAATGCGCGATTGGATTTTTCCTTATTTCTATCTACAATGAATATAACAGAAAAATACCACCGGCCGCTTGTGGTCTCCGGTGATAGTGAGGAGCGATACGATGATACGAAAAGCGCAGACGAAAGATATTTCCCGGCTGGCGGAAATAGAGGTTTTTGGAAAGCGGGTTGCATACCGCCCGATTTATCAGGACGATAACGGCTCGTTCAATATGATACAGGTGGGGAATATTATCGATGAGTACCGGAGCAATCCGGCTCTGCTCGAACATATTTTGGTTTATGATGACGGTATTGTAAAAGGCATGATTAACTGGAAAGATTGTCCAAATGGTGGCGCAACGGATGAAATAGAGTTATACTGTTTTTATGTGGAGCCTTTTTTTAAGGGGCAGGGAATCGGGCGGATGTTGTTAGAGCACTTGGTTGACGAGGCGGTAAAACGGCATAAGAAAAAAATGTATGCGTGGGTGCTTAAAAAAAATGCTTCGGCGAAGCGGTTTTATGAAAGGAATGGTTTTGCCGCAGACGGCCGCGAAGGTCTGGTGGAAGGCACAACGGAATACCATATGTGTTATGTCAGAGAATTAGGAGCCGTTTTGCCGGAATCCGATGAAAAATCGGGTAATGGAATGTTACAGAAAACGGAGGAAAAGACAGATGTCCAGGATTCAACTGCGCATTTTTGACCTTAGAAAAAGAAGACAGCTCGGACAGAAAGAGCTTGCGGAAGCGCTCGGCGTATCGGTACAGACGGTCAGTAAATGGGAAAACGATATCTGTATGCCGGATATTTCTCTGCTCCCGGATATTGCGGATTTTTTTCAGGTGACGGTGGACGAAGTTCTCGGATTAAAGCCGCTGCCCGGTGAGGAATATATCCCTGTCAGGAGCGGGGAAAAGGATTATTGGGAATCACGGCTGAATTATCTTAAGGCGAGCCGGAAGTCTTTCTGGAACGAAGATTATCTGCAGTTTCTGATAGAAAAGGTGTGGAAAATCGAAAAGCCCGTACAGGTTTTGGACTGTGGCTGCGGATTCGGATATGTAGGGCAGATGATTATGCCGTTTCTGCCGGAGGGAAGCCATTATACGGGAATTGATTTCAGCCGGAATATGGTGGAAGAAGGCAGAAGGCTGTTCGGGGAGCTGGGGCTTCCGGGAGAATTTATCTGTGACGATTTCCGGACATACCGCTTTAAGAGACAGTATGATTTCGTTGTCAGTCAGGCGGCGCTGCGTCATGCCGGAAATGCACAGGCTTTTTTGCAGAAAATGGTTTCCCTGACCAAAAGCGGCGGACTTGTGGCGGCAGTTGACGTCAACCGGGAATTTGAATATGATGGATTCTACATAGACGGGATGGACTATCAGGAGCTTTGTGCCCGCGGCGGTTTTCGGAAGATGTGGAGCAAGGAGCTGGCCTGTCAGGACAGGGACTATGCGATAGGAATCCGCCTGCCTGTTATGATGAAAAAAGAAGGACTTATCGATGTCGGCGTAAGGATAAACGACAGGGTCTGCTTTGTAACGCCGGATATGGCGGATTATGCGGAAAATGTCGGAAATCTGCTGGCGGAAAAACAGTGGGAAAAGGCATGCGGCGCGGAAGAGGAGGAGCGGATTATCCAGCAGTTCATTAACCACGGCATGGACAGGAAGGAAGCGGAAAACTATTGCCGGAAACAGCGCAAGATACAGGCCTATGTGGAGAAAAACAAAGAAGAGCTGACCTATCTGCAGTGGCGCGGGCTTGTCATCAGTTATGGGTGGAAGGCGCGAAGGGAATCGCAGAGTGTCCGGGCGGCTGTTTTCGAATCAGTTTGCACTGTCTTTGATAACATGTCTGGAGAGCTGAAAGAAAGGAATGGGAAAAGGGAATGAAATTAGTGGTTTTGGAAAGAAACAGCGCGGGAACGGATATCGACGTGTCTTGTTTTGAGAAATTTGGCGATGTGACTTATTATCCCAATTCGACGGCGGAAAATGCGGCGGAACGAATCGGCGATGCGGAAATCGTCATTTCCAATAAGACACCGCTCAATGAGAGCAATTTGAAAAATGCGTCGAAACTCGGTCTGATTTGTCTGTTAGCAACGGGCTATGATAATGTAGACCTGGATTACTGTAAAAGCCGCGGCATCAAAGTTGCCAACGTGGTGAATTACTGCACGCCTGCAGTAGCACAGCATACGCTTTTACTGGCGATGATGTTATCGGAGAAAATTGCGTATTATGACGATTATGTAAAATCGGGAGCATACAGCGCACAGGACAGGTTTTCGCATTTTGACAGAATTTTCCACGATTTGAACGGTAAAACATGGGGCATCGTCGGAATGGGGAGTATCGGGCATAAGGTAGCGGAGCTGGCCTCGGCTTTTGGGTGTAAAATTATTTTTTATTCCGCGTCCGGGAAAAGCACCTGTACGGACTATGAAAGGGTGGAGTTCGACAGGCTGTTACAGGAATCGGATATTTTGTCGCTGCACTGTCCGCTCAGCGACAGGACGAGGCATCTTTTTAATAAAGAGGCTTTTGAAAAGATGAAGAAAACGACAATTCTGATAAATGTGGCAAGGGGCCCAGTGGTCGATACACAGGCTTTGTATGAAGCGCTTACGGAAGACCAAATCGCGGCGGCAGGCCTCGATGTACTGGAAAAGGAGCCGATGGAAAGAAATAATCCGCTGTTTCAGATAAAGGACAGCACCCGGCTGATTGTAACTCCGCACATGTCCTGGGCCAGCGTGGAGTCGAGAACTCGTCTGATAGAGGAAATTGTCAAAAATATCGAGGCATTTCTGGAAGGAAAAAACCGTAATGTAGTTAATCTTTAAAAATATAAGAAAAGTTTTGCTATCAAAAAGAATCATAAAAGAAAAATAAAACAGAAAAGGAGAACACTATGGGAATTATCATTATGAACGCATTGGTTATTGTGCCGCAGGGAGAGGAAGACGTCATAAAGGAAACGAGTCTTTATATTGAAGGCGACAGAATTACGGGCATCGGACAGGCGCCTTCCGGTTTTCAGGAAGAAAAGGTCATCGACGGGACGGACAGACTGGTTATTCCCGGGCTGATTAACTGCCATACCCACTCTTATATGTCTTTTATGCGGAATGTGGCGGATGATTTATCTTTTATGGACTGGCTGTTTGGAACCATTGACCCTATCGAGCAGCAGATGACGGACGAGGACACTTACTGGGGCGCAAATCTGGCAATTATCGAGATGATGAAGAGCGGGACCACCTGTTTTAATGATATGCAGATGAATATCCATCAGACTACGAGGGCGGTCAAAGAGTCCGGCATGCGGGCGGTTATCTGCCGTGGCCTTGTGGGAAGCGGAAACGACGAAGCCGGACAAATGCGCTTGCGTCAGGCTTATGAAGAAAGAGATGCGGCGAAGGACTGCGACAGACTGACCTTTCTGCTCGGCCCTCATGCGCCCTATACATGCGATGACGAATTTTTGAAAATTGTATCAAATGAAGCGAAAAAGAACGGCATGGGCATCCATATACATCTTTCGGAGAGCGTGAGCGAAATCGGGCAGATTCAGGAAAAATACGGATGCACGCCGATTGAACTGGCTGAAAGGACGGGGATTTTCGATGTTCCGGCAATCGCGGCACACTGTGTCCAGGTGACGGATAAGGATATCGATATTCTGAAAGCGCATAATGTCAGCGTTGTGACGAACCCGGCAAGCAACATGAAGCTCGGAAACGGTTTTGCACCAATTGCAGAGATGCTGGAAAAGGGTGTAAACGTATGTCTCGGAACGGATGGCGCGGCGAGCAATAACTGCCTGAATATGTTCCATGAGCTGAGCCTTCTGACGCTGATTCATAAAGGAACGGGAAAGACGCCCCAGTGTATCAGCGCCAAAGAAGGATTCCGTATCGCGACGATTAACGGCGCGAGGGCGCTTGGCCTTGAGAAAGAAACAGGCTCTATTGAAGTGGGAAAGAAAGCGGACCTGGCAATTCTTAACCTGAATACACCGTCTCTGACGCCGAGAAATAATCTGATTGCGGGGCTCTCCTATTCCGCGAACGGCTCAGAGGTGGACACGGTTATTATCAACGGGCAGATTACGATGGAGAACCGTAAGATTCTGACGATGGACGAAGAGCTGGTTTACCGGAAAATTAATGAAATTATTGTCAGAATGGGTCTGGATAAGAAGACTTATTAAGGGGCTGTTGATGAGAATAGAATAGGGAAAATTGAAACGGCCGCGTTATGCGGCCGTTTCAAATTATCCAGGAATTTCTTATTTGGTTTAATCTTCATTATGAAACATTTCAATAATACGCTCCATGCGTGTCAGATTTTCCTCATTATGTTCGACGAGCTGCGCGTTGCCCTCTACTGCGCCGGCAACTTCCAGCGTTTTCTGCGCAATGCCCGTTACGCTTTCGGCCGCTTCACCTACGGTTGTATTGACGCCGTCCACGGAATCGGCAATAGAGACAATGGCATTTAATAAAGATTCAATCTCCTGGCTGATAATTGTCATGTCGCTTTCAAATTCTGCCGCATCCTGTGTATACTGCTCTGCAACCTGCATAAATCCGTTGTAGTCTTTTAGAACGGTATGCTCCAGGAAATCGGTGCTCTGGTTCAGACAGTCTGCCAGACTGCGTACCGCCGCATGTACGTCCGTGATAATGCCGTTGATATCGCCGGCGGTAGAAGAAGTCTGGGAAGCGAGCTTGCCGATTTCGTCGGCAACAACCGCAAATCCACGTCCGGCTTCTCCCGCTCTTGCGGCTTCAATGGAGGCGTTGAGAGCCAGAAGGTTCGTCTGGCTGGAAATATCCAGAATCGCCTGGGTAAGCTGGTTAATTTTTTCAACTGCTTTTGCCTGCTCCATTGCTTCTTCGGCTTTGTGGCTGACTTCTTCATACATAACGGAAGTTTTGCTGGTTGCCGCGTCGGTGGTGGATTTCAGATTATCGGCACGGTTCTTGCTTTCCGTGGAAGTTGTAAGACCTTCTTCGGAGCGCTCCTTGATAACGCTGGAGCGTTCTCTGATATTGCCAAGCATCTGATTGACGTTTTCCATTGTCGCTGCGGTCTGCTCCATCGCTGCGGCAAGTTCCTGTGTCGTATCTGAGTTTTCGAGACTCATGGTATTGACATGGTCTGTCATTTCGGAAAGCTGGTTCATCGTATTTTTTAAGTCGCTATAAGTCTGTTGGATATCCGAAATCATAGTACGGAGGTTTGCGCGCATGTTATGCAGAGACTGCGCCATAACGCCTGTTTCATCGGCTCTTTTAAACAGCTTTGCATTGGCGGGATTGTGCGCAAAATTAAACTCTGCGGTACGTTTAACGGCATCGGTTATCTGCGTAATCGGTCTGGCAATACCGAAGGAAAGGATGACGCCGATTATGGCGGACAGAATGACTGCCACCAGAGCACCGAGCAGGATTGCAATCGTATTATTTGTGGAGCGGGCCAGAAGGTCTTTTTCCGGAACTGTCATGACATAGCGCATTCCGTTGGTAAGAATCGTATAGAACATGTTCTTCTGCTGTCCCTTGTAACGATAGGAGATAAAAGTGTTCTCCTGGGAGTCGTTTGTAATGGCAGCAGCCGCTTCGGCAAGACCGCTGTCTGCGTCTGCGATGTTGGTTCCGACATCCAGCTCTTTATGATACATAATTTTGCCGTCCGCATTAGCCAGATATGCGTAACCGGCATTAAAAATATTGGATTCATCTACCAGATTAGTGAAGGTATTAAATTCAATGTCCATTCCGAGAATGCCGATGGATTCTCCGTCGATAAAAATAGGAATGACATAAGATACCATATAAACATTAATATTAGAATTCAGATAAGGCTCCATCCAGGTCGGCTTTCCGTTGTTTACCGGAATATAGTACCAGCCCACATGTTCCAAATCGTCCGGCTCGTACATCGTAAAGTCGGTTGGTTCTATTTTGGTAAATTCGCCGTTGCTGCTGTCCCTTGTATAGAAAAGGCCGCTGGTCGGGTCTGTAAATTCCGGGTTGTAACGTATGTATGCCGTAAGCGCGCCATTTGTATTTTTGGCGATTTCGAGAAGCACGTCGTCGATACTTTCCGTATAGCTTTCCACATAAGCGGGGTCGGTTTTGAATGCCTCCACGTCGTCCAGTCTTTCCAGTACAACACTGTAAAGATTTTCAACGGACAGTTCTACATTGCCCATCATACGGTCTAATACGGCACTTGCGTTCTGCGTACAGAGAAGCATGTATTCTCTGGACGTTTCGGTGGAAATTGTTTTTGAGGTGAGAATGCTGAGACCACCACATACCATAGCCGACAGAAGCGCACATAAGATGACGGACGCAATGATTTTGACTTTGATTGATTTCATCGTGTTTTCCTCCATATGATTTGTTATACAATTCTTCGACTGATGCCGCAGTAAATTGACAACATTATACAACATTTGACTTGTAATGAAAATATTTTCTAAAGAAAAATAATAAAAAACAGTAAAATTGAAATAATATATATTTAAAATAAATTCAGGCTGCGGCTAATTATATTGATACTTTATGCCGATATATTCTAAATAATACACCCATAAACGGGTAAAGTTACCATAACACTGTCAATCAAAGATTCCTCAGAACTTATCTGAGGGGAGGCAAGGGAATGCTTTCAGTCCAGACGAATATCGCGGCATGGAACGCCGGGAGACAGCTTGGTATTACAACAAAGCAAACTGCAAAAGCGACGGAAAAATTATCGTCTGGTTATAAAATTAACCGGGCTGCGGATGATGCGGCCGGGTTATCTATTTCTGAAAAAATGCGCCGGCAGGTGCGGGGGCTGACACAGGCCGTATTCAACGCACAGGACGGCGTTTCTATGGTGCAGACAGCGGAAGGCGCCCTGAATGAGGTCCATGACATGCTTCACCGGATGAATGAATTATCGGTCAAGGCAGCGACAGGAACCTTGACGGATTCCGACCGGATAATGGTTGATGCGGAGGTACAGCAGTTAAAGACAGAGATAGACGGGATATCGGACCGTACGACATTTAATGAAATCGACCTTTTCCCGGAGGGCGGGCGTTCGCCGCATGATGCGTCCCGGATGAAATCGAAGTATTTTGAACTGACCTACAACCTGAAAGACGGTTCCATGATGGTAAGCGATGCGGATGGTACAATGCTGGTAAACGGTGCGGATGGCACAGTGTCGGTAAATGACGCGCAGAACGGAGTTTCCGGCGCATCACGCGCAGTACAGGCGGCTTCCAGTGGAAACGCGCTGGCCAACAAGATTGCAACGGAACTGATTCCGAACGCGGCGGCACAGATTATGTCGGCATTTCCGGCGCTGGATGCGGCGGTAGGCTCGGAGACGATTAAGCTCGGATTAAGCGTTTCTTATATAGACGGGCCGAATAAGACGCTGGCCTATGCTTCTTACCAGTTTTACAGCAGCGGAAGGCCTGTCGGCATGGGAATTAAAGTGGATGCTGCGGATTTTAATGCGGCGGATGCGGACGGTACGGGCAAACGCTCGGAAGCCCTGCGTTCTACGGTGGCTCATGAGCTGATGCACTCGGTCATGCAGTATACGCTGACGGACGGCATGAGCGGCAGAAAAGGAGAAAAATTTCCCACCTGGTTTGTAGAAGGCACCGCGCAGCTTGCGGGCGGTGGTTTTGCTACCGGATGGAACGATGCGCTGACTTATTACGCGAATAAGCTGAATGATGAAAATGATACGAGTCAGGATGCGAATTTTAAGAAATACATACAATATTATACGGTGTCGGGAAGACCCTACGGACATGGGTATCTGGCATCGGCTTATGCCGGATATCTGGCGAACATCAAAAATGGCGGAACGGCCGATGTAACGGATGCGAATATCGCGGCCGGCATGAATAAGATTTTTGAGGACCTGTTAAATGGAAAACGTCTGGATGCTGCCCTGAAGGATAATACAGGGTATTCGGAGCAGCAGCTGAAAGATTTGTTCCGAAACGGCGATGCGGACCTCGTGGAATTTGTGCGGAAACTTTCCTACGAATCGAAGGGAGGAGCCGGTTCCGTGATTGCGGGCGGTCTGGATGTGGGCGGTTCTTCCCTGATTAACGCGGGCGGCGGCGATGCCCGGTTTTATGTGGATTCGATTTATGTAAATTTGAGCGGGCCTGTGGAAATCGGTTTACAGGTCGGTGCGGAGGCGGGGCAGCACATTCCGGTAAATCTTTTCCAGATGAACTGTACGGCGCTCGGTCTGGATGAGACCAATGTAAAGACGACGGAAGATGCCGATAACGCAATCAATGCCGTTAAAGCGGCAATCACGGCCGTTAGCAGTGCAAGGAGCTATTACGGCGCGATTCAGAACCGGCTGGAGCATACCATTAATAATCTGGAAAATGTCTCGGAAAATACGACGGCCGCCGAATCCAGAATCAGAGATGTGGATGTAGCGGAAAAGATGGTGGAATTTTCCAATAATCAGATTTTAATGCAGGCGGGCACTTCCATGCTGGCACAGGCAAACCAGCAAAGCCAGATGATACTGAGTCTTTTGGGCTGATGACGGCCTGTGGATGAAAGGGGCATGGTATAATGGGAGAAATAAGGAAGATAACCTGTCAGTCATGCGGAAGGGACTGGGAGATTAATACCGGAAGCGGATTACAGTACGGGCAGTTGGAGAATGCTGTTTCCGTCTTCCCGGATAATCAGCAAAGAAGGATTCTCCGCAGTATGAAAGATATGGAGTTTCCGATTTATGATTTTGCCTATCAGCCGGCGCATTGTGAATACTGCTGCCAGATTGTGAGTGTACCGGTCTTTACGCCGATGGAAAAAGAACCGGTTGTTGGCAGATGCCCCGTATGCGGGCGGCGGGTGAAACCGATGAAGAGCATCGGGAAAAACGTGTGTCCTGTATGTGGAAATAAGACGCTTCTGGAAGAGGAAACCGGAATCTGGGACTGATTTTCAAAAGTTTCTAAAAATGTCTGGTAAAAATGCAGACTTTTAGATACAATAAAAAATAGTGATGATAGGACAGACGACCATCACTATAATAAAAATTCGGCTGGTTATTGTATTTTATTTTGAAGGAGGAAACTTTTATGAGCAGCGAAATCAGAGACATTAACTTAGCCGAGTCAGGCGAAAGAAAAATCGAGTGGGTCAAGAGAAATTGTGACCTGCTTCGTACTTTGGAAAAAGAATTTTCCGAATCAAAGCCGTTTGCGGGGAAAAAAGTAGCCCTGTCCGTGCATCTGGAGGCGAAAACAGCTTATCTGTGCCTCGTATTAAATGCGGGCGGAGCGGAAATGTATGTAACGGGTTCCAATCCATTGTCCACACAGGACGATGTGGCGGCAGCGCTTGTTAAAGCGGGGCTGGAAGTACATGCCTGGTATGATGCAACACAGGAAGAATATGAAACGCACATCCGCCATGTCCTGGAAGTCGGCCCGAACATCATCATTGACGATGGCGGGGACCTGGTAAATATGGTGCACAGGGAGATGCCGGAGCTGATTCCGAATATTATCGGCGGCTGTGAAGAGACGACGACAGGCATTATCCGTCTGGAGGCAATGAATAAAGCCGGAGAGCTGAAATTCCCGATGGTGCGCGTAAACAACGCGGACTGCAAGCATTTATTTGATAACAGATACGGTACGGGCCAGTCCGTATGGGATGGCATCAACAGAACGACCAACCTGATTGTAGCGGGTAAAATCGTTGTCGTAGCAGGTTATGGATGGTGCGGCAAAGGAACTGCAATGCGTGCGAAAGGCCTCGGCGCGCGGGTTATCGTTACGGAAATCGACCCGATTAAGGCAATCGAAGCCGTTATGGATGGATTTGACGTTATGCCGATGCAGGAAGCGGCGAAGGTCGGCGATTTCTTTGTTACCGTGACCGGATGTGACGGCGTTATCGATAAGGAAGATTTTGCAGTGATGAAAGAAGGCGCGATTTTGTGCAATGCGGGTCATTTTGACTGCGAAATCGATATGGCATGGTTAAAAGCAAATGCGGTAGAGACAAGAGAGCAGAGAAAGAATATTATGGGATATAAGCTGCCGACCGGCCAGTGGATTTTTGTACTTGCCGAAGGAAGGCTTGTGAATCTGGCGGCGGGAGACGGCCATCCGGCGGAAATCATGGATATGAGTTTTGCGATACAGGCGCTTTCCGCGAAATATCTGGTGGAGCACGGAAGCGAGCTGACAGAAAAGCTGATAGATGTTCCTGTGGAAGTGGATAAGGACGTTGCAAAGCGGAAACTTGCATTTCTTGGAAAAGAAATCGACGTACTGACGCCGGAACAGGAAAGATATTTAAACAGCTATTCTCTGTAAGAGATTATCCCCTTGTATTCTAACGATACAGGGGGATTTTTTTCGCGGCAATGAGCCAGACGGGAGTTTATGCACTCACGAATGCTTACACTCACGAATGCGTGCAATCATATCTGGCGAATGCCGCGTTTGGCAGGCACAAATTTGCGTGCCGGGAAAGGAGTATGGTTATAAAAATGGCACAACAGACGGAAACGGTATCGAAATACAGTGCGGGAGAGCTTCTTGGAAGATTTCTGCCTTATTACCGGAAATATTGGAAAATTGTTGTTATTGATTTATTCTGCGCGGGGCTGACGACCATTTGTGAGATGGTTCTGCCGATGATTATGCGCTACATAACGAATACGGGCATCAACGATTTGGCGGCGCTAAGCATTCATGTGGTGCTTCGTATGAGCGCGTTGTATCTGGTGCTGCGTATTATCGACGCGATGGCTAATTTCTATATGGCATATACAGGACATGTCATGGGAACAAGGATGGAGACCGATATGCGGCGGGATGCCTATGCGCATTTGCAGAGACTTTCCGATACTTACTATAATAATACGAAGGTGGGGCAGATTATGGGCCGGATTACCAACGACCTGTTCGACGTGACCGAGTTTTCCCACCACTGTCCGGAGGAATTTTTCATTGCGGGAATTAAAGCGGTGATTTCTTTTATCATTCTATCCGGTATTAATTTCTGGTTGACGCTGATTATCTTCGCAATCGTCCCGGTGATGGTCGTTGTCTGTACCATTATCAATCTGCGCCTGCGGGCGGCATTCCGGAAACAGAGAATCCAGATAGGAGAGCTGAACGCGCGGATTGAGGACAGTCTGCTCGGGCAGAAAGTGGTAAAGGCTTTTACCAACGAGGAAAAAGAGAAAGAGAAGTTTGAAGAAGACAATCAGAAATTTTTCCTGATTAAAAAAGAGACGTACAAATTTATGGCGGCTTTCGGAACGACAACGAGAGCTTTCGACGGACTCATGTATCTGGTCGTCGTGGCGGCGGGCGGTATCTTTATGATAAAAGAATTGATTTCCCCCGGAGACCTGGTTGCTTATGTGATGTATGTTTCCACACTGATAGCGACAATCAGGCGGATTATCGAGTTTGCGGAACAGTTCCAGAGAGGTATGACGGGAATCGAGCGGTTCGTGGAAATCATGGACAGTGATATCGAAATATTTGACGAGCCGGACGCCGTGCCCTGTGAAAATGTGAAGGGGGATATTTCTTTCCGGAATGTGAGCTTTGCCTACCCAGACGACCATAATATCGTGTTCCGGGATTTGAATCTGGATATCCGTGCGGGAGAGAAAATCGCCATTGTAGGCCCTTCAGGCGGCGGAAAGACGACTTTATGCAACCTGATTCCGCGTTTTTATAATATTGATGCCGGTGAAATTGTGCTGGACGGGCGGAATGTCCGGCATTATACGCTGAAAAGTCTGCGTCAGAACATCGGTATGGTACAGCAGGACGTTTATTTATTTTCCGGCACGGTTTATGAGAACATTGCCTACGGAAAGGAAAACGCGACGAAAGAGGAAGTGATGGAGGCGGCAAGGAGAGCCGGCGCACATGAGTTTATAGAAGCGTTAAAAGATGGGTATGATACTTATGTAGGGGAACGGGGCGTCAAACTTTCCGGCGGGCAGAAACAGCGTATCAGTATCGCAAGAGTCTTTTTAAAAAATCCGCCGATTCTGATACTGGATGAAGCGACCTCAGCGCTTGACAACGAAAGCGAATTTCAGGTGGCCAGGTCGTTACAGGAACTGGCCAAAGGCAGAACGACGATTACGATTGCACACAGACTTTCGAGCATCCGCAATTCTGACAGGATTCTGGTTCTGACGGAAGATGGCATTGTGGAAGAAGGTAATCACGAACAGCTTCTTGCTCTTCAGGGAATTTATCATCATTTTTATGTGACGGCAAACGAGCTGAAATAAACAAAGGCTGAAAAAAGGGCTGAAAAAATTAAAAATCGCTTACATTTTCGATTTTTAAATGCTAAACTATAGTAAATGACATTGATTATGTCGTTTACTATAAAGATATGGGGTAGGAAATCGTGTACGAGAAGGGTAATGTTAATCCTGTTGTCTGGCGTTAGGAGGCGAGAAAATGTTTGAAGCAGGCGAACTGATTATGTGTGGGGGACATGGAGTGTGCCGAGTTAGGGCGATTACCGGAAATCCGATTGATAAAAAGGATATGAAAACGAAGTATTATATTCTGGAACCGGTTTTTGAGAAAGGAAGCACGATTTATACACCCGTCGATAATGATAAGATTGTCATGAGAAAAATCCTTGATGAAAGAGCGGCGAAACTGTTAATCGGAAGGATTCCCGATATCGAAACGGTCTGGATTAAGGAAGAGAAAACGAGAGAGCAGATGTACAAGGAAGCAATCAGGACTTATGACTGCCAGAGTCTCGTCCGGATTATTAAGACTTTGTACCTTCGCAGACAGGACAGAGTAAAACAGGGGAAAAAAGTGCTTTCCTCAGACGAACATTATTTAAAGAAAGCGGAAGAGCTGCTGTACAGCGAGATGTCAGTCGCGTTGTCGATTCCGAAGGAAAAGGTAGAGAGTTATATTTATAAACAGATTCATCAGAAAAATTAAGACAAATATCGTAAAAAGCGCAGGCTGTGAACCCTGCGCTTTTATATTCTTCTATGTATAAGTAATGATTATCGGCACTGCCGGATTTAATCAGGCCTGCTCAGAAGAAGCCTGGTCTGCAGGCGCGTTCTGATTCAGAGGCGGATGGTGCGGATGGCTTCCGATAAGTTCGATTGCGGAAAGGACAACCGTCAGAATTTCGGCTTCGGCCTGTGCGGAAGATGTATCAAAACGATGGAGAATGGCGCCGGTGTTAGTCCGTCCGTATTTGGGATGCAGACGATTCAGTGCATAGGTGGCCATGTCCAGTTTGCAGTCATTACAGGAACAGATATGCGGCATCGTAGGCAGGAGTTTGTTCAGCATACGCTCCACATTATCTTCCATCATATTCTTCAGTCCTTCCATAAGAATTCCCCTCCGTCGTAAAAAAGTGTATATATTATTATGTTATAACATTATTGCCCCGGAATCAATCATTTTTTGGCCAGAATATAAAATCTTTTTGAAATTTTTAATTTTATTTAATTGATTTCGCTGGAAAATACAGGTAAGATAAAACAATGTCAGAAGGAGGAGTGGGCATATGTTCAAAATCATGAAGTATCTTGGAGAATTTAAGGCGTCGGTTGCTGCGGTCGTAGTTCTCCTGATTTTACAGGCTTATTGTGATTTGTCCCTGCCGTCCTATACGTCGGATATTGTGGATGTGGGAATCGAACAGGGCGGTATCGAGAATGCCGTGCCAGAAATCATGCGTGCGGAGACATTGGAGGGAATCTGTCTTTTGTCGGGTGAAGAGACGCTGATTCGCGAAAATTATCAGTTGAATGACGAAGGATATTATGAGCTGCGGACAGAGGAGCCGGAGACGATAGCCGCGCTGGATGAGGCGATGCGGGGCGCCATCGTGACGCTTTATCATCAGGGAGAAAATGTGGAAGAACTGAGTGATACGATGGAATCCCAGATGGCAGTTATGTTTGTGCGGGCCGAATACGAGGCGGCAGGCGTGGATTTAAGTGCGATTCAGACCAGATATCTTCTGACGACGGGAGGAAAGATGCTTTTGATGACCGTTCTGATGATGGCGGCGTCCATCGCGGTCGGATTCCTGGCGGCCAGAGTTTCTGCGGGAATCGGTATGCGGCTCAGGGGCCGGGTATTTCAGAAGGTTGTTTCTTTTTCCCATGCGGAGATGGACCGGTTTTCTACGGCGTCTCTCATTACGAGGAGTACCAATGATATTCAGCAGGTACAGATGGTGGCGGTCATGCTGCTCCGGATGGTCTGCTATGCGCCGATACTGGGCATCGGCGGTATCATTAAAGTTGTGAATACAAGAACGGGAATGGGATGGATTATTGCCGTGGCAGTTATCCTGATTCTGGCGTTAGTCGGAACGCTGATGAAGATTGCCATGCCGAAATTTAAGCTGATGCAGACGCTTGTGGACAGGATGAATCTGGTGTCGAGGGAAATCTTAACAGGCATTCCGGTTATCCGGGCGTTCAGTCGTGAGAAATATGAAGAGAAAAGATTTGATAAGGCGAATAAAGATTTGATGTCCACGCAGATTTTTACCAACCGGGTTATGACATTTATGATGCCGGCAATGATGCTGATTATGAATGGAATTTCGGTCGCTATCGTGTGGTTCGGAGCAAACGGAATTGACAGGGGAAATCTCCAGATTGGAGATATGATGGCTTTTATTACTTATTCGATGCAGATTGTCATGTCGTTTCTGATGCTGACAATGATTTCCGTTATGCTTCCGAGAGCGGGCGTGGCGGCAGAGCGTATTGAAGAAATTCTGCGCGTGGAGCCGACCGTTCTGGATAAAGAACAGGTACGGGATGAAGCGCTTGCCGGAAAAGGGACGGTTACTTTTGAAAATGTGAATTTCCGTTATCCGGGAGCGGAGGAAGATGCGCTTTCGGACATCTCCTTTACTGCGGAGCCGGGAAAAACGACGGCAATTATCGGAAGCACCGGATGCGGAAAATCTACACTGCTGCATCTGATTCCCCGTTTTTATGACGTGACGGAAGGAAGGATTACGATAGACGGTATCGATATCCGGGAATTGTCACAGAAAAAGCTGCGCAGCCTGCTGGGATTTGTTCCGCAGAAGGGCGTGCTTTTTTCCGGGACAATCGCATCGAATATCAAATTTGCCGGAGAAGAAAATGTTTCCGATGAGATGATGAAAGAAGCGGCCGAAATCGCACAAGCCCGTGAATTTATAGAAGGTAAAAAGGAAGCCTATGAAAGCCCTATCGCACAGGGAGGTACGAATGTTTCAGGCGGACAGAAGCAGCGTCTTTCCATCGCAAGAGCGATTGCGGGACGGCCGGAAATTTTCCTGTTCGACGACAGTTTTTCCGCGCTGGATTATAAAACGGATGCGGTGCTGAGAAAAGCGCTGCATGAAAAAATATCCGATGCGACGGTTATCATTGTGGCGCAGCGCATCAGCACGATTCTGCATGCAGACCAGATTATTGTGCTGGATGAGGGCCGGATTGCGGGTATCGGAAAACATGAGGAATTATTGCGAAGCTGCGTGGCATATCAGGAAATTGCGAAATCCCAGTTATCGGAATCGGAATTGAAGGGAGGCGTGCGCAATGAGTGAGCATGGAAAGAGAAACCGCGGTCCGCACGGGCATGGACCGGGCGGTATGATGCCGGGAGAAAAGGCGAAGAACTTTAGCGGAACGATTAAAAAGCTGTTCCGTTATATCGGAGCTTTCAGGTTTGGCCTGATAGCGGTTGCCGTATTTGCGGTGGGCAGCACCGTATTCAATATTGTTGGGCCGAAAGTTTTAAGCCGGGCAATTACGGAGCTTTTCAACGGCCTGATGGCGAAGCTGTACCGCACCGGGGGCATTGATTTTGAAAAAATTGGAAGAATTCTTTTGCTGTTGCTTGGACTGTATGCTGTCAGCGCCCTTTTATCGTTATTTCAGGGATGGGTTATGACAGAAGTTTCCCAAAGGCTGTGCTTCCGTTTCCGCCGGGAAATTTCAGAAAAAATAAACCGTATGCCAATGAAATATTTTGAATCAAGGACGGTGGGCGAGGTGCTCTCCCGCATTACGAACGATGTGGATACGCTTGGCATGAGTCTGAATCAGAGCGTTACAACCTTAATCACTTCCATCAGTACACTTATCGGCGTACTGATTATGATGCTCAGCATCAGCCCGCTGATGACTTTGATTGCGCTTGTCATTCTGCCGATATCCGGCGGACTGATTGGAATCCTGGTAAAGTTTTCACAGAAATATTTTGTGGCACAGCAAAGCTACCTCGGCAAAATCAATGGTCAGGTGGAAGAAGTGTACAGCGGCCAGAATATTGTCAAGGCATTTAACCGGGAAGAAGAGGTTTTGCGGGAATTTGGGGAAACGAATGAAATTCTTTATCAGTCTGCCTGGAAATCCCAGTTCCTGTCCGGCATGATGCAGCCGATTATGAATTTCATCGGCAACCTCGGGTATGTTGCAGTGGCCGTCAGCGGAAGCCTTCTGACGATTAAAAATGTCATTGAAATCGGGGATATTCAGGCTTTTATCCAGTATGTGAAGAATTTTACGCAGCCGATTACGCAGCTCGCACAGGTATCTAATATGTTACAGTCCACCGCCGCAGCCGCAGAGAGGGTGTTTGAATTTCTGGAAGAAGAGGAAGAAGACCAGACCGTTGAAAATCCGGTCCACCTGAAAGCGATGGAAGGACGCGTCAGCTTTGAGAACGTCCGGTTCGGTTATCAGCCGGATAAGATTATCATCCATAATTTCAGCAGCGAAGTGGCGCCGGGACAGACCGTTGCAATCGTCGGACCTACCGGGGCCGGCAAAACAACGATGGTGAAACTGCTGATGCGTTTTTATGATGTCAATAGCGGAAGCATTAAAGTGGATGGCCATGACGTCAGAGAGTTTAACCGCAGCGAGCTGCGCGAAAGTTTTGGTATGGTATTACAGGACACCTGGCTGTTTAAAGGGACAATTATGGAGAATATCCGGTACGGAAGGCTGGATGCCACCGACGAAGAGGTTATTGAAGCAGCCAAAGCGGCCCATGCGCACCGATTCATACAGACACTGCCCGGCGGCTATCAGATGGAGCTGAACGAAGACGCAAGCAACGTATCACAGGGGCAGAAGCAGCTTCTTACCATAGCGCGGGCGATACTGGCGGATAACCGGATATTGATACTGGATGAGGCAACGAGCTCCGTCGATACGAGAACGGAGCAGCGGATTCAGAAAGCGATGAATAATCTGATGAAAGGGAGAACCAGTTTTGTCATCGCGCACAGACTGTCAACAATTAAAGATGCAGACCTGATTCTGGTCATGAAAGACGGGGATATTATAGAACAGGGAACCCATGCGCAGCTGCTCGCACAGAAAGGCTTTTATGCGGAGCTGTACAATTCCCAGTTTGAGGACGTTACGGCGTAAGCGGGCCGGACAAATGCCGGTTGCGGGTAAAGCGGATTGTATAGTATACTGGAAAGAACAAAAGAAACTCTTGCGGCGGACGGTCAGCCGCCGTAAGAGGAAAGGTACGGTTATTGCTTTGAAGATAAAAACAGCCAGTATGAGATACGAAGATGTACTTGCGCTTCCGGCGCCTGTTCATCGGAAGCCCGCAAAACAGCGTCTGCTCTTTCGGATGATTCTGTTATTTTTGTCGCTCCGGGATTTATGGGCGACCAGATTCACCTATCGGACAATCGGGCTCGAAAAACTTGACAGGGGAGAACCCTGTCTTGTTCTGATGAATCATTCCAGCTTTATAGATTTAAAAATCGCGGCAAGACTCTTATTTACCAGACCGTTTCATATCGTCTGCACATCGGATGGTTTTATCGGAAAAAGATGGCTGATGAGAAGCATCGGCTGTATTCCAGCCCGGAAATTTATGACGGATGTGACGCTGGTGCGGGATATGGTTTATGCGGTGCGGGAATTGAAAAGTTCTGTGCTGATGTTTCCGGAAGCGAGTTACAGCTTTGACGGAACACAGACGCCGCTTCCCGACAGTCTGGGGAAGTGTTTAAAGCTCTTAAAAGTTCCAGTCGTTATGATTCGCACGAGTGGAGCCTTTGCGAGAGACCCGCTTTATAATAATCTGCAGCTCCGAAAAGTCAGGGTATCTGCGGAAGTGGAATATCTGCTTTCGCCAGAGGAGATTGCGGTTAAAACCACACAGGAACTGAACCGTTTATTACAGGAAAAGTTTTGCTTTGACTATTTCCGCTGGCAGCAGGATAACAGGATTCGCATCGACGAGCCTTTCCGGGCGGACGGGCTGAACAGAATGCTGTATAAGTGCCCACGGTGCAAAACGGAAGGAAAAATGCGGGGACAGGGAACGAGGATTCGCTGCGAATGCTGTAAGAACGAGTATGAGCTGACGGAATACGGGTATCTGCAGCCGGTGAAAGGACCGGAAGAAAGTTTGCAGTCTGAAAGGACAGAGGCGGAAGGAA
The DNA here is from genome assembly GCA_910578715.1 of uncultured Lachnospiraceae bacterium. GTDB lineage: Bacteria > Bacillota > Clostridia > Lachnospirales > Lachnospiraceae > UBA3282. The sequence continues at coordinate 36,064 of CAJTRL010000006.1, read as the reverse complement.
TATTGCAAAACGAACAGACAGAGCCGGACTTTACGCATATTCCGGACTGGTATCTGTGGGAACGGGAATGCGTCAGAGAAGAACTCATGTCGGGGACTTACCGGCTGGAAGTCCCGGTTGTTATTTATATGATGGTGAATGAAAAGTGTATTTACCGGGTAGGGGAAGGAACGCTGGTCCACTCCGCCGATGGATTCCATCTGACGGGGTGCGATGGAAAGCTGGACTATGTACAGGAGCCACAGGCTTCTTACAGTTTGTATTCTGATTTTTACTGGTATGAAATCGGCGATATGATTTGTATCGGAGACGCAAAGCGGCAGTATTACTGTTTTCCGCAGAACTGTGGGGATATCGTGGCGAAGACCCGGCTGGCGGCCGAAGAGCTCTATAAGCTGGTAAAAGCAAATTGAGAAAGCGGAAAGAATATGTGTGATATTATACTTGATACCTTGTCGGATGGCATAAAATTACTGCCCTTTTTATTTCTGACCTATCTGGCAATGGAATATCTGGAACATAAGACCGGAAGCGGAATGCAACGGACGATTAAACGGTCGGGAAAGTGGGGGCCGGTTATCGGTGGCGTTCTGGGAGCGTTTCCCCAGTGTGGATTTTCGGCGGCGGCATCTAATCTGTATGCGGGCCGGATTATTACGCTCGGCACATTGTTGTCTATTTATCTGTCTACGTCGGATGAAATGCTGCCCGTTCTGATTTCCGAAAATGCCGGATTTGAAATGATTCTGAAAATACTGGGCGTTAAAATAATGATTGGAATGGCGGCGGGCCTTCTGATAGATTTTGTGATTTCAAAAAGCCGCCGCGGAAAAGAGGAGGAACTGCAAATTGGCCATATGTGCGAGCAGCATCACTGTCATTGCGAGAATGGTATCGTAAAATCAGCGCTGCACCACACCGCCGAGATTTTTCTATATCTTTTGCTGATTTCTTTCGTATTGAATTTGATAATCGGCTTTGTCGGGGAGGATTTTCTGGCAGATTTGGTTTTAAACCGCCCGGTTGTCGGGGAACTGATAGCGGGTGCGGTCGGAATGATTCCCAACTGTGCCGCTTCTGTCGTGATTACACAGCTCTACCTGAAAGGCGTTCTGGGGGCGGGCGCGATGATGTCCGGTCTGCTTTCGGGAGCCGGAGTCGGTATTCTTGTACTGCTCCGGGTCAATGACAGGAGAAAAGAAAATGCCGCAATTATTGCTTTGCTGTATGTGACTGGCGTTATGGCGGGGCTGGCGGTAGAATTGTCCGGCCTCCGGTTCTGAATGATTTTAGTATAAAATATTCGGGCCCGTTTTAGGAAAACGTTATCTCTTTTCCGGCAGTCGGCTTTATAACCGAAAGATTTGGATATTTTTCGCTGAGAACCTTTTTCAGTGGTCTGGTGTCGATTTGCCTGGAAATCGGCGGAAAGGCATCGTCAAAATGAGTCAGCAGAACGGTTTTCGGCTCGATGCGCGCAATAACGGCGAGCGCGGCGGTTACGAGGTCGGAAGCGCCCTGATAAGGGAGAATGAGCATGTCCACATGTTTCGGATAATCTGCTGTTTCATGAAGTGCCAGACTGCCGAGAACAAGTATTTTTTTCTTATCCGCTTCCAACAGAAAGACAAGCGTTTCGTTTCCTTCCGCATAAGTATGATTGTGGAAGAGAAGGGAAAGAAAGTTTGGAAAAAATTGCAGAATACGCGGACTGCAGAGGGTGTGCCGGACAAGCGCGGAATCGAAGCGGATATGCTTTCCGGGCAGTATCGAAACTCTGATTTGCCCAAAATATAATTTATCGCCGGGACGGATAATGACAATCTGGTCACTGTCCGCTTTTTTCTTTTCCAGCGTGGCGGCCGGAACAGGACTGCAGTATACGGTCGCGTCCGAGTGCTCAAGAATTTTGGGAATACTGCCGAGGTGGTCGATATGGCCGTGCGTAATCAGGATGGAGTCTTCTTTCCGGTAATCGAGAAGGGACGGATGGTTTTCAGCTCCTTTTAACGGCAGAAAAGGGTCGATTAAAACCCGGCTCCCTTCACAGTCAATTAACAGCGAAGCGGTCCCAAACCATGTGATTTTCATGAAAAATCCTCCAATTCCGCTTTTGAATATTTTCAAAAAGAAAAAAAGCACCATCCCCAAAGCGCATACGTCCTCAAAAATGGTACTTTCAAGTGCGCCTTCAGGGGCTCGAACCCTGGACACCCTGATTAAGAGTCAGGTGCTCTACCAACTGAGCTAAAGGCGCATTTCTGTTTTACAACGCAAGAGTTATTATAGTATAATGTTTTTTGATTTGCAAGAGTTTTTTTAAGAAAATTTTAAGAAAAATGAAGAATGGATTACAGGCCCAGGCGTCCGGCCAGAGCATCATCTCTTTGGAGGCGCGCTCCCGCTCCGCTAAAAATGTAGCGGTACTAAGTTCAAAAGACACAAAACGTCTTTTTCACTAAGTGCCGACATTTTTACAGGGCCTCCGCCAGAGAATGATGCTCTGTCCGGACGCCTGGGCCTGTAACCGTTACAGAAAGGAGCAGCCATGATATTTGAAAGCCATGCTCATTATGATGATGAGGCATTTGACGAAGACCGGGATGTGCTTCTTGCGTCTCTGGCGGGGAACGGAATCGATACGGTAATCAATATAGGGGCCAGCCTGGAGAGCTGTCGGAAAACGATTGCGCTCATGGAAAAATATCCTTTTATTTATGGCGCGATGGGGGTGCATCCGGGTGAAACGGGAGAGCTCGACGAGAAAGGGTTTCAGTGGTTAAGGGAATGCTGCGGGCTGGAAAAAGTTGTGGCGGTTGGAGAAATCGGACTGGATTATCATTGGAAGGAGCCGGAACCGGACGTTCAGAAAAAGTGGTTTATCAGACAGCTGGAGCTGGCGGGGGAAACGGGACTTCCCGTAATCATCCATTCCAGAGATGCGGCAAAGGATACGCTGGATATCATGAAGGAGGCACATTCGGAAGAAATTGGCGGCGTCATTCATTGTTTTTCCTACACGAAGGAAATTGCGAGAGAATATCTGCAGATGGGTTTCTATTTTGGCATCGGCGGGGTGGTGACTTTTGCGAATGCCAGAAAGCTGAAAGAAGCGGTGGTTTATCTGCCGATGGACCGGATTCTGCTGGAGACCGACAGCCCCTATCTGGCTCCGGAGCCCAATCGGGGAAAGCGAAATTCCTCCCTGAATCTTCCCGATATTGCCGGAGAAATCGCAGCGCTAAAAGGAATTGACCGGGAAGAAGTATATGCGGTAACGCATGAAAATGCGGAAAGGCTGTTCGGCCTGAAAAGGAAAACGGAGTGTGGGAGACATGGCGGGCAATGACATGGAACACCGGAGACAGCGAACACGGTAAGTATGGGCTGACAGAGAGGCGTGACTGCTTTATGGCTACATTAGGAAATGTAAAAAACACGATAGAAATATTGGAAAAGTATCAATTTCGTTTTCAGAAAAAATTCGGACAGAATTTTCTGATAGACGGAAATATTCTTGGGAAAATTGTGGATGCGGCGCAGATTACGGCGGCGGACTGTGTGCTGGAAATCGGGCCGGGCATCGGCACGATGACACAGTATCTGGCGGAGAGGGCCAAATCGGTTATTGCGGTGGAAATCGATAAAAACTTAATACCTGTTTTACAGGAGACGCTTTCTCCTTATCATAATGTCAGGGTTATTCATGAAGATATTCTGAAGGTCGATATCGGGCGCATTGTGCGGGAAGATAATAACGGGGAGCCGGTTAAAGTGGTTGCAAATCTTCCATATTATATTACGACGCCGATTATCATGGCGCTTTTTGAAAATCACGTCGCACTGCACAGCATTACAATTATGGTGCAGAGGGAAGTGGCGGACAGAATGCAGGCTGTGCCGGGGACGAAAGATTATGGAGCTCTTTCGCTGGCAGTGCGGTATTATGCGGAGCCGGAAATTATGATGAGAGTTCCCGCTTCCTGCTTCATGCCAAAACCGAATGTGGACAGCGCGGTCATCCGCCTGACCAGATATGAAAAGCCTCCGGTTGAAGTAAAGGATGAAGCCTGGCTGTTTGCAATTATCAGGGCGTCCTTTAATCAGCGGCGGAAGACACTGCTCAACGGGCTTTCCAATGCCGGGAATCTGGGTATCGGCAAGGAACAAATTGCAGCGGCCGTCGAGCAGATGGGACTACCGTCCGCGGTGCGCGGTGAAACGTTGACTTTAGAACAGTTTGCAGAACTTTCCAATTATCTTTTCCGGACGGAAGCATAAAAAAGGGAATTTGTAAATATACAATATCGAGGAATTGTAAATTGCAGAGTTTCCATATCTTGTTATATGCTAAGGATATAAGAATGGAAAGCGGAGCTCATATTTTTTCTTCATATTTATTTACATTAATATTCGCCTATGGTAAACTAAGACAGTAAAATAGGATTACTATAGGAAAACAATGTGTAGAATACAGTAATATGGGGTGAGTTCCTTGGATAAATATGAATATAAGATTCGTGCGGATGAAATTAATTCCCTGATTGAAGAGGGAGAATATGCGGAGGCAGTCGCTATTGCAGATACGATTGACTGGCGGCGCGTGAAAAGCGTCAGAATGTTGTGCACAATCAGCGACCTTTATAAAATTAACAGAAGATTTCAGGAAGCAAAGGATATTCTGCTGCTGGCATATGAAAAACATCCTTCGGGCAGATTGATTGTCTATTCGCTGTGCGAACTTTCTATTAAAATGGAAGAGTATGTACAGGCAATCGAATACTATAAAGAATTTGTGCAGATAGCGCCGCGGGACACGGGAAGATACGTTCTGCAGTATCGTTTATACGAAGCACAGGAAGTTTCACTGGAAGAACGCATTGCGGTTCTGGAAGAATTTAAAAAGCGCGATTACCGCGAGAAGTGGGCATATGAACTGGCTTATCTTTATCATCGAATCGGACTTACAACGAAGTGCGTCGAAGAGTGTGACGAGATGTACCTCTGGTTCGGAGAGGGAAAATATGTCATTAAAGCGATGGAACTGAAAGCTCTCCATACGCCGTTAAGCGCCGAGCAGCAGGCGAAATATGATGCCTGGACGAACGGACTGGAAGAGGAATCCGGGGAGCCGGAGGAAGAACTGCCGGACGAGGAAGAAGATGAAGATGCGCAGTCCGATGGAGAATACCGCAATGAAAGATATCGTGATGAGGAAGCGGAGGAGGACGACCCTGACTTTAGCGTAACGATGCCAACGACCGACCTTCCACAGGTAAAAACCGTTGATGTCGGAGAATATAATACGTTGAACTTGCAGATGGCGCTGGCGGAAAGCATGAAGGAAATTCTGACCGACGAAGAGCCGGAGCAGAGACCTGTCAAGCGGGCGCTCGAAGTACAGGAAGGCAGAATCGTGGAAATGCCCCGGAGACGGGAACGCATGGAAGAAGAGGACGCCGAAGAAGCGGAATACGAAAGCACCGGGGATTTGAGCGCGGTGGAAAATATAGATGAGGAGGATGACTTATCTCAGGATGCAGAGGGAATGCCGGAAGAGAGTATGCCCGAAGAAGAAACGGATGAAGAACCCTCCATTGTGGAAAAGATTATTGCGCCCCTGCTTCAGGAGACTGTAAAAATACCCAAAGTGGACCTTCCGCCGGAGGAGGAGCCAGAGGAAGTATTGCCGGATGCAACGAGAGAATTTATACCCGTGAGGGATTCCGATTTGATATCCGGGCAGTTACCGGTCAGGGAAGTAAGGCCTGTTCCGGAGCAGCCGCCCGTGCGGGAAATGAATCCGGCCCAGGAACAGCGGATTGTGAGGGAAATACGGCCGGAAGCGCAACAGGAACAGACGCCTGTAAGGGAAGTACGGCCGGAAGCGGCCCAGGTGCAGACACCTGTAAAGGAAGTAAGACCGGAAACGATACAGGGCAGAGAGCCCGTGAAGGAGCCGGAACAGGCGGCTCCGACAATATATGACAGCGTATTGTCGCAGGAATATGACGGACAGATTCGCCTCCTTGTACCGGATTCCGATGTCAAGGCGGTAGAAAAACAGATTACGGGGCAGCTGAGCATTCAGGATATCATGGCTGAATGGGAGGCGATGAAGAAGAGTAATGAACAGAAACGTATGGAGGACGTCAGAAGACGGGTGCTGGAGCATACGGGAAGTTTGTTTGCCGATTTTGACGAAGCAACGAAGAGCGGACTTTTAGAGCAGCTGGAGAAGGCTTTCGTAGCGGCTATTATGAAGGAGTCCGGGATTAAGAAGGTAATTCTGCCGGAGGACGCGGAAAAAGAGCTGGATGCAAAATCCACAAAAACGGCTTCACAGCCGAAGCCTTTGGCGGCACCGGTGCCGAAAGAACCGGTTCCTGTAGAAGATACGAAGGAAATGCCCGCCGTCGAATACGATGAGCCGTATGAAGACGATATGGATTCCGAATTCACCGATGAAGTGGAAGAAATTATGGAGCCGGAGGAAATGGACGAGCCGGATATGGAGGCGGACGGGCTGGATGACGGGCCGGAAGAACTTTCACAGCCGGAACCCCTGTCAGTCAGAGAACTTACCGATGAAGAACGGGAGCTGTTCGGACAATTTATCCATCACAGAAAAACCAGAGAACAGCTGGTTCGCACGCTGGATAATATGAGCATGGCTTCTTATACGGGAAATGTCATTCTGACCGGAGAAGAAGACGCAGGAACGCTGACGCTGGCCAAAGGGCTGATACGGGAAATGCAGTATAGTGACGGTAATTTTTCAGGTAAAATTGCCAAGATTTCCGGTGCGGTTCTGAATAAAAAGGATATTGCAGAAACTTTATCCAGAATCAGCAGTGGGGCGCTGATTGTTGAAAAAGCGGCAGATATGAAATCAGCGACTGCCATGAAGCTGTGTAAAGAGCTGGAAAGAGGAAATGTCGGGCTGCTGCTGATTTTGGAAGATACCAAACTGCGTATGAATAAGCTGCTTGAAGAAAGTACGGTTTTAAACAGGGTTTTTGACCTGAGAGTGGATATTGAGCCGCTGAATGACGAAGCATTAGTCGCATATGCGAAACAGTATGCGGAGGACAGGGAGTATTCCATTGATGAATTTGGCGTTCTCGCTCTGCATACGAGAATTGCGGACATGCAGACGAGCGACCACGAAGTGACGATGGCCGAAGTGAGGGAGCTGGTTGACGAAGCAATTTATTATGCGAACCGGAAAACGCCGAAACACTTTGTCGATGTGCTTTTGTCCAAGCGGTATGACCATGACGATATGATTATTTTACGCGAGAGTGATTTTATACATTACTAAAAAGAGACAGGGGGATTTCTTATGGCGGGAAAGTCTGTAAAGCAGAAGAAAGAGGAACAGAAGAGCGGGGAAAATAAGGTTTTTATTTCGGAAGCCGACCAGTATCTGTTTGCGCAGGGGACACATTACGATATTTATAAGAAGCTGGGGGCCCACCCTTCCGTGGAAGACGGTCAGAAAGGCATGTTTTTTGCGGTATGGGCGCCGAATGCGGCGAGCGTACATGTAATCGGCACGTTTAATAACTGGAATGAAGAGAGCCATCCGATGGAAAAACTGGGGCCGGGCGGCATTCATAAGATATTTATTCCGGGCGTCGGCGATAATGAAATGTATAAATATCTGATTCGGACGCCGGCGGGTGAAAAACTGTATAAGGCAGACCCTTTTGCCAACTATACGGAAATGCGTCCCGGGAATGCGTCCAAAACTTTTGATATTACGAAATTCAAATGGTCTGATGACGCATGGATGAAGGCGAGGAATGGCATAGATTATAATAAAGAGCCGGTGGCTATCTATGAATGCCATATCGGTTCCTGGATGAAACATCCTGACGGAACGGAAGACGGCTTTTATAATTACCGGGAGTTTGCAGACCGCATCGTGGAGTATATGAAAGAAATGCGGTATACGCATATAGAGCTGATGGGGATTGCAGAATATCCTTTTGACGGTTCCTGGGGATATCAGGTAACCGGGTACTATGCGCCGACGTCCAGACATGGAACTCCGGAAGATTTTATGTATCTTATAAACGAACTGCACCGGAATAAAATCGGCGTCATTCTGGACTGGGTTCCCGCGCATTTTGCAACCGACGCGCACGGGCTCGGCAGATTCGACGGAGAATGTATTTTTGAGCATCCCGACCCGAGACTTGGAGAGCATCCTGACTGGGGAACGAAGATTTTCAATTACGGCAAAACGGAAGTGAAAAATTTCCTGATAGCCAATGTATTGTTCTGGGCGAGAGAATATCATGTGGACGGCATCCGGGTGGATGCGGTGGCCTCCATGCTTTATCTCGATTATGGCAAACAGGACGGCCAGTGGGTTCCTAACAAATACGGCGGAAATAAAAACCTGGAAGCAATCGAATTTTTCAAGCATATGAACTCGGTGATTCTCGGCTCTTTCCCCGGTTTTCTGACGATTGCGGAGGAATCGACGGCGTGGCCGATGGTGACGGGAGATATCGAAGAAGACGGTCTGGGTTTCAGTTTTAAATGGAATATGGGCTGGATGCACGATTTCTGCGACTATATGAAATTAGACCCGCTTTTCCGTAAAAATAACCACTATGCGATGACCTTTGCCATGAGCTATAACAGCAGCGAGAATTATATTCTTCCTTTATCGCATGACGAGGTAGTGCATTTGAAATGCTCTATGGTAAATAAAATGCCGGGCTATCCGGTTGATAAATATGCGAATCTGCGGGTCGGTTACAGCTATATGTTCGGCCATGCGGGAAAGAAACTGCTTTTCATGGGACAGGACTTCGGACAGGAAAGAGAGTGGAGCGAGGCGCGGGAGCTCGACTGGTATCTGCTCGGAGAAGAGTTAAACCGCGGTATGCACGATTATGTGAAGGAACTGCTCGGCATATACCGGAAATATCCGGCGATGTATTCCATCGATAACGACTGGGGTGGTTTTGAATGGCTGAATGCCGATGATGCGGAGCGCAGCATATACAGCTTTTTCAGGAAAGACGAGACAGGAAAGAACAACATTCTGTTCGTCCTCAATATGACGCCGATGATGCGGGAAGGATTTAAGGTCGGCGTTCCGAAGAAGAAAAAATACAAACTGCTCTTAAACAGTGATGAAAAGCGGTTTGGCGGATTTGGAAACGAAATCCCGGCGGAAATCATGGCAGTTAAGGAAAAGTGTGATTTCAGGGATTATGCAATCACCTTCGATTTACCACCGCTTACGGCAGCAATCTTTGTATTCTGAAAAATTAAAAAAATTATGAAAAAAGGGATAAAAGTAGTTTGTTATCCCTTTTTTCTTATACTGCAATCCGCCTGAAAATGCTGCTTCCTTTTTACAATAGCCCGGAGATTTACGTCAGGGGGTTAAGAAAACAGGAAACCATGCCGAAATAAAGGGTGACTGTAAAATAAGAAAATATAACAATGAGTCATCATTGAAAACTTGCTGCATGGAGCGTGTGTATGAAGATTACATTTGATACGAATAACACAAGTCAGAATGTAGACAAGGTAATGACAACTACATACCGGGATGCCCATGCTGAAAAAACGAATCAGATGGGTGCATACGCATTAGACATTTCTGGAACAGTTATGGATAACAACGCTTATAAAGGTCAGGGAAAGACCGTAGAGGAAGTTATGCAGGATGCGGGCAATATTGATGTTGCCGCGCAGAGAGACTATTTAACAGTGATGTCTAATTCTATGTCTGCGGAAGATTTTGGCCGTATGCTGGAAGACGGTTATCAAATCGGCGACATGGATGTGGAAGAAGTTGTTACCATTGTTGATACGATTAAGGCGGAACTTATAAAGGGCGGTGCGCAGGTACAGGGATATACCGACCAGATAGATTTGGAGACGCTGGAAAAAATTACGGGAAGCGAAGTTTTTGCGAGAGAATTAAGCAGACAGTTTGCGGAACATGATGTGCCCGTAACTGAGGAAAACGTCCGAGATGCCAGGAAGGCGTATGATAAAGCAGCAGAGCTTCAGGAAATGACGGAAGGCGCCATAAAATATATGGTGGAAAATCATATGGAGCCTACGGTTGATAATCTGTATCTTTCCGGTTACAGCTCCACGTCGGACGGAGACAGACAGGGAAGGGGCTATTATGCCGACAGCGCGGGTTATTATGCGAAAAAGGCGGAGGATTATAACTGGCAGCAGCTGCGCCCTCAAATGGAAAAAGTGCTGGAAGAAGCCGGTCTTGAGATAAATGAGGAAACGCTGGAAAGTGCAAAGTGGCTGATTGAAAAAGGGATTCCGCTGACGCCGGAAACTGCCATAGCATACAACAGGCTGGATAACCTGGAACTGCCGCAGAGTGATGAGAAGATTTTATCAGCAATCGCCGCGGCAATAGCGGACGGAAAAAGTGCGGGTGCGGCAAATCTGGCGGACGGCAGAAGCAATCTGGAAAAAGCGGCCGAATATGTAGAAAGATTTGAGCAGATTACGGACGAAGCGGCCGATAAAACGGCAGCCGACGGAAAAGAGCTGACGCTGGTAAATCTTGAGGCGGCCCAGAAACAGTTGGCGGCGGCACAGGATTTGATGGAGGAAAACCGCTCCGATAATCATTTTTCGGACAGCAAGGATAAGGAAAGTGCCGCTCCGGCGCCTGTGTTGACGGAGATTCCTGAGAATATTGCGGCGAGACGGCATTTGGAAGAAGTCCGGCTGATGATGACGATAGAAGCCAACCGGAAACTGCTGGAAAGCGGGTATTCGATTGACACGGCGGAGCTCGAAAAGCTGGTGGATGCCTTAAAGCAGCTGGAAGCACAGCAGAATCAACTTTTGTTCGGAGAGGAAGATATCAGCCGGGCATCGGAAAAAGCGGCCGTTTACGCGGAAACACGACAGAAGATAGATGAAATTCCATACATGCCAATTGACATTTCCGGCAGATTTAAAGTAACGGAAAGTGATTTTACTTTAAATAATGTGCATACGGAAGGCGCTGCATTACGGGATTACTATGATGAGGCCAGAAATAAATATGAAGCGTGGATGACAGACACAAGAGAGGATTTGGGAGACAGCATTCAAAAGGCATTTCAGAATGTGGATGATATTCTGGAAGATTTGGAGCTGGAGACCAGCGAGGAAAATCGGCGCGCGGTGCGGATTCTGGGCTATAATAAAATGGAGCTGTCTTATGAAAATATACAGGCAGTAAAAGCGTCCGACATGGAGCTGCGCCGGGTAATTGACAGGATGACTCCGGCGGTTGTCCTTCAGACAATCCGGGACAATAAAAACCCGCTGGAGATGACGATTCCGGAACTGAATGATTATCTGGATTCCATGCAGTATGAAGAGGCGCGGGAAACAGAAAAATATAGTAAATTTTTATATAAGTTAGATAAGAATCATGAAATCAGCAAAGAGGAAAGAACGGCTTTTATCGGCATTTACCGCATGTTCCGTCAGTTTGAAAAATCGGATGACGCGGCAGTCGGCGCTCTTTTAAATATGGGGGCGGAGCTTTCTTTTAAAAATATGTTAGGCGCGATGCGCAGTCAGAAAAAAGCCGGCATGGATTTTATGGTGGACGATGCCTTTGCAGGTATCGATGTAATAGAAAATGCAATGTCGATTACCGGGCAGATAGAAAGCGGCTTCCGTAAATATTATCGGGATATTGTGGCGGATATCGCCGACCGCATGGCGAAACAGGATGCTTCGACGGAAAAAGAGTACCAGGAAGAGCAGATAGAGGATATCAGAGAGTCGTGCAAGGTGGAAGATTCTGTTATTGAGGAACTTCTGAACAGCCGGCAGCCTGTAACGGCCAACCATCTTCTGGCCGCTAATATGCTGATGAACAAACCGGGGTATCTTTTTAAACAGCTTGATAATTTTACAAAGCCTGCTGATAAGGAAAAAGTAAAAGACAGCATTCTTCATCTGACGGATTCCATGACGGATAAAGAATCCGCCCAGGAAGCATATGAAGAGATGCAGGAAGTCTTTGAGGATATTCTGGAAGAAGCCCGGTATGATGAGGGAGTCGGCTATCTCGATTTGAAAGCGATTCAGAGCTGCCAGAAGCAGCTTGCACTGGCCGGAAGTCTGGCACAGGAAGAAAATTACCAGGTACCTGTTGAAATTAACGGAGAAATGACATCGATTCATCTGAAGGTGCTTCACGGGGAAGGCAGCGGTAAGGTCAAGGCGGCTTTTACGACTGATAAGGGTGATATCGCAGCCGAATTCAGTATCAGAAACGGAAAATTATCCGGCTATATTGCATGTTCCACAGAAGAAGGCACTTCACAGATACAGGAAAAAGAAGAGATGCTTCGCTCGGAACTGATGCGTCATGTGGATGCTCTGGCGGGGAAGGAAGCGGAAATCGGAAGCATCAGCATTATTCACAGCAAAGAACTGGATTTGAACAGCTTTACACAGGAAGAGTCTTCCGGCAGAACGACAGTTCAGACGGCAGACCTGTATCAGATAGCAAAAGCGTTCATTACAACAGTTACAGCATAGGAAACAACATAAAAAGTTACAGTTTTTGCATACGGAAATGGAGGAATTTATATGAGAATCAATTATAATGCACCGGCGATGCGCGCGAATAATGCGTTAAATGTGGCGGATAACCGTGTGGCCGCGTCTTTGCAGAAATTATCATCCGGCTATAAGGTGAACAGTGCGAAAGATAATCCGTCAGGATATGCGATAGGCCGCAGAATGAATGCGCAGATTACAGGCGTTACCGTCGCAACGCAGAATGCCAAGACAGGTATTTCCGTTATCGAGACGGCGGACGGCGCGCTGACAGAAGTGCATGATATGCTTCAGAGAATGAACGAGCTGGCCGTAAAAGGTGAGACGGGAACACTGACGACGGCTGACCGGAAGATGTTAGACCAGGAGCTTCAGCAGTTAAAAGAAGAAGTGGCAAGAGTCGCAAGAGATACGGAATTTAACGGGCAGCCGCTTCTGGACGGAAGTTTCGACTTGCGGGGTTATACGAATGACCTGTCGATTAAAGTCGGATATTACAGCGACGATGTTTTGGATAAGGTTTATACGATTGATTCGCTGACCGTTTATTATGATGAAGACGGCAAAATTGATTTGGATAAAACCAACGCGGATTTCCAGCCCGGAAATAATTTCCCGAAAGGCTCCGCAATTACTTCCGTAGGGGAAAACTGCTTTACGATTACGGACAGCAAGGGATTTGAAATTACGCTGGATATCCCGGATAAAGAGGTTATCAGGAATTCTGACCCGAATGCTCAGGTAATTTCATGCAGCAAACCGCTTCCGGCGGCAGACGGTGATTATGAAATAACCTCTTTGACGGTAACTTATGGTACGGACAATAAACTCAATACAACGGTTGCACCTGCGATTACTTTTGGGCAGAATTTTCCGTTGGATGCGCAGGCAGAGTATGAGGGTAATCTCATTAAGGTGACCAGCCCGGCGAATGACCCGGACTTCGAGATGTATATCCGGGTTCCGGAAAACGGCATACAGGGAGCACAGAATATAGCGAATAATGTCAGCATTTCTTATACGAAAGATGAGGTTTCCTATTCGGACCTGGAAATCGACATTACGGGAATCGGCGCTATGGACACGCAGATTGGCGCAAATGAAGGACAGATTCTGGAAATCCGCGTTCCGACCATGACGCTGCAGAGACTCGGTATTACGGGTGCGGAGGTGACGACGGAAGATAAGAGTGCGGATGCCAATGTGGCAATTAAGGGCGCGATTGCCTATGTATCGGATGCGCGGAGCCGGCTCGGTGCATATCAGAACCGCCTGGAACATACGGTGGGCAGTCTGGATATTACAAATGAGAATATGACGGCTTCCTATTCCCGCATTATGGATGTGGATGTATCAGAGGAAATGACTTATTATACGTCACAACAAGTTGTTGAACAGGCGGCAATCTCCATGCTGGCACAGGCCAATGAAAGACCTTCTCAGGTATTGCAGCTGTTACAGTAAACGGAAAGGGATGCGCGTATGACGAAGGAATTAAAACAGGAGTTTACGTTAAGAATTACACAGGCGAATAAGACACAGCTCATTACGATTCTGTATGAGATGGTATTGCTGTATATAGAGGAAGCGAAAGAAGCTCTCGATGCGGAGGATAAGGCCGCGTGCAAAGCGGCCGTCCGCAAAATAAGAGGCTGCATGGATGAACTTACCGCATCGCTGCATCTGGAATATGAGCTGGCGCAGAACCTTCTGCAGTTGTACTTGTTCATCGACAAAGAACTGACGCAGACTACGCTGCACTTCCGGAAAGAAAACCTCGAACATGTGGAATTTATTATAAGCAGACTGAAAGCGGCTTATCAGCAGATTGAAGGCCAGGATGTATCAGGGCCGGTTATGGGCAATACGCAGACGGTATATGCCGGCCTGACGTATGGAAGGAATAACCTGACCGAAAATATTACAAATCCGGCGGCGAACAGGGGATTTTGTGTCTGAGGCTGCCCGATTACCGTAGATTATTAAAAAGGAGCTATTGCTCTGGTAGATTATTCATCTACTTTTGCAATGGCTCCGTTTTTTGGCAATTAGGAATTGCTGTAACCGTGGCTGGAACAGTACAGACTATCTGGTCTGGGTATTTACATTTTTATCCAGCAGTTTCTCAAAGTCTTTCCGGCAGACAGGATGTGAATAATGATATCCCTGTAATAAAGTCGCATTCAGATTTCCGACGATATCCGCCACCTTGCTGTCTTCCACGCCCTCTATAATAGAGTCATATCCCAGGCGTCTGCACATTTCCAACAGACTGTCAACAATCACATAATCTATATCGTGTCCCGGCTGCGCGAGTTCTCTGATAAAAGAATGCTCCACCTTAATATAATCCACAGGGAGCCATTTTAGCATTTCCATGGAGGCGTAGGCCGTCCCGAAATCGTCCAACGCTATTTTAAAACCGCGCGCTCTGAGCCTTCCGAACATGGCGGCAAGCGCTTTTGGCGCTTCTACCTGACAGCTTTCCGTAAGCTCTATAATAATATAGTTTGGATTTGCGCCGTATTTTTCTATATAGGAAATCGCTTTTTCCTCAAAGGTATCGTCCAGGAACTGTTGGTAAGATACGTTAAAACTTACCTGCAGCTCGCCGTATGTATCGCGCCATGCCGCCTGCTGCCGGATTGCGTGTTCCATAACCCAGAAGCCCACGTCATGAATATTGCCGTAATCTTCTAAAATCTTAATAAATTCCATCGGATAGGAATCTTTGATTCGTTCTCCCTTCCAGCGTAGAAGACATTCACAGCCCGCAATCGTGCCGTCGCCCGGATTAATAAACGGCTGGAAGAATAATTCAAATCCTTTAAAATCGTTCTTAATGCTTTGTTTCAAATCTTCCCGTAAAACCAGCCCTCGCTCATGTTTTTGGGCAATCTCCTCCGAAAAAAATACCAGATTTCCCCGCTGGTTATTCTTGGCATATTCCAGCGAGTGCTCTAATTTATTGATGAGAACTTCCTTTGCGTCCGCATCCTGAGGGAAAAGCACGCCGCCGGCCGATATGGAAATTCCGACTCTCCGGCCGTCATCCAGTTTTATAATATCCGTTTCCCGGCATATTTCTTTATAAAAATCCGCCGCTTCTTCCGGGCCGGACGAAAAAGCAATCACGAGAAATTCGTCTCCGCCAAACCGCAGAGTTTTCCAGCCGGGCTTACATAAATGATTGATTTCTCTTGAAAATTTTATTAAAATTTCATCCCCGGTATTATATCCGTAGTTGCTGATAATTTTCCGGAATCCGTCCATGCCGATTAACAGCGCGGTTCCGGGCTGGGAAGCAAAGTCGAAGTAGCGTATCTCATGTGTCGTCAAAAGTCCGGTCAGAGAATCGTATTTGCTCTGTCCGTCGATTCTCGTCATAAGCCCCGCAAAAATGATAGGAGTTTCTTCCGCGTTCCGGATTACGCTGCCCTTGCATTCCACCCATACATATCCGCCTGACGCATTCCGTGCCCGATATTGGCAGTCATGATATTTCTTTTTGCCGGAAAAGACCCCTGTAATGTCTTCCGTGTAAGTTTTCAGGTCATCAGGGTGCACATGCTGTCCCCATACAGCAGCCGCATTTTCCAGATATTCCCCGGACAGCCCAAAATAATCCACGGCGGCTTTGGACCAGCGGGAAATATCCGTCTTCATATCGCATACATAGATATAAACGTTATCGGACGCCGACCCGAATGCTTCGAACAATTCATTGTTAAAAATATCGCTCATATGAATCACCATGCCTTTCTTTCTGTCCGCGATAGTGGGCCTTTCCCATAACCGGCCGCCTTAAAGTCTTTTTTAAACCAGCATTACAACCTGATTCTTTCCGGCCGCCTTTGCCATATAAAGGGCCTTGTCCACCCGGTTATAAAGCGCATCGGCATTTTCATCCTTTGCCTGTGTAACGCCGATGCTGACTGTCTGGCAGCCTGCGGTTTCATAAGATACAGAAGCAAACGCCAGACGGATTTTCTCCGCCAGAGCAGCCGCGTCATCCATATTGCTGTCCGATAGTAATATCATAAATTCCTCGCCGCCCCAACGACCGAGGGAACAGGAGTGCACCCCTGTCGTCGTATTTCTGAGGACGTCTGCCAGCGCCTGAATCACATGGTCCCCTTCTTTGTGTCCATAAATATCGTTTACTTTTTTGAAATTATCGATATCCAGCATAATCAGGGAAATATTGCCGGATGATTCCTGATTTTTCCGTCTGTCCAGAGCGTTTCTGATTTTTCGTTCAATCTCCGCACGGTTATAAAGCCTTGTTAATCCATCTGTAACAGAGCTCAAAGCGAGTTTCATATTCATTTCCTCCAGCTCCGCGGTGGAAGCCTCAATAAAGGAAACAAAACGTCTGATAATCGGTATTTTTTCGGTATTATCTTTGTCAATCTGCGCTTTGGCAATATTCACTCTTTGGCCCGTCTGGGGCATATCGCCCTCCCGCATGGCAACAATGACAAGAGTTACATTAAAGTTGAGCATATCGCCGTTTATCCGCAGAAACTCCCCATGTGTATAAAAACCTGTCGTAGGCGCAACGCTGTTAAACAGAATCGTTTCGTCACTGATATTTTCATCTCCCCAGAATGCTCTTCTGGCGGCACAGGAAAAGGTCTGTATAACTTCCGGGCAAAAGTCCGCAATTTTCTGGCCGTCTTCCCGGATGCTTGCAAGAATTGTTTCCGGGTCGCCATAGGCAAGCCTGACATCTGCGCCTTCCTGCATGTCGGAAGACATCACAAGGGAATCGTCGTCGTTTGCCGCCAACGGACACCGCAGAATATCGATGCCGTCATGTTCCAGAAAAAGCGGAAATTCCAGTGTATTAGAAAAAAACTTATCATTTCTGTCGATGTTTAAAAATCTCCGGTATACATCCAGAGCGGGTTTCCCGTCCAGCTCATAGAGAACTTCCCTGTCGGCCTTTGTTACTTTGAATTTTCGCTTTAGCGGTTTCCAGCCCGAAATAAAGGCGCTGTATGTATGAAAATCCGTTCCGCCCAGCAGCAGAAAGACAATGCCATGTTCTAAAAAGCCGTTTCCTTTGGAAAACACGGCCGCAGTCTCATCGTCCATATCGGGATTAAATGCGCCGCCGCCAAATACCTGAATATCCTCCCGTAAGAGGCTCATTTCCCGGCAAAATTCCATCATGGACATATTCATAATCGTAGCGTGCATTTCCACCGCCTGAACCCAGGGACTTGCATCACAGTACTTTTTCAATTCTGCCGCGTCCTGAGCTGCGCTTTCTTCCCCAAAAGGAAACTGTAGAATTTTCGCCTGGGTAGTTTCATATTCAAAAATCGTACAGGTTAAAATAATTTTGGCGCTTGTCAAACTAAGATTGAAAGTTTTAATTTTCAATCTTATTCCTATCCGCCTGCTTCAATAGCTGAATTCTTTGACAATATTATACTTTCTTTTTATTGTTTTGACAATCCTGAGGGGAGGTTCCTTTGGCAAAATTCGGAAGGGAAATGAAATAGCAGAGAGGCAAATAATTGGCGGCTCGAATACAAAGCCGTTCCGCCCTCTCCACGTTAAAGTGAAGGGGACCTGCGGCCTGCGTTTAGTTCGGCAGTAATGTATGATATGTTTCACTGTAAGTCTCTTCCGGCAGCAGATTGTTTTTCGCGGCCTGTTCCAGTAAGTATTTATATCTTTTCATGACGGCGTTTACTTCGTAAATATAACAGTCTATCAGGTCGGGGTCGGTTACATTATCGAATCCTGAATAGGCGTTTTCCAAAGCGCGCCTCGTCTGAATCAATTCTTCATGAAGGGTTGGTTTATGGAAATCCAGGTTATCATCTGTACTGACCTGACAGGGACTCTGACGGAATAAAATCATTGCGGTTTCCTCCAATCTTTTCATGACAAATTCCTCTTTTATACAGTATATACAGAATTTGGAAGAATATTCTTGTAATATTCGGGAACACACCGGCATAGATTAGAACAGAAAAGAAAAGGACAAATTGCGGGATAAAAGAAAGGCATGGTAATTCATATGGAAAAGTTCGGCGGCATTGCGGCAATTCTGATTGTATGTGCTCTGGTACTGGTTATTGGAGCGATGGGAAGAAAAATTGAATGGCTCATCAACTTTGTTCTTCGTGCGGTGATGGGAACCATCGGCATTTATTTTCTGAACGGGCTGCTGCTGGCGCGGAATATTTCGGTTGTGGTCGGCATCAATCCGGTAACCTTTTTGACATCCGGAATACTTGGATTTCCGGGGCTTATCGTACTTTATGGAATAAATTTTTTTAAAGTGTTGTAAAATTTTCACAAAAAGGATATTTTTTTAAAATAGTACTGGACAAGACGAAAAAATCCATATATAATTCGATTTATCTTCTAAAAGGTCCGCGGAAAGCGGACAAAATATCATATTCATTCAAACTGTTTGTTGAAACAGTGTCGGGAAGTTTCTTCCACAATGAATTCATGAAGTTATTATATCGGAAAGGAGGTGTTCAGGTTGGACTGACTTGTAATCAGTATCTGTTAATTTTATTGCTTCTGGCAGCAGTTCTGATGGATTTCGCGTATGACAGGATATGGAATGGCTGGATATTATTCGGTATGATAATCGGCCTGTCTTTTCGCTTTCTGGAATCTCAATGGCATGGCTTATACGGAGCCGCCGTCTCTATGCTGCTTTCTTTTGTTCTTTTATACCCTGTATTTAAAATAGGCGGTCTTGGGGCCGGGGATGTGAAGCTGTTTCTGATGCTCGGCAGTTTTGTGATGGCGGAAACGCTGCTTCGAATTATGGTATCGTCTTTTGTTATCGGAGCCGTGTTTTCTGTCGGAAAGCTGATATCGGAAGAAAATCTGAAGGAAAGGATGCAGTATTTTTTTTCTTATCTTGCGGATGTGTTTTCTAAAAGACAATGGAAACTGTATGGAGAAGAACTGCGGGGGAATTACCGGACGTATGCGAGCAATAAAATACATTTTGCGCTGCCTGTTTTTATCAGCGCGGCGCTCTGGATGGGAGGTTTTTATTGAAACAGGAAATTATGGCAGTCTGCGATTTGGAAGAAGCCTATGCTTTCCGGATGGCGGAATATATTACACAAAAAGCGTCGCTGCCCTATACGCTGCACCTTTTTACCAAAACAGCGGAGCTGGAAAATTTTATACAGGAAAACGGGATATCCGTTCTGCTAATCGGGGAAAGCGCCACGGGGCAGTTAAAGGAAAAACCGGATGTACCAAATATATTTGTTTTATGGGAAGGGGGGAGCAAAAGGGAAAATGACTTTCGGTATATCGATAAGTATCAGAAACCGGAAGCGGTCATCCGGGAAGTTGCGGAACAGATGACGGAAGTAAAAGGATGGGATGAGGACTGGCTGGAGAGCCGGACAGGGCAGAAATCGAAACTGAGAGCAGTCGGCGTATATTCTCCGGTCAGGCGGTGCCTTCAGACTTCATTTGCGCTGACGATGGGACAGCTTCTGGCGAAAGAGCATAAGACGCTGTATCTGAATTTTGAATGTTTTTCAGGGCTTGACAGGTTATTAAATAAAAACTTTCAGACGGATATGATGGACGTGCTCTATTATTACAAATGCGCAAGAGATAAACTTGCCATCCGCCTGCCGACGATGGTTCAGACTGTCAACGGTCTCGATTTTATTCCACCCGGGCAGTCCGGTCTCGATATGCGGAGCATCACAGGGGAGCAGTGGCTGGAACTGCTGCGGGCAATTGAGAAAACCAGCGATTATGAATTTCTGATTCTGGATTTGACGGATGGGATGTGCGGGCTGTTCGAGCTGCTCTCTTATTGCTCCAAAATTTATACGATTACAAAAGATGATGGTTTTGCAATGGCAAAAATCCAGCAATATGAACAGGTCCTGCAGGCGAACGAGCTGCATGAAATCGCGGACAAAACCGTAAAATGCAGATTTCCCGTTTTTGAAAGGCTTCCCTCTGACCTGGATATGATGACGCACGGGGAACTGGCGGGATATGTCAGGGCAATCATACGGGAGGATTTATATGAAGAAGAGACTGGATGAGGTACGGAAGCAGTTACGGGATGAACTGCGGGAAAACATAGATTATTCCAGAGAAGTGCCGGATGAGGAAATGTGGGAGCTCATAGACGGGCTATTGATAAGAGAAGGGAAAAGGCAGACGCTGTCGCTGGAAGAAAAGGCGTGGCTGCGGAAGGAGCTTTTCCATGCGGTCAGGAAGCTGGATGTGTTACAGGAGCTGATAGATAATGCGGAAATTACGGAAATTATGATTAACGGACCGGAGCATATTTTTATCGAGCAAAAGGGGAAACTGTCCCGTCTGGAACAGAAATTTGAGAGCAAGGAGAAGCTGGAGGACATCATACAGCAAATCGTGGCAGCCTGTAACCGGGTGGTAAACGAGGCTTCTCCCATCGTGGATGCACGGCTTGAAAACGGGGCGAGGGTGAATGTTGTACTGAGTCCGGTTGCGTTAAACGGCCCAATTGTTACCATCAGGAGATTTCCGGACAGGCCGATGATGATGGAGGACCTCGTCGCGTTCGGCTCCGTGCCGCGCGGCGTCTGTGAATGGCTGGGGAAGCTGGTAAAGGCGCGGTATAACATTTTTATCAGCGGAGGGACGGGTTCCGGCAAAACAACCTTTTTAAACGCTTTGTCGGATTATATTCCGAAGGATGAAAGAATTATCACAATAGAGGATAATGCGGAGCTGCAGATTTTAAACATTCCGAATCTTGT
The DNA here is from genome assembly GCA_910578715.1 of uncultured Lachnospiraceae bacterium. Lineage (GTDB taxonomy): Bacteria > Bacillota > Clostridia > Lachnospirales > Lachnospiraceae > UBA3282. The sequence goes on along the minus strand of CAJTRL010000006.1, from coordinate 14,717 downwards.
CAGGATGGAAACGCGTAATGCCAACGTAGAAGGGTGCCGGGAAATTACCATCCGGGATTTGATTAAGACGTCGCTTCGGATGAGGCCGGACAGAATTATCGTCGGCGAAGTCAGGGGCGGGGAGGCGTTTGACATGATGCAGTGTATGAATACGGGGCATGACGGTTCCATGTCAACGGGACATGCCAACAGCTCTAAAGATATGCTGAGCCGGCTGGAAAATATGATTCTGATGGGCATGGATTTGCCGCTCAAGGCGATGAAACAGCAGATTGCTTCCGGCATCGACATTATCATTCATCTGGGACGGCTCAGGGACAGGAGCAGAAAGGTGCTGGAAATCGTGGAAGTGCTCGGCTTTGAAAATGAAGAAATCCAGTTAAAAACTATATATCGGTTTGAAGAGGAAGGAGAGGATAAGGACGGAAAAATTCTGGGAACATTACGGCAAAAAGGAGAGCTGACCTATGTGGAAAAACTCAAAGCCGCGGGCCTATGTGCGGAAAGCGGCTGATTATGAAGAATATGTTTTTAACGGTAAGGAACGGTGCCTGTATCTGGCTGAGGGAACATTGTTAATAGGAACTGTGGCATATTTCTTTTATCGTTCCGTCTGGGCATTTCTATTGCTTATGCCGTCGATTTTTTTCTTTTTACAACATAAGAAAAAAGAACTGGCGGAAAAAAGAAGAAAAGAACTGTGTATGCAGTTTAAAGACGCGCTGTTGTCGGTATCGGCAAATCAGAAGGCCGGGGCTTCCGCGGAAAATTCTTTCCGGGGAGCGTACCACGACATGGCGATGCTGTATGGGGAGGAAAGCTCCATATGCCGGGAGCTGTATGCCATCGATAAGGGGCTGAAAAGTAATATTGTGCTGGAAAGGCTTCTGTATGATTTCGGGTGCAGAAGCCATGTACAGGATATCATACAGTTTGCGGAGGTGTTCCTGACTGCCAAACGAAACGGCGGGAACATGACGGAAATACTTGCGGAAACGGCGGGCACAATCGAGCAGAAGAGCGCGGTGGACAATGAAATAGACGTGCTGCTTGGCGCAAGAAAATTGGAACAGAAGATTATGAATGTTGTTCCGTTCTTTATCATTTTCTATATCAGTCTGACATCCAGAGGATTCTTTGACGTGTTGTATCATAATCCGGCGGGAGTTCTGATAATGACCGCCTGTCTGGCCGTGTATCTTGCGGCATATAAAATTTCAGGAAAAATTGTCGCGATAGAAGTGTAGGTTGATTTGAGAGGGGATTTATGATGGTTTATATGTATTTGGCAGTTTTGGTATTTTACGGCATATTGTTTTTCCTGTCCCGGAAGGAAAAAGTTTCGTTTTACCCAAACGGCGAAAAGAAATCTTATCCGGGAGAAATTCTGTTTCTGCGGGCGGCGCTCTGGTGTATGCGGCGGATGGGAAAGACAGGGCAGTACCGGAAACGGGCGCGGCAGAGCAGACTTGGAAACCGCTTAAAGCTGTTACACCCGGAGCTGGAAGAAAAACATCAGATACAGGCGTTTTATGTCAGGCAGTACAGTCTTGCGCTGTTTGTCGTTCTGGCCGGAAATTTGCTGTCGCTTTGCCTGGCGGCCGGGGAAAAAACGGCGGGCGTTTTACAGGAAGGCGGTTATATTGTGCGGAAGGGCTATGGACAGGGAAATCTGGAGGTGGTTCTTTCGGCGCAGATAGAAGAGGAAGAGCCGGAAGAAATTATCTATACCATCGAAGAACAAAAATATACGGCGGAGGAGATTGGCGTTATTTTCAGAAAGGCCGTTTCCGAACTGGACGCGGCCGTTCTGGGCGGCAATGACAGTCCGGACAATGTGACGGAAAATCTGAATCTGGTAACGTCTCTGGAAGGATATCCGTTTGAGATTACCTGGGAAAGCGATAATTACTCGCTTGTACAGACGGACGGAGTTGTGCGGAACGAAGAATTGGAAGAAGCGGAAATTGTCATGCTTACTGCCTGTTTCCGGTATGAAGAGCAGACCTTTGAGGAGGTGTTTCCGGTTCGAATCCGGCCCGCTGTTCTTACCGCAGAGGAGCGGCGGATAAAAGAAATCAAAGGCGCTCTGGAAGAACAGAATCGGTCGAGCAGAACGGACGAAATGCTGCCGCTGCCCGTCAGGATAGGTTCCAAAAATGTAATCTGGAAGGAGGTGATGACGGATAACAGCGGGATTCTTTTCCTATTGATGTGTGCGGCTGCGTTTCTGGTTTTTTATTCCGGGGAACGGGACGTGGAAAGAAGTCTGGCAAAGCGGAACCGGGAGCTGCTGCAGGACTACCCGGAAATCATCCATAAGCTGACGCTCTATATGGGAGCCGGAATGACGGTTCGAAATGCGTTTGGAAAGATGGGGGATGATTACAGGAAGCAAAATGCGTCCGGGAAAAAACGTTATGTTTATGAAGAAATTTTACTGCTTGTCCATGAACTGCAAAGCGGAATATCGGAGCCGGAAGCCTATGCGCATCTCGGAAAACGGTGCAGACTTCAGCCTTATATGAAACTCGGCACATTGCTTTCCCAGAATATCAGAAAAGGAAATAAAGACCTGTTGTTAAAGTTGCGACAGGAAGCGGCCGTGGCGCTGGAGGAAAGAAAAAACCGCGCCAGAAAGGCGGGAGAGGAAGCCGGAACGAAACTGCTTCTGCCAATGATGATGATGTTATGTATCGTTATGGTACTGATTATGATTCCGGCGTATTTTACAATTTAGCTGAAAGGAGAGTAACAATTATGAACAAAGGGAACTTAAAAGGATTTCGGAATTTTTTACAGGAAGAGGAAGGTATGGGAACGGTGGAAATTATATTGATTATCGTCGTTCTAATCGGGCTTGTCATCATCTTTAAGACGCAGCTGCGCTCTCTTGTGGAAAGCGTATTCGAGAAAATAACCAAAGACAGTAAGACGGTTATGTCATGAAAAAGGGATATATCACGGTTTTTCTGTCATTGTCGCTGACTTTAATGCTGTCCCTTGTATTGACGCTCATAGAAGGCGCCCGTATCAGCGCTATCCGCATGAAATTTGAGTGTGCGGCTGATATCGGCATGAATTCGGTACTGGCGGAATATCACAGGGAACTGCTTGAGCAGTACGATTTATTATTTGTAGATACATCCTATGGGGGCAGTACCGCTTCCATAGGAAATACGGAAGCGCATTTAAGAGACTATATGCAGAAGAATCTGCTGCCGCCCCAAAGCGGTTTGGGGATACCCAGAGATTTCCTGGATATAACTGCGGACGGCGTGGAAATAACGCAGTATTCCATCGCTTCTGATGATGGCGGCGCGGTATTGAAAAGGCAGATTGCGGATTATATGGCGGATTATCCCGCCGGGTTTTTGTGGGAAAAGATTACGGGAAATATTTCGCAGATAAACAGCAGCCAGCTGGATTCCCGCGATATTGCCGGGGAGCGGGAAAGCTATCAGGCCCGTATCGAGGAAATCGAACTGCCGAAAGAAGAAGTGGAAGAAGGTGTTTTTGAAGAAATTCCCTTAGATAATCCGGCGGATATTGCCAACGGAACCCGCAGCATCGGCGTGCTGAATCTGGTTGTTGATGATATCGGAAGCATCTCCACCGTAAAGGTGCCATTGTCCGGGTATCTTTCAGGACGAACGCTGATGCGGGGAAGCGGAGTCTGCGAAGAGGCGGCGGAACTGACGGGGAAGCCGGATGAAGTGCTGTTTCTTGCGTATCTGTTTGAGAAATGCGGATATTATGGCGAAGAAAAAGAAAATTCGCTGCTGCGGTATCAGATTGAGTATCTCATCGCGGGAAAAGATACCGACTGGCAGAATCTGGAACAGGTAGCCAAAAGGCTGCTTCGCTGGCGGGAAGTCTCCAATGTGCTGTATATATTGTCCGATACCGCCAAAATCGCGGAAGCGAAAGCGATGGCGCTTGCCCTGACCGCGGTCATGATGTGCCCGGAACTGGCGGAACCGGTGAAGTATACGATTCTATATGCCTGGGCTTATGTGGAGAGCTTACAGGACGTAAAAACATTGCTGCGCGGCGGCAGAGTGCCCATATGGAAAACGGCGGCAGACTGGAAGACGGGCATCAACAGTATTAAAAATGTGAAGGAAAGCCTTTCCGAAGACGGAGAAGGCAGAGGGCTGAATTATAAGGAATATCTGGAAGTCATGCTGTTTCTGACGGACAGCCGGAAAAGAACGTTCCGGGCGATGGATATTATGGAAATGGATATCCGGCAGACGCCGGGCAACGCGGCCTTTCGGATGGATGCGTGTTTCGACACATACAGGGCCAGATTATCTGTTTCCAGCGGATTCGGCCATTGCTACGAGATGGAACGGTTATACGGATTTTATTAACGGGTCCGGCGGAGCCGGGCGGAAAGGAGATAAAAGAGGATGCTCTTTTGGCGGTTACATTCACAAACAAAACACTATCAAGAAAATTCGACGACAAATTCTCTCCGGACATATCTAAGGATTCTTCACCAAAATGTACCGTTCAAAAGGGCGTCCTCTTTTATCTCGCGGAAGCTCGGCGCGTCGGTTACGGTGGAGGCCGCATTTGCACTGCCTTTGTTTTTGTTCTTTATGATTCAGGTCATGTCGGCAATGAATATGATAGGGATTCAGAGCCGATTCGCCGCAGCGCTGCACCAGACGGGAAATCAGCTGGCGTTTGCGGGATATGCGTGCGGGAAAGCGGAAGATATGCTGCCAGGTGAAATTCCTCTGGCGGCGCTGTCCCAGGGGTATGCCGCCGGACAGGTTATACAAAGCGTTGGCAGGGAATATCTGGACGATTCCTGTGTGAAAAACGGAGCGGCGGGCGTTTCTTTCCGGGGAACAAATATTATGCAGGGAAATGACATCATAGAAATCCGGCTGTTTTACCGTGTAGAGCCTATTTTTCCGATAACGGGTTTTCAGGGATTTCAGATGAGCCAATGCTATTATGGCCGGGCCTGGACCGGATATGATGTGGAAGGCGGCGGAGGAACTGTTACGGAAGAAGACCCGATGGTTTATGTTACGGAGACGGGAACCGTATACCATACAAACCGGAACTGCACTTATCTGAATCCTTCCGTTCAGGCGGTCAGCGCCGATGCCATAGGAGGGTACAGGAATCAGTCGGGCGGAAAGTACGGCGCCTGTGAGCGATGCGGCAGAAGCAGTCCGAAAGGGATTGTTTATATCACCGGACAGGGAAACAGCTATCATAGTATCATTTCATGTCCCGGCCTGAAAAGAACAATTTACACGATACCGTTATCGCAGACGGGAGGAAGGGGGAAATGCTCAAAATGCGGATAGGAATGGAAACAGGAAATACGATAATAGAGGGAATCGCCATGGTTTATATGGGAATATGCGCTGTATTCGACATCCGGCACAAGGAAGTCTCTTTGTTATGGATTCTGGCCGGAATAGCTGCGGCGTCCGGCTTCGGCATATGGAGGATTGCTTTAGGAGCGGCTACGGTGACAGGGACCGGACTTTCCCTGCTGCCGGGAGTTTTTTTTCTGTTGATGGGATTTGGAACAAAAGAAAAAGTCGGTTATGGGGACGGGCTGCTTTTGCTCGCGGCGGGACTTTTTCTCGGAGCGTACAGATGTTTTCTTGCGCTTTGCATCGGCCTTGCCTTTTCTGCGGCCACGGCTTTATTCTTGCTGGCGTTTCGTAAAGCGGACCGGAACAGCAGAATGCCTTTTATTCCGTTTCTTCTGACAGGAATGGGGGTGGTAATTTTTGTATAAACGATTAGCTTTGAAAAGAATTTTATACAGACGATTTGATTTTACAAAGATAAGAAAAAGGAACTTAAACGGATATATGACGGTAGAAGCGGGATTTGTAATTCCCTGGGCGGTTTTTCTGCTTGTATTTCTGATTTATGCCGGTTTTTATCTTTATGACAAATGCGTGCTGTTCCAGGATGCCTATACGGTCTGCTTTCGCGGGAGCATTCAAAAGGAAGAGGACGGGCCGCTTACTTATATCAATGCGCATTTAAAAGAACAGTTCGGGGAGAAATATTTTGGAACGGGAGGCGTTTTGGGGAGCGCCGGGCGGGAGGGCCGGGAAGTAATCGTGTCAGGAACATGCGAAATACGGGTTCCGGTGGGGCATTTTCTGACGATGCCTGAAAAAAGCGGCTGGAGGATTCAGACGGAAGCAAGAGCACAAATCGCAAATCCGACAAAGCTCATCCGTCGATACAGAATGGCGGAAAAAGCGTTGAAACAACTGGAATGATAAGGTGTGCCGGACGCGTATCTGACAGGACGAAACTGGCGGAACGCAGCACCCCGGAAATATGGCCGATGAAAGTGCCGCATACGCGGCGGAATGAGAGGAAACATGGAAGAAATAAAATATTTTAAGGAGTATCAGCATAATTACCTGATATTAAAATGCGATGGAACGGGAGCGGGGGAAAGTTATCAGAGCCGGATGCTCATGTCCGGCAAAATAGAGCGGATGCTGAAATGTTCCATCCGGCATATAAACGGAGAAACGTTTTTCTATTATGACATCACTTCCAGAGTGACGCTCGAAAATTTATACCGGGGGAAAAAGATGTCTTATGAACAGGTACGGGATTTGTTCAGACAGCTGGATATCATTTACCGTACACTGGAAGAGTTTTTTATGGAAGAGGCGGGGCTGTTAGTCCGGCCTGACTGCATATATTATGATTTATCTTCCGCAAAATATCTGGGATTATATTATCCGGGAAAAAACAGGCTGCCGGATAATCCTTATGAGCCGCTTATGGACTTTTTACTGAATCATACGGATACAGGGAACAGGAGTCTGACGGATGTGCTTTACCGGATTTATGAGATGACGGAAGAACCCTTTTTTTCTGTGGCGGATGCGCTCACATTATTGGAGGAGGAAGAAGAGGAACCATCTGCAGAAGCAGACAAAATGGAAGAATGCGTGTGGAAGCAGACGAAAGAAGATGACGGCGCGGGCCGGAAGGCGGTGCAGACGTCAGGGAAATGGGCGGGAAGGAAGAAAGAGATAACGCTGGGCGGGAAGACAGAAACAGCGGTGGGGATAACGTCGGGAAAAAAGAGAGAAACAGCGGAGGAGAAAGCGCTGGAAGGAAGAATAGAAACAGCGGAAAGAAAAGCGTCGGGGGAGAGAATGGAAATAACGGCGGCGGATGATGAGGAAGAATATTGCACAGTGCCGGAAGCATGGCGAGATTATGACGAAGAGGAGCAGCCATGCGTCGCTCAGAAGAAGAACCGGATGTTTTACGGTATTTTTGCGGCTCTTTCCGTGTGTGGAATTGCTGCCGCCGTCTGGCTTTTCTTACATTTTGTGTTGACAGAACGGGAGACTTTGTTACTCATATGCTGCGCAGGCGTCATGGGCTTATGCTTTTTGTTTTCCGTCATACAGCTGTTGTTATCCGGTAAAAAGAACAGAAAAAAAGAGCAGGAAGAAAGAGCGCTGTTGTGGGATATTGAGGACGAGTTCCGGGAAGAGAGGCCGGTTGCAATACAGGATGTGCTGGATAGAAATATGGATATCGAGGCGGAAAGAAATTTAATGGAAAGAAACCTGTGGAAAAGCGGTCAGGCGGAAAGGAACCGGATTGTAGGAAATCCGGCCGAGAACCGGGAAAATGCCGGGGCATCTTACGGAGAAACGGTCTTCATCGATATGCGAAAGCGGAAAGCGGAATATAAGCTGTATTCGCTGGATAAGAAGAACAAGAAGCATATAGACCTGAACCGGTTCCCATTCAGTATCGGTAAAATGCCCGGCTGCGTGGATTGTGTACTGTCGGACGATTCGGTCAGCAGACTTCACGCAAGACTCGAAAAACAAGGTGATAAAATTTTATTAACGGATATGAATTCCACAAACGGGACTTATAAGAACGGACTGCGCATGGAACCGAGCGAGACAGTGGAAATAGAGCCGGGAGACGAGATTCGCTTTGGGAAACTGAATTATTGCTATCGGTGAGAAAAACAAGTTGTCTTATTAAAAATATTTTAATATAATGGAAAACAAAGACAATTATATTTCGATAAGGAGCGGGCCATGGCAAAAATATTTATTAACGAAAAAAATAAAAAGGGATATATTCATCCTGAAGTTTACGGGCATTTTTCAGAACACCTCGGACGGTGTATCTATGAAGGTCTTTACGTCGGGGAAAATTCGGAAATTCCGAATGTAAACGGAATGCGTAAAGATGTTGTGGAAGCATTGAAGGAAATGCAGATTCCGGTACTCCGCTGGCCGGGCGGCTGCTTTGCGGATGAATATCACTGGAAAGACGGCATCGGCCCGAAGGAGAAGAGAAAGAAAATGATTAATACGCACTGGGGCGGTGTGGTCGAAGACAACAGCTTTGGTACCCATGAATTTTTTGAATTATGCAGACAGCTCGGCTGCAAGACCTATGTAAACGGTAACGTAGGAAGCGGGACCGTACAGGAAATGAGCGAGTGGGTGGAATATATTACGTTCGAAGGCGTATCTCCGATGGCAGATTTAAGGAAAGAGAACGGCCATGAAGAACCGTGGAAAATAGATTATTTCGGAGTCGGCAATGAGAACTGGGGCTGCGGCGGTAATATGACACCGGAGTACTACGGAAATCTTTATCGAAGATATCAGACTTATGTCAGACAATATGATAAAGACGCCAAGATTCAGAAAATCTGCTGTGGAGCGAATGCGGATGATTATTACTGGACGGAAAATGTTTTAAAGACCTGTACCGCACGGCCGCAGCCGGCGCCCGAAAACGAAAATCCGGGATTCATGGATGGGCTGTCCTTACATTATTATGTACATCCGGGCGGATGGCAGGATAAGGGAAGCGCGACGGATTTCGATGAAAAAAAATGGTATCAGACGCTGGAAAAAGCGCTTTATATGGAAGAGCTGATTGAGCGCCACGGTGCGATTATGGACCAGTATGACCCGGATAAAAAAATCGGAATGATAGTGGATGAATGGGGCTGCTGGTTTAATGTGGAGCCGGGAACCAATCCGGGATTTTTGTATCAGCAGAACACGATGAGAGATGCGCTTGTGGCAGGCATTACGCTGAATATTTTTAATAAACATTGTGAGCGTGTGAAAATGGCATGTATTGCGCAGCTTGTTAATGTACTGCAGTCCGTTATTTTAACGGAAGGTCCTAAGATGCTTCTGACGCCTACGTACCATGTTTTCCATATGTACAAACACCATCAGGGCGCGGAGCTGGCGGAGAGTTTTGTGGAAGGAAATCAGACAACGGGCGCGGAGGAAGAATGCCAGGTTCCGCTTATCAGTGAGTCTGTATCTGTCAGCGCGGATGGTACGGTAAACATAACGGTAAATAATTTGTCTGCAGCCGATGCGGTTCCGGTAGAAATATTATTTACGGAGATGGCTCCTTCTCAGATTGAGGCAGCGATTCTGACCGGAAAAATGACCGCGCACAATACGTTTGAAGAGCCGGAAAAAGTGAAAGAAGAACGATTTACGGATTATAAGGCGGATGGCAGAAGTATCAGATTTACCATGCCCGCATGCAGCATCATCGCATTACGCATAAAATGACGGCCGGTACAGGACGGCCCTGTCGGAAATGTCTGACGGCCGATATGGACCGGAAAGAATACTTTCAAAATTTACATACTTATATTGCTAATCTGGATTCGGACATCAAAGTCAGTCAGTCAGTTTATGAAGAGCGGCTGAGGTATTGCAGGGAATGCGAGCTTTTGCTGGACGGGATGTGCAGAGCCTGTGGGTGTTTTGTTGAATTGCGGGCGGCAATTTATAAAAATTCCTGTCCTTATGACAAATGGAAGGCGGAGAGCAAGCCATGGTGATAGGACAGTTAGAAAATTTACTGGCACAACAGGGGTTTTGTAAGGTGGCCTCCAATCTGCCGGAATTTTTCTTTTTTTTCCGCAGGGAAAGCGCATATGTGAATGTGCTGTATGTAGTCGATTACAGGCCGGAGCTTCTTATAACGGAAAGCCAGTATGCGCATATTAAAGAAAAGATACTGGAATTTTTCCGGGAAAAAGGATTTTATGAAGTGCATATATTGTCGCTGTTAGTCGGAACGGATATCGAAAAGGCGAAAGCGCTTTGCGGAAGCGATTCCTTTTGCTGGCTGATAGATGCCTCGAAAAACCGGCTGATGATATATGAAAATCAGGCTGCTGATTTTTATGGGATGAGGGGTATTTTGGAAAACTTTCTGGACTGCATTTCCAAGATGCCCTCTGTCGAACGGCAAAGCGCTGATGAATCGGAGAAGGAGAATTTGGGGAATACTGAATCCGGAATGGATTATCTGCGTTCCTATCGGATAAATATTCTGCTCGTTGCGTTAAATGTGCTTTTGTTCCTTCTATGTACATTTACGGGGGAACTGATATATAATATAGGCGATTTCAGCGTTATGGACCTGATACAGAAAGGCGAATGGTATCGCATGCTGACCAGTATGTTTCTGCATGCGAATATCGGGCACCTTGTCAGCAATATGCTAATCCTGTATTATATCGGAAACGTGGTGGAGAAACGTATCGGGCATATACCGTATCTGCTTTTATATATGGCGGCTGGCCTTGCCGGAAACGTTTTTTCTGCGGGATATGAGCTGCTCACAAATCACTATGTGAGTTCGATAGGCGCCAGCGGCGCCGTATTCGGTGTGGAAGGAGCGCTTTTGATGCTGGCGCTTCTGTACAGAGGAAAGTTTGCGGAAATAACGGCGGGAAGAATTGCTTTTTCGATTGTTTTTTCCCTCTACTGTGGATTTACGAGCAGCAACGTGGATAATGCGGCGCATGTGGGAGGCCTGTTAATGGGCTTTTTACTGGCGGGAATTTTTTGGTTGCTGACGCCGGGAGGCAAGAAAGAACAGAAAGGCGGGGATTGAAATGAAAATTAATATTTATTATGGCGGAAGAGGGCTGATAGACGACCCGACACTTTATGTACTTGGAAAAATCCAGGAGGTTCTCGACGAACTGAGGGTGAGCGTGGAGATATTCCGACTGATGGATTTAAAAAACAGCATTACTACCCTGCCTCAGACATTGAAAGAAGCCGATGGCATCATTCTCGCGACGACTATTGAATGGTACGGCATCGGAGGTTATATGCAGCAGTTTCTGGACGCGTGCTGGCTGTATGGTGACAAGGAAAAAATCAGTGAAATCTATATGTGCCCCATTGTTATGTCCACAACTTACGGCGAACAGGAAGGAAAGCTGAATCTCGCCACCGCATGGGAAATCCTGGGCGGGCGGCCGTGCAGCGGCCTTTGCGGTTATATTGCCGACACGAATATTCTGGAGGATAACGAAGAATATCTGCGTATCATCGAGAAAAAGGCGGAAAACCTTTACCGTACAATTAATCAGAAGATGCCCTGTCTTCCGGCAAGCAATCAGGCGGTCAAGCAGAAAATATCCATCCCCCGCAATATTGATTTGACACCTCAGGAATCCGAGCAGCTTTCCCAGTATGTGTCCGATGACAGTTATGTGCAGCGCCAAAAAGCGGATATTCAGGAACTGACCAGTTTGTTCCGCGACTTGATGGGAAACAGCGAAAAAGAGAATAATACAGAATTTATACAGGAATTGAAAACGCATTTCCAGCCGCAGGCCGGCGTTGCGGCGAAATATAAAATTGTAATTGAAGAGAAAAAGAAACCTCTTATTATAGAGGTGAACGGCGTACAGTTGAACTGTTTTTATGGAGAAGGAACGGATTTTGATGTAGAAATTCAAATGAGCAGAGATTCCATGTCTGAGATTCTTTCCGGTGCAACGTCGTTCCAGCGTTCCTTTATGGCGGGCGATATGAAATTGAAGGGCGATTTTAAAATTCTGCGGACGCTGGACCAGATTTTTGTGTTTGGATAAATGTAGAAGATTAGAAATCTTCAACTTTTGAATGGAATGTCTGCTAAAGCAGACAGAAAAGGAGGAAGTGTTGAAAGAATTGCATTCTTTCAACTATTGAATTTGAGTGCCTGCCAAAGTAGGCAGATGGAGGAAGAAATGAAAAACGAAAATTGTATTTTTTGTAAGATTGCGAATGGAGAAATTCCATCGAAAACATTGTATGAAGATGAGGAATTTCGCGTTATTCTCGATTTGGGACCGGCGGCGAAGGGGCATGCCCTGATTATGCCAAAGAATCATTATGCAAATTTGTATGAATTGCCGGAAGAAGCGGCGGCTAAGGCGATGATTCTCGCTAAGAAAATGGCGGCGCGGATGACGGACAGGCTGCATTGTGACGGATTTAATCTGATGCAGAATAACGGAGAGGTTGCGGGTCAGACTGTATTTCATTTTCATATGCACCTGATTCCGCGGTATAAGGATGACGGACAGACAATCGGCTGGAAGCCGGGAGAACCCTCCGCGGACGAATTGGAAAGAATCAAGAATGAGATAACCGGATAAGAATTGCGGTAGTTCCGGCAGACGCGGGGACCGGGGCGGATTCCGGGGGCGGAGGACTGAAATGCGTACGATAGACGTAGAGGAAATTACGAATCATATAAAAGAAATGTGCATAGAGGCAAACCATTTTCTGACACAGGACATGGAAGCCGCAATGAAAAACGCGGCGGACGCCGAAGCGGCTCCACTTGGAAAACAGATTTTATGCCAGTTACAGGAAAATCTGAAAATCGCCGGAGAAGAAATGATACCGATTTGCCAGGACACGGGCATGGCGGTCATATTTATGGAAATTGGCCAGGATGTCCATTTTACGGGAGGAGTTCTGGAAGATGCCATAAACGAAGGCGTCAGGAAAGGATATACGGAAGGGTATCTTCGGAAATCCGTTGTAGGCGACCCACTGATACGGGAAAACACCAGAGACAATACGCCCGCGGTCATTCATTATGAGATAAAGCCGGGAGAGCAGGTTAAGATTACGGTAGCGCCGAAAGGTTTTGGCAGCGAGAATATGAGCAGAGTGTTCATGCTAAAGCCGGCCGATGGTATAGAAGGCGTAAAAAATGCAATTTTGACTGCGGTAAACGATGCGGGGCCAAATGCCTGTCCGCCGATGGTGGTGGGTGTCGGAATCGGCGGTACGTTTGAAAAATGTGCGCTGTTAGCGAAGAAGGCGCTGACGCGGCCGGTGAATGTACATTCGGAAATACCGTATGTAAAAGAATTAGAGGAAGAAATGCTGGAAAAAATCAACCGAAGCGGCATCGGGCCGGGGGGACTTGGCGGAACGACAACGGCGCTCGCGGTCAATATCAATACTTATCCGACGCATATTGCCGGACTGCCGGTGGGAGTCAACATCTGCTGTCATGTGAACAGGCATGCGGTAAGGGTAATTTAGTAACAGTTCAGCCATGCAGAAATGATTGTACAAAGTGCCCGTGGGAGCTTGCTCACTAAGGGCAGCCTGTACAATTATTTCTATAGGGCGGACGCCCGATATGAAAGGCATGGCTGAACTGTTCATGATTTGACAGTGTATAAATGAAAGGCATGGTTATTCATATGGAACAATATATCAGGGCGCCGTTTGACGCGGCGGAGGTCCGAAAGTTAAAATCCGGGGATTATGTATACATCAGCGGGACAATTTATACGGCGAGAGATGCCGCGCACAAGAGGATGCAGGAAGCATTGGATAAAGGAGAATCGCTTCCGCTTACGATGGCTCATAATGTTATTTATTATATGGGACCGTCGCCTGCACGGGAAGGACGTCCAATTGGTTCCGCGGGGCCGACGACTGCAAGCCGGATGGATAAATATGCGCCCGCACTGCTGGATATGGGGCTGGCCGGTATGATTGGTAAAGGAAAACGTTCCGATGCCGTGAAAGAAGCGATTGTGAGGAACGGAGCGGTATATCTCGCCGCGGTAGGCGGAGCGGGAGCCCTGCTTTCCAAGTCGATTCTTTCTTCGGAAGTAATTGCCTATGAGGATTTGGGGACCGAAGCTATTCGGAAACTGGAAGTGAAAGATTTTCCGGCAATCGTCGTGATTGACTCGGAGGGCAATAACTTATATGAGACGGCAATCGGGGAATACAGAAAAGGCCTTTAAACAGTGGGGTGAAGAAGAGCATTTCTTTGTGCCAGTACCCCTTTGTTCTGATTTCCGAACCGGGAGCTTTGAAAATTTTGGGGCCGTTGTCCAGTGATTTAATATGCACCATATAATTTTCTCCGTCTATATATTAAATTGCAACAATAAAAAGCATTGACAAATATTTTTGCCTTATGTATAATAACAAATGCGTCATGTGAAGGGCGTAATTTCATATTGGTAGAGGAATAGTTCAGACTGTGGAGAAATACTCAAGAGGCTGAAGAGGCGCCCCTGCTAAGGGTGTAGGTCGTTTGCGCGGCGCGAGGGTTCAAATCCCTCCTTCTCCGTTGAAAATTTACAGCGGTCAACAATGACAAAGTAAATTTTCCCTTCGGACCATTATGGTACGAAGCATCTGAAAGATTTAAAAGATGCCCGGGCGAAAACCTGAGCAAAGCACCTTGACAAACGAACAGTAATGCAACCCTGAAAATTCAGAAGAATTTCAGAATTTCAGAAAAAAGAACGGACAGTAAGAAAACGGAACAGAAGCCAAGTGGTTCTGGTCCGGAATCAGACGGAAAGAATTAATTCGAGAGTTTGATCCTGGCTCAGGATGAAC
>CAJTRL010000005.1 GCA_910578715.1 uncultured Lachnospiraceae bacterium | reverse complement strand
TTCTTCAAGAGAAAGTCCTGAAATATTTACAATTTCCTAAGTATTTAATGAATAAAAATTATGTTGACAAAGTTCTTGTATCGTCATATTATAATATATGGTTAGTAGATGCTAACTACAATTTTCGTAAGGATGCCCGGAGAAGACAGGCATCCATTGTTTCACACATCGAGTTAGTTAATACTAATACAAAAATGCCTTGTATTTGGGAAGGGAGGAATGAATGATGCCGCTTACACTGGCAGAAGTAGGAGAGGAAAACATTATCAGAAAAATCGGAGGGAAGCAGGATGTCCGGACGCATCTGGAAACTCTCGGTTTTGTTGTGGGAGGGGCGGTTACGGTCATAAACGCCATCGGTGGCAATGTCATCGTGAACGTGAAAGATTCCCGCATTGCGGTCAGCAGAGAAATGGCACAGAAAATTATGGTCTGAGCAGAACATTAAGACACCTTCCAGCGGAAAGGAACGCTGTGAGGGGCTGTTAATGTTTCTAATATAAGAGAATGAGGAGGAAGGGCTGAAAATGAAAACACTGAAAGAAGCAAAGATTGGCGATACCGTCCGGGTGGTAAAGCTACACGGCGAGGGTGCGGTCAAACGCCGGATTATGGACATGGGACTGACAAAGGGCGTTGATGTACAAATCCGTAAGGTGGCGCCTTTGGGAGACCCGATTGAGGTGACCATCCGCGGTTATGAACTTTCTATCCGAAAAGCGGATGCGGAGATGATTGAAGTCGAAAGTTCATAAAGAACTTTTTGGTTTTATAGCTATGTGGGGGGAATCCCCTTTCTTTTTAAACCAATAGTTAGTTATAACTAATATCAGAAATGGAAGGAGTGGAAACTATGAATATGCGAATTGCCCTTGCGGGTAACCCGAACTGTGGAAAGACAACGCTGTTCAATGCCATGACCGGTTCCAATCAGTTTGTAGGGAACTGGCCGGGTGTTACGGTGGAAAAGAAGGAAGGAAAGTTAAAAAAACATAACGACGTGACGATTACCGACTTACCTGGTATTTACTCCCTTTCTCCCTACACGCTGGAGGAAGTGGTGGCAAGAAATTATCTGACTGGCGAACGGCCTGATGCGATTTTAAATATTGTTGACGGTACAAACCTGGAGAGAAATCTGTATCTGACCACACAGCTCACCGAGCTTGGCATTCCGGTTGTCGTTGCCATTAACATGATGGATGTGGTGGCAAAAAACGGTGACAGGATTAACACAGGGGAACTGTCGAGAACTTTGGGATGTAAGGTGGTAGAGATATCCGCGCTGAAAGGAAACGGCATTGTGGAAGCCGCGGAAGCCGCAATCGACGCGGCAAAAAACGGAAAGACTGTTCCGCTGCATGCCTTTTCCGGAACGGTTGAGCATGCACTTGCCCATATTGAAGAGGCGGCAGTACATGGACTGCCGGAAAATGAGCAGCGCTGGTATGCCATCAAGCTGTTTGAGCGGGACGACAAGGTTTTAGAGCAGCTGAACCTGAGTGAAACCGTTCTTTCTCACATTGAAACGGATATTAAAGCGGCTGAGGAGGAAATGGATGATGATGCGGAGTCCATTATCACTAACGAGAGATATATTTATATTGGAAGCATCATCAAAGGATGTCTGAAAAAAAAGTCGGCGGGAAAAATGACAAATTCCGATAAAATTGACAGGATTGTTACAAATCGTTTTCTGGGGCTTCCGATTTTTGCGGTTATCATGTTTTTGGTTTATTATATTTCGATGGTAACGGTAGGAACTGCGGCAACGGACTGGGCAAATGACGGCCTGTTTGGAGACGGCTTCCATCTGCTCGGTATCGGCTCTTCTGCATACGGGGATGCGGCTGAAGAATACGGGGATGCGGCGCTTATTGTGGATGGCTATGATGCTTATGCGGAAGAAAACGGCGAGGCTCCAGTGGGTGATTTTCCATATGAAATAGCGGATGATGAAACGCTGGAGGTAACGGTTGAAACGGCATCTCTTGCAGAGTACGAAGATGCGCTTGCAATAATGGAACAGTACGGCGATGAGCCTGACCCGGCGGATTACGGCGTATGGGTACCCGGCATTCCGGTGCTTGTAGGAAATGCGCTTGAGACTGTGGGCACGGCAGACTGGCTTGCAGGCCTGATTAATGACGGTATCGTAGCCGGTGTGGGTGCGGTGCTTGGGTTTGTGCCGCAGATGCTTGTATTGTTCCTGTTGCTTGCCTTTCTGGAGGCGTGCGGCTATATGGCGCGCATTGCGTTTGTGCTTGACCGTATTTTCCGTAAGTTCGGATTATCCGGCAAATCCTTTATTCCGATGCTCATCGGAACCGGATGCGGCATTCCGGGCATCATGGCGTCGAGAACGATTGAAAATGAAAGAGACCGCCGTATGACCATTATGACGACTACATTTATTCCCTGCGGTGCAAAAGTTCCGTTTATCTCCATGATTGCGGGAGCGATTTTCGGAGGCTCCGCATGGGTGGCTACAAGCGCATATTTTGTGGGCATGGCGGCGATTATCATTTCCGGTATTATGTTAAAGAAAACCAGGATGTTTTCCGGAGAGCCGGCGCCTTTTGTTATGGAGCTTCCGGCTTACCATATGCCTACGGCGGGGAATGTACTGCGCTCCATGTGGGAACGCGGATGGTCTTTCATTAAGAAGGCGGGGACGATTATCCTGCTCTCTACTATTGTTATCTGGTTTACGACTTATTTCGGATTTACTCAGGAGGGTTTCCGAATGCTCGGCGAAGAGGAAATGGACCAGTCGCTCCTTGCGGCAGCGGGCAGCGCGATTGCATGGATTTTCATACCGCTGGGATGGGGAAACTGGCAGGCGGCGGTGGCGTCTGTTACAGGGCTTGTTGCGAAGGAAAATATCGTCGGCACGATGGGCATTCTTTATCCAGGCGGATGGCCTGAGATTGCGGCGAACTTCAGCATGGCGGCGGGATATTCCTTCCTGGTATTCAATCTTTTGTGCGCGCCCTGTTTTGCGGCAATCGGTGCAATCAGGCGGGAAATGAACAATGCAAAATGGACCTGGTTTGCAATCGGCTACCAGTGCGGGTTGGCTTATGCGGCGGCGCTGATGGTATACCAGATTAGTTCTGCATTCACCGGAAATCTGAATGTCATCGGTTTACTCGCGGCAATCGTTGTTCTCGGCATTATGATTTACATGCTGTTTCGGCCGTACAAAGAGGCGGAAAAGCTGTCAAAAAACGTGAAATTAAAAATGGCAAGATAAGCAAAATATATGGCAGTCCGGTTTACCCGGGCTGCCATATTTCTACCGGCTCTTTTTAGCTGCGGCCTAAAACGGATAAAATACATTTTTTCATCGCTTCATAGCTCTCCGGTGTGATATCATGTTCCATTTTACAGGCATCGCCGGCGGCAATTTTGGGGTCAACGCCCAGATAAACCAGCCAGTCTGTCAACAGAGTGTGGCGTTCATAGACGCTTTCCGCGATTTTACGTCCTTCGTCCGTCAGATGAAGATAACCGTCTTCTGAAACGGTGATATATGCGCGGTTTTTCAGATTTTTCACAGCGACGCTCACGCTTGGTTTTGAATAATTCAGTTCGGTCGCTACGTCGATGGAGCGCACCGCAGAAAGGCGCCTGCTCAGGATGAGTATTGTTTCAAGATAATCCTCAAGAGATTCCTCCGCTTTGTGCTGGATGTAGCCCATAATATTAACATACTCCTTTCCGGGATAAAACCGTCTGCTAATTTATTCTGACATTTTAGGAAGCTGCTTATGAAAGCACATATTCGGAAAGTATTTTGGCAAACAAACGATAATAGAGAAGATTCGAGCGGTTCCAGGTCGTCGTTCTTTTTACCGATTCAAGGCTTAAGACTGTAGGCGTTCCGTTTTTATCCCGGAGCCTTATCTGAATCAGAGAATAAATACTCAGTTCCCCGAATAATTCGTATACTTCCGGCAGTTTGTCTTCCAGAAACTTTACATTATTCATAAACAGAAGGCCGGAGCCGTCGAACAGCTGCTGATAGCCTTCCAGATTTATATAATGTTCCGTCCGGGAAATCAGTTCGGAGGAGGGCCGCTGCTCTCCCGCAATATTTGTAATATGATAAGGAGAACCGGCATGTATCATGACTCTCTGAATCCCGAAGTTGATGACAAAATCGTCTAAGAGTTTTTCCAGCGGATAAGATTCCCCACTGTATACTGTATCCATCATAACACAAAGGATATCGCCCATCGACATATTTCCCCGGCTGTCAATCCGGTTGCCGGAATTGGTCATGTTCCGAATTTCTTCCGGGTTTCCGTGCTTGTCTTTATCAAAAATAATATATCTGTCGCGGCCTTTTTCTTTGGCGCGGTATAAGGCAAAATCTGCAAGAAAGAATACATTTTCATAATTATCGGCATCTTTCGGATAAGCCGCGCAGCCCATAGAAAGCGTAATGGCCGGCTGGCCCTCTACATTTGGAGGAAAAGAAGTTTTCACATTATTTTTGATACATTTCAGCCGTTCCCGCAT
Organism: uncultured Lachnospiraceae bacterium; assembly: GCA_910578715.1. Classification (GTDB taxonomy): domain Bacteria; phylum Bacillota; class Clostridia; order Lachnospirales; family Lachnospiraceae; genus UBA3282. The sequence goes on along the minus strand of CAJTRL010000005.1, from coordinate 93,963 downwards.
GTGCTCCATATTATCTGCGCGGTAAAAGATAATCAGAAATTCATCCCCGCCGATGCGCCCGACAATTCCATCTTCCCCGACTTCTTTTTCCATGATTCCGGCAACCTTTACGAGAACTTCGTCTCCGCACATATGGCCGTAGGTGTCGTTTACTTTTTTGAAATAGTCGATATCGACAATCGCCAGCGTGATTCCTCTGACTTTCCGGACATTGATAAGGTCGGTTGCAATTCGTGTGATATCGGCTTTCGCGAGCAGACCGGTCAGCGAATCCACTTCGACCTTCCGCTGAATCTCCTGTCCAAAGTCTCTCCCTATATGAATGCAGCCTACGGTAATGGAAAATACGCCCTTTTCGTAAAGGGACATTGCGTTTATCGTCATCAGACAGTCCGCGCCGTTGTCATCGAGCAGGTTTTTATCCGCGCGCATTTCAAATCTGCGCGCACCGGTTTTTATATTGGTAATCAGCTCATGGACATCTTTCTGCTGCTGCTCATCAGCATGCGCGATAAGGCGCTGCTCAAATTCTTCAAGAAGTAAGCATTCTAAAGTCTGTTCGCGCTTTTCCACCGTGTAGATGCGGAGCGCATTGCTTTTCGGTTCATATTCAAAATAAGTATCTCCATACATTTCCAGGACAGCATTTCTAATGGACACGGTTTTTTTCAGCTGATTTCGTATTTCGACAAGTCCTTCCGCATAAAGAAGAAGAACCGCAACGCTGTCTTCGGACGGTCCTTTTTTGATGCGGGAGAAATAGCAGCCGCGGTTTCCGTTGTCACCCGTCAGGCGTATTATAAAGCGTTCGCCGGTGCATTCGCAGAATTTCTGATAAAAAATTTTTTTATCTTCTTCTATGATAAACTTTTCAAAAGGAACATACAGCCGTTCTCCCATAAAAGCGTAAAATGCCGCGTCTGCGGAAATAATGTGCAGATTGTCCCTGTTCAGTATAATCTCGTGTATATTATTGCTCTTCATTTTTTACACCCGTCCGTCTGCTTTAGCAGACATTTTAATCAAAAGTTGAAAGTGCTTTATCTTTCAACATTAACCCATCCGTCTGCTTTAGCAGACAATTTTCTTTCATCGCGCTTATTCATTCATTATAACAAATCAGCAAATGGAATGAAACAGGTTTTCCAGTGTTTTCAGAAAAATTATTTATTATAAAAATATAATAGAAAGTGTTAGCTATATTTGTTATGATGATATCATAGGCACGGAGGATAAGATAACCTCTGTCCATGATATTATTTTTTCAGGAGGTCTGAGGATGAAGAACAGATACGAAATAGACTGGGACGCATATGCGCAGATGGCAAGAAAAGCGGCGGCGGAAGGCGTGGTTCTTTTGCGGAATGAGCAGAATGCACTGCCGTTCAAAGAAGGGGAAAGACTGGCGGTATTTGGGAGAATCCAGTTCGACTATTATAAAAGCGGTACGGGTTCCGGCGGCTTAATCAATACAAAATATGTGGTGGGCATACTGGATGCGTTAAAGGAAGAAAAACTCCGGCTGAATCAGGAGCTGGAACAGGTCTACCGGGAGTGGCTGGAAGAACATCCTTTTGACCAGGGACGGGGCTGGGCACAGGAGCCCTGGAGCCAGGAAGAAATGCCGCTCGATGAAGCGCTTGTCAGGAAGACTGCTGCGGACAGTGACGCTGCGCTGGTCATCATCGGGCGCACGGCGGGAGAAGACCGGGATGCCAAAGCAGAAAGAGGGAGTTATTATCTTTCGGAAGGCGAAGAGAAAATGCTCGAGCAGGTATGCGCGGCCTTTGACCGGGTTGTCGTAGCGCTGAATGTAGGCAGCATTCTGGATATGAAATGGGTGGAGACTTACAGGCCTCAGGCTGTTCTTTATACCTGGCAGGGAGGAATGGAAGGCGGCCATGCGGCGGCGGATGTGCTGATGGGCAGAGTGGCGCCCTGTGGAAAGCTGGCGGATACGATTGCCTTTGCGGAAAAAGATTATCCGGCGGCGGCCAATTTCGGCGGTGAAGAGGGAAACCGGTATGCGGAAGATATCTATGTGGGGTATCGTTATTTTGAAACCTTTGAAGCGGCGAAGGATAAGGTGCAGTATCCGTTCGGCTTCGGTCTTTCTTATACCACCTTTGAAGTGAGCTGTAATATGGAAACGACGGAGGAAGGCTGTATTTTTCATGTAGGCGTAAAAAATACAGGCGATTTTGCGGGAAAAGAAGTCGTCCAGGTTTATGCCGGAGCGCCCCAGGGACAGCTTGGAAAGCCGGCCAGAAGCCTTGTTGCATTTGCGAAAACAAAGTGCCTGAAACCGGGAGAGGAACAGGAGCTGTCGCTTCCTGTGAAAAAATATCTTCTGGCGTCTTATGATGACGGCGGCGTGACCGGAAACAAATCCTGTTATGTGCTGGAGCCGGGGAAATATAATTTTTATGTGGGCACGGATATCAGAAGAGCCGGACTTGCCGGCGTGATGGAGCTGAAAAAGCCGGAGATTCTGGAACGCTGTACGGAGGCGCTGGCTCCGGTGGAGGAATTTGACCGGATGAAGCCGGAGCAAAAGGCGGACGGGACGCTTGCGCTTGTCTGGGAAAAGGCGCCACAGCGAACGGATAAAGCGAAGAACAGGAAGAATGACGGGGCAAAAGATGTGCCTTTTACGGGAAACCGGGGATATAAGCTGGCGGATGTTTATGATAAAAAAATTTCGATGGAAGAATTTGTCGGACAGCTCAGCGATGAGGAGTTATGCGGCATCGTCCGGGGCGAAGGCATGTGTTCTCCCAAAGTAACGCCCGGAACGGCGGCGGCTTTCGGCGGTGTCACAAAAGCGCTGGAAGACTATGGAATTCCTTGCGGGTGCTGTGCGGACGGACCTTCCGGCATCCGTATGGACTGCGGCACTTATGCGTTCTGCCTTCCGAACGGAACCTGTCTGGCATGCAGCTTTAACGAAGAACTGGTGGAGCAGCTTTATGAAATGGAAGGGGCGGAGCTTCGGAAAAACCGCATTGATATTTTGCTCGGGCCGGGAATGAATATCCACAGGCATCCGCTGAACGGCCGGAATTTTGAATATTTTTCGGAAGACCCGCTGCTTTCCGGTAAAATGGCGGCGGCGCAGATTCGGGGTATGCGGAAATACCAGGTGACGGGAGCGATGAAGCATTTTGCCGCAAATAATCAGGAATATCACCGCCGGCTGTACAATTCTGTCGTTTCGGAGCGGGCTCTGCGGGAAATTTATCTGAAAGGCTTTGAAATTGCGGTAAAAGAAGGCGGCGCCTATGCGATTATGACGACGTACGGCGGCATTAACGGAATCTGGACGGCGGGAAATTATGACCTGCTGACCACGATTCTTCGCGAAGAATGGCACTATCAGGGCATGGTAATGACGGACTGGTGGGCAGAAATCAATGATGAAGGGCACAAGGCGGTAAGAGAAAATGCGGCGGCTATGGTGAGGAGCCAGAACGACGTCTATATGGTGGTTCAGGATGCAGAAAATAACTCCGGCGGGGATAATCTGGCGGAATGTCTGCAAAACGGCAGCTTAAAGCGGGCCGAGCTGGTCAGATGCGCCGTCAATATTCTGGATGTTCTGATGCGCTCCCCTGTGATGGACAGGAGCCTCGGACGGCTTAGTAAAGAAGAACTGGATGCGGCTGAGAATATGGCGGAAGAGACAATGACTGATGCGGATATGGAGTGGTATTCGCTGGACGAAAGGCTGGAAATGGACGGAAGCATAATCAATACCAACAAGGGCCAGTCTTATCTGTGCGGTCTTCATACGAAGGGCCGGGGCTTTTATAAGATACGTTTCCGGGCGAAGGTGAACGCATCCGAGCTTGCCCAGGTATCGGTCTCTGTTTTTGCGAACAATCGGCTTCAGGGGACCGTTACGTTAAATGGAACGGATGGAAAATATGTTGAATTCGAGCAGTCTCTGGGCGGTTTTATCAATATCAGCAATTACCTGAAACTGTATTTTGCGGAAAGCGGGATGCAAATTGAACATATCATAATAGAGAAAACGGGAGAACTGAAAATGATGTAATTGATAACGAAAAGGAGGCGGACAGGTATGTTGAGATTATCTGGAAAAGTGGTTTACAAAGGGATTGTTCTGGGGCCGGTGATGGTGCTCGGAAAAGAGGACCAGTCGGTTAAACGGACAAAAATTACGGATGCAGATGCCGAGATTGCCCGTGTTGAAAAGGCTGCGGAACAGGCACAGGCACAGCTTCAGAAATTATATGACAAAGCGCTGAAGGAAGTGGGAGAGTCGAGCGCCGCCATTTTTGAAGTGCACCAGATGATGCTGGAAGACGAGGATTATCTGGATGCCATCCATAATATGGTACGGACGGAAATGGTAAATGCCGAATATGCGGTTGCAGTTACCGGAGATAATTTTGCCAGCATGTTTGCCGGGATGGAAGATGACTATATGAAGGCGAGGGCAGCGGATATCAAAGATATTTCGAATCGTCTTGTGCGGAATCTTATGGGAAGGGAAGATTTAAATTCTTCTGAGATGGAACCTTCCGTCATCGTGGCGGACGATTTGAGTCCGAGCGAAACGGTGCAGATGGATAAGGAGAAAATTCTTGCCTTTGTAACGGTACACGGTTCTGCCAATTCCCATACGGCGATTCTGGCAAGGATGATGAATATTCCGGCTCTGATTGGCGTGCCTGTAGATTTAAACGAGATACATACGGGAATGAAGGTTGTGGTGGACGGACTGAACGGGGAGGTTATCTTTGACCCTTCGGAAGAAATCTGTGTGGAAGCGGAGAAAAAAGTCCGGGAAGAACAGGAGAAGCTGAGACTTTTACAGTCGCTGAAAGGGAAGGACAATGTAACGCCGTCCGGGAAAAAAATAAAGATTTTTGCGAATATTGGAAGCGTTTCTGACGTAGGCTATGTGTTGGAAAACGATGCGGGAGGAATTGGTCTGTTCCGCAGCGAATTTCTGTATCTTGGCCGGGATGATTTTCCGACGGAAGAAGAGCAGTTCCAGGCGTATAAACAGGTGGCACAGACGATGGCGGGCAAAAATGTCGTTATCCGCACGCTGGATATCGGGGCGGATAAACAGGTTGATTATTTTAACCTCGGAAAAGAGGATAATCCGGCGATGGGATATCGCGCCATCCGTATCTGTTTGAAGCAGCCGGATATTTTTAAAACACAGCTGCGCGCTCTGTTCCGGGCGGCCGTATATGGGAATCTGTCGGTTATGTACCCGATGATAACCGCTGTGGAAGAAGTGCGGCAGATTCAGGCCATTGTGTCGGAAGTAAAAGCGGAACTGGAGGAGAAGGAAATTCCGTATAAAATACCGGAACAGGGAATCATGATTGAGACGCCGGCTGCCGTGATGGTCAGCGATGAACTGGCGGAAGTCGTGGATTTCTTCAGTATCGGAACGAATGACCTGACTCAGTACACGCTGGCGGTGGACAGACAGAACGCCAGACTGGACGATTTCTACCGTCCGCATCATAAGGCGATTCTCCGCATGATTCAGATGGCGGCGGATAATGCCCATAAATGTGGTAAATGGGTTGGTATCTGCGGGGAGCTGGGAGCCGACCTGGAACTGACGGACGAATTTCTGAGGATGGGCATCGACGAGCTTTCCGTGGCGCCCTCTATGGTGCTGAAAGTGCGGAAAGCGGTCAGGGAGTCGGAAGTGTAATTTTTGATTTGAATGTCTGCTGAAGCAGACGGACGAGAGTAAAGGTTGAAAATTAAAATTTTCAACTATTGATTTGAATGTCTGCTAAAGCAGACGGACGGGAGTAAAGGTTGAAAATTAAAGTTTTCAACTATTGATTTGAATGTCTGCTAAAGCAGACGGACAGGAGTAAATATGAAATATAAAATGACGGCCCTGTCGTTGCTTCTGGCAGTGGTTCTATTAAGCGGATGCGCACAAAGCGGTGCATCGGAAAAGGAAAATACCGGGACGCCGCAGCAAAGCGGCGCCGGACAGGGAGCATTGTCTGCGGCCGTTCCGGAAGACCTGGGCGGGGCGCTGAGCTTTGAAGCGACGGATATGGAGGGGAATGCAGTATCATCCGGGATATTTGCGGATTCCCAAATTACGATGGTTAATGTATGGGCTACTTACTGCAATCCCTGTCTGAACGAAATGCCGTCCCTGGGAGAACTGGCACAGGAATATGACGCCGGAGAGTTCCGGCTTATCGGAATTATCAGCGACGTGCCGGAAAATGCGGACCAGGAAATCCTGGACCTGGCGAAAGACCTGATAGAGCAGACCGGCGCATCGTATACGCATCTTCCCATAAACGAATCGCTTTATCATGCGCTGCTGGAAGATGTGACGGCCGTGCCGACAACGTTCTTTTTTGATGAGAACGGCATGCTGTTAGAGACAGTCGTCGGGGCAATGGATAAATCGTCCTGGAAGGAGAAAATTGATGGGCTTCTGGAAAACAGATAAGAATCATATGTGGATTTGCGGGATGCTTCTGGGAGTTCTTTTTCTGGCCGTCGGCGCCATGCAGGGGCAGTTGCATGATATCTGGCAGAAAGCGGTCATGATTTGCATGGAATGTATCGGCATCGGATGAGACGGAGAATTGTGATGAAAAAAATGCGGCTGGCCGTACAGCTTTTGTTTACGGTTATCACGAATGGTTATGTGTATGGGTTTATGAGCGGGAAAATATACCGGGGCGGACTGAAATATGTCTGTGTCCCCGGTCTGAACTGCTATTCCTGTCCCGGAGCGTTCGCATCCTGTCCGATTGGCGCGCTTCAGGCGCTGCTCAACCAGCGGGGATTTCAAATCCCTTTTGGCGCGCTTGGCTTCCTGTTTGTGTTCGGAAGCGTTCTGGGACGGTTCGTATGCGGCTGGCTGTGCCCTTTCGGGCTGATACAGGACTTGCTCCATAAGATTCCCATTTTCAGAAAAAGAAAGACGCTGCCCGGACATAAATATCTGAAGTACGGAAAGTACGCCGTACTTCTGTTTCTTGTGTGTATCGGTTCCATGTTCCTGTTTGGCGGTTTTGCGAAAATTCCGGCTTTCTGTAAATATTTGTGCCCGTCGGGTACACTGCTTGGCGCGCTGCCTTTGCTTGGCATGAACGAATCGCTGCGCGCGCAGACTGGCGGGCTTTTTAACTGGAAACTGGGAGTACTCGTTGGGATTGTGATTCTTTCGATAAAATGCTTCCGGCCCTTTTGCCAGTATCTGTGTCCGCTCGGTGCCATATACGGCCTTTTTAACAAATTTAGTCTGGTGCAGATTCATTGGGAAAAGGAAAAGTGCACGATGTGCAAGGCGTGCGAGAAGGCCTGTCCGGTGGAGCTTTCCCCGGCCGAAATATCCCGCTCGCCGGAATGTATCCGCTGTGGGAAATGTATTGACGCCTGCCCGGAAAAATGTCTTGGCTTCCGCCGGGGCAGAAAAGAGTGAGATTGTGCTCATGCACTTTCAACGATGTTCAAACATGCAAGTGGCGAGAGGAGTGTGCTTACAAAATGGAAAATTTGAAAATAGCGCTTTTGCAGATAGCAGGAACAGGAACACAGGAAGGCAATCTGCAGAAGGGAATCAAATATTGCAGAAAAGCGAAGCAACAGGGAGCCGACATCGCGTTGTTCCCGGAAATGTGGAACGTCGGTTATGAGATTCCGGAGGATATCGGCCGCCTGAAGGAGACGGCCGTTTCCGCGGATGGAAGTTTTGTACGTTCTTTTGCAAAACTGGCGAAGGAACTGGATATGGCAATTGGCATTACGTTTCTGGAAGCCCACGAGCCCTTGCCGCGGAATACGATTTGTCTGTTCGATAGAAAAGGCGAACTGCTGTATACTTATGCCAAAGTGCATACCTGTGATTTCGGGGATGAATGCCGTCTTGATGCGGGAGAAGATTTTTATGTTGCTAAGTTAGATACGGCCAAAGGGGAAATTACGGTCGGTTCCATGATTTGCTTTGACAGGGAATTTCCGGAAAGCGCCCGCATTCTGATGCTGAAAGGAGCGGAGCTGATTCTGGTGCCGAATGCCTGTCCGATGGAAATCAACCGTTTATCGCAGCTGCGGGGCAGGGCTTATGAAAATATGCTGGCAGTCGCAACCTGTAATTATCCAAAAGGCCAGCCGGACTGTAACGGCCATTCGACGGTATTTGACGGCGTTGCCTATCTGCCGGAACAGCCGGACTCCAGAGATACCTGTATTCTGGAGGCGGGAGAAGCTGAGGGTATTTATATTGCAAAACTGGATGTGGCGCAGCTTCGCAGATACCGGGAGAGAGAAGTGCATGGCAACGCATACAGGCATCCCGGCAAGTACGGAATTTTGACGGAGAAGAAAATTACGTTTCCGTTTATCCGGGAAGATTATCGGGAATAGTAAGAAAAAGCATACCGATGGGATTTCCATCGTTTGGCGAAGAATTACGAGAAACAGGAATAAGGAGGCATACCAATATGTTAGAAATAGGAACAAAAGCGCCGGCATTTTCCCTGCCGGACCAGAACGGACAGATACACACACTGGAAGAGTACAAGGGTAAAAAGGTGATTCTCTACTTTTATCCCAAAGACAATACGCCGGGCTGTACGAAACAGGCATGTAATTTTGGAACGCTGTACCCGCAGTTTCAGGAAAAAGGCGCGGTCGTAGTCGGCGTCAGCAAGGACAGTGTGGCATCCCATAAAAAGTTTGAGGAAAAGTACGGCCTTCCCTTTACGCTGCTTTCCGATACGGAACTTACCTGTATCAAAGCCTACGACGTATGGCAGGAAAAAAAGAATTACGGCAAGGTGAGCATGGGCGTCGTGCGCACCACCTATCTGATTGATGAAGAGGGCATTATTGTCAAAGCATACGGGAAAGTAAAGGCAGAAGAGAATCCGGCGCAGATGCTTGGGGAGATTTAAGCGCGGGCCCAAATATCGCGGACAGAGAGAAAGTATGGTCATTAGCATGAAATGTAAATTTATACGGCTTATCATAACTGCCATGATATGTATATTGTCTGTCGGCTATTTGCTTTCGCATTATGACGGAAAAAAGTATACTATTGAGAATGTGGAAGATTATGTCGGAAGCATCTGCAAAATTGGCGGTGTACCGGGAATGTCCGTTGTGATGCTGGATAACGGGCAGGAATATTATATTAATGTCGGGTATGCGGATAAAAATGATAAAATCGAAATGACAAGCGAAATCAGATGCGAATTGGGCTCTACCACAAAGGCATTTACTGCGCTGGACATTTTAATTCTGGAACAGGATGGAAAGTTGAACAGAACGGATGCTGTTAAGGATTATTTACCCTGGTTCCGGCCGACATATGACGGGAACGAAGCAAATATAATGATAGAACATTTGTTATGCCATACAAGCGGCATTCCGGTATGGACAATCGCGAATCTGCCTGAAGGAACGATACAGGATGTAAACCTGTTGGAAAATACGGTTAAGGGAATACAATCTGTGCCGTTAGATAACCCGCCGGGAACGGTGCATTGTTATGCCACGATTAATTATGATGTTTTAGCTCTTATTATTGAAAAAATATCCGGTATGTCATATGAGGCATTTACGCAGAAAAACGTACTGGAGCCATTGGGAATGACTGACAGTTATTTTAGAATTGATAACGCAAAGTCTGAACAAACCGCACAAGGATACCGATATGCGTTCATGAGGGCGGCAAACTATGATGCGCCCGCTTTTTATGGCAATACTGCGGCGGGTTATCTGGTTTCCAATACAGAAGATTTATCGATTTGGATGAAAGCCCAAATGGGTATATTTGATGAGGGCATTACAACAGAAAAAGTGGAACATGCTATTAATATATCCCATTCCTATCCTGTTGAAAATGGACAACATTATTTCGCGGGATGGAATTTATATGATACTTATTTTAGCCATGGTGGAAATAATCCCAATTTTTCTTCAAATGTTTTTGTTGGAAGAACAGATAAAAAGGCAGTTTTTGTTTTGTCCAATATCTGCGGCTCGGCTTCTGCCAAAGCCGCAGACGGTATTTATCGCATGATGCACGGAGAAACCGTTAAACCGGGCTTGTGGGTGGATGGAAATTCATTATTGGATTTCATATGTACTATCGTATGTCTGGTGGAAGGCTGCATCATGATTTTATTGTTTGAAAAAAAGAAGTATGCCGGCATGATAGCATTTTTTTGTCTGTTAATGGCTGTCATAGTGTTATTGCTTCCCTATTTCTTTCATTACAATTATTTTGCGCTTTCAGTCTGGGTTTCGCCCTGTCTGCTTATCGCAATTGTCGGTATTGAGATATGCCTTGCAGAATATATAATACTTTACATATACAGCCGTAAAAATAGTGAAAAGAAAGGGCACATTTAAATGGAGAACTATGTACTGGAATGCTGTGTGGACAGTGTGGAATCCGCTGTGGAGGCTGAACTGGGCGGGGCAGACCGGCTGGAGCTGTGCGCGGCGCTTATTATCGGAGGCATTTCGCCGGGACTTGCGCTGTTTGAGCAGGTCAGAGAAAATTGCCCGCTTCCCATACGGGTTCTTCTGCGTCCGCGTTTTGGGGACTTTCTGTACACAAAACAGGAATTTGAAATTCTGAAAAAAGAGGTGGCCCTGTTCCGGGAAAAAGGAGCGGACGGTGTGGTTATCGGATGCCTGAAAGAGGATGGAGGTCTCCACATGGAACGGATGCGGGAACTGATACGGACGGCGGAGGGAATGCCGATAACGCTCCACCGCGCCTTCGATGTCTGCGCAGAGCCGTTCCGGGTATATGAACAGGCGGCACAACTCGGCATCGACACGATTCTGACGTCGGGACAGGAGGAAAACTGCCTTGTGGGAATGCCGTTGTTAAAGAAATTGTCCGAGCTGCAGCGGAAAATCGACGGCCCGCAGATTATGGCCGGGGCGGGCGTAACGCCGGACGTCATCCGCAGATTTTTGGGCGAAACGGATATTGCGGCTTATCATTTATCGGCGAAAAAGACGCTGGACAGCGGTATGCGCTATCGTAAGGAAGGCGTGCCGATGGGACTTCCATCGTTTAGCGAATACTGCGTTTTCAGGACAGACCGCCGGACAGTGGCGGAAGCGAAAAAGATTCTGGCGGAGCATAAAGCGGGATAGAAGCTCTATGCTTCACTGTAATGTAGTGTAAATACTTTTAGCCCATGTTTTTGTATAGAAGTACAACGAAAGCAGCTGTTGTTTTACATGCAATTATTTAATGACAATCCAACTTCCATCACGCTTTGAACCAATTCTTTCTATAACTTTTTTCTTTTGCAAAGAGATAAATGCTCGCTCGATAGTTCTTTTTGTTACGCCTATCTTCGCAGCCAATTCGTCAGAAGTATATTCCGGGTCTTCTATCAGCAGAGAAACTACTTTCTTTTCCGTTTTATTCAAACCGACATTCAAACCGACATTCAAACCGACATTTTCTTTTTTTGATTTTTCCAAAACTTCTTCATCAAACGGAATTGTGCAACGGATATAGTTATCTTCTATTTCAAAAACTTCGCTTCCATACTTTTTAACAATGGTTGGTATTCCATGCCCTGTGTGTTCAGTTAATCCCATGCTAAGAAAAATTCGCATAAGCGTTCGGTTTCTTGGTTTACTGATTCCTTCAAAGAATTGTTTTTTTGTCATATCGCTTGGTAACCCTCCATGGGATAAGATTTCCAAACGATTGTCAAACATCGAAACCTGTGGTTCAGTAATTGTCCAATCATTATGAACTAACGCGTTCAAAACAGCCTCATTGACACAATCATAATCAAATAAATAAGAATCTTTTCTTGGTCTGACTGTTGTATCAGAAATACAGGTATTTTCTGATTGCAGCCTGTTTCTAATTTTGTCATAAGAAGTTATAATACATCTATATCCATAATCACTTCGTTCAGAAATCGCCGATTTATCTTTCCCCCTAAATTTCACAAATATTAAGGGAATATTATTTCTATCCGAGAGTAATTCCGCTAAAAGATTGTAATCCCCATTCTGATTTCTTAAATTCAAGTTTGTTTCAAAAGTTTTATCATCTAAGTGATAATCTTTTTCACTGTAATAAATTTTCAATTCCCTAAATGTTAAATCCAGCTGACTTGCTCGCTTTTTTAACATATATTCCGAATCAATGAATTTGCTTTCATATCGGATTCGAATCTGTTCTGGTGTCATTTCTCGACAAGTTGTTCCAACTCTAATCGTACAACCAACAGAAGAAAAGCCATATTTTTTCTGACAATAAATATGCTTGATTCCTCTTGATACATTAACAATAATCAATGTTTTTCCATCTTCAAACCGAATTTCTGAACTTACTTCATCTTGTGGATTTGGTTCAATTTGTGTAGCTATAATATCAGATATTTTCCTAAATGTTTCATCAATTTTATTAACGCCGACAATGGTTCCATCATCCTTAACACCAATAACAATTGTACCACCAGAAGTGTTCAGGAACGAAACAATTTCTTTACATATTACATCAGTATATTTTTCTTTCAGCTCCAACGTTTCCGATTCGACATATTTTTGCATTTCATATCACCTCAATTTGTATCATACGCAGTATATGGACAAATGTCAATTATATACCGACATTCAAACCGACATTTTTGTTTGAGCAATATTTAAAGTTGAGACTTTGAAACCATATTTATCCAGAATATACTTTTTAATATCCTGATAGCTCTATGCTTCGCCAATAATCTATGCAACGTAAAATCCTATCGAATTCTTTTTCTGCTGTTTCTTTGCGATGTGCTCCGGTATATCTGCTTCCTCAATTGTTGTAATAAGTTCTGCCGTAATCTTTGATTCGTCTGACTGTGATATTCGTTCGGCCAGATTCATTTCTGCCTCTTCTAACATTTTCCGCACAAAACGTCCATTTCCAAAATCCCGGCTCTTCTTTACACTATCATAGATTTTTCTAAGTTTTTCCATAGCGGCATCGGTAATTCTCATTTGTTTTCTCGAAAGCATGAGCCTTGTAATATCACAAAGCTCATGGGTCGAGTAGTCTTCAAACTCTACATGGAACGCGATTCTCGATGACATACCCGGATTTCTGTCAAGAAATTGCTGCATTTTATCCGGGTAACCGGCAAAAATAACGATTACATCGTCCCTGTGGTTTTCCATTTCCTGAACAAGGGTATTAATTGCTTCATCTCCCAAACCGTCTTCATAATTGTCACAGAGAGAATAGGCTTCATCGATAAAGAGAACGCCGCCCTGTGCTTCCTTAAATTTTTTCTTAACAAGCGGAGCCGTGGCGCCAACAAGAGGGCTGACAAGCTCGGCTCTCCCTGTTTCTATAAAATTTTTTGATGGAAGAATCTTTTCATCCTTCAGGATTTCGGCGAACAGTCTTGCGACGGTGGTTTTGGCTGTTCCCGGATTTCCGGTAAATACCATATGTAAAGAAGGGCTTTCTTTGTGTATACCCTTGTCCATACAGAGTTTCTTTAATTTATAGCTGGCAACTGCTTTATGAATGATAGTTTTTACGGAAGAAAGACCTGTCATTTCATCAAGCTCCTGTCGGGCGGCGCCATTTTTTCTATCGCTTTTTTTGTCTTTTTCCAACATGCAGATATCTTCTTTGGTAATCAGAAAGATTTCTTTTTTTCGTATATTTTCTGCATTTTCTCTGGTGGCAAGCAGCCTTACGGATTGATTCTGTACAGCGCGGTCTATCAGATTGCGCACATATCTGCCATTGCCAAAATTATCCATAAACCTTGCCTTTTCAAATATATTGCGGGCTTCCTTCACCCCATCTTCCGTAACGGCAAAGCCGCGGGAAGTTACCATCATTTTAAAGATATCTGTCAGCTCATCTACATTATAATCGGGAAAGTCAATCCAATAGGGTATTCTGCTTTTTAATCCTTCATTGATTTCCATAAATGCTTTCATTCTTTCATGATATCCTGCAAGAATGACGATTACATCATCCCTTCGCTTTTCCATTTCCTGAATAAGCACCGTAACAGCAATGTCGCTTTTTAAGGAATACGCCTCATCGATAAAAAGCACACCGCCGTCTGCTGCCATAAATGCGTCCCGGATTGTAAGGGTGCACCCGAAACCGTCCAGGTCCATTCCGCCGCGTTCCACGAATGCGCCGCTTTTTAAAATTCCTTTTTCCTTTGCAATTCCCGCGAACAGTTTTGCAACGGTGGTCTTGGCGCTTCCCGGATTGCCTGAAAATATGATGTGCATCGTCCCTGACTCGTAAACGCTGCTGCCCTTGCGTTTTTTTCTCTCTTTTTCCACGATATCTGTGGCAATGATATGATTTATCTGCTCTTTAACGCTTGTCAGGCCAATCATTTTCTGTAATTTATCGTAAGAAGAATCCGCATTTTCGTCCCTGTCCAGCACAAAAGAATCAGGAAAGCTGTAATCATAGGATTGCCTATTGTCATAGGCTTGCAGAACATTCTTGTTGAGGCACCACGGTCCGAATTGTTCAAATGCCATCAGTACATCTGTTTGAGAAAATTCATTTCCGGAAAATAATTTCATAAACGCGTTTGCATCCCCGGCATATTGAGAGTATTCCGAAGATTTTATCAGTTCTTTCATATAGCTTAAAGCAGCTTTCCTGTCGCCCTTGCCTTCTTTCAGCATAACCGGAACCACATGTTTTCGAATCAAAGGCAAAAGCTGGTAAGCAAACCCCGGTTTTTCTATATTGTAGGTAAACACAAAAAGGCAGTCGTTTCTGTACCTTTTCACTAATTTTTCAATATATTTACAGGTCATTCCATAATCCACCGGGTCATAACCAAATTTCTCCGACATGTCAATTACGGTCACGCCACCGAAATTATTTTCTATAATTTCTTCCAGATGGTTGTTTACTTTATACAAATCTGGCTCTATTTCACTGATGATTTCCATACGTCTTCCGCTTAAACGACCCGCCTCCGCCAGACGTTGCATAAGCGTTTCCGTCATATCACTTGCCGCTTCTGTGCTTCTGCCTGAGAGAACGTAGTGGACTATATTCCCTTTAAAACAGGATGTTGTATTATTGTGATTTTCAATATTTGATAATTCCCGTATCATACTTTTATCATATAATGGGCATTTTTTATGCTGACTCGCTGAAATAATCTTTTCTTTCAGATTATAGTGAAAAGAAACCGGCTCATTTTTATAGTAATCGAAAATGATTACTCTTGCCGCTTCTGCGATTCTCATCCAGCGAGAGAAATAGTCCCTTCTTTTGCTCTCAAGCAAATGTTTATAAAACTGGTACATCGTAATTTCGCGAGGCTCGGCTTTCACTCTTTTTATGCAGAATGCTTTGTTTAACATTGCAAGGATATTATCATAAGCATCATGAAATAACCCTTCCTTTTCGTCATAAGCCAAGGCGGCTAAAGTTACTTCCGTTTCTTCCCGGTAAGCAAAATAATAGATACCATTTTTCATATTCTGGTACATATAATTGTTCATGGCAGCAATAGGGTTCTGATAGGCATATTCCCTGAGATTAATAGCAGCCTTTTCTTTGATTTGTTCTGAATTTGTTTTGAGTACGAAATCAAAATATCTCATGATGACACCTCCATTATCACCAAAGTCCATACATTACACCAAAATCTGCCGCCGGGATGCAGCTCTAAATTTGCCTCATTTGCAAGAAGAACAAATTCTGTTCTTGTTTCTGGTGTGAGCAGTGCAGGATGAGGAAACCAGACGGCTCTTATATAATCTCCTTCAATGCTGATGGAACATTGTATTTCCAGAGCCGGAACAAGCGGATGTTCCAGCCATGTAAACAGATGCCACTCTTCGGGGAATATGGAAACAACAACGGAATCCGCAGAACTCCTTTTTAATACACAGACTTTTTGGCGATGCCTAAGCAGCATTCATCATAATAGATTTACGCGTTCTTAAAATGTCAATATAGTTGCGTAGCAGATGTTTCACGTTGATTTCATCCGGACTGTGCCTCCAGACAGCTCCTGTATCTGCCAAATCTTTGAGATTGCACTTATCTAAGCTGCCATTGAAAAACATTTCCAGGTGTTCTCGTTTCACCCATGCAGAGACCGCCATTAAAAATATGGACGACTCGGTGTTCATCAGGTCATAGAGAAAGTGCGGCATATAATCGTAATAGGGCTTGCAGCCCCGCCGGCTGTTCCATGACCTGTACGGAAGGATTATGACATTACAACGCTGCTGTCCCAGCTCGAATAATTCGGATAGCAGTGTTGTCAGCTCCTCTGGCGGCAAAAAGACTTCAATATTATCAATAAGCTCGTTGAGGAAGTCTGTACAATCCTTCAGGCCGAGTTTTTGTAGTCTGAGTTTTTCGGCTTCAAATTCTTTCCAGCTATTCCAAAGATTGCAGTTGTAATAATTTAGTGTATAGCGTAAAGGGAGCCATAAACTAAAGAGTGTGTCGGCTAAAAGATTTCCACCAGTTAAAAGACAGTCGAAGTCGTGTTCCTTCCGATAGAGCTCACCTGTTCCGGTATAATCCCGCCAATATTCTATTTTCTTCAAAATAGGCGCATACAGATTCTTTTTATGAATCTCATTTTTCCAAGGTGTTCTTTCAACGTTTGTGCCGGTTACGATTTGGGGCATTTCTAAAGTTTTCATCAGTATTCCCACCTTTCATTTAATGAACATCGTATTCAATACACTTTTATAAAGTATAACCGGGAATCCTATTTTTGTCAATCTTTTTTCTGAATATTTTTTTTACTATGTTCAAATTATCTTGTATAATTTTTTCCCCTATGATAATATAAACTTGGAAAAAGTGGACTTGGAGGAAATAAAATGTCATACATATATGAAATAGAAGTACGATTAGCAACAACTCAAAAAAAATTTAATTTAAAAGATAAACATATCGTTATTAATGATGCTATACAACGATACAATTACCGTTCCTATGAAATGCAAAACCCCAAAACGCTAAAATTACAGGAGATTAACGAGGATAGTATGTTTTTAACCCTTGAAAGTGCTCTTCCATTAAATAGTCTGGGGCGGGCTTTAAGGACTTTTTCTATTATTATCATTAAAGAAATAAAGGATGATGATTTCATTAATGCTATAACGGCAAATGGCCAATTGTTTTCAACTAAACAGTTGCATAAAAATGAAAAAGAAACCAGCATGGAATTTAATATTGATTACACACAAATAGAGGATTTAGATGTTATTAAATCTCTTATGGATTATGTTTATAAAAAGCGTGACCCGGATTCAACAACATATAGAAAGAAAAAAGCTGCTTTTGAACAAATTAAAAAAATTGCCTTTGATTCCGGTATTATAAATAATATTTCATGAGTGTTCTTACCATAGGTTTCCTTCCATTTATTAAAAAGAGCCCCTCCTGTCAGACATTGATTTTAGTCTGAAAAAGGGGTTCACTTTATAGTTTGTGGTTACTATACCGCCGCACAAAACCTACGCAAACATCATCTCCACAAATTTCACCGCGTATTCGCTCCAGAATGTCATATCGTGGTTTCCGGCGCTTTCCAGATAGATGTGTTCCACCTGGATGCTGTCGAGAAAGGCGTGCAGTTGGCGGTTGTTTTCCAGAAGAAAGTCTTCCGTTCCGCAGCTCATATAAATTGCCGGGATTTTCTGGCCGTTTTCTTTCAGCCTTTTCACAAGCGTTTCCGGATTGTTGTCGCTTTCTTCTACCGTTTCCAGGTCGCCAAAGCATTCGTGATAATAGGCGTAATTCGCAACCGGATTGCCGCCGCCCTCCTTCATATGGGCGATTTCATGTACGATAAGCGCGGAGGATAAAGCGGCCAGTCTGCCGAATCTGTCGGGATAGTAAAGCGCGGTATGAAGCGCGCCGAAACCGCCCATCGACATGCCCATAATGTAAGTTTCATCCGCATTCATTGCGAGGCCGAATGTTTTTCTAAGATAATTTACAAGTTCGACGCCCAGGAAAGTACAGTACTGATGGCCCGTGGAAAGCCCGTCCAGCCAGAAGCCGTTTTCGCCGTTCGGCATGACGATGGCAAAATTGTATTTCTCCGCCAGGTATTGGGGAACCCAGTTTTCCGCACATCCCGTATAACCGTGAAGCAGAAAGAGCGTTTTCATTTTCCGTCTGCTGTATTCGGTTTCTTCCTTCGGAATATCCTCGCGGATATCGTTAGGAAGAAACATTTCAAAAGAAGTAGTTCTTTTCAGGGAATTTGAATAAAATTTGATTTGATAGTATGCCATTGTTTTCTCCTTTTCTATCGGACTGGGATTATCTGTCGGATTGGGATTATCAGCTGTGTTCGCTGAGGAACCAGTCCCGAATCCACCTTCCCTGTTCGCTTAAATCTTCGTCAGTCCAGCCGTCGAGCTTCGGGCAGCCGGGAATGAGAATGCTGCTGGATTCGTTTTTATTCGCAAGGTTCCAGCACATATAACTTACATTGTACGATTCAATTAATTCTTTCCAGGCGTCGGCCTGTGCGATATCGACCGCACCATTGCCGGAAGCGTCGCAGATTCCAAACTCGCTGACAAAGACCGGAAGTCCGCTGTCGATACAGGTTTTCATCCGTTCCCTTAGCCAGTCCGTGTGCGTTGCCGCATAGAAATGAAGGACGTACATAATATTATCGTATGCGAGCGGCGAGGCAAGCGCCTGGTCGATGTCCTGACTCCATGTAGGCGTGCCCACGAGAATAACGGCATTTTCATGGTTGGCGCGGATGACGGGGATTACTTCGTCAGCATATGTGCACACGTCATCCCATGTGCCGGCATTATTCGGTTCGTTGCAGATTTCGTAAAGAACATTATCATAGCCGGCATATAACTTAGACATTTCATCAAAGAAATGAACAGCCTCTTCCCGATAAGCGAGGGGAGTCTGGTCGCTTAAAATATGCCAGTCAATGATGACATACATGCCCAGTTCCGTTGCGTATTCCACACCGTTTTGCACCAGCTTTTTCAATTCTTCCTGATTGCCGCCGCTGCAATAACCGCCGTCTTCCGCGGTGTACATGGCGAGACGGATGCAGTTGGTATTCCAGCTGTCGCGCAGAAACCGGAAGGTTTCGGGATTGATATATTCCGGGAACCAGGCGATGCCGTGGGTGGACATGCCCCGGAGCTGCATCGGGTTTCTGTGGCTGTCCGTCAGCGCAGTTCCCTCTACATGAAGGGCGCCGTGTAAAGAAAGGGGCGTCTGTGTGGAGTTTGAATTTTCGTTATGAGACGTATTGCCAGTTGTTTTATTGTCCGTCATATTTTCCTCCGTTCTTTCTGTTTTGACCGGGCCTGTATCATTTTCTGAGGCGTCCGTACCGCCCGTCATCTCTTGTGTAGAATCCGTTTTGCCCGCCGATTCCCGGCTTCCGCATCCGGTAATAAGGAGGCAGACAAAAAGCATAATATATATGACGGGAAACAGATAATTTCTTTTTTTCATAAGCAGTATACCAATGTCCTTTGTCCGGGCGGTGTGTCTTGTCAATACGGTTTTTCGTAATGCTGTTATTTTTTATTATAGCATATATCGGTATACGATGGAAGTAAAACGAATTTCGTTGACAAAATTCTCTATAATTTGTAAAGTTGATTTAAGAAATCAAAACAGTAAGGGATGCTATTTTAAAAAATCAGAACAGACGGGAGGGTACGATTATGGTGTACAGGTGCAGTGTATGCGGATATCTTTTTGATGAGGAAAAAGAAGGAAAATCTTTTTTCGAACTGACGGAATGTCCTCTTTGTAAACAGCCGGTGGAAAAGTTTAAGCCGGTAATGCCCGAAGGGGAGGAGCGCGTGCCGGAGAGCGGAAAAGATGCGGCTGTTGAAAAAAGCGCCGATGAGACATTGGATTTAAGTTATCCGAAGGAAACGAGAAAAACGGATGGCAATTATCGGTATATGAAAGAAATCCACGAAATGGCAGTTACCGGGAAATCCGCCATCGAAGCGATGGGAACGCAGATGAAGATGCCCGGATGGGATGATATTCTGATAATGGGCGCGCAGCTGAATCCGATGCCTTTGGAGGAACACGCGGAGGTTTCTCTGCGGACGGTTATCGGGAAACGCGCGAAGAAACCGATGGTTCTGGATATGCCGGTATATATTTCCCATATGTCGTTCGGAGCGCTTTCCAAAGAGACCAAAATTGCGCTTGCCAGAGGAAGCGCGGCGGCCGGTACGGCAATGTGCAGCGGCGAGGGAGGTATTCTGCCGGAGGAAAAAGAAGCCGCATATAAATACATATTTGAATATGTGCCCAATCTATACAGCGTAACGGATGATAATCTGAAAACGGCCGATGCAGTCGAGATAAAAATCGGACAGGGAACAAAACCGGGAATGGGAGGACATCTGCCCGGCAGCAAGGTGACGCCGGAAATAGCGAAGATTCGGAATAAACCGCTTGGAGAAGACGTCATCAGCCCCTCGAAGTTTCCGGGTATCGATACAAAGGATGATTTGAAAAAGCTGGTAAGCGAACTGCGGGAGCGGAGCGAAGGAAGGCCGGTCGGTATTAAAATAGCGGCGGGAAGAATTGAAAAAGATTTAGAGTACTGCGTATATGCGGAGCCGGATTTTATTACGATTGACGGAAGGGGCGGCGCGACGGGAGCATCTCCGGCAATTATCCGCGATTCAACCAGCGTGCCCACTGTCTATGCGCTTTACCGGGCGAGAAAATACCTTGACAGTGTGAAGGCGGAAATTGATTTGGTGATTACAGGCGGACTCCGGGTATCTTCCGATTTTGCCAAAGCGCTTGCGATGGGCGCGGATGCGGTTGCGGTTGCGTCTGCGGCGATGGTAGCGGCGGCCTGTCAGCAATATCGTATCTGTGGTACGGGAATGTGTCCGGTCGGAGTGGCGACACAGGACCCAGAACTGAGGAAAAGGCTGCATGTGGATGCGGCGGCCGGAAGAGTGGCCAATTACCTGCGTTGTTCTGCAGAAGAACTGAAAACGTTTGCGAGGATTACGGGCCATGAAGATATTCATGAGCTTTCTGTGGAAGATTTGTGTACCATCAGCAGAGAAATATCGGAATATACCAATATTGAACACGCATGATATTTACCGCCATCTGCAGAAAATGCAGATGGCGGTTTTTGGATGACGAATATGCAAATGATACCTCAAAATCTGCAAAGTGTACCGGGACATCACACGAAAAAGATTCTTTCTGGTAAACTAATACGGACTGTTAAAGAAAAAATGAAAGAAATGAGGTACAAAACCATGGGAAGAACCATCAAGGGCAAACTGACGGCCAGTGTAATCTGCATGGTCGTAGCCAGTATTCTGCTGACTACGGTTGGTATCGTCATCGTTGCGGGGAAGCGCCTGGTAAAAGACCAGACCGAGGCGCTGCAGATTTATGCGGACAGATATGCAGAAGAAATCAATACATGGATTGAAAATGAAAAAATGCTGGCAGAGGGCGCGGCAAACTGTATAGAAGCGGCCCGGGATATGGACGCAGATTTTATTCAGTCCGTTATGAATACTTATGCGGAGGGAAGAGGCGAGCTTCTGAATTTGTATTGTGGCACAAAGGACAGTATGTTTATACAGTCCAATGCCGAGGCGGAAATACCGGAGGGATATGACCCGGTCCAGAGGGGCTGGTATCAGCAGGCGGCGGCAGCGGGCAGCGTCATTGTGACAGACCCTTACTGGGATGTGCTGACAAACCAGATGTGTACAACGATTGCGGCTCCGGTGTACATAGAAGGCGGACTGAGCGCGGTAATCGGTCTCGACGTAACGCTCGGAACGGTAACGGATTTGACATCGAGCATTGATTTTGCGGAAGGCGTATACGGATTTCTTGCAGACAGCAGCGGCCAGTATGTGGCGCATAAAAATAAAGACTTTGAACCTTCAGAA
The DNA here is from genome assembly GCA_910578715.1 of uncultured Lachnospiraceae bacterium. Taxonomy (GTDB): domain Bacteria; phylum Bacillota; class Clostridia; order Lachnospirales; family Lachnospiraceae; genus UBA3282. The sequence continues at coordinate 72,015 of CAJTRL010000005.1, read as the reverse complement.
GATAGTGCGGTTGTTGTAACGGATATTATGCCCGGACTTGCGGGACTGGTAAATGGTGAAGATAACCGTGTAGTTGAGCTGACCGATTATGACGGAAGCAAATGCTATTTTGCGACGGCGGGCATAGAGGGAAGCCAGTGGAGAATGGGCGTGGTCGTTCCGACAGCCAATGTCAGAAGTTCCCTGATGGTTATGATTGGGGTAGCGGTTATGATTGCGCTTGTGATTACAGTGCTTGTGGCCGTTACGATGGCGGGACTGATAGGGAAAATGCTGGAGCCGGTACAGATGCTGAAGCAGTTTGCATCGGGTGATTTTTCGGAAAACAGCGTCAGTGAGAAAGGCATTCCCAAAGAATACAAAGACGAAACGGAACAGATTCGGACGGCGACAAAAGAAGTGAAACAGCAGATACGGGGCATTATTCTGAATACGAAACAGGAAGCCGGCAGTATCGGAACGATAGCGGAGAGCACTTCCGCCAGAATGACAGTACTGACGAATGATATTTCCGAAATTGCGGATTCGACGGTACAGGTATTAAAACAGACGACGGAGGCAAAAGAGCTGGCAGAAAAGATAAAGAGCACAGGCCAGGAGCTTTGTCAGGCCGTTGATGCGGTCGCGGGTAAAGCGGGTGAAGCGGCAAGGCAGTCCGGAGATATTATGGAACGGGCCGGGAAACAACATGAAAGTTCCGAAGCGTCGAGCAGAGAAGCGGTTGTTCTGTACCAGGAAACCAAAGAAGAATTGGAACAGGCAATTTCGGACAGTCAGAAGGTGCGGGAAATCGATACACTGACGGAAGAGATTCTGTCAATCAGCTCACAGACAAATCTTCTGGCGTTAAATGCTTCAATAGAAGCGGCGAGAGCCGGAGATGCGGGAAAAGGTTTTGCTGTCGTTGCGGATGAAATACGCCAGCTTGCGGACCATTCCAAAGTTGCGGTAGATAAAATTCGTAAAGTGACGGAAGGCGTCGTGCAGAATGTTTCCTTCCTGTCCGAAAGTTCAGGCAGACTGCTGGCATTTATGAACGATAAAGTTATGGCAGATTATCAGAGCATGACGCGGCTGGCAGAAATGTATGAACAGGATGCGGCTTTTTACAGCAGTATTTCCGGAGACCTGGGTTCGGCTTCTGCGGAAATGAGCGCCGGGATAACGGGAATCAATGAATATATTCTTGCGGTTGCGGAGCTCATAGGAACGATTGCCGAATATATGCAGACAATGAAGCAGTCGGCGGAAGATTCCGACGAAAATTCCAAATCTGTTCTTGCACAGATGGAAGAATTGTCCAGTCTGAGCGAAATTTTGAACGAGACGGTAGCATCTTTTAAGGTATAGGGAGGAGAAAGAGAGCAAACAGGTCCGTTTGACGGACAATGCGCATTCTTGTAGTAGAGCGCGCCGATATAGAGGAAGAGTCGTGGAGGAATATTATGAAAAAAGAAGAATTGGAAGGGCCGCAGACGGCGTCTCTCTGGCAGTTTTATGAAAGGCTTCAGGAGAGCGTCTGCGTGGTCGATATGGACAGTCACGAACTGGTATATGCCAATCGGTATGCGAGGAAGATATACGGAATCGGGACGATGGAGGAATGCAGAGGGAAAAAATGCTATGAATTGTTAAAGGGAAGTTCCGTACCATGTACGGCCTGTAATCACAAAAAACTGAATCCGGGGTTTTTTCTGGAAGAAGTGCGTTACAATCCGGTTATCAAAAAGAAACAGGCGCTGAAGGAAACGATGATAGAGGAAAACGGTAAAAGATACCGTTTTGAGCTTGGCGTGGATTTGAGCGCATGGGAACAGCAGAACAGGGGATATGAAGACAACGAAGAGATGATTAATGAAGGGCTGCGGATTGCCATGATGGAATCTGTGCCGGAGGACTCTATTGCGGCGCTGTTGGAATATCTTGGGCAGTCACTGCACAGCGACAGGGTCTATATTTTCGAGGAGATGGAAGACGGAACCTTCCGGAATACCTATGAATGGTGCGCGGGGGGCGTTACGCCGCAGAAAGAAAATCTGCAGAATGTATCTTTTCAGGTAGTCAGCCTCTGGTATCAGAAATTTTTACAGGATGAAAATGTTATTATTAAAAATCTGGAGAGCGTCCGGGAAACCGACAGGCCGGTATATGACTATCTGGAGCCGCAGAATATTCAGTCTCTTGTGGTCAGTCCACTTGTCAGGGAAGGGAAAATTATCGGGTTTTATGGAGTGGATAATCCGCCGGAACAGTTCTTGGAACATATTACGACGCTGCTGCGGATTCTGGGACATTTCATTGTTACGATTCTGCACAGGAGAAATCATGTGCGCCGTCTGGAAGAACTGTGCTTTCAGGACCAGCTTACCGGAATCGGAAACCGTCACGCCATGAATGAATATGTCGGAGCAATGCAGCCGGGAAAAAGCATCGGCATTTTGTATTGTGATGTGATGGGATTAAAAAGAGTGAACGACCAGAAAGGACATCGGGAAGGAGATAAGCTGCTGATTCGCGTCGGCGAATGTCTGAAAAAAGTATTTGAAGGCCATGCGATGTTCCGCATCGGGGGCGATGAATTTCTGGTTCTGTGCGAGAAAATTGAAGAAAGGGAACTGGAAGAGCTGGCGGAACTTTTAAATAAGGAAATGATAGAAAGAAACTCCCAAATGGCGGTTGGACGTGTATGGCGCGCTGAAAATGATGAGGATATTGACCATCTCCTGAAAGAAGCCGATGAGCGGATGTATGAAGATAAAAGAATACGGTATGCCGAGATTTCGCGTATGGCAGCGGGAGAATAAATGCAGGAATGATTGCGAAAGCGGATTACATCAGAGGAGACGGAACAGGAGGAGGTAAACCGGGATGGATAATTCGATAGTTCGGGCGTTTCACGCAGAAGAAATTATCATGAAAGAGGGAGAGACCTGCCAGGAAATGTATAAAATCTTATCCGGTTCAGTGGCTCTATATAACCGATATGGAGAAAAGGATGAATTTCTGATTGGAATTTATTCCAAGCCCAAGTGCTTTGGGGAGCTGGGTGTGCTGTCGGACCAGCCATCAATTTATACGGTCGTCGCTTATGACGAAGTCCTGGTGATGCGCATTACGAAGGATTCTCTGGAAGAGTTTGTCCGGAACAATCCGAAAAATGCAATAGATATTATGCGCAATATGTCGCATACCGTTAAAGTCATGCAGAAGAATACTGACCTTCTGCTGGATGATATTTATGAAAAGCAGAATTTAAACAAACTCAGGACGGAGGATATTAAAAGAAAAATTATGCAGTATAATATCAGTGGACTGCACATCTGACGGCCGCGAAAGAAAAACAGGCTGTAAAATATGAGGGGGAAGGGGTATAAAACATGAGGGAACTGATGCTGGAAGCGGCTGTTGGAAATATTCCGATTGTGACAGAGTTTGTGGATAAGCAGCTGGAGCAGTGCGAATGCCCTGTGAAGGTGCTGCGACAGATTAATATCGCTATTGATGAAATATTTGGAAATATTGCGCATTATGCTTATCAGCCGGAAACCGGTCCTGTAACCGTCAGAGTAGAAGTGGTGAAAGAGCCGTTGTCGGTCATTATCACTTTTAAGGACAAGGGCATACCCTATGACCCTTTGCAGGCGGCTGAACCGGATATATCGCTTTCCGCAGAAGAAAGACAGCCTGGCGGACTCGGTATTTTTCTGGTGAAAAAGAGTATGGATGAGGTTGTTTATGCGTACCGGGACGGGAAGAACATTCTGAAATTAAAAAAGAATCTGTAAATCAAATCAACGGGAGGAAATGACATGACGATTGAAAAAAGACTGGATGGAAAGACACTAAACATTTTGTTGACGGGAAGGCTTGATACGACGACGGCTCCGCAGCTGGAGGCGGACTTAAAACAAGTCCTTGACGGAGTAGAAAAACTCGTAATGGATTTTGAAAAACTGGAATATCTCTCGTCCGCCGGACTGCGCGTTTTGCTTTCCGCACAGAAAACGATGAACAAACAGGGAAGCATGGTGATATGCCATGTCAATGAAACGATTCTGGAGATTTTTGAAGTGACAGGCTTTGCCGAAATTCTTACGATTGAGTAAAAACAGGAATCGAAAGGAGCGGGCATGTATTTAATTGCGCTTTGCGACGATGAAGCAGCGGAGATGGAAAAGATAAAGAGCCTGTTGGAACAGTATCAGGAATGGCATGGTGACTGTCCTTTCCAAATCGACTGTTTTGTAAATGTAAATGAACTTCTTATCAGGATGGAAGAAAGCGGATATATGCCGGATATTCTGTTTATGGATATCTATATGCCGGAAAAGATGGGGATTCAGGCGGCACAGGAAATACGGGAAATGGGGAACGGATGCCGGATTATATTTCTGACGTCTTCCAAAGAATATGCGCTGGAGGCTTATCAGGTGGATGCTGTCCAGTATCTGCTCAAACCGATTTCGGACAAAGAGCTGTTTCCGGTGCTGGATAAGACTCTGAGAGCGATGGAGCGGGAGCAGCAGAAGCATCTGCTACTGCGGATAGACGGAACTATCCGGCGGGTCGCCCTGCACGATATCCTCTACTGCGAAGCGCAGAAAAAGAGCCAGAGTATCTGTTTGACGGAGAACCGCCAGCTGCAGCTGCGTATGACGATGGGAAGGCTTCAGGAAATGCTTGCCGGACACGACGAATTTGTCAGGGTAGGAGTGGCCTATATTATTAATCTGGAGCATGTGGAAAGCCTGAATACCCAGATGCTGCAAATGGATAACGGAGATGAAATTTATCTGCCGCGGGGCTCGTATCAGAATCTGAGGGAGCTGTATTTTGACTATTATTGCGGAGATGATGACTGATATATAGAAGAAACGCCGTCAGCGACTGGGTCGACGGCGTTTTTTGAAATTGTCAAAGGTCGTAATACGCTTTAAATTCTGCCGGATTCGGAATCTGTTCCATTTTTTTCAGTTCCGCGCGTTTGCGGGCAGTCCATACGTCAATCAGGCGCTGCGGGAATACGCCGCCTTTTGTCAGATAATCATGGTCGGCTTCCAGCGCGTCCAGCGCTTCGCCAAGTGACTTGGGAAGGCCCTTGATTTTTTTCTGCTCTTCCTCGGATAACGTATAAAGATTGAAATCATAGGGACCCCAGCCGTTTTCCGCAGGGGCTATCTGCTTTTCGATGCCGTCCAGTCCGGCCATCAGGATTGCGGCATAAGCGTAATACGGATTGGCCGTCGCATCGGGATTGCGCAGCTCGAACCGCTTCGCTTCCGGTGATTTGGCATAGGCCGGAATACGGATGACCGCGCTCCGGTTGGACGTTGCATATCCAATCGTAACGGGCGCTTCATAGCCGGGGACAAGCCGTTTGAAGGAGTTGGTGGACGGATTGGTAAACGCGCACAGGGATGCGATGTGCTTTAACAGTCCGCCGATAAAGTAATGGGCCGTGCGGCTTAGACCGGAATAACCGTTTTCATCGTAGAACAGCGGTTTTCCGTCTTTCATGAGAAGCATATGTACATGCAGTCCGCTTCCCGCTTCCTGATAGATGGGTTTTGGCATAAAGGTTGCGGTTTTGCCGTCCTGAGCTGCCATATTTTTGATGATATATTTGATAATCATCGTGTTGTCGGCCATTGCGGGCATGTCCGCCAGCTCCACTTCGATTTCCATCTGACCGGGGCCGCCCACTTCGTGGTGATGGTATTTGACTTTGATGCCCCAGTCTTCCATTGCCATGCACATGCGGCTGCGCAAATCATATCCGACGTCCTGCGGCGCAGATATATGATAGCCGCCTTTGGCGGGAACTTCATAGCCGTTGTTGCCGGGCAGTTCGAGGCTGCAGTTCCAGTCAGCCTGTCTGGTATCGACCCAGTAACCGCATCTGCGGGGGGTCACTTCAAAACGGGCGCGGTCTAAGAGGTAAAATTCAAATTCCGGTCCGATAATCATCCGGTCCGCAATGCCGGTTTCTTTCATGTATTCAATGGCGCGCAGACTCACGTTTTTCGGGTACTGGTCGAAAGGCTTGTTTTCACCTTTTCCGATGGTGCATACATTGCCGCACATTGTCAGTGTCGGAACTTCCGCAAAAGGGTCCACATAAGCGGTAGCCGGGTCCGGCAAAAATACCATATCGCTCTTTTCAATCGGCGCATATCCGTAATTGGAGCCGTCGAAGCCGATACCGTAAGTAAACGTGTCTTCACAGAAACGTTCCACCGGAATCGTAATATGACGCCAGCGGCCGTCGATATCCGTCATTTTAAAGTCAATCATGCGGATATTCTTTTCTTCACATAACTTTCTGATTTCCTTAATCTGGTCCATTCTTAACCCCTCTTTCTTTCAGCATGAAATTCTGTAACTCTTCCACAATTACAGCTATTTTAAGTATATCACAGGAAAGGCTTTTTTTTCCATATTTTTTTCAGAGGAGGATTTGAGGCCGGCAAAGCAAATTTAACGCCGTTTTAGCGGGAGATTGTGCTATCTTAAAAAGGTATTTTATGGTACAATACGAATGTATACTATAAGGGGTGATATGAATTGAATCCAAAACTGAAAGAAAAAATTTTTGAGTCGCTTTCAGCGGTTCTGCCGATTACGGGTATTGTCCTGTTAATCAGCATTTTACTTGTCCCGGTGGAAATAGGCACGATGGTCATGTTCATTACGGGGGCGCTTATGCTGGTCGTTGGCATGGGCTTTTTTCAGCTCGGCGCGGAGATGGCGATGACGCCTCTGGGGGAAGGTATCGGCGTACAGATATCTAAAACGCGCAATATCGTCCTGATTTGTCTGATTGGTTTTTCGATGGGCGCGATTATTACAATATCCGAACCGGACTTGCAGGTGCTGGCGGAACAGGTTCCTTCGATTCCGAATTATGTTCTGATTCTGACGGTTGCGGTGGGCGTCGGCATTTTTCTGGCGATGGCAATCTGCCGTATTTTATTTCAGATAAATCTGTCTACTATTTTAATTGTGCTTTATGTGATTCTGATTGGTATGTCTTTGTTTATCGAGAAAGATTTTCTTGCCGTTGCGTTTGACTCCGGCGGCGTGACGACGGGACCGATGACGGTACCCTTTATCATGGCGATGGGCGTCGGCCTCGCTTCGGTCAGAGGCGACAGGAATGCCTCCAGCGACAGTTTCGGTCTGGTTGCGCTTTCCAGTGTCGGCCCGGTGCTTGCGGTACTCATTCTCGGTTCTTTCTATAATCCGACACAGGCGAACTATACTTCTTCGGCGGTAGCCAATGTGGTGACGACGCGGGATGTTGTGTGGGAGTTTATGACTAGCACGCCGCCTTACATAAAGGAAGTACTGATTTCCCTTATTCCGGTGGCTGCGGTTTTCGCGATTTTTCAGTTGATAAGCCGCCGTTACCAGCAGCGCCAGGTGAAGCGTGTGCTGGTCGGATTCGGTTATACTTATATTGGTCTCGTGTTGTTTTTGTGCGGTGTGAATGTGGGATTTGCGCCGGTCGGTTCTTCCCTCGGCAAAGATATTGCGGCGGCGGATTGGCGGTGGCTTCTCATACCAATCGGTATGCTCATCGGCTATTATATTGTAAAAGCGGAGCCGGCCATTCAGGTATTGAATCATCAGGTCGAGGATGTGACGAACGGCGCGGTGTCGGCAAGAGCAATGAACAGATGCCTGTCCATCGGCGTTTCCGTCAGCGTCGGGCTTACTATGCTGAGGGTGCTGACCGGGCTGCCCATCTACTGGATTATTATTCCCGGCTATATCATCGCGCTGATTTTATCGAGGCTTGTTCCGAAGATGTTTGTCGGTATTGCATTTGACTCCGGTGGGGTTGCCAGCGGGCCGATGACGACAACTTTTTTACTTCCCCTTTGTATCGGGGCCTGTGATGCGGTGGGCGGCAATGTCATGACGGATGCTTTCGGCGTGGTTGCGCTGGTTGCCCTGACGCCGCTAATCGCAGTTCAGATTATGGGCATTGTATATCAGTACAAGATGAGAGCTGCGGCACAGCCTGCAGCAGCGGGTGCGGTTTCCTTAGACGCTATGGATGAAATCTTTGAATTTGAGGAGGACGATGAATATGACGAGCCATCATAAAAAATCAGCATACCGGATGCTGCTCCTCATCGCAACGCCAAAACTTGTCAGGAAGGCGGAGGATTTGCTGAAACAGGAAAAAATACCGGTGCAGCACCTTTTTCACGCACAGGGCACGGCTACCAGCGAAGTGATGGATATGCTCGGCCTTGACGGTATCGATAAAATGATTCTGATGAGCATGATGCCCAAAATATGTGCGGACGATATCTTAAAAAAGATGAAGAAAAAGCTGCATCTTGGCATGCCGAATACCGGTATTGCTTTTACGCTGACGCTGTCGGGAAGCAGCGGGCATGTTGTCCAGCTGATGGAAGCGGTAAGAGAAGAGACGGGGCAGGGGCCTGAAGAAAGGAATGGAGTCGAAGTGAAGGAATATCAATACAGCATGATTATGGCAATTGTGAATCAGGGATACAGCGAAGAAGTTATGGACGCGGCGAGACCGGCCGGAGCCTCCGGCGGAACTGTGTTCCACAGCCGGCGGGCGGGAAATGAAGAGTCCCTGAAATTCTGGAAAATCCATGTACAACAGGAGCGGGAAGTCGTGATTATCCTGGCACAGAAAGAGGATAAGCTGGCGATTATGCAGGCAATCGGCCAGAAGTGCGGTATGCAGAGTAAGGCCCAGGGCGTCGTGATGTCGCTTCCTGTGGACGAGATTGCGGGACTGGACTAGGTTGAGAGAAAGATATAGATGATTTGTGTGAGTGTACAGGAATGATAAAGCCATGATGGGTGGAGGAACGATGAACTTTTTAGAAGAACGGATTCAAAGAGACGGAATTATCAAAGAAGGTAATGTGCTGAAAGTGGACAGTTTTCTGAATCACCAGATGGATATCGGACTGTTCGAGCGGATGGGTGAAGAGTTCAGGCGGCGTTTTGCTGGGGAACGGATTGATAAAATATTGACGATTGAAGCATCCGGCATCGGAATCGCCTGTATTGCGGCGCGGTATTTTCAGGTTCCGGTCGTTTTTGCTAAAAAATCCAAAAGCGTCAACATTGAAGGCGAAATGTATATTGCGGAAGTGGAATCTTTTACCCATAAATGTAAAAATCAGGTTATCGTGTCCAGAAAATTTCTGTCTCCGGGCGAAAATATACTGATTATCGATGATTTCCTGGCGAATGGATGTGCGCTCCAGGGCCTGATATCCATCGTATCGGAAGCGGGCGCCAACGTGGCGGGCATCGGTATCGCAATAGAAAAAGGATTTCAGGTCGGCGGCCGGATGATTCGTAATCTGGGGTATCATCTGGAATCGCTGGCGATTATTGATGAGATGGATGCGCAGACGGGAAAACTCGTATTCAGGGAACAGTGAAGAGAAACTTAAGTCCCATGACGGACATTTTGACAGAAATTCAATGTGAGGTACCATACGAATGAAAAGTGAGATGAAGAACATCTATCAAATTGACGGAAAAGTGCCTGTTCTCAAGGCAGTTCCCTTTGGATTACAGCATATTCTGGCAATGTTCGTGGCCAATATCGCGCCGATTATCATTGTCGGCGGAGCATGCGGCCTGTCGGCGGAGCAGTCGGCGATGCTGATACAGAATGCAATGATTATTGCGGGAATCGGCACGCTGATACAGCTTTTTCCGGTGTGGAGAATCGGTTCCGGGCTTCCAATTGTAATGGGCATCAGCTTTACGTTTGTGTCCATTTTTTGTTATATCGGAGGGACATACGGATATCCGGCGATTCTGGGAGCGGTGCTGATTGGCGGTATCGTGGAAGGACTGCTTGGCCTGTTCGCGGTATACTGGATAAAAATAATTACGCCGGTGGTGTCCGCAAGCGTTGTGACCGCAATCGGCTTCTCCCTGCTTTCGGTAGGGGCCTCTTCTTTTGGAGGAGGAAGCGGCGTAGAAGATTTTGGCTCGGCCTCGAATTGGATTCTTGGAACCGTGACGCTGCTTGCCTGTATTTTATTTCATGTTTTCGCCAGGTCTTTCTGGAAACAGCTTTCCGTCCTGTTTGGACTGGTGGTAGGATATCTGGCCGCAATATGTATGAATATGGTGGATTTTTCTTCGCTGGCGGGAACTGCCGTAGTTGCGCTGCCGCGTATCATGCCATTCGACATGGAATTTCATGCCGGAGCGGTCGTCTCCGTAATCTTGATTTTCCTCGTTTCCGCGACGGAAACAATCGGTGATACGAGCGCCCTTGCATCGGCCGGACTGAACAGAGAGGCGACGGAAAAGGAAGTGTCCGGCTCTCTTGCGTGCGATGGTTTCGTCAGCGCACTGTCTTCCCTTTTCGGATGCCTTCCGATTACCTCATTCAGTCAGAATGTAGGGCTGGTGGCAATGACTAAAGTAGTCAACAAATTTGCGATTGCGACCGGAGCGGCGATTATGATTCTTGCGGGCATTTTTCCGATTTTTGGCGCACTGCTTGCGACGCTGCCGGATGCGGTGCTCGGAGGCTGTACGATAATGATGTTCGGCACGATTGTTGTCAGCGGTTTTCAGATGATAGGAAAATGCGGCTTTACGCAGCGTAATATTACGATTGTCGCTTTATCGCTCAGTATCGGCATCGGCTTTACACAGGTTCCTGAGATTTTTTCGATTTTTCCGCAGATTGTGCAAAATGTATTTGCGGAAAACTGTGTTGCGGTCGTATTTCTCGTTTCGATTCTGTTGAATCTTGTGCTTCCGAAAGATATGGAGACGGGGACGGATGGCGGGAAAGGATGATTTGGAAAAGGGATGCCCGGGCGGTTGAAAAAATGTGCTCAACATTGACAGTCCAAAACACTCTTTGTATAATGAACTTAGATTTCCCAAACAGGAAATTCCTGTCCGAAAAGGAGAAAAAAATTGGAAAAGACTTTTAAAGAAAAATATCTCGCCGGCGAAGTGGAATTTGAAGAGATTGATGATTACAGTCAGGAGTGGGGGCTCCATGACGATTCCATGACTTTGCGGGAATATCTCGGATTAAACGCGGAAGAAGAGGATGTCTGGGTCAGCGTCAGCGATGAGGCGCTGAAAGAACTTCTGGATAGGCAGCGTGTTTAAAACGCGTATTCTTTTAAGGCGCATATCATAGGAGAGAACGGACGGGAATACAGGAATATCATAAGGAGGTATTTACGGGGATGACAGCAGAAAAAATTAAGAAGCTGGTGGCACAGATGACGCTGGAAGAAAAGGCAGCTATGTGTTCCGGTGCGGATTTCTGGCATACGGAGGCGGTAGCGAGGCTGGGGATTCCGGCAAGCATGGTTTCTGACGGACCGCACGGACTCAGGAAACAGGACCAGGAGGGTGACCACCTCGGCGTAAACGACAGCATCAAAGCGGTCTGCTTCCCGGCAGGATGTGGAACGGCAGCTTCTTTTAACAGGGAGCTTCTGACGGAAATGGGAGAAGCTCTTGGCAACGAATGTCAGGTAGAGGGCGTCAGTGTAATTCTGGGGCCCGCGGTGAATATCAAGCGTTCTCCGCTGTGCGGGCGCAATTTTGAGTATTATTCGGAAGACCCTCTTGTTGCGTCGGAAATGGCCGGTGCGCTGATTAAGGGCGTGCAGAACAAAAATGTCGGCACGAGCATCAAACATTTTCTGGCGAACAATCAGGAGACAAGAAGAATGTCCGGTGATTCCCGTGTAGATGAGCGGACTTTAAATGAGATTTATCTTGCGGCTTTTGAAGGTGCGGTCAAAAAGCAGAAGCCCTGGACCGTTATGTGCTCTTATAATAAAATTAACGGTGTATATGCGGCGGAAAATCATAAATATCTGACGGAGACGCTCAGAGACCAGTGGGGATTTGACGGTTATGTTATGAGCGACTGGGGCGCTGTCAATAACAGAGTGGAGGATTTAAAGGCGGGTCTTGATTTGGAAATGCCGACTTCTCTCGGTGTGAATGATAAACTGATTGTCGGGGCGGTTCAGTGCGGAAATCTGGAAGAAAGTGATGTAGACGCGGCAGTAGAGCGCATTTTGAATATTGTGTTCCGGTACGAAGAGAACCGGGATAAAAACGCCGTCTGGGATAAAGATAAAGACCATGAGCTGGCAAGAAAAGTAGCGGGGGAGACAATCGTTCTTCTGAAAAACGAAGGAGTGCTTCCGTTAAATGAAAAAGAAGAGATTGCTTTTATCGGAAAATATGCGGCGAAGCCGCGGTATCAGGGCGGCGGAAGCTCCCATATTAACAGTCATAAAATAACATCCGCCATGGACGCGGTAGAAGGCATGTCCAACATCGTCTATGCACAGGGTTTTCAGGACGATGTGGATAAGACGGATGAAAAATTGCTGGAGGAAGCCGTAGAGGCGGCGAAGAAAGCAAAGACGGCGGTCATTTTTGCCGGGCTTCCGGACGCTTTCGAGTCGGAAGGCTTCGACAGACAGCATATGCGGATGCCGGACTGCCAGAATGAACTGATTGAAAAGGTGGCGGCGGTTCAGCCCAATACAATCGTCGTACTGCATAACGGTTCTCCGGTGGAAATGCCCTGGATTGATAAGGTAAAAGGAGTTGTGGAAGCCTATCTGGGCGGCCAGGCAGTCGGCGGCGCGGTATGCGATATTCTTTTCGGCAGGGTCAATCCGAGCGCGAAGCTGCCAGAGACCTTCCCGTTAAAGCTGGAAGACAATCCTTCCTATCTTTCTTATTTCGGCGAGGGAGATATGGTGGAATACCGGGAAGGAATCTTTGTAGGCTACCGCTATTATGATAAGAAAAAAATGAATGTTCTGTTCCCCTTCGGTTACGGCTTATCCTATACGACCTTCGAGTATTCCAATCTGACCGTCGATAAGGAAAGTATGAAAGATACCGACACGATGACCGTTACGGTGGATGTTACCAATACAGGGAAAATGACCGGAAAAGAAGTGGTACAGCTTTATGTGGCGGATAAAGAAAGCACCGTAATCCGTCCGGTAAAAGAACTGCGCGATTTTGCCAAAGTGGAGCTGGCGCCGGGAGAAACAAAGACAGTTTCCTTCACGCTGGATAAAAGGGCTTTCGCTTATTACAGTGTCAGAATCCATGACTGGCATGTGGAGACGGGCGAGTTTGATATTCTGATTGGAAAATCTTCCAGAGACATTGTATTAAGCAAGACCGTTACCGTAGAATCGACCGTAAAGATACCGTTTGTCTATACGACGGACACGACGATTGGCGACGTGATGGCGGACCCGAGGGCGATGGAAATCGTGAAGCCGCTATTGGAAAAAGGCATTTTTGGCAGCGAGAAGAAAGAAGAGGACGGTGAAGCTGCGGCGGAAGCAATTTCCAATGAAATGGCGGCGGCGATGTTAAAATATATGCCGCTTCGCGGACCGGTAAGTTTTGGCGGTCATGTATCTATGCGGGATATTCAGAAAATTGTTGATAAATTAAATTCTCTGGAATAATTTCCGGCTATCGGAAATTGGCTGTTAGAACGGCATAAAATCCCTTCCGGTGTAAAAGCCTGGAAGGGATTTTTCACACCGGATGTTTGCGGGCTGGCTGCTTTGGGACGCAATGATTCGGAAATATATTTTACAAAGGAGATGTTTTCGTGTCCATAGATTATAAAGACAAAGGATTAAACCTTCTGAAAAGAGGGCAGAAGGGAATTATTCATGCGATTTTCAGCCGCTTCGGACTGGTTTTGCTGATGCTGCTTGTACAGGTTTTTATTCTGTTTGGGATGTTCTGGCGCTTTGAAAAGTTTCTGCCTCATATTATGGGAGGAACCGTGCTGTTTACGTTTGTGATGGTGATTTATCTTTTGAACAGCCGGATTGACCCGACAGCGAAAATTACATGGCTGATTGTCATCATGCTGCTGCCCGTATTTGGAGTGCTTTTATTCGCGTATACACAGAGTGAAATCGGCCACAGGGCATTGAAAGTGCATATCAACAGAATTATCAAAGACACGAAGGAATGTATTCCTCAGTCAGAAGAGGTGATGCGGAAATTTTCCGAAGAAAACAAGGGCGCCGCGGCGCTGGCACGCTATATGCACAGAAGCGGCTGTCATCCGGTTTATGAGAAAACGGCGGTCACATATTTTCCCCTCGGAGAAGATAAGTTTGCGGAGATGCTGAAACAGCTGGAAAAAGCGCAGCATTTCATTTTTATGGAATATTTTATTGTGGACGAAGGGCTTATGTGGGGCAAAATTCTGGAGATACTCTCAAAGAAAGCGGCCGAAGGCGTGGACGTCCGCATCATGTATGACGGAACATGTGAGTTCGCTCTGCTGCCCCGCGATTATCCGAAACGGCTTAGAAAACTGGGCATCAAATGCAAGGTTTTTTCCCCGGTAACGCCGTTTGTTTCTACGCATTATAATTACAGAGACCACAGAAAAATTCTGGTAATCGACGGCCATACCGCATTTAACGGCGGAGTAAACCTGTCGGATGAATATATCAACGCAAAGCCGAAGTTCGGTCACTGGAAAGATACGGCGGTCATGCTGAAAGGCGAAGCGGTAAAGAGCTTTACACTGATGTTTTTACAGAACTGGGATTTTGATGAAAAAGAGCCGGAATATACGAAATTTCTATCTTTTCCGGCAAATCCCGCCGAAGAGGCAAACGGCTATGTCATTCCTTATGGAGACTGTCCGCTTGACGATGACAAGCTGGGAGAGCGGGTTTATATGGATATTTTGAACAGGTCTCTTTCCTACGTACATATCATGACGCCGTACCTGATTCTGGACGGGGAAATCGAGACGGCGCTCAAGTTTGCGGCGGAGCGGGGCGTTGAAGTTGCGCTGATACTGCCCGGTATTCCTGACAAGGCCGTTCCCTATGCGCTTGCAAAGACCCATTATAAATCGTTGCTGGAATCGGGCGTAAAAATTTATGAGTATACGCCGGGCTTTGTCCATGCAAAGACCTGTGTCAGCGATACGACGGAGGCGGTGGTCGGCACGATTAATCTGGATTACCGCAGCCTGTATCATCATTTTGAATGCGCTACCTATCTGTACGGAACGGACTGTGTTGCGGAAATAGAGGCGGATTTCCAGGCCACTCTGGCCAAATGCAGGCAGGTTACGAAGGAAACGGTGCGGAAGGAAAAATGGCATGTGAAGCTGACAGGATGCCTGATGAAGGCGGTTGCACCGCTATTGTGAGTCCTCGAATACGTTAATGGCGTAAAAGAGCCGTTTCACAACATTTTTGGGCATTTTGTTAAGAATCGGTCCGTGGAGGCCGATATATACGATAAGCGGATATGGCAAAACGGATTTTGCCAACGAAGTAACGCGCTGGCCCAAAGAACGGGTGGAGCGGGAGAATAACAGGGAGGTTGATAACATGGCGATGCAGTTAGCGGGAACCAGAAATAACAGGATGGTGCACCAGAATGCGAATGCCCAGGCGCGCGCAGACGCCAGGGGAAACAGAAGCGGCCGGAAGAAGGGCATGAAAAACGGCTCCATTAATATGAATGAACTGAACGGAAACATGGACACCGTTCTGAAACGGAAGCAGCGCGCACAGGCGCGGGCGATGAAGGTAGTAACCGATGCGTGGCTGGGCGATAAAAAAATTCAGATGGGCATTGATGAAAGCAAAATGCGTATTCAGGAATATGAAAATGCCGCATCTAAGGAGCGGGATGCGATAATGGGGCTCCGGGAGAAAAAAGCAGCGCTCATGGAAGAATACGGCGTAGAAGAGGGCAGCGGCGAGCGTGAGGCTTTGCTGAAAAAGCAGCAGCAGTCATTGGAGGACCCGGCCGTTGTGATGACGACGGAAGAAAAAGAACGCCTGGCCCGGCTGAACGAATACGAAGAACGGGCTCATGGAATAGACGACAGCATGGATTATCACCAGTTTGAATTAGACAGGGCGGAAAGCGGAATCATAGGAGAAAACGCAGGCATCCGCGCGGTCAAACTCGAAAATCTGAAGCATCACAACATGCTGGATGCCCAGCAGGAAGCGGATAAAATAAACGAGGCGGCCAGCAAAGAAGCAATCGGCATGCTGACAGGCGAAGCACAGGACCATATTCAGGAAGAACTGGAAGAGAAGAAGGAAGAAGCGGAGAAAAAAGCCGAAGAAAAGGAAGAACAGGAAGAAAAAATCGAAGAGAGAAAAGAAGAGAAAGAAGAGCTTCAGGAAAAAATAGAAATAAAACAGGAAGAAAACTGGGATGTGGAAGAAATCAAAGAAGAGCAGCGCGAGAACGCCAGGGAACAGGCAGATATCATCGAAGATGCGCAGATTTATTCCACAAACCAGTCCGCGCTTCCATCCAAAGTCCAGACGGAAATCAAGGCAATGCTTCAGAAAATGAAATTGCTGGAAGAAGATATCAAAGGTGCAAAAATAGACGATACTCTGTAAGGAAGAAATCGTGGAAAAAACATAAGAAAAACGGGCACACCCGCAGCCGATGCGTATGTGTCCGTTTTTTATGTGATAAGGCATATCTTCCGGAGCCGGGTCAGCTCTTTTTATGTTCCAGAGCGGCGGAAACAAAACCGCGGAATAACGGGTGCGGCCTGTTCGGCCTGGATTTCAGTTCCGGATGGGCCTGTGTCGCAACGAAGAAAGGATGCCCGGGTAACTCGCACATCTCAACGATGCGTCCATCCGGCGAAAGACCTGATAATTTCATGCCGTGTTCCGAAAGAACGGTACGATAATCATTGTTGACTTCGTAGCGGTGCCTGTGCCTCTCGTGAATCGTTTCTTCTCCGTATAACTGATATGCTTTGGAGTTCTTGTCCAGAACACAGGGATAGGAGCCGAGACGTAAAGTACCGCCGATATCTTCCACATCGTTCTGGTCGGGCATCAGCGCGATAACAGGATGCGTTGTGGACGGGTCAAGCTCGATGCTGTGAGCGTCGTTATATCCGATAACGGTTCTTGCAAATTCCACAATGGACAGCTGCATGCCAAGACAAAGCCCCAGATAGGGAATTTTATTTTCCCGCGCATAGCGGATGGCATGGAGCATACCTTCAATGCCTCTGTCGCCAAAACCGCCGGGAACCAGAATGCCGTTGACGCCGCTTAGTATGTCGGCAACATTTTCCGCAGTGACCGTTTCGGAATCCACCCATTTCAGGTCAACGACGCAGCGGTTGGAAATGCCGCCGTGCTTTAAGGCTTCCACGACACTGATATAGGCATCATGAAGCTGCGTATATTTACCGACAAGGGCAATTGTAACTTCATCGGTGGGAGTCCGCAGAGATTCCACCATGATTTTCCAGTCGGTCAAATCCGGCTCCGGACATTCCAGATTCAGGCATTCGCAGGCAACCTGGGCGAGATGCTCTTTTTCCATTGCCAGAGGCGCCTCATATAAATATTCCACATCCAGATTTTGTAAGACATGGTTGTTCGGTACATTACAAAACAGCGCAATTTTGTCTTTTAATCCCTGGTCTAACGGGTATTCGCTGCGGCATACGATGATGTCGGGCCGGATACCCATTCCCTGCAGCTCCTTAACGCTTGCCTGTGTCGGCTTCGTTTTCATTTCCTGAGACGCACGCAGATAGGGAATCAGGGTAACATGAATCAGAATCGCGTTTTCTTTGCCCACTTCATGCTGAAACTGACGGATGGATTCCAGGAAAGGCTGGCTTTCGATATCGCCCACCGTGCCGCCCACTTCGATGATGGCAATTCTTGTTTCTTTATCCGTGAAATTACGGTAAAAACGGCTTTTAATTTCATTGGTAATATGAGGAATGACCTGCACGGTCCCGCCGCCGTAATCGCCGCGGCGCTCTTTCTGAAGAACGGACCAGTACACTTTTCCTGTTGTAACATTTGAATTTTTATCGAGATTTTCGTCGATAAACCGCTCATAATGCCCGAGGTCCAAATCGGTCTCCGTTCCGTCTTCGGTCACGAATACCTCGCCATGCTGAATCGGATTCATCGTTCCCGGGTCGATATTGATATAGGGGTCGAATTTCTGCATGGTTACCTTGTAACCGCGCGCTTTTAATAATCTGCCTAAGGATGCGGCGGTAATACCCTTACCGAGTCCGGAAACGACACCGCCCGTTACGAATACATATTTTACAGCCATATCAATCTTCCATGCCTTTCTTTCAGCCAAATCTTCTGTGTTCTCGTGCGCCAATAAAAAAATCTGACGTTTCAATTGGCGCTAAACTACGAAGAATCGCTGTAAGCGATTCTCTGAGTCGAATAAAATCTGTGCAACAGACATTATTTATTTCATTATACAATGCCAATACGGAAAAAATCTACCATAAAAGTAAATTTTGTGAAAAAACTTTAGAAATCTTTAATACTTGTGTTCATAAATTCATAATTACCTTATTGATTTATAAAAAAGTAATCCATATAATAAAGGATAGAGAAAACTGCGGTTTCTATGCCGCAGGCTGAGAGAGAGGAAAAAATAAAAAAGATGGATGAAAATCTTAACCAGTACGATGGTAATTATAATAATGGCGGCAATAACCCAAACCGGGGACCGGACAACCCAAACGGTCAGGGAGGCCCCGGCGGAAACGGAAATGACCCGAAGAAGCAGAGTCTGATTATTCTGGCCATCGCCGCGCTGATTACATTGTTCAGCATCAGCATGTTTATGAAATTTATGACGGGCTCGAACAATCAGGAAATCAGTTATAACGAATTTATTGAGATGATGGAGAAAGGTGAGATTAAAAGCGTCGTAGTGGATTCCGACCGCATCACCATCCAGCCCAGACAGACGGAAAGCAATAATCCGTTCCTGTATGTATACGGCGGCGGGACAACTTATTATACCGGAAAAATGGAAGACGACGATACACTGACCGCGAGACTGTTAGAGCATGATATTGTGATTAAAAAACAGGTGGCGGACAGCTCCAGCGTCATTATTACGATACTGCTCTATTATGTTCTGCCGATACTGCTCATGTGGGGACTGCTGAGCCTTCTTTTCCGTAAGATGGGAAAAGGCGGACCGATGGGCGTCGGGAAAAGCAATGCCAAAGTGTATGTGCAGAAAGAAACTGGTATTACGTTTCAGGACGTTGCCGGAGAAGACGAAGCGAAGGAATCCCTTGTAGAAGTGGTGGATTTTCTGCATAATCCGGGGAAATATTCCAAAATCGGCGCAAGGCTGCCTAAAGGCGCGCTGCTTGTAGGGCCTCCCGGAACCGGCAAAACGCTTCTGGCCAAGGCGGTAGCGGGAGAAGCCCATGTTCCGTTTTTCTCTCTGTCCGGCTCGGACTTCATCGAATTGTATGTCGGGGTCGGCGCCTCCCGTGTCCGCGACCTGTTCAAAGAGGCGGAGAAAAACGCGCCATGTATCGTTTTTATTGACGAA
Organism: uncultured Lachnospiraceae bacterium; assembly: GCA_910578715.1. GTDB lineage: Bacteria > Bacillota > Clostridia > Lachnospirales > Lachnospiraceae > UBA3282. The sequence continues at coordinate 52,587 of CAJTRL010000005.1, read as the reverse complement.
ATCGACGCCATCGGCAGAAGCCGTGATTCCAAATACGGCGGTGGAAACGAAGAACGGGAACAGACGTTAAATCAGCTGCTTTCCGAGATGGACGGTTTTGACGGCAAAAACGGCATTATTATTCTGGCAGCGACGAACCGGCCGGAAATACTGGATAAGGCGCTGCTGCGTCCGGGACGTTTCGACAGGAGAATCATTGTTGACAAACCCGATTTAAAAGGCCGGGTAGAAATATTGAAGGTACATGCGAAGGACGTTCTCATGGATGAATCGGTAGATTTGGATGAGATTGCGCTCGCAACATCCGGCGCGGTCGGTTCCGACCTCGCAAATATGATTAACGAAGCCGCAATTAATGCGGTCAAAATGGGACGAGAATTTGTGAGCCAGAAAGACCTGTTCGACGCGGTGGAACAGGTGCTTGTGGGCAAGGAAAAGAAAGACCGCATCATGAGCAAAGAAGAACGGAAAATTGTGTCTTACCATGAAGTCGGCCATGCGCTTATCAGCGCTTTGCAGAAAAATTCGGAACCGGTACAGAAAATTACGATTGTTCCCCGGACGATGGGCGCGCTCGGTTATGTCATGCACGTTCCGGAAGAAGAGAAGTACCTGAATACCGAGGCGGAGCTGCGTGACAGACTGGTTGGACTGCTCGGCGGCCGTGCGGCGGAGGAAATCGTTTTCGATACGGTAACGACGGGAGCCGCTAACGATATTGAACAGGCGACCAGTATTGCCCGGAATATGGTTACGCGGTTTGGCATGAGCAAAAAATTCGGCCTGATGGGCCTTGCGACGGTGGAAAGTCAGTATCTGGACGGCAGCGCATCCCTGACCTGTTCGGAGGAAACGGCAGCGGATATTGATACGGAAGTCATGAAAATGCTGCATGACAGTTATAAACAGGCGAAAAAGCTGTTGAAGGCCAACCGGGAAATCATGGACAAACTGGCCGATTACCTGATTGAAAAAGAGACGATTACCGGCAAGGAGTTTATGAAGATATACCGGAAAGAAAAAGGCATTCCGGAGCCGGAAGAAGAGGAAAAGGACAAAAAGGAAACGCCCGAAAAACCCAAAACGGCGGCGCAGAATACACCACAGAATCCGGGCGCGATGCAGAATCAGAACATGCAGCAGAACCCTAATATGCCGCAGTTCCGGACGGGATATTATCGGGAAGAACCACGGGCAGACGGCGCAAATGTCGGGCTTTTCTCACATTCCAATGTGCCGCAGACTCCCGTGGCATCGGGCACGGGGCAGAACTTTGTGACGGGTTCGCCGCAGAACGAGGCGTTTCGCCCTGTGCCATCGCCGGCGGAGCCGGAAGCGGCGGGCAGAGCTTTCTCACAGACGCTTGCAGAAGAGACGGAGCAGTTGTCCGGCCGGGGCGAAACGGGAAATGAAGTGCAGGCGTCGGAAGAAGCGCATGAAGTAAACGAAGCGCAGACAGAACAGCAGGCACAGGCAGAGAGACGGGAAGAGCCGCTTACAGACAACGGCGGAACTGAACAGCAGTAAATAGAAAGGCAAAGTCTGAAACAGGAAAAGACTTTGCCTTATTTGCGAAGTGGAGAATAAAATGTTTGATGTTACGGAAGAACTGAAAAAGCTCCCAAACAGTCCGGGAGTCTATATTATGCACGATGCGGATGATACGATTATTTATGTGGGAAAGGCGGTCAATCTGCATAATCGCGTGCGTTCTTATTTTCGGAAAATTGTAGGCCGGGGGCCGCAGATTGACAAAATGGTGGAACAGATTGCCCGGTTCGAATATATTGTGACGGATTCGGAGCTGGAAGCCCTCGTACTGGAAAATAATCTGATTAAAGAGCATAGTCCGAAATATAACACGATGTTAAAGGACGACAAGACTTATCCATTCATCAAGGTAACGGTCGGGGAAGAATATCCGCGCATACTGTTTTCCAGAGAGATGAAAAAGGACCGTTCCAAATATTTCGGGCCCTATACCAGCGCGGCATCGGTCAAAGATACGATAGAGCTGATGAATAAACTGTACCAGCTCCGGACCTGTAACAGGAAACTGCCGCGGGATATCGGACTGGACCGCCCCTGTCTGAATTATCATATCAAACAGTGCCTTGCGCCCTGTCAGGGGTATATTGAAAAAGAAGCGTACCGGGAGCGGGTGGAACAGGCGCTGGATTTTCTGAACGGAAATTACAAACCTGTTTTGAAAGATTTGGAGCAGAAAATGCAGGAGGCTTCGGAGCAGCTGGCTTTCGAGGACGCCATCCGTTACCGGGATTTGTATAACAGCGTCAAAAGCGTGGCGCAGAAACAGAAGATTACCGACAGCGATGGAGAGGACAAAGATATTATCGCGCTTGCAAAGGATGAGAGCGATGCGGTCGTACAGGTCTTTTTTGTGCGGGACGGTAAATTAATCGGTCGGGAGCATTTTTATATGACCCGTGTGGCGGGTTATGATAATGCGCAGATTCTGTTGGATTTTGTCAAGCAGTTTTATGCGGGAACGCCTTATATCCCAAAAGAGCTGATGCTTCAGGAACAGATAGAGGATATCGAAATTCTGGAAAAATGGCTCAGTACAAGAAAAGGCAGCAGAGTTTATCTGCGCGTTCCGAGAAAAGGATATAAAGAAAAGCTGGTGGAGCTTGCGGCACAGAACGCGCAGCTTGTCTTAAGCCAGGACAAGGAGCGCATTAAGAGAGAAGAAGGGCGTACCATAGGAGCGGTTCGGGAAATAGCCGGGCTGCTCGGACTGGAAAATATTCACCGCATGGAAGCCTTCGATATTTCCAATATCAGCGGTTTTGCCAATGTGGGGTCTATGGTGGTCTACGAAAAGGGAAAGCCCAAGCGGAGCGATTATCGGAAATTTAAAATACAGTCGGTTTCCGGGCCAGATGATTATGCCTGCATGAAAGAAGTTCTGACAAGACGGTTTGTGCATGGCATGGAAGAGCGCGTGGAACTGGACAGAAAAGAAATCGACAAAGAGTTTGGCAGTTTTACCAAGTTCCCGGATTTGCTGCTGATGGACGGTGGAAAGGGACAGGTCAACGTTGCTTTACAGGTATTGGACGAATTGCGGATTGACATACCCGTGTGCGGCATGGTCAAAGACGATAATCACCGGACGCGGGGACTTTATTACCGGAACGTGGAGATTCCGATTGATACACATTCCGAAGGGTTTAAACTGATTACGCGGATTCAGGACGAGGCGCACCGTTTTGCGATTGAATACCACCGTTCGCTTCGTTCCAAAGCACAGGTAAAATCGGTGCTGGATGAAATTCCGGGAGTCGGTCCCGCGAGACGGAAAGCATTGATGAGGCATTTTAAATCGATAGAAGACATCAAAAATGCCGAAACCGCACAACTGTGCCAGGTGCCGGAAATACCGGAACATATCGCCGCCCAGATTTATGATTTTTTCCACACCCCCGCCCACTGATTGCCATCAAAGCCCCAGTGTGGTACAATGTATTCGTGCAAAAGAAAACCAAGCGGCTGCGCAGCAGACATTTGGTTTTCATGCACGAATAACGAGAAAGCGTTTGACGAAGTCAAACAAAGAGCGCGTAAGCGCGAGCTTTCGAGTCTGCACTGCGCAAAAGAAAACCAAGCGTCAGCGCAGCAGACATTTGTTTTTCCAAAGGAAATCGGAGATTTCCTTCACGCGTATAGTGTTATAAACAGACAGGAAAAAGGAGAGGGGTTATGGCAAGTATTAGTCTGACAAAGGTAATCGAAAAATGGAAATGGGAAAATCTGACGCCGGAAATTGATATTTCCAAAATCAAGATAACACAGCCCGATATTAACCGGCCCGCATTACAGCTCGCGGGATATTTCGAGCATTTTGAGGCGACGCGTTTACAGGTAGTCGGATTTGTGGAATATTCTTATATGAATGGTCTGGATGAAGAAAAACAGCTGGAGGTATACGAGAAACTGCTGAACAATCCGATTCCCGGCATTGTTTTCTGCAGAGAACTGCATCCGAATGACCTGTTCCGGGAGACTGCCATCAAATATAATGTGCCGCTTCTGATGAGTAACAAGGCGACATCCGCCTGTATGGCGGAAATTATCCGATGGCTGAACGTACAGCTTGCCCCCTGTATTTCGATTCATGGCGTATTGATAGATGTTTATGGAGAAGGGGTTCTGATTACCGGAGAAAGCGGCATCGGTAAGTCGGAAGCCGCGCTGGAACTGATTAAGAGAGGACACCGCCTTGTGACGGACGACGTGGTGGAAATCAGAAGAGTGAGCGCGGATACGCTGATTGGCACGGCACCCAATATCACAAAGCATTTTATAGAGCTGCGCGGCATCGGCATCATCGATGTGAAAGCGCTTTTTGGTGTGTCAAGCGTCCGCGAGACGCAGAATATCGACCTCGTGATTCATCTGGAAGACTGGGACAAGGAAAAGGAATATGACCGGCTCGGAATGGAAGAAGAGTATATCGAGTATCTTGGCAACAAGGTAGTCTGCCATAACATTCCAATCAGGCCGGGCCGTAATCTTGCAATTATCTGCGAATCCGCAGCGATTAACCACCGTCAGAAGAAGATGGGTTACAACGCGGCACAGGAACTGTACCAGCGCGTGCAGAAATCCCTCGCGCAGAGACGGGAAGAGGAAGAATAGGGCAAGCCTTTCTCGCCTGAAAGAATGTCCTGAAGGGCATTCTTCCGGGGAATGGAAAACTGGAGGCCGGACAGAGGGAAACAGAAAGTCAGATGATAGAAAAAGCAGAAAAATAGAAAGGAAATCAGGACGATGGCAAATTATGTATTCGGGGTGGACGTAGGCGGCACTACGGTGAAATTAGGACTGTTCGACAAGGACGGAAATGTGGTTGATAAATGGGAGATTACGACGCGGACGGCAGATGGCGGAAAGGAAATTCTGCCTGATATCGCCAAAAGCATCCTTGCAAAGATGGAAGAGAAGAAAATAACGGCGGATGATGTGGCCGGGGTCGGGGTCGGCGTACCTGGTCCGGTAGATGGAGACGGCATCGTGCATACGGCGGTTAATCTCGGCTGGGGCCAGTTTGATTTGAAGAAAGAGCTGTCCGGACTGCTCGGCGGGATGCGGGTAGAAGGCGGTAACGACGCAAATGTAGCGGCTCTCGGTGAGATGTGGAAGGGCGGCGGACAGGGCTATCGGAACCTGGTTGCCGTTACGCTGGGGACAGGTGTCGGCGGCGGCATTATCATCAACGGGGAAATTATGACAGGTTCCACCGGAGCGGGCGGAGAAATCGGACACATCCATGTAGAGGATAACGAGACGGAGAGCTGTAACTGCGGAAATTTTGGCTGTCTGGAAGAATACGCTTCCGCGACAGGTATTGTCAGGCTTGCCAACAGAGCTCTGGCGGCAGGCGATAAAGAAAGTGTGCTGAGAAAAGGCGAAGTATCTGCCAAAGCGGTCTTTGATGCGGTGAAAGCCGGAGATGAGCTTGCGATTGAGGTGGCGCAGAAATTTGGCGAATATCTCGGAAAAGGACTGGGCGTTATTGCGGGCATTATCAATCCGGAAATTTTTGTAATCGGAGGCGGAGTTTCTAAAGCCGGAGAAGTGCTTTTTGAATATATCAGGCCGCCTTTTGAGAAAACTGTATTCAAGAATTGTAAAGATACGGTTTTTGCGCTGGCGACACTGGGAAATGATGCGGGAATATATGGTGCTGCGAAGATGGTATTGGACTGAAAGTACGAACGATTAGGCCGATAAGTCGAAGATTTTTGGTGACTGTGGGAACAGCATGGGAATTAGATTGAAAATTCGGCATATAATGAGACAGATATTATATATTGAAGAAATGAGACGGTGCAGAAATTGAGCTTGAATACATCTATGTATGAATTTATTGAAAATGTCATTCCGAAAGAAAGAATTTTCTTTGCGGAACCCATGAGCAGACATACGACCTTCAGAATAGGCGGCGCTGCGGAATGTATGGTCCTGATAGAGCAGGAGGAAGAACTGCTGAAACTCGTTCCTTATCTGAATCAGATAGAAGAGAATTATTTTATCCTCGGAAACGGGAGCAATCTTCTGGTCGGGGATAAGGGTTACCGGGGAGTCATTATCAAACTAGGCGAAGGAATGAACCGGATTAAGGTGGAAGGAGAGCGTATTTTTGCACAGGCCGGAGCTCTTTTATCCAAAACGGCAGCGGCGGCAAGGGATGCGGAACTTTCCGGTTTGGAATTTGCGGCGGGAATCCCGGGCAGCATCGGCGGCGGCGTCGTCATGAACGCCGGGGCATATGACGGAGAAATGAAACAGATTACGGAATCCGTTAAAGTGATGGATAAAGAAGGCAATATTCTGGTACTGGATAACGATACAATGGAATTTGGCTACCGGACCAGCATCATCAAAAACAGACCTTTTATCGTGCTCGAGGTAGTGCTGCGGATGCAGAAGGGAGAAAAAGAAGAAATCCAGGCGAAGATGGATGAACTGATGGCAAAGCGTCAGAGCAGACAGCCGTTAAATTATCCGAGTGCGGGCAGTACCTTTAAGAGGCCGGAAGGATATTTTGCGGGAAAGCTGATTATGGATGCCGGAATGCGTGGTTACCGTATCGGGGATGCGCAGGTTTCCGACAAACACTGTGGATTTGTAGTGAATATTGGCAATGCCAGCGCGGCGGATGTAAAAGAGGTCATAGAGGAAGTACAGGAAAAAGTAAAAGAACGTTTCCATGTGAGACTGGAACCGGAAATTATTTTCCTGGGCGATTTTTAAATAAGGCAGAGTTAGAGCAGGGTGAAGTTGGAGTAAGAATGAATTGAAATGCGGCGAAGCTGAAACAGGGCAGAGCCGAAAATACAGCAGAATAAGAAAGAGATGTGCGTACATGAGATTTGTGATAGTAACGGGCATGAGCGGCGGAGGTAAAAGAACAGCGCTGAAAATGCTGGAGGATTTGGGATTTTATTGTGTTGATAATCTTCCGGTTTCTTTGATTGAGAAGTTTGTGGAACTGATTATCCGGCCGGGCGGTGAAATTACCAAAGTAGCGCTGGGACTGGATGTGCGGGCCGACCAGCCTTTTGACGAGGCGCAGAGGGCGCTGGAGCAGCTTCGGGAGAACGGTTATCTGTTTGAGATTTTGTTTATGGAAGCAAGCGACGCCGTTTTGCTGAAAAGATATAAGGAAACGAGAAGGAAGCATCCGGTATCGCCTGACGGCCGGATTGCGGACGGTATCGACAAAGAGAGAAGTATTCTGGAAAGTATCAAAAAAAAGGCGGATTATGTGATTGATACCTCGAATCTGCTGACGAGAGAATTGAAAGAAGAACTGGACCGCATTTTTGTCCTGAACGAAGAATATAATTCTCTGATGGTAACCATACTGTCATTTGGTTTTAAAAACGGAATCCCGGCGGATGCGGACCTGGTGTTCGATGTCCGGTTTCTGCCGAATCCCTTTTATATAGATGAGCTGAAACATAAAACGGGGAATGACAAAGAAGTACAGGATTATGTCATGGGCTTTCCGGAGGCACCGGAATTTCTGGACAAGCTGGTGGATATGTTAAACTTCTTGATTCCCAATTATATCAGGGAAGGAAAATACCAGCTCGTCATCGGCATAGGGTGTACGGGCGGGAAGCACCGGAGCGTTACGCTTGCTAACGAGTTATACGAGCATATGAAAGACCACGGAAATTATGGACTGAAACTGTATCACAGGGACTGCGGCGGTTCATCATAAGCGCCGCATGCAGCAGATATGGAGGAATAACGATGTCATTTTCCGGTACGGTAAAGGAAGAACTGGCGGCATATATCAGCCCGGCGAGGCATTGTCAGTTAGCGGAGCTGGCGGCGTTTTTTCACTTTGGCGGACGCCTGACGGAAGACGGCCGTCATATAAAATTCGATATGGAAAATGAAGCGATTGCCAGAAAATGCTTTACATTATTGCAAAAAACATTTAATATAAATAATGTTATGCGGGAAGAGGACGAAGAGAAAATTTGTCAGGCGCTGCATTTGTACGATGAAGAGCGCCATATCATCCCATTAGATACTCCGGTAAATGCTCTTTTGATTAAGAACAACTGCTGCGTCCGCGCTTATTTACGGGGCGCGTTTCTGTGCGCGGGTTCTATGAGCGACCCGGAGAAGAGTTATCATCTGGAATTTGTTTGCAACAGACCGGAACAGGCCGGGCAGCTAAAGCGTATCATTCAGGAATTTCAAATAGAAGCGAAGACAATTAAACGTAAAAAGTATTATGTCGTATACTTAAAAGAGGGTTCCGGCATTGTGGACTTGCTCAATGTAATCGGAGCGCATGTATCTTTAATGAACCTGGAGAACCTTCGTATTGTCAAAGAAATGCGAAATTCCATCAACAGACGCGTCAACTGCGAGGCGGCGAATATTACCAAGACTGTAACGGCGGCGTCAAGGCAGATAGAGGATATTCTTCTGATTAAAAAGCGCTATGGATTTGAAAACCTGCCGGATAATCTGCGGCAGATGGCGGAAATCCGCCTGGAATATCCGGAAGCGCCGCTGAAAGAACTGGGAGAATATCTGGAGCCGGCAGTCGGGAAGTCCGGAGTGAATCACCGACTGCGGAAGTTAAGTGAGATTGCTGAACATATGAGGTGATAAAAGGAGGAGAAGTTATGATTCAAAAATCTGTCCAAATCAAATTGGAGGGCGGCTTGGAAGCAAGACCCGTTGCCATGCTCGTACAGGTAGCGAGCCAGTACGACAGCAGCGTGTATATTGAGTCGTCAAACAAGAAGGTGAATGCCAAGAGCATTATGGGCATGATGGGCCTTGGGCTCAACCGTGATGAAGCGGTGACCGTTATTGCGGACGGCAAGGACGAGGAAGCGGCAGTTGCGGGGATTGAAAAATTTTTAGGCGGCAGTCAGTAAGGCAGAATATAAAAAAGATTCCCATCCGGGAGTCTTTTTTTCACAAAATCCTTTTTTGACAGGAGCGACGGGAGGAAGCCATGGATAAGAGGATGCTTTTCGTTTATAATCCGAAAGCCGGAAAGGCGCAGATTAAGAGTAATCTGATTGATATCATCGATATCTTCGTTAAGGCGGGATATGAGGTCACGGCATATCCGACGCAGGGGCCGGGCGATGCCGTCCGGGCCGTAAAAGAGCGGCGGGAAGGATATGATATCGTCGTATGCAGCGGAGGAGACGGAACACTGGACGAAGTAGTTACGGGAATGATGCAGTGTGGGGAAAAACTGCCAATCGGCTATGTGCCGGCGGGCAGTACGAACGATTTTGCGAACAGTCTCGGCATTCCCCGCGGCATGAGCAAAGCGGCATATGCGGTAGTGAACGGCAGAAATTTTGCCTGTGACATCGGTGCTTTTAATGACGATACCTTCATCTATGTAGCGGCTTTTGGAATTTTTACGGATGTATCTTACGAAACGAGACAGGATATCAAAAACATGCTCGGCCACACGGCTTATCTGCTGGAAGGTGTGAAAAGGCTCTCTTCCATCAAATCCTACTGGATGAAAATCAGTTATGACGATGTATGCCTCGAAAACGAATATATTTATGGGATGATTACCAATTCCAATTCCGTCGGCGGCTTCAAAGGGATTACCGGAAAAGATGTGGAACTGAACGACGGGCTGTTTGAAGTGACGCTGGTTAAAAAGCCGGCAAATCTGATGGAGATGAACAATATTGTAACGGCGCTTGTGGATAAAAGAGTACATTCGGATGCTTTCCGAAGTTTCAAAACTTCCCGGATTACCATAGAATCGGACCAGGAGGTGGCATGGACGCTGGACGGGGAGTTTGGCGGAAATCATCTGAGGGCAGTGATTGAAAATAAGAACCGGGCGCTGGAGATTCGCGTGCCGGAATAAGTTGCAGTGTTATGGAAAAAAATGTTAATGGAAAGGTTTTCTTTTTTTAGGGAATGCTGTATAATGACATCAAGCATTGGGTGGGATAAGCCTGAATGAGAAAAATAGAAGATGGAGGTAAATAAAGATGTTAGTTTCAGCAACAGAAATGCTTCAAAAAGCAGTAGCCGGCCATTACGCAGTTGGCCAGTTCAACATCAACAACCTTGAGTGGACCAAAGCCATTCTTGCGACCGCACAGGAGTGCAATTCTCCGGTAATCCTCGGCGTATCTGAGGGCGCAGGAAAATATATGGGCGGTTACGATGTCGTAATGGGTATTGTAAACGGTCTGATTAAAGACCAGAACATTACCGTTCCGGTAGCGGTACATCTGGACCACGGTTCCTATGACCACTGCTACAAATGTATGGAAGCCGGATTTCCGTCCGTAATGTTCGACGGTTCCAAATACTCTATCGAAGAAAATATTGAAAAGACAAAAGAACTGGTTGCGGCGGCTCACGCAAAGGGAATTTCCATCGAAGCAGAAGTCGGCTCCATCGGTGGTGAAGAAGACGGCGTTGTAGGCATGGGCGAATGCGCAGACCCGGCAGAGTGCAAACAGATTGCGGACCTGGGCGTAGACTTCCTGGCAGCGGGTATCGGTAACATTCACGGAAAATATCCGGCAAACTGGAAAGGCTTACAGTTCGATGTTCTCGCTTCCGTTCAGGAAAAGACAGGAACGCTTCCGCTCGTTCTTCACGGCGGTACGGGTATTCCGGACGACATGATTAAAAAAGCGATTTCTCTTGGCGTTGCGAAGATTAATGTAAATACGGAGTGCCAGCTGGTATTTGCGGAAGCTACCCGTAAATATATCGAAGCGGGCAAGGACCTTGAAGGCAAGGGATTTGACCCTCGTAAACTGCTTGCTCCCGGAACTGAAGCAATCAAGGCAAAAGTAAAAGAGAAAATGGAACTGTTCGGTTCAGTTGGTAAAGCGTAAGAAACAGGAAACTGTTCATAAGGAAAGAGCTGTCCAGTGTGGCAGCTCTTTTTGTTTAAAGAAAAGATACTATTCTATGAGGGGAAAAGGAGAAGGTACATGAAAACATGGAATGTGATGGTCGATGGCGTCGGTTATTGCGTGGAGTATATCAATAATAAGCAGATTGCTGTAAACGGCGCATTGTTAAATTTGAAAGATTACCGTGTAAAGACGGGATTTGTTCAGACGGATTTTGAAATTCCGCTCGGTTATAAAAAGGCGCTTCTCGTTATCAGAAGCATGAGCGAGCCATATCTTGTTCTGGATAACAGAGATTGTGCGACAGGGGAGCAGTATGTTCCGGCCAAAATGCCAATATGGGCTTATATATTTATGGTACTGCACTGTGGAAATTTTATGAACGGCGCAATAGGAGGCGCAATGGCGGCATTTGGCATACTGATAACCGCTTCGGTTGCCGGGAATCCGAAAATGAATATGGCATTGAGAATTGTAATCTGTTTTGCGGTTCTCGCAGGCGCATATGCTATCGTATTTGGTATTGCGCTGGTTTTAGCAGGACTGCTGTATTAGAAAAAGACCCCGGAAAAGGGAGGATGCCAGGTAAACTGGTTTTACCTGGCATTTATTATGAAAAAGTATTAATTAATCTGTCTACTTCGTATCTTCTTTTGTGTTATCTTATGATATTAGTATATGCAAAAGAAATGTCTAAAGAATGATACGCAAGTGAAGTTTCTTTAAATTAAATATGAATAAATTATGAACGCGGACGGAGGCTGAAATGTTACCAGTATGAATAAATGTTTAGAAAAATTTGTTGACAAAAAGGGACAGAGTAATTATAATTCATGTTATATAACATAAATTATATAAAGAAAAGGAAGAGAAATGCCACCGAAAACCAGGATTACAAAAGAGATGATTATTGACGCCGCATTTGATATTGCCCGTGAAGCGGGGGCGGAAAACATCAATGCAAGAACCGTGGCACAGAGACTGAATTGTTCCACACAGCCCGTCATGTATCATTTTGCAACGATTGAGGAACTGAAAAAAACCGTATATGCAAAAGCGGACGGATATCATACCGAATTTCTGCTGAATATGGATGAAATAAATTCAGAAAAAGGGCGGAAAGAAATGATGCTCGTCATCGGGCTGAACTATATCCGCTTTGCGATTCAGGAACCGCAGTTATTCCGTTTTCTTTTTCAGTCCGGTTTTGTCGCCGGAGACAGTCTGGCTGAAATGATAGACTCAGAAGAACTGAATCCTGTCATTTGGCCAATGCAGGAGGCTATGGAAATGAATCTGGAACAGACAAAAAAGGTTTTTCTGACGCTTTTTCTGTTTGTGCATGGTTATGCGAGCATCATCGCCAATAATTCGCTGGAATATGATGAAGAACTCATTGCGGCGCAGCTGCAGCGGGCATATAAAGGCGCTGTTCTGGCAGTACAGGAGGAAGACAAGTGATAAAACTATATGAAAAAAACGAGCTTACGTTTTCTCTTGTCTGGATTGGATTCTATGTTGTGCTGTACAGCGCTGCGGACAACCTTTCAACTTCATTGGGAACGGCCAAAATCATTACCGCGCCGCTTAGTATTGTTATGGCAGTTGTTCTCCTGGTATGGATTACGCGAAACGGATTAAAAGAGAAATGCGGGTTATGCAAAGTAAAGGCGGATGGCAGAAAGTATCTGTTTTTCTTCCCGCTTGTTATCATAGCGTCAACGAATCTTTGGAATGGCTTTGCCCTGCATATGACATTACCCGAAACAGCGCTGTATATTGTCAGTATGCTGTGTGTGGGTTTTATAGAGGAAATAATTTTCAGAGGATTCTTGTTTAACGCATTGCGCAAAGATAATGTCAGACAGGCGATAATCATTTCAAGTCTCACTTTTGGAATCGGACATATCGTAAACCTGCTGAACGGTGCAGAACTATTGGAGACAATGCTGCAGATATGTTATGCCGCGGCGATTGGATTTCTGTTTACGGTTATTTTTTATACGTCAGGGAGTCTGATTCCCTGTGTGATTACTCATAGCGCCATCAACTCGCTGAGCGCCGTTGCCGGTACCCGGACGGAACGGTCTGCTATCGTTGGGGCAGTCGTACTGACGGCAATTTCTCTGTTTTATGCGATATGGATATTGAAGAAGCGGTAAACAGAGAGGATGGAAACGCGCAGGCTGCTTTAAGAATTTCATAAAAATTTCTTGATTTGAGGAATACCGTCTTATAAATTATGTAGGGCGGTATTTTTTTATGGAAAATAAAAATAAATAAATGTAACCTTTTGCTTACTTTATGCGTGTTTAAGGCAAAGGAGGTGAAACGCATGGAAAGCGGGAAGGACATAAGAGAAGCGGTCATAAAATACAGCGATACCTTATATAAAGTCTGTATTGTCATACTCTGCAATGAGCATGATGTTCAGGACGCCATACAGGACACATTTTGCCGTTATCTGGAAAAAAGACCTGAATTTCGTGATGAGGAGCATGAAAAGGCATGGCTGATAAGGGTGGCTACCAATATCTGCCGTGATATGATACGCTTCAAAATCCGGCACCCGAAGGTTTCCATCGACGAAATAGAAAACACTCTTGCGGCGCCGGAACAAAAAGAAATATTAAAAGAACTTCTCGAACTGCCAGTCAGACAAAAAACAGTCCTTTATCTGCATTATGTCGAAGGATATCAGATAAAGGAAATAGCGAATATTCTTGGGATTACGGAAAGCGCGGTAAAGGTAAGACTGCTGCGGGGAAGGAAACAGATGCGGGACGCGGTCGGCATGGAAGGAGGCATATAACGGATGAACGAATACGAATTAAAGGAAGTAATGGAGCAGGTTCACATTTCATCGGAAATGCAGGAGAATATCATTACGAATATTCAGAAGCGGATGGAATATGGAAGTAAGAAGGAATATGGAAATAAGAATACAAAGGCATGGAACTGGAGAAGAATGGCGACGGCTGCCGCCGCGTTTGTGCTGGCAGCGGGCGTAATCAGTTTCCCGGTACGGGCGTTCGTAACGAGTGTGGTGAAGGAAAGGATGGAAAACGTTCCCAAAGCGGAAATGAACGGCCTTAACGATATGGTTCAGTCGCAGCATGATGTGCTGGCAGACGGTTTTTCGAGGGAGTATTCCGACAGTGAAAAGGAACGCAGTAAGGCGCTCTGGAAGGCCTATGAGAACGGGACATTCCCTGAAAGTGTCATTGCCCAGGTGGACAGTGCGGAAGCGGCGCCGGAGGGAATGCTCTGCTATATCAGGGCAACGGGCGTTTTCAACCTTCCGGAACAGGAGATGACGGACGAGGAGATGCTTCAGATTATTGATTTCCAGCATAAGATGAGCTATGCGGTTACTCATGGTCCGCAGGCGCAGTCGGCCGCGGCGGAGATGAAAGAAAAAGATGAGCGGCTCAAAAATACGCTGGAGGATGCGGGCGGTGGAATCAGTGTTGATGAAGCGGTAGAGATTGCAGAGAAGCAGTTGCGGGCAGAGCTTGGCGACAAAGCGGATGAGCTGGAACTGATGACATATTCAGACGGCAGTCCCGGCGTATGCCTGCTGGACGCAATGGATTATTCAGAGGCAGAGTTTAAGAGTGAGAGTAAGGCGGGCGTCATATACGACGTAGGCTTTGGCAATCCGAATACACATGCTGTTTATGGATATATCATTGATGCCGTGGATGGAAGCATTCTGTACACATATCATTAGGAAAATATTGAGGTGGCAGAGCCGGAAAAGAAGCAACGCTTTTTCCGGCTTTGCGTCAGGGAATAATATAGAGGAACGAGAGGATAAAAGGATGAAGAAAAAGTCCCGAAAGTTAGTTATTGATTTTGCTGTGGTTTTAATGCTTGTAAATGTTTTTTCTCTGACCGGATGCGGGAGTATGGAGAATACCAGCGCACAGGAAGAGATGGAAGTACAGTCTGAGATTTCAGAAACAGGGCAGGATGTCACGGCGGCTATTACTGGCGCGGAAGTATCTTGCGACGAGGATTCCGTTCAGACATCGAATGATAAACAGGGTGCGGAAACGGGCGGTATGATAAGGGCATATTCCGATACGGAAAAAGAGCGTATGGCCAAGCTGAAGGAGTCCTATCAGAATGAGACCGCAAAGCCTGAAAAGATGATTCAGGAGGTGGACAGTGCGGAAGGCGTGACGGAAGGAACGCTTTGTTATATCATATCCACAGGGGAATACTATCTGCCGGACAGGGAATTGACAGACGAGGAATTGTTAGAGATTATTGACTGCAATTTCCGTATAACCCTCAATACGAACAGAAAGACGGAGGCGGAATGGGAGGCGGAGGACCGCGCCAAAAGAGCGGAGCTTGAGGCAAATGTGAAAGCGGCGGACGGAATCAGCGAAGAGGAAGCGATAGAGATTGCCCAAAAAGCGATGGAGGATGATATCGGCGAAAAGGCAAAGGGAATGCAGTTACGTCCATGGGAAGAGCGTTATGGATGGAAGACGGATTTATGTATAGCGGACTGGAGTGAGATAAAGGAAGAGGACCGGGGAGCAATTGGGTATTACATGCAATTTGATTTCGGTGATGATTCGGATGACACGACGAGTTATCATTGTACGGTTAATGCCGTAGATGGCAGTATTTTAGAGGCATATAGGATGGAATATACATTTGAAGGCGACAGTATATCCTGGGACACTGTTTATTATGAGCATTAATTTTGATAAGGTATTACAGAATCGGAAAAGAAGTCTGCTTTTCCGATTCTGCCGCGGTACTTGAAAAATGGAACGAACTATATATAATATGGATAAATACATAGCAGCATGATTGATGCGTAAAAGGGAAAAGGAAACGGTTATGTTAAAGGTAAGGCTGAACGGGAAAAGAAAGTACTTGTTATACATGGTAATGAGTATAACTGTGCTGATACTGGCCGGCTGCAGCGATAAAGCACCAGATGGTAAGGCGCCGGAAGCGCCGGACGTTGAAATCATACCGCCGAATGATGAAGCGTATATTTCCGATAAAAATGATTGTGCATACGCGGAGGAGATAGCGGAAATTTTAAGCGATATTTATACGGAAGCAGCAGGTACAAATACATTGGGAAGCCTGGATACAATGCGGCGTATGGTTGTAAGGCTTGGTGAGAATGGCTATGCGGCTATTGATAGTGGAAATCAGGTTGATATGACAGGGGCAGAACAGGTACTGGCGTTTTGCGGGGCCGTAAAACAGAAGAAAAATGCAGAAATGACAATTATCGTAATTACAGAGTTAGGATTTCGGGAGTTTGATTTAAAAACGGAAAACGGAAAGGTAAATGTTGTCAGAGGATATTATCAGTATGACCGGAATGGACACCTGGAAAATAGAAATACCGTAAGTTATCCGGCTGATTTGTGGCAATACACGGAAGAAGGGTATTTGATTTTTGAAGGAAATTATTTTTCGGACGAAAATTATGTACTTACGTTAAGCGATGAATCGGAACATACTGCATTGCGGATACAGCCGCTGGACGAGAAGTGCAGGGAATTGAACCGGAAGTATATCCTGTCGGCCGGGTACAGGCAGAATAATATCTTTCTGACGGATTGGAATGAGGAAGACTGGGGCGGTCTGGATTTTTATGATATATTCGACCATTTTTATCCGGCCCTCTATAAACAGCCCAGTCCTTATACCGTAAATGATAATTTGGGAATGGAATCGGTTTATGAGATACCGGAAACCGTATTTGAAAAGGTCATTATGACGCATTTTAATATAGACAGGGAAACACTCCGGTCTAAAACAGCTTACCTGTCGGAGAATGCGGCTTACGAATACAGGCCGAGAGGGTTTTATGAGGCTGAATATCCCGATATTCCGTATCCGGAAGTAGTAAGTTATGCAGAAAATCCGGACGGAACAATTACGCTTATCATCAATGCGATATATTCCAATGAAAATACGTCTAAAGCATTTTCACATAAAACGGTTATCCGTCCGTTAAACGACGGCGGTTTTCAATATGTATCGAATCAGATGATTCTGCCGGAGGAAGGCTATGACGCATGGTGGCATTCCGACCGCCTGACAGAGGAAGAAAGGGAGAAACTTCAGGAAAATAAATAGAGAATGAAACAAAAACAGAGCTGATGAACTTGTGAAACATTTCACAGGTTATCAGCTCTGTAATATCTTTAAAAAAATATATTTATCAGATTTTCTCCG
Source organism: uncultured Lachnospiraceae bacterium (assembly GCA_910578715.1). Lineage (GTDB taxonomy): Bacteria > Bacillota > Clostridia > Lachnospirales > Lachnospiraceae > UBA3282. The sequence continues at coordinate 35,440 of CAJTRL010000005.1, read as the reverse complement.
GCTCCGGATATTCCACGCCGAAAGTATCTACGGTAACGCTTTCCATAACCTGTTCTTCCAGCGGTCTGTCATTGTAATCGGTGGCCGTTTCAGCGATTTTGTTCACCACGTCCATTCCTTCAATCACCTTCCCGAATGCGGCGTAAGCGCCATCCAGGTGCGGTGCGTCTTTGTGCATGAGAAAGAACTGGCTGCCCGCTGAATTGGGGTGCATGCTTCTTGCCATAGAAAGAACGCCGGCGGTATGCTTCAAATCGTTCGTATAGCCGTTCTGGGCAAATTCGCCGCGAATCGAATAGCCGGGGCCGCCCATGCCGGTTCCTTCCGGGTCGCCGCCCTGTATCATGAAGCCCTTGATGACTCTGTGGAAAATGAGTCCGTCATAGAAATTTTTCTGAATCAGGCTGATAAAATTGTTGACGGATATCGGCGCAATATCAGGATATAATTCGGCCTTAATAATGTCTCCGCCTTTCATCGTAAAAGTTACAACTGGATTTTGTGCCATTTTTTTGATTCCTTTCTGATTTTTTAATATAATAATAGAGGATATTGGGAAGAAGGTAAAGGGGTTTCATAAACAGGGAGCACAATATGCTGAAAAAAATGATTTTTATCTGGGAAAAAGAAGATATTATTAAAGATATGGAGGGGCTTTTGCGGGAACTGGAAGAAAGGCACATTGAAGTATCGATAGAGAGCGCAGTCAGTGAGAGGCGGAGTGAAATTCGCGAAAATGGAGCCGCCCTTAAAAAGGAAAAAGCGGAGGGTGCTTTGAAACTGCCAGAAGAGGCGACATCAGCGGAAACCCTCTTCGTTACGGATTCCGCGCTGTGGCAGAAGCGTTTATGGGAGCGGAAACTTCCGGTTATTATTTATCTGCATGAAGATAACCGGAAAGAATCTTTCATGCTTGCGGAATATGCCATAGAGCGGATAGAAGAAATCGAATATGAATCGCTGGAACTCGCGTATCTGAGGCTGACCGGGCAGCCCTGGACGATTTTGGAGACGGAACGATGTATTATCAGAGAGACGACCACAGACGATGTGGACAGTTTTTATGAAATATACAGGGAGCCTTCCATTACGGAATATATGGAGGGGCTTTATGAGGACAGGGATGCAGAAGTCGCCTATGTTCATGATTATATCAGAAATGTTTACCGCTTTTACGGGTACGGCATGTGGACAATTCTGGAAAAAAAGAACGGAAAGATAATCGGCCGGGCGGGACTTAGCTGGCGGGAAGGTTATGACCTGCCGGAGCTGGGATTTGTCATCGGCGTTCCCTGGCAGAGGCAGGGGTATGCTTATGAGGTCTGTCTGGCGATTCTCGCCTACGGAAGAGAGGAACTTGGATTTTCTTCTTTTCAGGCGCTGATTGCGGAGGGAAATGAGAAATCCAGAAGGTTGTGTGAAAAACTGGGTTTTGCATATCAGGAGACGGTTGAAACGGGCGGAATGGAATATATGCGGATGGTTTTGTACGGATGATTTTGCGGTCACAATGATTTGGGGAAATTGCATATAAAATAATTGAGAAAAGAAAATAATTTAGAAAAAATTTAGAACTTTAGAAATATTTTAGAAATCATGTTGACATTCAAAATTTACGGTGCTACAATCCAATTCATAAGAGCAAAGGTGCTGTGAAAATATTCATGGCATCTTTTTTTTCTTAACAGAATATATAAATCAATGTGGAGCAATGGCGCTTACGGGAAGGCGCGGATTGTCTCCACATTTTTTTATATATCGGCTAATTGCTGTATGCGAGGAGGAGTAACTATGAGTGAAGAAATTTTGAGTGTTGTGAACGGCGAAGTGTTTGGCGTCTGGTTTCTGATTGGCGCCGCGCTGGTGTTCTGGATGCAGGCCGGTTTTGCGATGGTGGAGACCGGTTTTACCAGAGCCAAAAATGCGGGAAATATCCTGATGAAAAATCTGATGGATTTCTGCATCGGTACGGTTGTTTTTATTCTGATTGGTTTCGGTCTGCTTCTGGGAGAAGACGTGGTCGGGCTGATTGGAAAACCCGGATTCGATATTTTTACGAGTTACGGAAATTTTGACTGGTCGAATTTTGTATTCAACCTTGTATTCTGCGCGACGACGGCGACAATCGTTTCCGGCGCGATGGCGGAGCGGACGAAGTTCTTATCTTATTGCGTTTATTCGGGTATTATTTCCGCTTTGATTTATCCGATTGAAGCGCACTGGATTTGGGGCGGCGGCTGGCTCGCGCAGATGGGCTTCCACGATTTTGCGGGTTCCTGTGCGATACATATGGTAGGCGGTATTTCCGCACTCATCGGCGCGAAAATGTTGGGGCCCCGTATCGGCAAGTTTACCAAAGGCAAGGATGGCAAAACAAAGGTCAATGCTTTTCCCGGACATAACCTTCCGATTGGATGTCTTGGTGTTTTCATCCTGTGGCTTGGCTGGTATGGTTTCAATGGCGCGGCCTGTACGAGTGTGGAACAGCTCGGTTCCGTTTTTGTTACGACGACAGTAGCGCCGGCGATTGCGACGGTTGTATGTATGGTTTTTACCTGGGTAAAATATGGCAAGCCGGATGTTTCCATGTGTCTGAACGCATCGCTTGCGGGGCTCGTTGCGATTACTGCGCCCTGTGATGTGACGGATGTAACGGGGGCATTGATTATCGGCGCGGTTTCCGGTCTGCTGGTAGTATTCGGCGTCTGGTTTCTGGATAATAAACTGCATATTGACGACCCGGTAGGCGCGGTGGCGGTACACTGTCTGAACGGTATCTGGGGAACGATTGCAGTCGGGCTTTTTGCAACGACATCTGCGCCCGGAAATGACAGCATTACAGGACTTTTCTATGGCGGCGGACTGACGCAGCTTGGTTTACAGCTTCTTGGATTTGCGGCGGTAGCGGCATGGACGGCGGTCACGATAACGATTACGTTCCTTTTTATCAAAGCGGTATTCGGTCTGCGTGTCAGTGAGGAAGAGGAAATTGTCGGACTTGATTCCTGTGAGCATGGTCTTGCATCCGCTTATTCAGGATTCAGTATTATGGATGTTTCCAATACGATGACGATGGATGTCAACGAAAATACGAGTCTCGGAACGGATGTATACGAAGAGGCTTCTACCGTACAGAAAGATGCTGCGGTTCCTGTGATTGCGGAAGTTCCGGCGGATAAAACCGGCATGTACAAAGTGGCGATTATTGCAAAACTGTCCAGATATGACCATCTGAAGAAGGCGATGAACGACCTGGGTGTTACCGGCATGACGGTAACGCAGGTTATGGGATGCGGCATTCAGAAAGGCTCCGGAGACAAATATCGCGGTGTAGAAATCGATGCGACGCTTCTTCCCAAAGTCAAGGTGGAGGTTATCGTCAGCAAGATTCCGGTTGATACGGTCATTGCGGCTGCGAAAAAAGCTCTTTACACAGGACATATCGGCGACGGCAAGATTTTTGTATACAATGTCATGAAGGTTGTAAAAGTACGTACCGGCGAAGAAGACTTCGCGGCATTACAGGACGTAGAATAAATCTGTTATCCACTTAATCCCTTAGTTATAGATTCAAAGCCCCTGGCGCTTCCACCGCCGGGGGTTTTGGCGTTAATTTTGTGTTCAAATTGTAACGGTTCCGCTTCTGGCGAAAAGTATTCTTGAATATCGGTATTGTTTTTCGGTATAATAAAGATTATCGGAGAAAGATTGAAAACATAAACCGGAGTAGACACCACAGGAGGGTAAGACATTGGGAAAAACCAAAATTGTATGTACACTGGGACCGTCAACGGATAATGAGGAAGTCATGCGCCAGCTGATGCTCGAAGGCATGAGCGTTGCGCGATGCAACTTTTCCCACGGCGTATATGAGGAACATAAGAAACGGATGGATATGGTGAAGAAAATCCGTAAAGAGGTTAAAAAACCGGTTGCGATTCTGCTCGATACCAAAGGCCCGGAAGTACGGGTAAGGCAGTTTAAGAACGGAAAAATTACTTTACAGGAAGGGCAGCTTTTTACGCTGACATCGGAAGAGGTGGAAGGGACGGAAGAGAAAGTTTCGGTAACTTACAGCCGTCTTTATGAAGACCTTGAAGCCGGCATGACGGTTCTGATTGACGACGGCCTTATCGAAATGAAGGTGGAAAAGGTAGAGAAAACGAATATTATATGCCGTGTTATTAACGGCGGCGTTGTTTCCAATAATAAAGGAATCAATATTCCGGATGTAAATCTTTCCATGCCTTATTTAAGCGACAGGGACAGAGAGGATATTCTTTTTGGAATAGAACAGGATGTGGATTTTGTGGCCGCGTCTTTTGTACAGTGTAAAGAAGATATTCTTCAGCTGAGAAGACTGCTCGATAAAAACGGCGGAGAAGATATTAAGATTATTTCCAAGATTGAAAATTATCAGGGTGTGGAAAATATCGATGAGATTATCGCCGTTTCCGACGGTATTATGATTGCAAGAGGCGATATGGGAGTTGAGATTCCTTATGAAGAAGTGCCGGTGATACAGAAGATGATTATTAAGAAAGTGTATCAGGTTGGAAAACAGGTGATTACGGCGACGCAGATGCTGGAATCCATGATTAAAAATCCGAGGCCGACCAGGGCGGAAGCAACGGATATTGCTAATGCGGTCTATGACGGAACGAGCGCAATCATGCTTTCCGGCGAGACGGCAGCAGGAGCCTATCCCGTGGAAGCGGTGAAAACGATGGTAAGAATTGCGGAACGCACCGAACAGGATGTGGATTACCGAAAGCGCTTTTTCAATCATGACAGGAAAGCAAATCCCGATGTGACAGACGCCATCTGCCATGCAACCTGTACGACGGCTCTTGATTTGAATGCAAAGGCGATTGTTACCGTTACCAAGTCCGGAAGGTCGGCGAGAATGATAGCCGGGTACAGACCGGCAAGCAATATCATCGGCTGTGCGACCACGGAAAAAGTATGCAGACAGATAAATCTGGCATGGGGCGTGACGCCCGTATTGATTAAAGAAGAAAAGGATGTCTTCGATTTATTCCAGAATGCGATTGCGGCGGCGGAAAAGATGCTTATCCTGGAAAAAGGTGATTTAACAGTCATCACATCGGGAGTGCCGATGGGAATTTCCGGGACGACGAATATGATAAAGGTACAGATTGTATAAAATCGGAACAAAACCCGGCGCCGCCGGAAGCTCTACGCAATAAAAAACGTCACAACCGGTATCGTCAGCAGACTGAAAAGCGTCGTCAGGATAATGCCCTGTGAAATGGTCGATTCTTCCACATGAAGCTGCTTGGAGAGCATCAGGGGCATGTTGCCCGCCGGAACGGCAAGCATCAGAGCGGTGGTGTTTAAAATCAGCGGCTCTTTCACAAAAAGAGAAAGCAGCAGCGTAAAGCCGACGGGAAGAAGTATCTGTCTTATCAGTGTAAACCAGTAAAGTTTCGGATGGGAAAAAATATCCTTCGGCGCCATCTGCGCGACCGAGACGCCGAGCACCAGCATGGACAAAAAGGTGGTGGTCCGTCCGGCATAGGTCAGAGAAGAGGAGATGATTTCCGGCACGTTGAAATCACCCAGGTAAAAGAGGATGGTAAGCACGGCGGAGACGGTTCCGGCATTGACGAGTTTGTGCAGAATATTTTCCCGTTTCTGCGGCGCCGCGTCCGGATTCTGCGCCAGGGATGCTTTTTTCAGGGTAGAGAGTCCGTAAGTATAGACGAGAATGTTATAAATCAGGTTATTGATTGATACAAAAATAAGAGAACCGGGGCCGAGAACGGCAGACGCCAGCGGAATGCCGATAAAGCCGACATTGCCGAAAATGGTCAGCATCCGGTAGGAATAGCGGGCATGGTCCGGGACTCTTAAAAGCAGCGGAATCAGATAGGCGGACAAAATTAGGACGGAATAGGAAATAATGAAAACAAGCAGACTGAGTCCGAGCGTCTGAAGCGGCACTTTCGGAGAGTCGTCGAAAGCGGAGCAAATCAGAACCGCTGGGTTCGTAATATTGACAATCAGGCCGGAAAGCTGTCTGGAGGTATCTTCGGACAGCATTTTTTTGCGAAAAAGAATAATTCCGACGCTGATAAGAATCATAATGATAACCATTTGTTCCAGGACGACTGTAATACTCATAAACACTCCAATCTGTCTGCAAGGCATTATCCGCGCGGCAGACGTTCAAATCAAACATAAGCTATTGTACCATATTTAAAAAAAATAGGAAGAGACTTAACAGAAGAAAAAAAATATATTATACTATAACATAATGCTTTGTGGACAAGCATGTCCGCGGAATGGGGGATTTATGCAGAAATATATTATGGCGCTGGACCAGGGAACGACAAGCTCAAGATGTATTCTTTTTGATAAAAAAGGGGCAATCTGCAGCATGGCGCAAAAAGAGTTTACACAGATTTATCCGCAGCCCGGATGGGTGGAACATAATCCGCGGGAAATATGGGCCTCGCAGATGGCGGTTGTGACGGAAGCGATGGCGAATATCGGCGCGTCCGTACAGGACATCGCGGGAATCGGGATTACCAATCAGCGCGAGACGACCATCGTATGGGATAAAAAAACAGGCGAGCCGGTTTATCATGCGATTGTGTGGCAGTGCAGACGGACGGCGGAAGTAATCGACGCGCTGAAAGAACAGGGTTATGAAAAAATGATTCGGGAAAAAACCGGGCTGGTTCCGGACGCTTATTTCTCGGCGAGTAAAATCGCGTGGATTCTCGACAATGTGGAAGGTGCAAGAGAGCGCGCACAGGCCGGAGAACTGTTATTCGGAACGGTCGATACATGGCTTATCTGGAACCTGACGAAAGGAGCCGCGCATGTAACGGACTATACGAATGCTTCCCGCACGATGCTTTTTAACATTCACGAACTGCATTGGGATGAAGAGCTGCTTGCCCTGTTTAAAATACCGTTGTGTATGATGCCCGAAGTAAAGCCTTCGAGCTGCGTTTACGGAAAGACCACGGCGGATGTTCTGGGCGGAGAAATTCCGATTGCAGGCGCGGCGGGCGACCAGCAGTCCGCGCTGTTCGGCCAGTGCTGCTTTGAGCCGGGACAGGTGAAAAATACATACGGAACGGGCTGCTTCCTGTTGATGAATACGGGCGAAAAGGCCATTTCATCCGGGAACGGGCTGCTGACGACGATTGCGGCCAGTATTGGGGATAAAGTCGAGTATGCGCTGGAAGGAAGCGTATTCGTAGCGGGCGCGGCAATTCAGTGGCTGCGCGACAGTATGCGGATGATAAGAGAATCCGGACAATCGGAGAAATATGCGCAGGACGTTACGGATACGGACGGCGTATATATTGTCCCCGCATTTGCGGGAATGGGTGCACCTTACTGGAATCCCTATGCGAGGGGCACTATCGTGGGAATTACAAGAGGCTGTGAAAAGGAGCATTTTATCAGGGCCGCGCTGGAATCCATCGCCTATCAGACGGCGGATGTGCTTTCGGCAATGGAAGAAGACGCTGGAATGCCTTTACAGGAATTAAAGGTGGACGGCGGAGCCAGCGCCAACAACTTTCTGATGCAGTTCCAGGCGGATATTATCGGGCAGACTGTGCATCGGCCGAGCTGTATTGAAACGACGGCTCTCGGCGCGGCTTATCTGGCTGGTCTGGCGGTGGGCTACTGGAAGGACCGGGAAGAAATCTGTGCGAACTGGCAGCTGGACAGAACGTTTGAGGCTTCTATGGAAGAAGAGAAGCGGGCAAAACTGCTGAAAGGCTGGGAAAAAGCCGTAAAATGCGCGTTAAGCTGGGCGGAAGAATGCTGAAAATCAGAGATTTTAACCTTTGAATGAAATGTCTGCTGAGGCAGACAGATGAGCGGAATAGTAAACGGGGAGGAAGAACGAATATGATAGTACAGAAATATAAGGATATGTTAAAAGGAAAGTCTGTCATCAGACAGTTGTCGGAGTTCGCAACGGCGAGAGGGGCAGAAATCGGTTATGAGAATGTGTTTGATTTCAGCCTCGGAAATCCGTCGGTTCCTACTCCGCAGAAATTTACGGACGTGATGATAGAGCTTTTACAGAACCATGACCCGATGGAGCTGCATGGGTACAGCCAGAGTCTCGGCATTCCGGCGGTACGGGAGAAGGTTGCGCAGTCGTTAAATAAGCGGTTTGGCATGCAATATACGGGAAATCATATTTTTATGACGACGGGGGCGGCGGGAGCCATTGCCCATGCGGTAAGATGCGTTACGCAGCCGGGGGATGAGGTTTTGACTTTTGCGCCTTATTTTCCGGAATATCAGCCTTATATCAATCTGAGCGGGGCCGTTTTGAAGGTTGTACCGGCCAATACGGAAGATTTTCAAATCAATTTTCAGCTGTTTGAAGAAATGCTGACGGAAAAAGTGATGGCGGTCCTCATCAATACGCCGAACAATCCTTCCGGCGTTGTTTATACGACGGACACCGTCCGGAAGCTGACGGAAATCATGGCGGCGAAGGAAAAAGAATACGGACATGATATCTTCCTGATTTCCGACGAACCATACAGGGAAATTGTGTTTGAGGGCACGGATGCACCATATGTATCGGGTTTTTACAACAATTCCCTGTCCTGTTATTCCTATTCTAAATCCCTCTCCCTTCCGGGAGAGAGAATCGGTTATGTGGCGGTCAATCCGGCATGCACCGATGCGGAATATATTACGAATATGTGCGCGCAGATTTCGAGAGGGACCGGACATAACTGTCCGCCGTCCATCATTCAGCTCGCCGTCGCGGAAGTATTGGATTTGACGGCGGATTTATCCGTATACGAAACAAACTGCAACATATTATATAAGGAACTGACTTCTCTCGGATTTGAATGCGTGAAACCGGGCGGTACTTTTTATATGTTCCCGAAAGCGCTGGAGGAGGACGCCATAGCTTTTAGTGAAAAGGCAAAGGCGTATGACCTGATTCTTGTGCCCGGAGATACCTTTGGGGCGCCCGGTTACTTCCGGCTGGCATACTGTATCGATACGGAGAAGGTGGAGCGTTCTCTTCCCGCATTTCGGAAGTTTGTGCGGGAGCAGTATCCGCAGCGGATATCATGTTGAAAAGCAGAAAGAAGGGGAATGAATGATGTATCAGGCTGGACTGATTTTGGAAGGCGGCGGCATGAAAGGAATTTATACCGCCGGCGTGTTGGATTTTTTCCTGGATAAGGATATCGAATTTTCGAGCTGTTACGGCGTATCTGCGGGAGCATGCTGTATGTGCAGTTATTTGTCGAAGCAGCGAAAAAGGGCGTATCGCACCAATGTGGAGTATTTGGGGCAGAAGGCGTACTGCAGCGTGGAAAGCCTTTTGTTTACCGGAAATCTGTTTGGGGCGGATATGTGTTACGGACTGATACCGGATTATCTTGACCCTTACGACTATGATGCGTTTGAGAAATATCCGGGGAAAGCCTATGCGGTTGTGACCAATATCGTAACGGGCGAAGCGGAGTATATACGGCTCGAGGAGATGCACCGGGATATTGCGGCGGTTCAGGCATCCAGCTCCATGCCGCTTGTTTCCAGAAATGTCAGAATCGGCGGAGGACTTTATCTGGACGGGGGCATTGCGGATTCCATTCCGGTCAGACGTTCCATACAGGACGGCAATGTCAGAAATGTGATTATTATGACAAAAGAGGAAGGCTATATCAGACAGCCTTCGGGCATGGCGGAACTTGCCATGATAAAAGCACGGTATCTGCGTTATCCGAAAGTATATGAGCGTATGCGGGAGCGGCATATTGCTTATAACGGAACGGTACAATATATAGGAGAATTAAAGGAACAGGGGAAAGCATTTATTATCCGTCCGAAGCATAAAAGTAACGTAGGCCGTATCGAGAAAGACCGGGCCAGACTGGAAGCGCTTTATCAGGAAGGGTATAAAGACGCGGAAGAATGTTATATTGACTTATTGGAATATCTGGAGGAGTAATCATGTTGGAAATTTTGAAAGCAATTTTGTTCGGCATTGTGGAGGGCATTACGGAATGGCTGCCGGTCAGCAGTACGGGGCATATGATTTTATTAAACGAGTTTGTTACGCTCGATGTATCGGAAGAATTTTGGGAAATGTTTCTCGTCGTGATACAGCTTGGCGCAATTCTGGCGGTGGTTCTGCTGTTCTGGAATAAGATTTTTCCATTTGAATTGAAGAACCGCAGCAAGCCTTTTATCAAAAAAGATATTTTCACCCTCTGGTTTAAAATCATCGTTGCCTGTATTCCGGCGGCGGTTATCGGCCTTGCTTTTGACGATGTGTTCGACGCGCTCTTTTATAATCCGTGGTGCGTTGCGATGGCTTTGATTGTGTTTGGTGTGGCATTCATCGTTATTGAGAACCGCAATAAAAATATGCGGCCCCACATCACGAGTCTGGAGCAGATTACATACAGGACTGCATTAATGATTGGCATATTTCAGCTGATTGCTGCGATTTTTCCGGGAACGTCCCGCTCCGGCGCAACAATCGTCGGAGCGCTTCTGCTTGGCGTATCGAGAACCGTTGCCGCGGAGTTTACTTTTTTTCTTGCAATTCCGGTCATGCTTGGAGCGAGTTTACTGAAAATCGTCAAGTTTGGGTTTTCTTTTACGGGAACGGAGCTGACCATTCTGTTCGTCGGCATGGTCGTTGCATTCCTCGTATCCGTGCTTGTTATCCGTTTTTTGATGGGTTATATCAAAAAGCACGATTTTAAGGTATTTGGCTGGTACCGCATCATTTTGGGCGCCATCGTCCTGATTTATTTCGTTTTTTGTTGATTTTTACAGCATTTCGCATATAAATGTGTTGAAATAATAAGGGATTTGTGACAGTTTGTTGGTTGACAAGGCAGAATGCTTTGGGGTAAAATTGCTCTGTAATCAAGTGATAGTATATAAATATTATATAAATCAGTAGATTATAAGATATTGAACTAGATGATTGCTGCATAAATAAAAGTTTGAATGAATACATGGGAGGAGAATTCATGGCAGAAGCAAAGAAAGCAACAGCCGGGAAAACGGCTGAAAAACCGGAAGCAGCTCTGGCTGCAGTTGCAAAAACAGAAGCAGTAAAAGAGGCACCGAAGACCGAGAAAAAGAAACCCGGCAGAAAACCTGCAGCAGAAAAAGCGGCGGAGAAAAAGACTACGGTAAAGAAAACGGTTGCAAAGAAGACAGCGGAGAAGGAAACAACGGCAAAAACAGCAGGAAGAAAACCGGCAGTAAAATCAACTATTGAAATACAGTTTGCAGGAAACACTTATACAACCGAAAAACTGGTGAAAACCGCAAAGGATATCTGGGAGTATGATTTGCACAAAAATCCGGCGGATTTCAAAACGGTTGAGCTTTATGTAAAACCTGAAGAGAACAAAGTATACTATGTTATCAACGATGAAGAGCGCGGCGATTTCAATCTGTAAGGATTTGACTGCGTAAAAGTGAGCACAATAAAAGCAACTGGTTAAAGCGATGAACTTGTACCGGTTGCTTTTTTAATATTTTTTTCATAATTTTTTTAGGAAGATAGGTTGACAATTAAATAGTGAAGTGATAACTTATCACTAGAACATGTTAGCACTCTAAGGAGTTGAGTGCTAACAACAGGAGAAAATGGTATGCAGATGGATGAAAGAAAATACAAAATATTGCAGGCCATCATTCGGAACTATCTGGAAACGGGAGAACCGGTTGGAAGCAGAACAATTTCCAAGTATACCGATTTGAATCTGAGTTCCGCCACCATCAGAAACGAAATGGCAGATTTGGAGGAACTGGGTTATATTATACAGCCTCATACATCGGCCGGCCGTATTCCATCAGACAAAGGATACAGACTTTATGTAGACAGGATGATGGAGGAGAAGGAGCGGGAAGTCGAAGAGATGAAAGGGATGCTTCTTGAAAAAGAAGACAAGATGGAACATCTCTTAAAACAGGCGGCAAGGCTTCTTGCGAATAATACGGAATACGCAGCGATGATATCGGCTCCGCAATATCACCGCAACAAGCTGAAATTTATCCAGCTTTCCCGTGTGGATGCGAATCAGATTCTGGCAGTTATCGTTGTGGAAGGAAATGTAATCAAAAATTCCATACTGCCCGTTTCGGAAGAACTGCATGAGGAAACATTATTAAAACTGAATATTCTGCTGAATACGCATTTAAACGGCCTTTCATTGGAAGAAATCAACCTCGGCATGATAGCGGCGATGAAGCAGCAGGCGGGAATCCACAGCGAAATTGTGGCCGACGTCATAGACGCCGTTGCAGAAGCGATTAAAGCCGATGAAGACCTGGAAATATATACGAGCGGCGCGAAGAACTTTTTCAAATACCCGGAGCTTTCCGATAACCAGCGGGCCAGCGAGTTAATTACGACTTTTGAAGAAAAGCAGTTCCTGAATGAACTCGTACAGGAAAACCTCGCGGACGAGAACACGGGAATACAGGTCTATATCGGAAACGAAACGCCGATTCAGAGCATGAAAGACTGCAGTGTTGTGACGGCGACTTATGAACTGGACGAGGGCATGAAAGGAACGATTGGAATCATCGGTCCGAGACGTATGGATTATGAAAAAGTAGTGCACAATTTGAAAATGCTGAAAAGCCAGTTGGATGACTTATACAGAAAATAGCTGAGAATATGGCGAAAGAAAGGGATGAAAACTGTGGCAGAGAAAGAACTGGGAAATGAAATGGAAAATTTGAAAAATGGAATGGAAAGCGAAGACGCGGAAAAGGGAAATGTAGAAGCAGAAGATGTGGAAACAGAAAGCGTGAATGAGGAGATTCCCGAAGAGAAGGCCGGAGGAGAAATGCCTGTTTCCGAGGAATTGAATCAGGAAACAGAGGAGCCGGAAGACGCTGCAGATTCAAAAGAAGATTTTAAGGCGTCCAAAAAAGAGAAAAAGAAAAAAGAAAAAGCGGATAAGAAACAGGATGCGCTGAAAACGAAAATCGAAGAGCTCGAAGACAGAGTAAAGCGCCAGATGGCTGAATTTGATAATTTCCGTAAGCGCACGGAAAAAGAAAAGTCGGCGATGTTTGAAACAGGAGCAAAGAGCGTTATCGAGAAAATTCTTCCGGTCGTAGATAATTTTGAAAGAGGCCTGGCGGCTGTGCCGGAAAGCGAGAAGGGAGACGCCTTCGTACAGGGCATGGAAATGATTTATAAACAAATCCTGACGGAGCTGGAATCCATAGACGTTAAGCCGATTGAAGCGGTCGGTAAAGAATTTGACCCGGAATTTCACAATGCGGTTATGCAGGTGGAAAGCGAGGAATATGAATCCGGCATCGTGGCACAGGAACTTCAGAAAGGATATACTTACCGCGACAGTGTGGTACGGCATAGTATGGTGGCAGTCGTATGCTAAAAAGAATTTCTAAGATGCTAAAGGACAGCATCTAAGAAATTCTAAGTTTTAGCTGAAAGAATGGCTTGCAGCCATTCTTCCGGGGATGTGGGAAGTTGTTATAACAGGTTATTATTTAAACAATTAATGATGATATAAATTTTATAGGAGGGCTTGGAGATGAGCAAGATTATAGGTATTGACTTAGGAACAACAAATAGCTGTGTAGCAGTTATGGAAGGCGGTAAACCGACGGTTATCGCCAATACGGAAGGCGCGAGAACAACACCGTCTGTTGTGGCGTTTACGAAGACGGGAGAAAGACTTGTCGGAGAGCCGGCAAAACGTCAGGCTGTTACCAATGCGGATAAGACGATTGCGTCTATTAAAAGGGATATGGGTACGGACAGAGGACGTACCATCGACGACAAGAAATATTCTCCGCAGCAGATTTCCGCGATGATTCTTCAGAAGCTGAAAGCCGATGCGGAAAACTACCTCGGCGAAAAAGTAACGGAAGCCGTTATTACGGTTCCGGCATATTTCAACGATGCGCAGAGACAGGCGACCAAAGACGCCGGTAAAATTGCGGGTCTGGATGTAAAGCGTATTATTAACGAGCCTACGGCGGCGGCTCTGGCGTACGGCCTGGATAATGAAAAAGAACAGAAAATCATGGTATACGACCTGGGCGGCGGTACGTTCGATGTTTCCCTGATTGAAATCGGCGACGGCGTTATCGAGGTTCTCGCAACCAACGGCGATACCCATCTTGGCGGCGACGACTTCGACCAGAAAATTATCGACTGGATGCTGAAAGAGTTTAAAGCACAGGAGGGCGTTGACTTATCAGGAGATAAGATGGCGCTGCAGAGATTGAAAGAAGCGGCGGAGAAAGCGAAGAAGGAATTGTCCTCCGCTACGACAACGAATATCAATCTGCCTTTCATTACGGCGACGGCAGAAGGACCGAAGCACTTTGACATGAACCTGACAAGAGCTAAATTTGATGAACTGACACATGATTTGGTAGAAAAAACGGCAATTCCTGTGCAGAATGCGATGAAAGACGCGGGACTTACCAATTCCGATTTAGGCAAAGTTTTGTTAGTCGGCGGTTCCACCCGTATTCCGGCTGTTCAGGAGAAAGTAAAACAGCTGACCGGACACGAGCCGAACAGGAGCCTGAACCCGGATGAGTGTGTTGCGCTCGGCGCTTCCATTCAGGGTGGTAAACTGGCGGGCGATGCAGGCGCAGGCGAAATTCTGCTGCTCGACGTAACGCCGCTTTCCCTTTCCATCGAGACAATGGGCGGCGTAGCAACAAGACTGATTGAAAGAAATACCACGATTCCGACCAAGAAGAGCCAGATTTTCTCAACGGCGGCGGATAATCAGACGGCGGTTGATATCAATGTCGTACAGGGTGAAAGACAGTTTGCGAAGGATAACAAGTCTCTCGGCCAGTTCAGACTGGACGGTATTCCGCCGGCAATGCGGGGCGTTCCGCAGATTGAAGTTACATTCGATATCGACGCGAACGGCATCGTAAATGTATCTGCCAAAGATTTGGGAACGGGCAAAGAACAGCACATTACGATTACGGCGGGCTCCAATATGTCCGATGACGAAATCGACAGAGCGGTAAAAGAAGCTGCGGAGTATGAAGCGCAGGATAAGAAGAGAAAAGAAGCAATCGATACGAGAAATGAAGCGGATTCCTTCGTATTCCAGACAGAAAAGGCGTTAAGCGAGGTTGGAGATAAGATTGACGCTTCCGAAAAAGCCGGCGTGGAAGCCGATTTACAGGCGGTCAAGGACATTCTGGAAAAGACCAAAGACCAGGAAATGAGCGACAGCCAGATTGATGAATTAAAGGCGGCCAAAGAAAAGCTGACAAATTCCGCACAGTCCCTGTTCACGAAGATGTACGAGAATATGCAGCAGGCACAACAGGGTGCGGCACCGGATATGGGCGCGGCAGATGCGCAGAGCAGCACAGATACAGGAGCTGCGGACGATGTTGTAGACGGAGATTACAGAGAGGTTTAAGAACTTCTAAATTTCGCTTGGAAGAATGCCCTTTTAGGGCATTCTTCCGGGCTGTGGAGAAATTTGATGTGGTGAGTCTTGGAGGATAGAGACATGGCAGAGCAGAAAAGAGACTATTATGAAGTTCTTGGCGTTGATAAGAATGCCGATGATGCGGCGCTTAAAAAGGCATACAGAGTGCTTGCAAAAAAATATCATCCGGATATGAATCCCGGCGATGCGGAAGCAGAGAAGAAGTTCAAAGAAGCCTCAGAAGCATACGCCGTGTTAAGCGACCCTGAAAAGAGAAGACAGTATGACCAGTACGGCCACGCTGCTTTTGAAGGCGGCGGAGCAGGCGGTTTTGGCGGCTTTGATTTCAACAGTATGGATTTCGGGGATATTTTCGGAGATATCTTTGGAGACTTCTTTGGCGGCGGCGGCCGGAGAGGAAGCAGAGGAAACGGCCCGATGAAAGGCGCTAATATTCGTACCAGCGTGCGGATTACTTTTGAAGAGGCGATTTTCGGTGTTGATAAAGAAATAGAGCTGACGTTGAAGGATGAGTGTACGACGTGCCGCGGAAGCGGCGCAAAGCCGGGAACCAGTCCGGAAACCTGTCCGAAATGCGGCGGAAAAGGCCAGGTTGTATTTACACAGCAGATTTTCTTCGGGACGACCAGAAGTGTCCAGACCTGTCCGGACTGCCACGGAACCGGTAAGATTATTAAAGAGAAATGCCCGGATTGTTATGGAACGGGATATATAGCTAATAAAAAGAAAATCCAGGTATCGATTCCGGCCGGGATTGACAATGGCCAGAGCGTCAGAATCAGAGATAAGGGAGAGCCGGGAACGAATGGCGGGCCGAGAGGCGATTTGCTGGTAGAAGTAATTGTCGGACGGCATCCGATTTTCCAGAGGCAGGAAACGAATATTTACTCGACGGTTCCGATGTCCTTTGCGGTTGCGGCGCTTGGCGGTGAAATCATGATTGACACGGTGGATGGCAAGGTCATCTATGATGTGAAGCCTGGCACGCAGACGGATACGAAAGTCCGGCTGAAAGGGAAGGGCGTCCCGTCATTGCGCAGCAAAGACATACGGGGAGACCATTATGTAACGCTTGTCGTACAGGTGCCCGATAAAATGTCCCGTGAGGCAAAAGACCTTCTGAAGCAGTTTGATGAGCAGACCGGGAATACATTGAACGCTGTGAAACAGCAGACTTCCGGCGGAGAAGAACCGCCGAAAGGGAAGAAGAGGTTTAGAAAGTAACGGTATAAAAATCGAAAAGAACGCCGCATTGCGGCGTTCTTCCAGTTAAGAAGCATTTTCGGCTTATTTCCATTCTATACACTGCGTGTATTCATCGTCATCCCAGATATTACAAATCCAGGTAGACCCCTGATTCATAATGATTTCCTCATCGTTCTCGTCATAAAAACGGGCGGGTGTAAAATCGCCGTCAAGCCGTTTCCATGTTCCTTTGATAACCTTACCGCCTGTAAAGACAATCGCTTCGCCTTCACCATGTACGCCAAAAGCCAGATAATCATGGTCGTCACGGACTTCTCCATGACAGTACTGGAAAATGACGTTGGAAACGGTCAGCTGGCCGCCGGTGTATTCGTCAATCTGTTTTTTACCGTCCTGATATCGGTAATACAGGTGGTCGTCCTCGTGATATTCAAAGTACGGATGATAGGAACCGTAACCGCTCGCATTGCTGCCCGACTCTCCGCCCGGATAGATAAGGGTAGCTGATTCTTTATCGGCATAGTCCGCAAAAGAGCCGTCTGCGACAAAGAGGAACGGGCGGACATAGGCGTCATCATAGTTCCAGTCATAGCCGAGCCTGTCCACCGCTTTCATCAGTCCGTCAATCATCAGGTAGCCGGTAAATTCCAGCGCATATCCGCTGCCGCGGCTTACACGGTCGTACGCTTCGTCCGCGGGATTATGAATCCCCGTTACCGCAGCGCTGACATTGTAAACGTCATCCCGGTTAATCAGTTCTTCCACATAAGGTACGGCGAGACCCCAGTTACAATAGATAGCTTCATAGCCCATTGCCGTATAAAGGAAGTAGTCCCGGCTGCTTCTGACGGGCCCGATGCGGTCGAGTTCGTCAAAATCTTCAAAAACGGCCATCAGTCTTGTGATACGGCCTTCAACGGGAGCCTCATAGATAATAGCGGCTTTGGAAAGCCCGTATTGAGGCATTGCCGGTTTGTTATTGGGAATCATAACCGCAATTGGCCTTCTCGTTGCAATTTCTTCATTAATCCATTGTCCGGTCAGATAACTTTGTATCTGTCCGTTTACGGATTCCCGTTCTTCCTTTACAACCGGATAAGCTGTTGTAAGCTCCTCCTGAACCTCTTCGGGCGCAGGAGCCTGTACATCCTCCGCTTCGTCCGTATTATTTTCTCCGACTACTATAATTTCAGGCTCTTTGACTTCCAGCTTTTGTTCCTCTTCACCGCAGCCGGACAAGCAGGCGGCGGTAAACAAAAGAGAAGCCATCAACAACGCAATTCTTTTTTTGTGCATACAAATCCTCCGTTTTTCAAACCATTTCTCACATTATACCCTAAAATCGACAATCTGTATACTGGATAAATTGCTGAAATACTTTCCAGATAAACGGGTTGTGTGATACAATCAATAAATCAGGGTAAACCCAAATGGCAGAAGCTGGCAAAAGAAGGAGGAATCAGTATGTATGTTGCAAATGAAAACCGATATGAAAAAATGAAATATAACAGATGTGGGAAAAGCGGTCTGAAACTGCCCGCCTTTTCTCTTGGCATGTGGCATAATTTTGGCTCCGTCAATAATCTGGAAAATATGAAAAAAATTATCTTTACGGCTTTTGACAACGGCATTACGCATTTTGACCTTGCCAATAATTACGGACCCGTTTACGGAAGTGCGGAAAGCAGCATGGGTCAGATTTTAAAATCCGATTTAATGCCTTACCGGGATGAAATGATTATTTCCACGAAGGCCGGATATGATATGTGGAAAGGGCCGTATGGTGACGGCGGTTCCAGAAAGTATCTGACGGCGAGCCTGGACCAGTCCTTACGGAGACTCGGGCTGGATTATGTGGATATTTTCTATCACCACAGGCCGGACCCGGAAACGCCGATTGAAGAAACGATGTATGCGCTTGACCAGATTGTCCGCTCAGGCAAGGCGTTGTATGTGGGCATTTCCAATTATAAAAAAGAACAGGCAGAGGAAGCATATCGTATTCTGAAAGAATTGCACACACCGTTTATTATTCACCAGCCGTCCTATTCTATTCTGAACAGGTGGATAGAGGAAGACGGGCTAAAAGATTTTCTGTATGAGAACGGACTCGGCTGTATTGCATTCAGCCCGTTACAGCAGGGGATTCTGACCGGGAAATATTTAAACGGCATTCCCGCGGATTCCCGCATCGGCGGCAAAAAGAGCCCGTATCTTCATGAGGACGCCCTGAAGCCGGAGCTTTTAAAGAAGGTACAGGAATTGAATCAGATTGCGGAAGAAAGGGGACAATCCCTGACGCAGATGGCGCTCGCATGGATTTTGAAGGATGGAAGGGTAACATCCGTACTAATCGGCGCCAGCAGACCGGAACAGATACTGGAAAATATTAAAGCGCTGGACAACACTGCATTCAGTGAAGAGGAGCTTCGCAGAATAGATGAAATTGCGCTGGGAGATTTGCAAAAATGAAATGGACGAAATTCAGGATTAAAACGATAACGGAGGCGGAAGACATCATTATCAGCGCTTTATATGATATCGGTCTGGAAGGGGCGCAGATTGAAGATAAGGTGCCGCTTACCGCATGGGAAAAGGAGCAGATGTTCGTGGATATTCCGCCGGTAACAGGAGAAGATGACGGAATCGCATATCTTAGCTTCTTTGTGGAAGAAAATGAGGATGGAAGCCTTACTCTGAACGGAGAAAGAACGGATACCGACGCTGTTTTGGGACAGGTTAAGAAGGAGCTTGAAGACTTGGGGATGTTCATGGATATCGGAGAGGGTGCGGTTACCGTGGACGAGACGGAAGATATCGACTGGATTAATAACTGGAAAGAATATTTTCACCAGTTTTATATTGACGACCTTCTTGTGATTCCTTCCTGGGAAGCGGTAAAAGAGGAGGACCGGGATAAAAAAATTCTGCACATCGACCCGGGAACGGCTTTCGGAACGGGAATGCACGACACAACGCAGCTTTGCATCCGTCAGATAAAAAAGTATCTGACGCCGGAGACAACGCTTCTCGATGTGGGTTCCGGGAGCGGAATCCTTGCAATCCTCGCGCTGATGTATGGGGCAAAAAGAGCGGTCGGTACGGATTTGGACCCCTGTGCGGTGGAGGCCGTCAGACAGAATATGGAGGCCAACGGCATCCGGGAAGAAGATTTCACGATGATGATTGGCAATATCATTACGGAAAAAGAAGTGCAGGACAAAGTCGGCTATCTATGCTATGATATCGTGGTGGCAAATATTCTGGCGAACGTGCTGGTGGAACTGACGCCGGTCATTGTGGCACAGTTGAAGCCGGGCGGCGTCTATATTACATCGGGCATTATTGAGGACAAAGAAACTTGTGTTGCGGCGGCGGTACAGGCAGCGGGGATGGAAGTCATCGAAGTTACCAGGCAGGGCGAGTGGGTATCCATAACCGCCCGGAAACCGTGATGCGGGCGGTCCGAACGGCCGCCGGAATCCTGGCGCTGTTCTGGATGTGCGTGATTTTTGCTTTTTCCGCCCAGGAACAGGAAGAGTCCAGCGCGGTCAGCGAAACATTTACTTATCGGATGGTGCGTTCCGCCGACAGTTTTTTTGGCCTGGACTGGAACGATGAAAAGCTGCATGAGATAGCGAATGCAATCGAAGGGTATGTCAGGAAAGCAGCCCATATGACGGAATTTGGGATTCTGGCGGTCCTGCTCTATATATGGCTTGGAAAATGGCCGTTTGTGACAAAGAAAAAGATGCTTCTTGCAATTCTGGCCGCCGCGCTGTATGCCGCCAGCGACGAGACGCATCAGCTGTTTGTCGCGGGGCGTTCCGGGCGTGTAACGGACGTGCTGATAGACAGTGCGGGAGCGGTATTGTTTGTGCTTATTTTTACGGGAGTGGAAAAATGTATCATTTCTTTGTGGAACCGTCGCAGATACAGGGGAAGCGAATCGTCATAACAGGCGGGGACGTCAATCATGTAAGGAACGTGCTTCGCATGAAGCCGGGGGAAGAAATCTCTGTCAGCAACGGCGTGGACGGAAAAGAATATCGCTGCGGCATCGTTGCTTTTACGGAGGAAGAAGTAATCTGCGAGCTTCGTTTTATTAAGGAAGACGGCGTGGAGCTTCCGTCAAAGGTATATTTGTTTCAGGGACTTCCCAAAGCGGATAAAATGGAGCTGATTGTGCAGAAAGCGGTAGAGCTGGGCGCCTGTGAAATCATTCCGGTGTCGGCCGGACGTTCGGTTGTGAAGCTGGATGAAAAGAAAGCAGCTGCCAGAGTAAACAGATGGCAGGGCATTGCGGAAGCCGCCGCAAAGCAGAGCAGGCGGAGTGTTGTACCGAGAGTAAAAGAAGTCATGAGCATGGAAGAGGCCGTTTCCTATGCCGCTGCCCTGGATGTGAAACTGATTCCCTATGAACTTGCGGAAGATATGGCGAAAACGAAAGAAGTTATAAACAGAATCCAGCCAGGCGAATCGGTGGCTGTTTTTATCGGTCCGGAGGGCGGGTTTGAGGAAAAGGAAATTGCGATGGCGATGGAACAGGGCTTTCTTCCGATTACGCTCGGTAAGCGGATTCTTAGAACGGAGACGGCGGGATTTACAGTGCTTGCATGGCTGATGTATCATTTTCAATAGCCGGCGCGGTAGTACCGATACGATAGCGCCGATGCGGTAGCACCGCTGGGAGAAGTGCATCATATACTATATTATGAGATACAGAAACATAATATGACAAAATAGGAGCTGTTTATGGAAGTATATTTGGATAACTCGGCTACCACCAGATGCTTTGACGAAGTGGCGCAGCTTATGATGAAAATTATGTGTGAAGATTATGGAAATCCTTCCAGTATGCACCATAAGGGCGTAGAAGCGGAGCACTATGTACGGCATGCGCGGGAAACACTCGCTAAAATACTGAAAGTAAATGAAAAAGAAATTCTTTTTACCTCCGGCGGAACGGAATCGGATAACATTGCATTAATCGGAACGGCGATGGCCAATCATCGGACAGGGAGGCATCTGATTACAACCAGAATAGAGCACCCGGCGGTTCTGCAGACGATGCGGTATCTGGAAGACCAGGGATTCTGGGTGACTTATCTGCCGGTGGATGGACAGGGGAAAATCCGTCTTGAAGATTTAGAAAAAGCAATCTGTAAAGATACGATTCTGGTGTCCATTATGCACACCAACAATGAAATCGGCACGCTGGAACCGATAGCGGAAGCCGGCGAACTGATTAAGAAAATCAATCCGAACATCGTTTTCCATGTGGATGCGGTACAGGGATTCGGCAAGTTCCGTATTTATCCGTCCAGAATGAAGATAGATTTGCTTTCGGTCAGCGCCCACAAAATCCACGGACCAAAGGGTGCGGGATTTCTGTATGTGAACAATAATATTAAAATCAGCCCGATTATTTACGGCGGCGGCCAGCAGAAAGGAATGCGTTCCGGTACGGAAAACGTAGCCGGTATTGCGGGACTCGCCAGGGCGGCTGAACTGATGTATGAAAATCTGGATGAGGATATGGAAAGACTCTACCGCCTGAGGGAAATGTTCCTTCAGGGCGTTTCAAGGCTGGAGCATGTGTTTGTCAACGGATGTGAGGGAAGGGAAGGCGCGTCCCATATTGTCAGCCTTTCCGTTAGGGGAGTGCGGAGCGAGGTGCTCCTTCATGCACTGGAAGAGCGGGGTATTTATGTTTCCGCCGGAAGCGCATGCTCTTCCAACAAACCGATGCCGTCGGCAACGTTAAAAGCGATTGGCGTGGAAAAAGATTTGCTGGAATCGACGATAAGGTTCAGCTTTTCCATTTTTACTACGGAAGAAGAAATCAGATATGCGCTAAAGGCATTGTATGAGATGATACCAATGCTGCGACGGTATAAGCGGAGCTAAAGAGTAAACTTCTAAAGACGTTTCACCTTATGGTGAAACGTCGGGAAGAAATACCCGGCGGCATTTCCGCCGGATTGTGCCTTATTGGAAAAAGTCTGTGAAACAGACGGACGGGAGCGGATATGTTTACATCATTTTTAATCAAATATGCGGAAATCGGGGTCAAGGGGAAGAACAGATATCTTTTTGAAGACGCGCTTGTAAAGCAGATACGTCATGCCCTGAAAAAAATAGACGGGGACTTCCGCGTACGGAAAACGGACGGAAGAATTTACGCGGATGCTGTGTCGGAATTTGACTATGAAGAAGCTGTGGAGGCTTTGCAGAAAGTATTCGGTATTTCCGGCATCTGCCCGGTGGTTTCCGTCGAGGACGAAGGCTTTGAAAAACTGGGAGAACGGGTTGTACAATATCTGGACGAAGTTTACCCGGACAAGCATAAAACGTTCAAAGTGGCGGCGAGAAGGGCGCGGAAAAATTATCCGCTCGATTCTATGGAAATCAATATGGAACTGGGCGGCATCATTTTAGACGCGTACCCGGAAATGAAGGTGGATGTTCATAAGCCGGACATCATGCTTCATGTCGAAATCCGGGACAAGATATATCTTTATTCGGAAATCATTCCGGGACCGGGCGGCATGCCTGTCGGAACAGGCGGCAAGGCGATGCTCCTGTTGTCCGGCGGCATTGATTCTCCGGTAGCAGGGTATATGATTGCGAAACGCGGTGTGAAAATCGATGCGGTATATTTTCATGCGCCGCCGTATACGAGCGAGCGGGCCAAAGAGAAAGTCGTGGACCTGGCGAGAAAGGTTGCGCAGTATACGGGGCCGATTTATCTGCATGTGATTAATTTTACCGATATCCAGATGTATATCTATGATAAATGTCCGCACGACGAACTGACGATTATCATGCGGCGGTATATGATGCGGATTGCGGAGCATCTTGCGAAAGAATCAGAGTGTCTCGGCCTGATTACGGGAGAGAGCATCGGTCAGGTGGCTTCGCAGACAATGCACAGCCTGATGGTGACGAACGAAGTGTGCGAACTTCCGGTTTACCGGCCTTTAATCGGGTTTGATAAAATGGAAATTGTAGATATTTCGGAAAAAATTGATACTTATGAAACCTCGATTCTGCCCTATGAAGACTGCTGTACGATTTTTGTGGCAAAACACCCGGTTACAAAGCCGAATCTGAAATTTATCAAAAGACACGAGGAAAACCTGGCGGAAAAAATCGATGAGCTTGTGCAGACGGCAATAGATACGGATGAGCTGATTATCGTTTCCTGACAGAAGACGCCTGGCATGTGAAACAGGAAAGCGATACAAAAAAAATGATATGGCCGAATGAATATCATTCAGTCATATCATCATTTTGCAGTTATGTACTGTAAGCCTACATTAAATAAGGCTTTAACGCTTCCATAATTTCGTCAGCGCCGTCTTCCGTATGAATATTCAGGTCAATCGGTTTGGACAGGTCAAGACTGAAAATGCCCATGATGGATTTGGCGTCGATAACATATCGGCCGGATACCAAATCAAAGTCATAATCGAATTTTGTAATATCAGTTACGAAGGATTTGACCTTATCGATTGAATTTAAAGAAATCTGAACGGTTTTCATTAAGATTACCTCCTTTATATACTTGCTATTAGCTATAATACTAAAGGCTGGGACAATAAAAGTCAATGTCAAAACAACACAAAAATACAGGAGTTATTATGAAAAGTATAGCGTTACATAATCTTGGCTGTAAAGTCAACGGTTATGAAATGGATGTTATGCAACAAATCTTACAGGAAAAGGGTTATAAAATTGTACCATTTGATGAGAAGGCCGATATTTATATTGTCAATACCTGTACCGTAACCAATATTGCGGACCAGAAGAGCCGCCAGATGCTTCATCGGGCCAGGAAAAAAAATCCGGAAGCCGTTGTGGTGGCGGTGGGATGCTATGTGCAGACCGGGGAAGAAAAGATTGAGGAAGACCTGTCAGTTGACCTTGTCATCGGCAATAACCGAAAAAAAGATGTGGCGGAAATACTGGAAGCCTATCTGATGGAAAGAAAAAAGGGAACGCTTCCGGAATCGGACAGGACGCTGCGGAGCCGGACGGTCATCGATATTCATCATACGAAAGAATATGAAGAGATGAAGCTGTCGGGAACGGGCGGCCATACGAGGGCCTACGTGAAGATACAGGACGGCTGTAATCAGTTCTGCTCATACTGCATCATTCCCTATGCGAGAGGAAGGGTGCGGAGCCGTAAAGAGGAAGATATCCTGGAAGAAGTGAAGGGACTCGTGCGGAGCGGTTACCAGGAAGTCGTACTCACCGGAATCCATATCAGCTCTTACGGCGTGGACCGGGGGAGCGCGGAGCTGCTGCAGCTGCTTGCAAAACTAAATGCAATAGACGGCCTGAAGCGTATCCGGCTCGGCTCTCTGGAACCGGGAATTATTACGGAGGAATTTGCCCGGAGTCTGGCCGCTTTTTCCAGCGTATGTCCGCATTTTCACTTATCCTTACAGAGCGGATGCGACGAGACATTGCGCCGGATGAATAGACATTACACGACGGGGGAATACTTGGAAAAAGTAGAAATATTGCGGAAATATTTTGACCGCCCGGCGATTACGACGGACGTCATTGTGGGCTTTCCGGGCGAAACGGAAGCGGAATTTGCGGCTACGGAGGCTTTCCTGGAAAAAGTGCATTTTTATGAGATGCACATTTTTAAATATTCCAAAAGACAGGGGACGCGGGCGGCGGCGATGGAGGACCAGGTAGCGTCCCGGGTGAAAAATGAGCGGAGCAGCAGACTGATGCAGCTGGAGCGGCGCATGTCCTGGGAGTACCGGAAGGCTTTTGCCGGGGAAAAAGAGGAAGTTTTGTATGAGGAAGCAAAAATTTTGAACGGAGAGGTTTATCAGATTGGGCATACGGTACGATATATTAAGATAGGAAGGAAAGCACAGGGAGAATTTAAGAATCGTATTCTGGCGGAAACAATGACGGAGGATTTTCTCGATGATATGATGCTGGTTCGGGACTGAAAAGGGATGAAATTCATGAAGGATTTATTAAGATTCCCCGGAATTTAACGGAAAGATTGAATTTTATCCGCGGATAGAGTATGATAGACAGAAGGAATTGGACAAAAGCGGAAGAAGGGGGCGGCATTACGAAAATGCAGGATTTCGAAAACACACAATATTTCAGAGTGGAGACAGAACCGGAAACGGGCGTTAAGATAGTTCTCGCAACGGTTTATGAAGCATTGACGGAAAAAGGATATAATCCGGTGAACCAGATTGTGGGATATATTATGTCCGGCGACCCCACTTACATTACCAGTCATAAAAACGCGCGGAGCCTTATCATGAAAGTGGAGCGTGACGAGCTGGTGGAAGAAATGCTCAAAGAATATATTAAAAAATCTCTCCATAAATAGGGAAAAACCGGGAGAGGGTAAAGGTACGGATTATGAGAATCATGGGACTGGATTTTGGTTCCAAAACGGTGGGAGTGGCGATTAGCGACCCCCTCCTGATTACGGCACAGGGAATCGAGATAATCAGAAGAAAAGAAGAAAATAAATTACGAAAGACTTTGGCAAGAATCGAAGAACTGATTGTGGAGTACGGGGTAGAGGAAATTGTTCTGGGATTTCCCAAAAATATGAACGATACCATCGGGGAGCGTGCGGAGCTGTCTCTGGAGTTTCAGGATAAACTGGAGCGAAGAACCGGGCTGCCCGTAATTATGTGGGATGAAAGACTGACGACAGTGGCTGCGGACAAGGCGATGATGGAAGCGGGAATCAGGAGAGAGAACCGGAAGGAATATGTGGACAAGATAGCCGCGGTATTTATTTTACAGGGATATCTGGACCGCCGGAAGATGGAAAAGGCATAATTTCCCGAAGGCGGGGCTGTTTGGGCGTTGATATGTTCGATTTTAAAACCGCGGACTGCAAATGAATGAGGTAAGACTGATGGAAAAAGTGATTTTCAGGGCGGAAGGAGAAGCGCCGGCAGAATTTTATGTTCTGGAACAGACAAGAATCGGCGGTGTCGATTACATTCTGGTGACCGATACGGAAGAGGGCGACGGAGAGGCTCTGATTTTACGGGATGTGTCACAACAGGGCGAGGAAGAAGCGCTTTATGAGATTGTGACGGAAGAAGAGGAACTTGGTGCAGTTTCGGC
This sequence comes from uncultured Lachnospiraceae bacterium, assembly GCA_910578715.1. Classification (GTDB taxonomy): domain Bacteria; phylum Bacillota; class Clostridia; order Lachnospirales; family Lachnospiraceae; genus UBA3282. The sequence continues at coordinate 8,615 of CAJTRL010000005.1, read as the reverse complement.
TGTATTTGAAAATATGCTGGAGGACATAGAACTGTCCTGACGGCGTACGAAAAGTTTAACAGAAAACAGAAACAAATTTATTAAGAATACGGGTACATATAGAGTCTTATCGTGCTGTTTGTCCGGACTACAAAGCGGTAACGTCCGGAAAGGAGCGGGAGAACTGGAAGAAATGCCGGCAGCTTTTGGGGAAAGGCCAATCGGCCGATGAAACACTATACTGACCTGTATGGAAAATGGAGGAAAATTTTTTGAAGAAAAATGAACAGGGAACGGCATCCGGGCTGAAGATTATTCCTTTGGGCGGCTTGGAGCAGATTGGGCTGAATATTACTGCCTTTGAATATGAAGACAGTATTATTGTGGTTGACTGCGGTCTGTCTTTTCCGGAAGACGAGATGCTCGGAATCGATTTGGTTATTCCGGACGTTACTTATCTGAAGGACAATATCGACAAAGTCAAAGGATTTATGATTACACACGGGCATGAAGACCATATTGGGGCGCTGCCCTATATTCTGAAAGAAATCAACGTGCCGGTCTATGCGACAAAGCTGACGATGGGCATCATTGAGAACAAGCTGAAAGAGCATGAACTGATGAATACGACGAAACGCAAAGTCGTAAAATTCGGACAGTCGATTAATCTGGGCCAGTTTCGGATTGAATTTATCAAGACCAATCACAGTATCGTGGACGCGGCGGCGCTGGCGATTTATTCCCCGGCGGGCATCGTCGTGCATACGGGAGATTTTAAAGTGGATTATACGCCGGTATTCGGAGACGCCATCGACTTGCAGCGTTTTGCGGAAATTGGGAAAAAAGGCGTGCTCGCATTGATGTGCGACAGTACAAACGCGGAACGGCCCGGGTTTACGCCATCCGAAAAAACCGTCGGAAAAACGTTCGATACGCTTTTTTCGGAGCACAGCGATACAAGAATTATTATTGCAACTTTTGCATCCAATGTGGACCGGGTGCAGCAGATTATCAATTCGGCTTATAAGTTTGGCCGGAAAGTTGTCGTAGAAGGCCGCAGCATGGTCAATATTATCGAAACGGCCTCGACGCTCGGATATCTGAATATTCCCGACCAGACGCTGATTGATGTGGAGCAGCTCAAAAACTATCCGAATGAGAAAACAGTCATCATTACGACGGGAAGCCAGGGCGAGAGCATGGCGGCGTTAAGCCGTATGGCGGGGAGCATCCACAAAAAGATTTCCATCGTGCCGGGCGATACGGTTATTTTTTCGTCCAATCCGATACCGGGAAATGAAAAAGCGGTCACGAATGTTATCAATGAGCTTCTGCTGAAAGGCGCGGACGTTATTTTTCAGGATGTACATGTTTCGGGACATGCCTGTCAGGAAGAAATTAAGCTCTTATATACTTTGCTGCATCCCAGATATGCGGTTCCGGTGCATGGAGAGTACAAGCATCTGAAGGCGCAGGCCAAGATTGCGAAGGAACTGGGAATTGATAAAGATAATATTTTTATTCTGCATTCCGGCGACGTTCTGGAAATCAGCGAAGAGAAAGCGGAAGTGACCGGAAAAGTGCCGGTGGGCGCGATTCTGGTGGACGGTCTTGGCGTAGGTGACGTTGGGAATGTGGTACTGCGGGACAGGCAGCATCTTGCGGAAGACGGTATTATTATTGTGGTACTTGCGCTTGATTCTTACAACAGCCAGCTCGTGTCGGGGCCGGATATCGTTTCCCGCGGGTTCGTATATGTGAGGGAATCCGACGAATTGCTGGAAGAGGCGCGGCTCCTCGTGGACGGCGCGGTAGAGGGATGTCTGGAGAAAGGACAGACCGACTGGGGAAAACTGAAATCTACAATTAAAGATGTTCTGAGCGAATATGTATGGAAAAAGACGAAACGGCGTCCGATGATACTTCCGATAATTATGGAGGTCTAATGTTGAAAGGGAGAAGGCAGCATGTTAGACAGCATTGTGCAGAAAGCGACGGATAACTTTATAGAAGAAATCAGAAAATCGAATATTTACAGGGAATACAATTTTCAGAAAGAAAAGTTGAAAAAGCAGCCGGAGCTGTTTGCGAGTGTGGCAGAGTTCCGGCAGCGCAATTTTGCCTTACAGACAGAGACTCCGGCGGAAGAACTGCTCGATAAGATAGATGCGTTTGAAAGAGAATATGAAGAATTTCGCTCCAATCCACTGGTGGATGATTTTCTGAGAGCGGAACTGGCTTTCTGCCGCATGATGCAGGAGGTAAACGTGCTGATTACCGCGGAGCTGGATTTTGAATAAAAGCCGGAATCTGTAATTTAAGGTGGAGGTTTTGTATGAACATAAAAGAAGTAGTGGGTTCTATTGTAGAAACAATTATCAAAGTGGCAGTGCTTCTGTTCCTGATTTCTTTTGTTTACGATGCGGCGATTAAGGCCTATGATTTTGGGTACAGAGTTTTTGCGGAAGAAGCGGTAACGACAGGAGAAGGAAGGATTATCAGCATTTCCGTGGAGCCGGACGACTCGGTTCTGGATATCGGAAAGAATCTGGAGGAAAAGGGCCTGATACGGGATGCCAACCTGTTCTTCGTACAGGAGCTTCTCTCGGAAAACCACGGAAAAATCAATCCGGGAATCTATGACCTGAGCACTTCCATGAAGAGCGATGAAATGCTTGCGATAATGGCTGCCAAGCCGGAAGAAACAGAAGAAGACAGCAATAAGACGGCTTCTGGCAGAACTTCCGACGCGGAGACCGGAGACGGCCCGGAAGATACAAATGACAGTGCGGACGGAGAAGATTCGGAGAATGGAGACGGTTCGGAAGATACAGGCAATGGTGCGGATGGAGACGATGCCGGAGATACGGGCGCGGACGGAGAATAAGTTTAGTCGGAGGAACATGGCATGGTGGGAGATGAACGTACAACAGCGTTTATAAATTCCCTTGATGCGGGCAATACACCTTTTCTGGATGAGATAGAAAAGGAAGCGAAGAAAACCAATGTGCCGATTATCAGGAGAGAAATGCAGAGTTTTATCAAATTGCTGCTGGCGATGAAAAAGCCTGTATCTATCCTGGAAGTCGGCTGTGCCATTGGTTTTTCTGCATTATTGATGAGCGAGTATGCCCCGGAAGGCTGTAAGATAACGACAATTGAAAAGTATGAAAAACGGATTCCCATCGCCAAAGAGAATTTCAGGCGGGCGGGCAGGGAAACATACATTACGCTTCTGGAAGGAGATGCGGCGGACTGGCTGAAAAAGCTGGAAGGACCGTATGACTTCATATTCATGGACGCGGCTAAGGGGCAGTATATTCATTTTCTGCCGGACATTCTGCGGCTGATGCCGGAGGGAGGCATTCTTTTATCCGATAATGTCTTACAGGATGGGGATATCATAGAGTCCCGCTATGCCGTGACGAGAAGGAACCGTACGATACATACCCGCATGCGGGATTACCTGTACGAACTGAAACATCATCCGCTGCTGGAAACGGCGATTCTGCCGTTGGGGGACGGCGTAACTTTAAGCGTAAAAAAGGAAGATGAAGATTTTCTAAGGCGTCAAAAGACGCCGCCGAAGAAAATCTAATCATCTTGGACAGAATCGCAAGCGATTCTGTCGGGGTGTTGGAAGGAGCGGTCTGGGAGAAAGGCGTGGGTTAGGAATGAAAAAACCAGAATTACTGATTCCGGCGAGCAGTCTGGAAGTGTTGAAAACAGCGGTCATTTTTGGCGCGGATGCGGTTTATATCGGAGGAGAAGCCTTTGGACTGCGGGCAAAGGCAAAAAATTTTACGAAAGAAGAGATGGCGGAAGGAATCGCTTTTGCGCATGAGCACGGTGTGCGTGTGCATGTGACGGCGAATATTCTGGCGCACAATCACGATATGGAAGGTGCGGCGGACTATTTCAGGGAGCTGAAAAACATGAAGCCGGATGCGTTGATTATTGCCGACCCGGGTATGTTTATGCTGGCGAAGGAAATCTGCCCGGAAATAGATATCCATATTTCAACCCAGGCCAATAATACCAATTATATGACCTGCCGTTTCTGGTATGAACAGGGGGCAAAAAGGGTTGTTACCGCGAGGGAGCTGTCTTTGCGGGAGATAAAAGAAATCCGGGAAAAAATTCCTCAAGAACTGGAAATTGAAAGTTTTATTCACGGGGCGATGTGCATTTCTTATTCGGGCCGCTGTCTTCTGAGCAGTTATTTTACGGGAAGAGACGCCAATCAGGGAGCGTGTACCCACCCGTGCCGCTGGAAATATGCGGTGGTGGAGGAAAAAAGACCGGGTGAGTATTTCCCTGTTTACGAAAATGAGAGAGGAACCTATATTTTTAACTCCAAAGACCTGTGCATGATAGAGCATATCCCGGAGATGATTGATGCGGGAATCGACAGTTTCAAGATAGAGGGCAGAATGAAGACAGCGCTCTATGTGGCCGCGGTTGCGCGAACTTACCGGAAGGCGATTGACGATTATCTGGAATCGGAAGAAAAATATCGGGAGAATATGGACTGGTACCGGACGGAAATCGCCAAGTGCACTTACCGTCAGTTCACGACGGGATTTTATTTCGGAAGACAGGAAACGGAGACGGCCCAGATATACGATAACAGCACCTATGTGAATGAATATACTTATCTTGGCATCGTCGGTTCTGTGGACGCGTCGGGCCGGGCGCGCATCGAGCAGCGGAATAAGTTCAGCGTGGGAGATATTATCGAGATTATGAAACCGTCGGGTGAAAATGTCCGGGTAAAAGTGCTGCAGATGTATAATGAGGAAGGCGAAGCGGTGGAAAGCTGCCCGCATTCCAAACAGGCGATTGATTTGGAATTATCACAGGTTCCGGCGCAGTATGATATTCTGCGGGTCAGAGTTTGTGAAAAATAAACAGGAATACCGCTTTTTTTCTCCCAATTCCCGTAAAATATACAAAATTTGTATAGGGGTATTGCATTTTCAGGAAAAATAGCGTATTTTAATAAAGGAAATAGCAATCGGTATTCATAATTACATAAAGGTATCTTGAACGAGGATGTTCCAAAAAGATTATTTTTGGAGCATTTTTTGTGCACACGGACGTCCAAATGAATATGTCAGCAAGCTGACGGACGCCCGGCGCGCGAGCAGGGAAAACCCTTTCCTGCTCGATTACAACACAACGCTCTGTAATGTATCAAAAATGGGGAGGGTTCGGATATCCTGAAAAAGAAAGGAAGTAGTAAAATGAGCGAAGTTTTCAATGTGGAAGAGATTTTTGGACAGAACTTGTTTACCCTCAGTAAGATGAAAGAACGTCTGCCGAAGAATGTATACAAAGAAGTGGTAGATGTTATGAACAATGGCGGAGAGCTTTCCATGAGCACGGCGAACGTCGTGGCAAAGGAAATGAAGGACTGGGCGGTAGAGCATGGCGCAACCCATTATACCCACTGGTTCCAGCCGCTGACCGGCATTACTGCGGAAAAGCATGATGCGTTCGTTGCGCATCCGGATGAATCCGGCAGAATGCTGACGGAGTTTTCGGGAAAAGAGCTGATAAAAGGTGAGCCGGACGCTTCCTCTTTCCCTTCCGGCGGTCTGCGCGCGACTTTTGAGGCGAGAGGATATACCGCATGGGATATTACTTCCCCGGCATTTTTGAAGGAGTCCACCTGTGGAACGATTCTCTGCATTCCCACCGCATTCTGCTCTTATACGGGAGAGGCGCTGGATAAAAAGACGCCGCTTCTGCGGTCTATGGAAGCGTTGAGCGAACAGGCGCTTAGAATCGTCCGTCTGTTCGGAAATACCGGAGCAAAAAAAGTAACGGCGTCCGTCGGACCGGAACAGGAATATTTCCTGGTAGATGAAAAATTATATATGAAGAGAACGGATTTGATGTTTGCAGGCCGTACCCTGTTCGGAGCGCCCGCGCCGAAAGGACAGGAAATGGAAGACCATTATTTCGGCGTTATCAGAGAGCGCGTCGGCGCTTATATGAAGGACCTGAATGAAGAACTCTGGAAACTGGGCGTTACGGCGAAAACACAGCATAACGAAGTGGCTCCCGCACAGCATGAGCTGGCGCCGATTTATGAGACGGCCAATATTGCGGTAGACCATAACCAGATTGTTATGGAGACAATGAAAAAGGTTGCGACAAAGCATAGCATGAGATGTCTGCTGCATGAGAAGCCCTATGCTGGTGTAAACGGCTCCGGCAAACATAACAACTGGTCCATTACGACGGATAACGGCGTCAATCTTCTGGACCCGGGCGAGACGCCGAACGAAAATATTCAGTTTCTGCTTGTGCTCGCCTGCATCATGAAAGCGGTGGATACCCATGCAGACCTTCTGCGTCAGTCCGCTTCTGACGTGGGTAACGACCACAGACTGGGAGCCAATGAAGCGCCTCCGGCGATTATTTCTATCTTCCTCGGCGAACAGCTGGAAGATGTTGTAAGCCAGCTGATTGAAACGGGAATTGCAACTTCTGTTAAAGAGGGCGGCAAGCTGCTGACGGGCGTAAAGACGCTTCCCGATTTTCAGAAGGACGCGACCGACAGAAACAGAACTTCACCCTTTGCCTTTACGGGAAATAAATTCGAGTTCCGTATGGTGGGTTCCGCGGATTCCATCGCGAGTCCGAATACGACGTTAAACGCCATTGTTGCAGAAGCCTTCTGCGAAGCGGCGGACAGACTGGAAAAAGCGGATGACCTGGAGGTTGCGATTCATGACCTGATTAAAGAGTACATGACGAAGCACCAGAGAATTATTTTTAACGGGAACGGTTATGCCGATGAATGGGTCGAGGAAGCGGAAAAGAGAGGACTTCCGAACATCAAATCCATGATTGAAGCGGCAGATACTCTGACAACGGATAAGGCGGTGCGCCTGTTTGAAAAGTTTAAAATTTTTACGAAAGTAGAGTTGGAATCGCGTGAGGAAATCATCTATGAAACGTACGCAAAAACAATCAATATTGAAGCGCTGACGATGATTGATATGGCGGGCAAGCAGATTATTCCGTCAGTCGTAAAATATACGAAGATGCTTGCAGATACGGCGAACGCCGTAAAAGAAGCGGGAGCGGACGCATCCATGCAGATAGAGCTGTTGAAAAATGTCAGCGGGAAACTGGCGGCGATGCAGAAAGCCCTGACCGAATTAAAGGAAGTGGAGGCAAAAGCCTCTGCGATGGAAAACGCGAAAGAACAGGCATTTTTCTACAAAGATACGGTGAAGGCTGTTATGGAACAGCTCCGTAAGCCGGCGGATGAACTGGAAATGATTGTCGATAAGAGCATCTGGCCGATTCCGACTTATGGAGAGCTGATGTTTGAAATCTAAGAAAAAGAATTAGGAATGATAAAAAAAGGCGGATGAGAACCCGGAAGGGGGCTCATTCGTTTTTTGTTATTGTTTAATATACTTTTGCAATGTAGGTTTTGAAATGATATTATGGTAAACATAAGCTGTTTATAAAAGTTTAGAGAGACTAACTATTAAAAGTCAAGACCTAAAATGAAATTTTTTGAATGAATTGCCGGATAGCATTTCAGATATAGCTGTACCTTGAAAACTGCATGACAAACAGAGTGTCATTACGGACACTCTAAAAAGAGAACTTTACTTTAGGTAACATACAAACTCCATATCGCCCACACATTCGGCCCGGCGCGCCTGCCGGGCTTTTCCGTGCCCTTTAGGGAAAACCGCCATCCTGCTCATACGTCCGACTCCGGACAGCAAAGCTATATACCCCCCCCCATGTTCCCGCACGTTTTTGTCCTGTTTATTCCGCTTTCGGGATTTTGCAAAATTGCGTACATATTTTCTGCCCCCGCTTTGGGAAAATCCCGGGAACATGTGGGACAATCATCAGATTCCGTTTATTTCCCGGCGTGCGGCATCCCGCCCCGGCCAATATAAGAACAGGAGGTACTTGCCATGATAACGACCTATGAAGATTATTCAGCCCTGCCCATGAGCCTTAGTTTTGGGGAAATGGTGGATTTACACAGGCAGATTGCGGAGGAAGCCGGCAGGGATGCGCAGGCCCTTGCCCTTTACAAAGACCTGCTTGCTGCCGCCGTGAACTATTCCGGATCACGTTCCAGCTGGCCGCTGTTGGACAGGGAGGAAAAGGCCGCGGAGGATTCGGCCCGCACATCCCGCCACAACCATGTTACCGACTGCTTCAACATACTCGCAAGGTATCTGAAAATGCAGGGAAAGGCTGCGGCATGGCGTGAGGTTTTGGGGGCGGAAAAGAAAGACCCCGGATGCCGGAAACGCATCGGTGATTTTGCCTGCTGCCTTGTCTTTATCGAAAGCCTGAACGCAAGTGTTGTGATTGTAGTGGTCAAGCATTTTTGTAACACTTACGGCTAATAAAATCCGTTTTTATATATGTGAAGTAGTACATGCACGTGCCTGATAAGGCGTGCGGTACCCGTTATAGCTGTGAGGGCGGATATGGTTGTACGTGACATAAGCAAATTCTTCCACCGTCTGATACAGCGCCTCCTCTGTCTGGAAATCGTACAGATTGATGCATTCATTTTTCAGTGTGTTGAAATATCTTTCCATAGGGGCGTTGTCATATGGACATCCTGCTTTACTCAT